>NZ_JBIBJI010000002.1:70836-431679 GCF_042958345.1 Streptomyces sp. NPDC007983
CTACGGGGGAGCCGGGCTGTCCACCGGGATGGGCGCGCTGCAGCCCTGCCCGGGCCCTGCCGCGGGGGACCCTGGCGCGCAGCCCCCTGTCCTGCGCCCGGCCCGGGTCTGTGCGGCCCCCGCTACGGGGGAGCCGGGCTGTCCACCGGGATGGGCGCGCTGCAGCCCTGCCCGGGCCCTGCCGCGGGGGACCCTGGCGCGCAGCCCCCTGTCCTGCCCCCGGCCCGGGTCTGTGCGGCCCCCGCTACGGGGGAGCCGGGCTGCCTACCGGGATGGGCGCGCTGCAGCCCTGCCCGGGCCCTGCCGCGGGGGTCCTGGGGTGCAGCCTCCTGTCCGGCCCCCGCCCGGGCCCCTGCCTCCCGGGTCTCTGCAGGGGGTGCGTCTCAGGCCTCGCTGCGGGGTCCGTCCTCGAGCCTTGTCGGGCTCCCGGGCCGGGGTTGCGACACGAACCCCGGCCAGGGCTCTGCCGGGGCCCCTGCGTGGGCTCTGCCTCAGGCCCTGAACTGCCGGCGCCCGCCGGGCTCGGGGCCGGATCCGGGCGGAGGGCCCGCCGCCCCGCCGGGTGTCCGGCCCGCCGCGAGCGAGGCCGGCGGAGCCGTCCGCCCGGGGCCAGGGTCCGGGGCGGAGCCCCGGGTTCGGGGAGGGGCGGGGTGGGGAATCAACCGGCGGTCGGTGGGGCGGTGCTGGCGCGGACCATCAGCTGGGTCGCCAGCTCCACGCGGGGCGAGTCGATCTCCTCGCCCCGGGCCTGCCGCAGCACCGTGCGGGCCGCCAGCTTGCCCATGTCAGCCAGGGGCTGGCGCACCGTCGTCAGGGGTGGGGCGGACCAGCGGACCTCGGGGAGGTCGTCGAAGCCGACCACGCTCACATCCTCCGGCACCCGCAGTCCCCGCCTCCGCAGGGCCTCGATGGCGCCCAGGGCCATCTGGTCGCTGGAGGCGAAGACGGCGGTGGGCGGGGTGGGGGAGGCCATGAGCTGGTCGCAGCCGTGGAAACCGGATTCGTGGTAGAAGTCCCCCTGTGCGACAAGAGCCTGATCGAACGGAACACCCGCCGCCTCCAGGGCCGCCCGGTGCCCGTCCAGCCGCGCCCGGCTGCACAGCAGCCGGGGCGGGCCCGCGATGAGGCCGATCCTGCGGTGTCCGAGGCCCAGCAGGTGTTCGGTGGCGGCCATGCCGCCCGCCCAGTTGGTCGCGCCGATGGTCGGGGCGTCGAGGGCGGGGGAGCCCGCCGGGTCGACGACCACGATGGGGACGTTCAGGCGCCGCAGCTCGGCGTGGACCACCGGCTCCAGGACGGACGTCACCAGGATCACCCCGTCCGAGGCGCGGGCCCGCAGGTTCTTCAGCCACTGCCGGGCCGAGCCCGCCCGCCCGTGGATGGCGGAGACGACCGTACCGACCCCGTCCTGGTGCGCGATCTCCTCCACTCCGCGGATGATCTCCACGGCCCAGGGGCTGTCGAGGTCGTTGAAGACCAGGTCGACGAGGGCGGCGCGGTCGCCGGGGGCGGTGTGGCGGCGGCGGTAGCCGTGGAGGCGTAGCAGGTCCTCGACCCGGGCCCGGGTCTCGGGGGAGACGTCCGACCGTCCGTTGACGACCCGCGAGACCGTGGGGACGGACACCCCGGCCTCCTGGGCGATGGCGGTGATCGTCACCTTCGGCTTGGTGCCGCCGTCGGGGCCCGCGCTCTCCGTAGCCATTTCCGCCTCCTCCGTTGACGGGCATCACGCCCGCCTCTAACTTTCCGGTCGCACCCTCGGAACCTTGCAGAAGTCTTCCGGAAAACCGGATCAGACGTGAAGAGAAGAGAGGGACCCTCCCATGAAGCTCCAGCTCCTGAGCTTACGCAGAGCCCACGCCACCGCACTGGCGGCGGTTTCCGCGGCGCTCGCCTTCGGCCTCGCCGCCCCGGCCGACGCCCACGCCGCCAACCCCACGCTGCGCGAAGTCGCCGCCCGCACCGGCCGTTTCGTCGGCACGGCCGTCAACGACGGACGGCTCGGCGACGGCACCTACGCGAACATCGCCAAGAGCGAGTTCTCCAGTGTGACCGCCGAGAACGCCATGAAGTGGGGCTCGGTCGAGCCGAACCGCGGCCAGTTCAACTGGGCCGCCGCCGACCGCCTCGTCTCGTTCGCCCAGGCCAACAGCCAGAAGGTGTACGGCCACCACACCTTGGTCTGGCACAGCCAGATGCCGAACTGGCTGGCCAACGGCTCGTTCTCCAACACCGAGCTGCGCACCATCATGACCAACCACGTCACCACCCAGGTCGCCCGCTAGCAGGGAAAACGAATCGCCGCCACGGCGATTCGTCTTCCAGCCCGACTGGCCACAGAATGTCACAAGTTGTTGTGCTAGTTTGTGAGCTATGGCCGGTTACGTGAAGCGAGCGTACAAGTACCGCTTCTATCCGACGGATGCGCAGGCAGGGGAGCTGTCGCGCACCTTCGGCTGCGTGCGCAAGGTCTACAACCTCGCTCTTGCGGCGCGGACCGAGGGGTGGACCTTGCGCCAGGAGCGGGTCAACTACAACGCCACCTCGGCCATGCTGACGGCGTGAAGAAGTCCGAGGAGCTGGCGTTCCTCAACGGGGTTTCTTCCGTGCCGCTCCAGCAGTGCCTTCGGCATTTGCAGGGCGCGTTCGTCAGCTTCTGGGAGAAGCGGGGCAGGTATCCGCGCTTCAAAACGAAGAAGAAGTCCCGCCGCTCGGCCGAGTACACCTCTTCCGCGTTCCGTTTCCGTGCCGGGAAGCTGACCCTGGCGAAGATGAAGGACCCGCTGGACATCGTGTGGTCCCGCCCGCTTCCGGAGGGCGCGGAGCCGTCCACGGTGACCGTCTCGCAGGACAGTGCGGGCCGCTGGTTTGTGTCGGTGCTGGTCGAGGACTCGTCCGTGAAGCCGCTTTCGGTCACCGGTACGGCGGTTGGTGTGGACGCGGGTCTTGGCCACCTGCTGACCCTGTCGACCGGAGAGAAGATCGCCAACCCGAGGCATGAGCGCCGTGACCGTGCCCGGCTGGCCAGGGCTCAACGGGAGCTTTCCCGCAAGGACAAGGGCGAGGGAGCGAACCGGGCCAAGGCGCGACGGAAGGTCGCCAGGATCCACGCCCGCATCGCCGATCGCAGGCGTGACCACCTGCACAAGGTCACTACTCGGCTCGTTCGTGAGAACCAAACGATCGTGATCGAGGATCTGACCGTGCGGAGTCTGTTGAAGAATCCCACGCTGGCCCGCGCCATCTCGGATGCGGCGTGGACGCAGTTCCGCATGATGCTTGAGTACAAGGCCCAGTGGTACGGACGTGAGGTGATCGCCGTCGACCGCTGGTTCCCCAGCTCGAAGCTGTGCTCCGTCTGCGGCGCCTTGCGGGACAGGATGCCGCTGAACGTCCGGATCTGGACGTGCGTCTGCGGCGCCACGCACGACCGCGACGTGAACGCGGCACGCAACCTTAAGTCGGCCGGGCTGGCCGTGTCTGTCTGTGGAGCCGGTGTAAGACCTCAACGGAGCACTCCGGGCGGGCAGTCGGCGACGAAGCAGAAAACCTCACGGCGCAAGCTGTGAGGATCCCCCTCGTTCAAGGGGGGAGAAGTCAACAACGACTACAACACCGGCGTCGGCTTCCAGGGCCATCTGATCCTCGGCCAGGTGCCGTCGACGATGAAGGCCAATCTGCAGCGCTTCGCCGACCTCGGCGTCGACGTGGCCGTCACCGAACTCGACATCCGGATGACGCTCCCGGCCACCGAAGCCAAGCTGGCCCAGCAGAAGGCCGACTACCGGACGGTCACCGACGCCTGCCTGGCCGTCTCCCGCTGCCAGGGCGTCACCGTCTGGGGCTTCACCGACTCCGACTCCTGGATCCCGGACGTCTTCGACGGCCAGGGCGCCGCTACCCCGTACGACGAGGGCTACCGGCCCAAACCCGCCTACTACGGCATCGCCGAATCCCTCGGCTGGACCGGCGACGGCGGCGACCCCGGCGACCCCGGTCCCGACCCCACGACCGGCTGCACGGTCGGCTACACCGTCACCAGCCAGTGGAACACCGGCTTCACCGCGAACGTCACCGTCAAGAACACCGGATCGAGCCCGGTCAACGGCTGGCAGGTGGCCTGGGCCTACCCCTCGGGCCAGCGGGTGACGTCCGCGTGGAACGCCACCGTCACCCAGTCCGGCGCCCAGGTGACGGCCGCGAACGCCCCGTACAACGCCACGATCGGGGCCGGTGGCTCGGTGTCGTTCGGCTTCAACGGCACCTGGTCCGGCGCCAACGCCGCGCCCGCCGCGTTCACCCTCAACGGCGCGGCCTGCACCACGGGCTGAGGGCCCCGCTGTCCGCCTGGGCGGCCCGGACGGGACGCCGTCCCGCCGTCCAGGCGATCGCGCCTGAAAAACGCGCCTGAAAGATGCGCCTGAAAGATGCGCCTGAAAAAACGTGCCTGTAAGAAATCGCGGCTCCCCGCCATTCCCAGGTGAGAGAGCCAAGATGAGGAGACGGCGCGTGACCGACGCCCAACGCTTCCGGGACCTGTACGAGGAGTGCCACCCCCGTGTGCTGGCCTACGCCGCCGGCCTGGTGGGACGGCAGGTCGGTGAGGACATCACCAGCGAGACCTTCACCGTCGCCTGGCGCCGGATGCGGGACATTCCCACGCCGCCGCTGCCATGGCTGCTCGGCGTGGCCCGCAATCTGACCCGTGAGCTGCGGCGCCGCGACGGCAGGCAGTACGCGCTGGCCGCCGAGGAGGCGCAGCGCCTGATCACCTCGGGCGCCCGGGTCGGCGACGTGGCCGCCGATGTGACCGAACGCGCGGCGGCGCTGCAGGCTCTGGCGGGGCTGTCCGCCGCCGACCGTGAGCTGCTGACGCTGGTCGCCTGGCACGGGCTGGGCCCGAAACAGGCCGCTCGCGTCCTCGGCTGTACCACCGCCACCTTCTCGGTCCGGCTGCACCGGGCCCGGCGGCGGCTGGAGCGGGCCGTGGACGCGGTCGGGTTCTCTCGCGACGCCCACCCGAAAGCAACAGTGAAGGAGCACTGACATGGCACGCATGCGGCCCGATGTCATGAAGACGCTGGCGGACGCGCGGCCCCCGGAGCTGGACCCGGACCAGCTGGCCGGTTCCGCACGCGCCCGGCACGACCTGATCACCATCCTGGCCAGTGCGCCCGAGGTGCCGGAAACCCGCCGCTCCGCACGGCCGTTCACCTGGCGCTGGGCGCTGCCCGTCGCGGTGGCGGCGGCGGTGGCGGCCGGGGTGGTCGTGGCGGCCCTGCCCCAGGGCACCCAGGGCGTGGACGGCCCCCGGGCCACCGCCGGGCCCGGGACCGACGGCCCCCGGCACACCCCCGAGAACGGCCGTCTCGCGTTGCTGAACGTGGCCGCCCGGGCGGATCGTCCCGCCGAGGAAGGCACGTACTGGCAGACCACCACACGATCGGCCTGGACCGGCGTCGTCGAGCACTCCGGGCAGACCTTCGCGGTCGTCGACTCCGAGCGGGGGCAGCGGTCCGTCGGGGTACGGACCGGCACGGAGAGCCTGGAGATCAGGGGGCTCGACGCCGCCGTCGAACCCCGCACCGCCCGGGACCGGGAGCGCTGGCGGGCCGCCGGGCTGCCGAAGGAGGTGACGCTCGCCGCCGAGGAGGGCGGCGGCAAGCTGGCGCTGCGGATGGAGAACCGGGGCAGGAAGCGGCCGACGGTGGACCGGACCAACCTCGGTGACGAGATCGCCGCTCTCGGAGCGCGCAATGTGACCTACGCGGACCTGCGGAAACTCCCCGGCGACGCCGCGAAGCTGAAGGAGTCGCTGGCGGATCTGTACACGGAGGACGGCGGGAGCGAGATCGAGGACCGCACCGAGTGGATGTGGCAGCAGGCGGCCGGGCTGATCACCCTGCCGGTGAAGCCCGGGGTCCGGGCCGCCGCGTACCGCGTCATCGCGGGTCTGCCGGGCATCCGGTCGCTCGGCGAGGTGACCGACCCGCTGGGCCGCAAGGGGGTCGGCTTCGCCCTGCCCGCGATCGAGGGGCCCATGTACGGGGCCGTGCGGTCGGAGCTGATCGTGGACCCGGCGACCGGCGCCCTGCTGGCCGACCGGCAGACGCTGACCAAGCCGAACGCGAAGGCCGCCGAGGCGGGGCTCACGGCGGGCACGGTGGTCAACTACACCGCGACGGTGAAGGCGGAGTGGACGGACCGGCAGCTGAAGGCTGCCCGGTGACCGGCCGGACCGGCACGCGCAGCAGATGGCTGCGCACGGCGGTCGCGGTGTGCGCGGTCGCGCTCGGCACCCTCGGCGCCCTCGGCACCCCGGCGAACGCCGCGCCGGGCGCCGCCACCCCGTGGAAGCTGCGGACGCCGCTGAGCGAGACCGCCTCGCGGGAGTTCTGGGACGTCGCCTCGACCGGCGCCGGGGACGCCTGGACCGTGGGCCGGACGACGGACGGCCCCGCCGGGTCCACCCCGCTGATCAGGCACTGGAACGGCACCGCGTGGACGGACGTGCCCGCCGCCTCCACCGGTGGCAGGGCCGCGCGGCTGGAGGAGGTCGCCGCCTCCGCGCCCGACGACGCCTGGGCGGCCGGCACGCTGGACGACAACACCTCCCTCGTGCTCCAGCACTGGGACGGGAAGCGGTGGAACAAGACCGACCACCCCGCCGCGCCCGAGGGGTCGCTCGGCTTCGTCGCCGACATCGCCACTTTCGGCAAGAAGGCCGCCTGGCTGACCGGCTTCACCTGGGATCCGGACAGCGGCGCCGACACCGGCTACCTGGAGCGCTGGACCGGCTCCGCATGGCAGAAGGTGTCGCTCCCCGCCGCACCCGGCGGCGGGGACGTGCGCCCCTCGGAGATCACCGGCACCGGCCCGGACGACGTCTGGGTCACCGCCGACGCCGTCACCGGCACGGTGTCCGCACCGCTGCTGTACCACTGGAACGGCAGCGGCTGGACGGTCCGCGAGGTGCCCACCCCCACCGGGTCGCCGACCGGCTGGACGTCCGGCCACGCCGTGGCCACCGGCCGTAACTCGGTCTACCTGGTCGGCAAGACCAACGAGGACAGGCCCGCGGCCACC
Organism: Streptomyces sp. NPDC007983; assembly: GCF_042958345.1. Taxonomy (NCBI): domain Bacteria; kingdom Bacillati; phylum Actinomycetota; class Actinomycetes; order Kitasatosporales; family Streptomycetaceae; genus Streptomyces; species Streptomyces sp. NPDC007983. Next base: position 77,923 of record NZ_JBIBJI010000002.1, read on the forward strand.
ATGGCCACCCGCTGGACGGGCAGCGGCTGGCAGTCGCTGCCCGCGCTCCCCGTCGAGGAGGCGAACGCCCTGGGCGCGGACGGTGCCGGGCGGCTGTGGATCGCCGGCTGGACCCCGGGCGACCCCCACTCCGTGCTGTCCCGCTGGACCGGTACCGCATGGGCGACCGAGAAGCTGCCGGCCGACGTCACCGGGAAGAGCGAGATGTCCTCGGTGCTCGGTATCGCGGGCGTCCCCGGGACGAAGGGCGTGTTCGCCGCGGGGACGGCCGGTTGCGCGAGCGATCCCGTCCAGTGCGGGATGCTGGTCTCACGCGACCTGCGCTGACACCACGTCACTGGTCCGTGTGGCGTAGGCCTGGACGGTGACCGTCTCATCGTCCAGGCACCGCCCCGTCTCCAGGTCGAAGCGCTGCTTGAGCAGCGGCGAGGCCACGAACGGCCGCCCGTCCGCCGAGCCCAGCAGCCCCCGGGAGAGGACGTACGCGCCGGTGAACGGATCGCGGTTGTCGATCGCGTACGGGCGGCCCGCCCGGTCCAGGAAGACCGCCACCTGGCTGCCGTCCGGCAGCAGGGCGGCCACGCCGCGGCCCGGGATGAGGTCGGTGAGGTCGCAGACCGCGAACCACCGCTGGTCGATGAGGAGTTCCACGCGGAGGTCGATCCGCTCGGGCGCCATGGTCATCGGCTCGAGGTCCCTTCGAGAGTGCGTGCGGTACGGACGGGGATGTTGGGGCCGGACAGCAGCGTCAGGTCCGGCTTGACCTGGTCGCGCTCGGGGACGAAGGCGACCGTCGGGTCGGGTGATTCGGGCGCGTTGACGAAGGAGACGAACCGCCGCAGCCGCTCCGGGTCGTTGATGGTCTCGGCCCATTCGTCGCGGTAGCCCGCCACATGGTCGGCCATCAGCGCCTCCAGTTCGGCGCACAGCCCCAGCGAGTCGTGGACCACCACGTCCCGTACGTGGTCCAGGCCGCCCTCGATGCGCTCCAGCCAGGCCGAGGTGCGCTCCAGCCGGTCGGCGGTGCGGATGTAGAACATCAGGAAGCGGTCGATGAGCCGGATCAGCTCCTCGTCGTTCAGGTCCTGGGCGAGCAGATCGGCGTGGCGCGGCTCGGCGCCGCCGTTGCCGCCGACGTACAGGTTCCAGCCGGCCGCGGTGGCGATGACGCCGAAGTCCTTGCCGCGCGCCTCGGCGCATTCGCGGGCGCAGCCGGAGACGGCCGACTTCAGCTTGTGCGGGGAGCGCAGGCCCCGGTAGCGCAACTCCAGGTCGATGGCCATGCGCACCGAGTCCTGGACGCCGTAGCGGCACCAGGTCTGGCCCACGCAGGACTTCACGGTGCGCAGCGCCTTGCCGTACGCGTGCCCGGACTCGAACCCGGCGTCCACCAGCTTGGCCCAGATCACCGGGAGCTGGTCGACCCGGGCGCCGAACAGGTCGATCCGCTGACCGCCGGTGATCTTCGTGTAGAGGCCGAAGTCCCGGGCGATCTCGCCGATCACGATCAGCTTTTCGGGGGTGATCTCACCGCCGGGGATGCGGGGCACGATCGAATACGACCCGTTGCGCTGGAGGTTGGCCAGGAAGTGGTCGTTGGTGTCCTGGAGGGCGGCCTGTTCACCGTCCAGGACGTAGCCGCTGGCGCCCAGCGTCGGGGCGAGCGAGGCGATGATCGAGCCGACGGCCGGCTTGCACACCTCGCAGCCGTCGCCGCTGCGCGCCTCCTCGCGGCCGTGGCCCTCCAGCAGCTGCGCGTAGGTGGTGATGCGCAGGGTGCGGACGATCTCGTACAGCTCGGCGCGGGTGTACCCGAAGCAGCCGCACAGCCCCTTGTCGACGCTGATCCCGCTCGCCTCCAGCTCGTCGTTGACGAGCGTGGTGAGCGTCTTGACGCAGCTTCCGCAGCCGGTGCCCGCCTTGGTGCACTTCTTCACCTCGGGCACGGTGGCGCACTCGTGATCGGTGACCGCCGAACGGATCGAGCCCTTGGTGACGTTGTGGCAGCTGCAGATGACCGCGTCGTCCGGGAGCGCGGACGGGCCGAGCGCGGCGGGCGCGCCCAGCCCCGCGGGCAGCACCAGCTGCTCGGGGGCGACGGGCGGCACGGAACCGGTCAGCGGCCGCAGCATCCCGTACGACTCGGCGTCGCCGACCAGCACCCCGCCGAGCAGTTCGCCGCCCGCGCCGATCACCAGCTTCTTGTAGACGCCCGCGCGGGCGTCGGAGTAGACGACGTCGAGACAGCCGTCGGCGCTGCCGTGGGCGTCGCCGAAGGACGCCACGTCCACGCCGAGCAGCTTGAGCTTGGTGGAGGTGTCGGCGCCGGTGAAGCCCTCGCAGCTCACCGCGGCCAGGTCGTCGGCGACGGTCTGCGCCATCTCGTACCCGGGTGCGACCAGCCCGTACACCCGCCCGTCGGCGGCCAGCGCGCATTCGCCGATCGCGTACACCGCCGGATCGCTGGTGCGGCACCGCTCGTCGACCGTGATGCCGCCGCGCTCGCCGACGTCCAGCCCGCAGTCGCGGGCGAGCTGGTCGCGCGGGCGCACCCCGGCCGAGAAGATCACCAGGTCGGTGTCGATGGACGAGCCGTCCGAGAGCGCCATGGCGGTCACCGCGCCGTTGGAGTCGGCGGTGATCTCCTTGCCGCCGACACCGGTGTGCACGATCAGCCCCATGTCCTCGACGGTGCGGCGCAGCGCGGCGCCGCCGCCCTCGTCCACCTGGAGCGCCATCAGCCGCGCGTTGAACTCCACGATGTGCGTGGTCAGCCCGAGCCCCTTGAGCGCGCCCGCCGCCTCCAGGCCGAGCAGCCCGCCGCCGACCACGGTGCCGGTCGCCCGGTCCTTGGCGTACTCCTCGATCGCGAGCAGATCCTCGACCGTGCGGTAGACGAAGCAGCCCGCGCTGTCCTTGCCGGGCACCGGCGGCACGAACGGGTACGAGCCGGTGGCCAGCACGAGCGTGTCGTACGTGACGGTGAGCCCGGAGCGCGCGGTGACCGTGCGCGCCGCCCGGTCGATGGCCTCGGCCGGGTCGCCGAGGTGCAGCTCGATGCCGTGCCGCTCCATGAAGCCGTCCTCGACCATGGACAGATCGTCCGCGGTCCGGCCGGAGAAGTACGAGGTCAGCTGCACCCGGTCGTACGCGGGCCGGGGCTCCTCGCACAGCACCACGACCCGGGCGCGGCTCGTCACACCCCGGTCGGCCAGGGCCTCCAGGAAGCGCTGGCCGACCATGCCGTGCCCGACGAGCACGATCGTGGGGGTGGCAGTCTTGGTCTTCGGTGCGCTCTTCGTCATGCCAGGAAGCGTGCGGGAGCGCTGTTTCCCGACCGCATCATCATCGTTTCCCGGACGCAACGCTGCCCTCAGCGCGCCGCCCCGGTGGCTGTGAGCCCTACCCGAGCGTGATCGGCAGCTTCTGCGGGCTGTTGCCGACGAAGCTCCGGTGCGGCACGAGCTGATCGTCCGGGACCGCCAGGTCGAGGCCGGGGAAGCGGGTGAAGAGCCCTTCGAGCGCGATCACGGCCTCCATCCGGGCCAGCGGGGCGCCCAGGCAGAAGTGGGCGCCGTGGCCGAAGGACAGATGCCGCGCCGCCCGGGTCACGACGAAGCGGTCCGCGTCCGGCCCGTACTCCCGCTCGTCGCGCCCGGCGGAGGTGTACGAGGCGAGCACGGGCGTGCCCTTCGGGATCACCGCGTCGCCGACGGGCAGGTCCCGGGTCGGGTAGCGGAACGGGAAGTGGCTCACCGGGCTGTCGTACCGCAGGGTCTCCTCGACCACATCGTCCCAGGTCGCGGCCCCGGAGCGGACCAGCTCCAGCTGGTCGCGGTGGTTGCACAGCGCCCGTACGGCGTTGGTGATCAGATTGAGGGTGGTCTCGTGCCCGGCGATGATCGTCAGGAGCAGGGTGCCGATCAGCTCCTCCTCGCTGAGCCGGTCCCCGTCCTCCGCCCGTGTCGCGATGAGCGCGCTGGTCAGGTCGTCCCCCGGGTCCTTTATCCGGGCCGCGGCCACCTGGCCGAGGATGGCCACCATCTCGCGGTTGGCCTCCGGGACCCGCTCGGGGGCGGTGGCGGTGGAGACGATCTCGTTGGACAGCTCGTGCAGCCGGTCCTGGTACGCCTCGTCGACGCCCAGCAGCCGGGAGATCACGCTCATCGGCAGCGGCAGCGCGAAGTGGCGGCGCAGATCCGCCACCCCGTCCGGGTCCGCGGCGGCGGCCTCGGCCAGCCGGTCCAGCAGCGTGCCGGTCAGCTCGTGGACGACCGGGCGCAGCGCCTCCATCCGGCGCGGCGTGAACGCCCGGGTCACCAGGGACCGCAGCCGCTTGTGGTCGTCGCCGTCGGCGGTGGTCATGCCCCGCACGGTGGCGAAGGTCAGCATCGGCCAGCCGGCCGGGATCTCACCGCTCCGCAGGGCGGCGAAGTGGCAGGCGTTCTTGGCCACGTCGGGGTGGGTGAGGAAGGACTTCAGCTCCTCGTGCCGGGTGACGGCGTACGCCGGTACGTCACCGGGCAGCAGGACCGGGACCGCCGCCCCGCGTGCGCGTAACCCGGTGTTGACCGCGTGCTGGTCGTCGGGGGCCAGCCGGTGCGGCGCGGGGCCGTCGTGCGGTACGGGGGTGTCGTGCGGTACGGGGCAGCGGCCGTCGGTCATCTGCGGTCTCCTGGAGGCGAGTCGGGCGCGGGGGGCCACTGGTGGGGCGATGGCGGGGCCGGGGCGTCGGCGGCGAGCTGCGGTGCGGAGAACCGCACGGGCAGCTTGGCCAGCCCCTTGGACCAGGGCGAGGTGATCCACGGAAGCTGCTCCTCCGGCACCGCGATCTCCAGATCGGGCAGCCGGTGGCGGAGCGTGTCCACGGCGGTACGGGTGATCAGCCGGGCCGGATCCTGCGCCGGGCAGGTGTGCGGGCCCGCGCCGAACGCGAGGTGCGAGCGGTTGCCGACCACCGGGCGGCCGTCCTCCGGCAGCACCTCCGGATCGGCGTTCGCCCCGGCCAGCCCCAGGATCAGCATGTCCCCGGCACGGATGTTCTGCCCGCCGAGGCGCAGATCGCGGGTGGCGTAGCGGCCGGGGAAGTTCTGGGTCGGCGGCTGGCGCCACAGCACCAGGTCCAGCGCGTCGTCCACGGTGAGATGGCCGCGGGTCAGCGAGGAGCGGAACGCGGGATCGGTGAGCAGGATCTGCGTGGTGGAGGCGATCCAGTTCACGGTGGTGTTGTTTCCCGCGACGATGATCACCACCAGGTTGTGCAGCACTTCCTCGTCGCTCAGCCCGACCGGGTGCTCCAGCAGCCAGGAGGTGAGATCCGCGCCCGGCCGCTGCTTCTTCCAGGCGATCAGCTCCAGCAGGATGCGGCCCATCCGCTTGTTGGCGCCGGTGGCGGCCACGGTCGGGGCGACGATCGTGGTCAGCGTCTCGACCAGCCGCGGCCCGCTCTCCTCGTCAAGCCCCAGCAGCTCGGTGACCACCTGCAGCGGCAGGACGCGCGCGTACTGCGCCACCAGGTCGGCCCGGTGCTGATCGGCGAACCCGGCGACCAGCCGCTCCGCGGTGGCCCGCACCGTACGGATCAGCTCGTGCCCGTTCACCCGGCCCAGCGCGTCGGCCACCGCCGAACGCATCCGGCGGTGCTGCACACCGTCCGCGAACAGCAGCGCGGGCCGCCAGCCCACCAGCGGCATCAGCGGCGAATCGGCCGGCACCCGGCCGTCGCGCAGCGGGGTCCAGCGGCGCGGATCGTGCGAGAAGTACTGCTCGTCACGGGTGAGATGGAGCAGCTCGCGGTGGCCGATGACGAGCCACGCCTCGATCCCGGGCGCGATCTCGACCGGCACCACATTGCCGTGGTCGCGGCGCATCCGCTCGTACAGCTCGGTCAGCGGCCCGTCCAGCGCCGTCCCGTGCAGCGGCACCCGCTGCATCGCCGTACCGGCCGCGCCCGCCGCCGTCATGTCGCCTCCGTGACGGACTCGATGAGATGGCTCACCAGCGAGATCAGCGCCTTGACCGACGACCTGTGCTCGCGCGCGTCACAGATGACCAGCGGGGTGTGGGGGAGCAGATCGAGCGCCGAGCGCAGATCGTCCTCGCTGTGCAGCACGCTGTCCGGGAAGGAGTTGACGGCCACCGAGAACGGAACGTCCAGGTCCTCCAGATGGCCGATGGCGTCGAAGGACGCCTCCAGATCGCGGGTGTCGACCAGCGCGAGCGCGCCCAGGGCGCCACGCGCCAGGTCCTTCCACGCGGGCAGGAAACGCTGCTGGCCGGGGGTGCCGAAGAGGTACAGGACCAACTCGCCGCCCAGCGTGATCCGCCCGAAGTCCAGCGCGACGGTGGTGGTGGACTTCGTCGGCCGCACCGGCGTGTCCAGCCGGGCGCCCGCCCGGCTCATGGTCGCCTCGGTGGACAGCGGCTTGATCTCCGAGACCGTGCCGATCAGCGTGGTCTTGCCGACCCCCATCGGCCCGACGACCAGGATCTTCGCCGCGCCGGACACGCTGGACTGCACGTACATGACCGTCGCGTCGTCCATGTCGTCCGCGCTCTCCGCGGTGTCCGTGCCGTTCATGCCGTGGGTGTCATCCATGTCGTCGTCCACGCCGTTCGCGCCCTCCACACCGTTCGCGCCGTCCGTGCGGCCGGTGTCGGGCATCGAGATCTCAGAGCTTGCTTTCAAGCCCATCGAGCACCTTCCTCAGCAAGTCCATATCGGCGCGCTCGGCCACCCGGATGGGCGGGCGCGCCACGATGTGCCCCCAGTCGATGAGATCGGCGAGCAGCACCTGCACCACGGCCGGTGGCTGACCGAGGTGAGCGGCGACCTCCGCCACCGACAGCAGCCCCTCACAGCGGCGGACGATCCGCCGGTACTCGGGCTGAAGGGTCGGGGGCAGGGCGCTTCCGGAGGCCTGCACCAGCGTCTCCAGCGGCAGAGCATCCCGTGAGGAACCCGCACGCCCGCGTGTGATCACGTACGGGCGCACCGCGGCCGTGGTTCGTTCCTCCCCGGGCTCGGTCATGGCGCGGTGATCTGCTCCCGTGGCCGGCTGCTCAGATGGGCGCCGATTCTCGCCACCAGCACTTGCATCTGCTGGGCCACCAGGCCGACATCCGCCTCCGTGCCGGTGGCCACCCCCAGCGAGGCGCCCTGACCGGCCGAGGTGAACAGTACGAAGCCGCCGTCCGACTCGATCATCAGCTGTCTCACCCCCGCCTCCTCGCCGAAGAGCAGCGACACCGTGGACTGGCTGGTCACCGTCAGCGCCGCGCAGGCCGCGGCCAGCGACTCGGCCTCGGCGACGCCCAGTTCGGAGACCTCTCCCGTCAGTCCCTCGGCGGAGCCGTGCCCCATGCGCAGACCGTCCTCCGAGACGACGACGGCGTGCCGCACCCCCGGAATCTGGGTCAAAGGACGCAGCATCCATCCAACGTCGGGCAGCCTGGATATGGTTCCGGCCACTACCGGCCTCCTTCTCGGTCCTCGTGATCTTCTCGGTCCCGGTCCCGGTCGTGATCAGGAACGCGCACCCGATCGGCGTCCGCGGCCTCGGCCCGCCCGCGGCGGGTGCCGGACACCACGCTCGCGATGGAGGCCCGGGCGGCCTCGGGGGTCCACGGGTCGGTGTCCGCGGCGGCTTGTGGGACGTCCTCGGCGCCCGGGGCGGCCGTACGCGGGGTCGTAGGCGGGGTCGTACGGCGCCGGTTGCGGCGCTGCGGAAGGCCGCCGCCGCCCGCCGCCGCGGGGGCGTCCCTCGCCGTGGCCGGATCCGCGTCGGCGGGCTCCGCCATCACCGGCTCGATGACCACCGGCTCGGCGTCCGTCTCCGGGGCGCTGTCCACCGGCTCGGTCAGCAGCCGGTGCGGTACGAAGACCACGACCCGGGTCCCGCCGTACGCCGAGGCGGTCGACAGCTCGACGCCGAAGCCCAGCTCCCGCGACCAGCGCCCCACACAGGCGAGCCCCAGCCGTGGGACCGCTCCCAGCTGGGCCAGGTCCAGACCCTCGCGCAGCTGTCCGGTGGCCTGTTCCAGGACGTCCGGCGGCATTCCGAGCCCCGCGTCGTCGATCTCGATGACCGCGCCCGCCGCCACCTCCCGGACGGAGACGGCCACCTGGGTGCGGGACGGGGAGAACACCGTCGCGTTCTCCAGCAGTTCGGCGACCGCGTGCATCAGCCCTTCGACGGCCGGTGCCACCGCGTACAGCGTCTGCCCGCCGTGCACCTCCACCCGCCCGAACTCCACGATCCGCGACTGTGCGCCGCGCACGCAGTCGAAGAGCGTCACCGGCCGGGTCTCCCGCCGGGCGGGCCAGATCCCGCACATCACCAGCAGGGTCTGCGCCTTGCGGGTCATCTGCGCGGCGGCGTGGTCGGCCTTCATCACCTCGGCCATCAGCCGCGCGTCGGCCACATGCTGCTCCAGGCCGTCGAGGACCTGCTGCTGCACGGTCGACATGGCGTGCATGTTCCGGGCCACGGACTCGAACGAGGCCTGGACGGAGTCGCGCAGCATCCGCTCCCGGCGGGCCGCCTCGTCCAGTTCCGTCCGTACGGCCGCCAGCCGGGCGATCTCCTCGGCGCGCTCGGCGGCGCGCGCCCGCTCCCGCTCGGCGGTCGCGCGTTCCTGCTCGGCGACGGCCCGCTCCCGCTCCGTCGCCGCCCGGGCCCGGGCGAGGGCTCTGCGCAGTCTGGAGACCCACATCAGCCCCAGGAGCAACACCAGCACCACAACGACGGACAAGGCCACGATGACGGCCACCGTCCCCGATAGCACTTAGGACACCTCCATCCGGGACACGGCCATGAACCGGGCAGATACTACTCATCAACTGATCAGTTGCGTCTGGTAGTTGCCAAACTCTCACCCGTGACGGATCACGCCTTCACAGCGGCCCGAACATGCGGTAAACGCGGCCCCATCGGGCCCCCTCGGGCCCCCGGCCAGCCCTCCCGCCGGACCCGCCAGGCGCGGCCCATAGGCTCCTGACCATGCCTGATATACCGCTGACGACGTTGCTCCTGCTCTGTCTGGCCGCCGGGGCGGCCGGCTGGATCGACGCCGTGGTGGGAGGCGGGGGACTGCTGCTGCTCCCCGCCCTGCTGGTCGGGCTGCCGGGCTTCCAGCCCACGTACATCCTCGGCACCAACAAGGCGATCGCCATCTGCGGTACGGCGGGCGCCGCCGTCACGTACACCCGCAAGGCCCCGGTGGATGTCCGGATCGCGGTACGCATCGGCGTCGCGGCCGCCATCGGCTCCCTCGCCGGTGCCTCCCTCGCCTCCGGCATCGACGGCGCCGTCCTGCGCCCGCTCATCATGGTCGTCCTGCTGGCGGTCCTCGCGTTCGTCCTCCTCCGCCCCGCCTTCGGCACCGCCCCCGCCCTCACCGGCCCGCTGTCCCGCCACCGCGTGCTCGCCGCGGTGCTGGGCGTGGGCCTCGGCATCGGCTTCTACGACGGCCTGATCGGCCCGGGCACCGGCACCTTCCTGGTCATCGCCCTGGCCGCGACGCTGGGGACGGACCTGGTCACGTCCTCGGCCACCGCGAAGGTCGTCAACGTCTGCACGAACGTGGGCGCCCTGGTCACCTTCGGCTCCCAGGGCACGGTGCTGTGGGGCCTGGCCGCGCTCCTGGCCTGTTTCAACCTGGCGGGCGGCATGGTGGGCGCGCGCATGGCCCTGAAGCGGGGCAGCGGCTTCGTCCGCGGAATCCTGGTGCTGGTCGTGGTCTCCCTGGTGATCAAGCTGGGCTACGACCAGTGGCTGTCCTGACCGGGTCCGGCGACTTCGGGCGGTTGGCGGTGAACAGCCAGGCAGGGGTGCGCAGTCGCACCGCGCGGTCCTCCTCGTAGGGGCGGAGAATGTCGGTGAGTGCCTGGCGGGCGCGGTCCCGGCTCTCCGGTCCGACCTGGCTGGTCAGATGGCGCCCGGGGCCGGAGGCCAGCAGAAAGGCGGCCGCGTCGGCTGCGTCCCGCCCCCACGTCCCGTAGGCGTCCACGCGCACGGCCTCGATGTGCTCGAAGCCGGCGGCGGACAGTATCGCGCCGGTGCGGTCCGGGTCCGCCAGGGCGAACATTCCCGGGCTTCCGGGTGCGCCGAACTCTCCGACGGGCAGGATGCCGCGCAGTGCGGCGACGGCCTGGAGCCAGTCGTTGCCTTCGGCCCCGGCCGCGCAGATGTACGCCGCGCGGCCACCGGGCCGCAAGGCGCGCCGGATGTTGGTGAACGCGGCGACGGGGTCGGCGAAGAACATCACTCCGAAGCGGCTGATCGCGACGTCGAACGCTCCTGGCTCGAAGGCGTAGGTCTGGGCGTCTCCTTGTTCGAAGATCACGTTGGGGATGTCTTCTCGCCGCGCGGTCTCGTGGGCGCGCGCCAGCATGGGTGCCGACAGATCCAGGCCCAGAGCTTGGCCGTTTCGGGCTCGGTGCGCGGCCAGGCGGGTGGTGCACCCGGTCCCGCAGCCGATGTCCAGGACGAGGTCGTGCTCCTGGATCGCGGCGGCGGCGAGCAGGGGTTCGTTGAAGCCGTCGTTCACGGCGTCCCACCGATCCTGGTTTCGGGCCCAGTGGTCGCCCTCGTACCCGTTCCACGCCTGAGCCTGGTCGGCGTTGACGATGTGTCGCATGTTCGGGGCCTCCTGCGGGACGTGGTGCTTTGCCAGAACTAGTATGGGCGCTTGCCCATACAGTATGGGCAAGCGCCCATACTGGCGATCGGTTATGCGCCGGAGTGGGCCGCGATGCCATATGCCCCATCCCAGGAGAGGCCCATGTCCCCGCGTGGAGTAGCGATCCCCGACCTTCGCGAGCGGCTCTTCGACGCCGCGGAGCAGGTCCTGGCCCGCGAGGGCCCGGCCGCTCTGACCAGCAGAGCCATCACCGGCGAGGCGGGCTGCGCCAAGGGACTGCTGCACGCGCATTTCGACGGCCTGGACGAATTCGTCGCCGAGCTGGTCCTGGATCGGTTCGCCCGCACCGCACGACAGGCCGGTGGACTCCCCGCGCGAGCAGGTCAGGCCACCGTGGCGGACAACCTCGTCACGGTCGCGCTTGCACTCCTGAACTCCCTGGACCCAGCCGTCGCCGGCCTGGCCATGACCCGCCCCGCCGCCTCCCTCCGGATTCGCCGGGCCCTGGAGGCCGGTGCACCGGGCTTCACCGCGATCCAGAACGCGATCACCACCTACCTGGACGCCGAACGGCGGCTCGGACGCCTCCCGGACGGCACCGACACCGCCTCGGTCGCCCTCGCCCTCGTCGGAACCGTCCACCACCTCCTCATGACCAGCTGGGCGGGCGGCCCGGACCCCCGTGCACAGACGGAGCGACTGGTCGCCCTGCTCGTCGGCGCCACCCCCGGCGGCTCATCGGCTTCTCCGGTCACGCGGTAGAAAGGGGCAAGCTCCCCTCCGTGGCGAGGTTCACAACCGGCCCTGGTGATCGGGTTCGAGCTGGAGCGGTACGGTCACCGTCAGCCGCTCGGGGTTCTCGGAGGTCCACTCCCTGCCCCCGGCAAGCGCCCGCAGGATGTACGTCCGGCCCCCTCGTACGTCCGAGACGATCGCGTCCCGGCCGGTGTCCTCGTCGTGGACCCGGTCGCCCACCCACACCTTCCCGTTCTTCACTCGGCCGCCTCGCACTTCATCTCGGCCCAGACCTGCTTCCCCCAGCGGTACAGCTCCGTTCCCCATCGCTCGGTGAGGGCGTCGACGATCAGCAGGCCACGGCCCCTGGTGTCGTCGCCGTTCGAGTCTGTCCGCAGGAGGGGCACGGACCGGGCCCGGTCCGCGACGCCGAGCCGGATGACGTCCTCGGACGGCCGGGTGATGACGACCCGGATCGACTCCAGCCGGGCGTGGTTGACGGAGTTGGAGACCAACTCGGTGATCACCAGCACGGCGTCCTCGATCAGGTTCTCCTGACCCCAGGCGGCCAGCGCGGTACGCACGAGCCTGCGGGCGGCTTCCGCGCTCTCCGGTACGCGGCGCATCGTCTGTGAATATCCGGGGTGCCCCTTGGGGCGAGGTGTGGCGGTCACGGTCATCAGGACCTCGGTAAGTGCGAAGTGAACGGCCTTGCCCGAGTGAACGACGGCCCGCCGCACGGGAGGAGGAAATGCCGCCCAGATATGCAAACCGCCCAAGCGGAAATTGTCGGCCAACTCACCTCACCGAGGGGGCTTGAGTGGCTACGGTGGGTACATGGAGGGGAACGGACGCCTCAACAGCGCCATGCTCGAGAGCGGGCTCACGCAGAACGAATTGGCCGACGCGGTGAACACTCACCTGCACCGCAACGGTCACGAGGGCACGGTGAGTGACCGGACGGTCCGTCATTGGCTGACCGGAAAAACCGGCTGGCCGCACTCTCGGCAGCGGGCGGCGTTAGAGGCAGTATTCGGATGTACGGCCGAGGAACTGGGATTCGTCCCACCGGCCCGAAAACGCCCCGCCGCAGAACCGGAGGAGCCCGTGAGGCGTAGGCACTTCCTGACCGCAACCACCGGTACGACGGCCGCGGTCGTCGTACCCCTCGTCGCACAGCACTCCGTAGGCACCTCGGACGTGATCCGGCTCCGCTCCGGCTTGGACGACCTGGTGGCGCTGGACGCCGCACGGGGAGGGCACGACGAGCTGGAGCGCACGGCCCTCGCCGGGGCGGCCGAGGCGCTGGAGAAGCAGCAGTTGGGTGCCTCCCAGCGCATCCGTCAGAGGCTGTTCGGCGTGGCCGCCGACTACACGTGCAGGGCAGCCTGGTCCGCCATCGACGACAAGCGCACCGAACGGGCCCGGGGCCTGCTGGACCGGGCGCTCTGTCTGGCCGGGATGGCCAAGGACTCCGTCGTCGAGCTGGAAGCCTGGAACATGTACTCCGTTCTCGCCCACCATCGTGGTGAGTACACCGAGGCCGTCGACTCCGGCTATGCGGCGCAGGCGACGGCCATCGCCCGACGGGACCCGTTCTACGGCTCTCTGGCGCACGCCCGGACGGCGCTCGCCCACGCCAAGCTTGGCGACCGTCAGGCCGCCTTACGTTCCCTCGGATGCGCCCAGGAGGCCCTGGGCAAGGCGTCCCTGGATGATCCCCGCCCGAGCTGGACCGCCTTCTACGGACCTGGCGAGCTGATGGCCCTCACGGCCATCGTCCGGGATGAGATCGGCGAACCCGCGGAGGCCGAGGCCGCCTCCCACCAGGCCCTGGCGGGTATCCCCAAGGAGTTCCGCCGCAACCGCGCCCTGGCCACCGCGCGGCTCGCCCTGACCCAGCTCCACCAGCGCGACATCGACCAGGCGTGCGCGACCGCCTCCACCGTCTTTGAGCTGATGACCGGGCACCCGATCCCCGGACGCATGCGCTCTCTTCTCGGCGATTACTACCGCGACCTGATCACTCTCGCCCCTGACGCGAGCGTTGCCCGGGAGTGGGGCGACCGCTACCGAACCGAATGGAGCCGAGCTTGAGCGCCGCCGATCTGGACGTCCGCCACTTCACCCACGCCGATCTCCCGGAGATCCGCCAGACGCTGATCGATCTGCACAACGACGCCTATGCGGACGCGATGGATGACGAGTTCAATCAGCGTTTCCCCTGGTTCGTGGACCACTGGGGCGGCCGTCCGGGGTTCGCCTGCGTGATCGCGTACGACGGCGACGAGGCCGTGGGTTTCGCCTACGGCGCCCCGGGCACCCCCGGTCGCGAGTGGTGGCGCGAGCACCTCGACCCGGCGCCGGAGAGGGACCTGACCTTCTCGTACTCCGAGCTGGCCGTGACCCCGAAGTGGCGGAAGCAGGGCGTGTCCGAACGACTGACCCGCGCGCTGCTGGACAAGCGCGCCGAGGATCTCGTCGTCCTGCTCGTGGACGTCGAGCACCCCCGGGTGCAGGTCCTGTACGAGTCCTGGGGCTTCCGGAAGGTGGGCGAACAACAGCCCTTCCCGGACTCCCCGGTCTTCGCCGTCATGCTCGCGGAACTCCCGCTGAGCTGAGGCATCCGAGCCCGGTGTGGCTCGCGTCATCACTCAGCGGCTGACACAAGAGCTGAGTGGCCGGCTGGGTGATGAGGCAGCAGGCCCGTCAGCAAGCGCGGACGGGTTCAAGGAATTCCAGCCGGTTGCCCAGCTTGTCGAACGTGTAGAAGCGGTCGTGTCCGGGGAAGTCGTCATCCCAGGTGACGCTGATTCCCTTGTCTTCCAGCCGCTTGGCGAGCTCATGGATCGAGGTCACAAGGATGCCTGGATGCGCCTTCCTGTTCGGGTGGAAGTCCTCTTCGACGCCCAGGTGAACCTCCAGGCCCCCACCCCGGAACCAGCACCCTCCGCGAGCTGCCAGCACGGGCGGCTTCTCGAGTTCTGTCATACCGAGAACGCCTCCCCAGAATTCACGGCAGCGGTCTTCCGCACCCGGGGGGGATCGCAAGCTGGACATGGTGCAGGCCCGATATCGGTGCCCGTGGAGCGCCTCCGCCGCGGCCGGGGGATCGGGATGCCGGACCCCGGCTGATGGCTGTCATGGGGAACACCACGCCGTCGGGGAGGGTTCACGAGGCATGGCTGTCATCCACAAAACCACCATGCGCCCCACCAAGCTGGAGCTTCTGACGCCCTGGCTTCCCCGCCAGCCGTGGTACCTCGGCGCGGGCCGTGAGCCGGAGCTGTCCAGGGTCGGGGGCTTCCGGCTCGATGACCCGCAGGGTGAGGTGGGGATCGAGTTCATGGTGGTCAGGGACGATTCCGGGGACCGCCCCGTCTGGTATCACCTGCCGCTCAGCTACCGCGCCGCCCCGCTCGCCGGGGCCGAACAGGCCCTCGTCGGCACGTCGGAGCACGGGGTGCTGGGGCGGCGGTGGGTGTACGACGGGACCCATGACCCGGTCCTCGTCGCCCAGCTGTTCGCGCTCCTCCAGGGCCGCGCCGAGCCGCAGATGCAGAGCGTGTCCGACACCCCCGACCCGTCCGTCGCCGTCCAGGCGGCCGACGTTCCGGACGCGGTGGGCGCCGCGTCCGTCACCAACGGGCCGGACGGCACCCGCCTCGCGGTGGCGGAGGGGCGGCTGACCCTCGACGTGACGCGCGTCCTCGAAGCGGACCGGCGGGCGCCCGAGGCGCAGGGGCAGGTCACCGCCCCGTGGCGGCTGCCGGACGGCGGCGAGAGCCGGGGCGTGTTCGCCGTCCTCACCCAAGCGCGGCGGTAAAGGGACCGCCGGTGCCGAACGCTGCGTCGGCGAAGCGTTCGCCGATGCGGCGGTGGGCGGCCGCGTCCGGGTGCAGTTGGTCGGGCAGCGGCAGCTCGGCGAAGTCGGCCTCGCCATAGAGGTCGCGTCCGTCCAGGTAGTGAAGGTGGGGGTCGTCGGCGGCCCGCTGCCGCACGATGCGGGCCAGCTCGTCCCGTACGACGGTGAGCGTCAGCTTCCCCGCCGCGCGCTCCGCGGGGTCGCCCGTGGCCCGGAACTGGAGCCTCCCCTCGATGAGACGGGTGAAGTCCGGGGCGCTCGGGCCGGGGGTGTCCTCGTGGATGGGGCAGTACGTGGCGGAGACGACCAGCAGCGGCGTGGTCGGGTGCCCCTCGCGGAGGGTGTCGAGGAAGCCGTGCACCGCCGGGCCGAAGGCGCGCAGCCGCATCAGATCGG
Organism: Streptomyces sp. NPDC007983; assembly: GCF_042958345.1. Lineage (NCBI taxonomy): Bacteria > Bacillati > Actinomycetota > Actinomycetes > Kitasatosporales > Streptomycetaceae > Streptomyces > Streptomyces sp. NPDC007983. Next base: position 93,563 of record NZ_JBIBJI010000002.1, read on the forward strand.
CGTTGACCAGATTGATGCCGATCTTGACGCTGATCAGATCCGCCGGAGTGTCCCGCATCGCGCGGGCGGTGAACGGGTCGAGCAGGGCGCTGCCGCCCAGCCCGAGGTTGATCAGCTCCACGCCGCCCAGTGAGGCGGCCAGCGCGGGCCAGGTCGTACTGGGGCTCTCGGCGTCGGAGCCGTGGCTGAGGGAACTGCCGTGGTGCAGCCACACCCTGCGGCCCCCGTCCGGCACGGCCTCGACGGCGGCGTCCGTGCGCAGGGCGACCAGCTCAGTGATCTCGTTGTACGGCAACCAGATCTCGACGTCCTTCATGCGGTCGGGCAGCCCGGAGAACCGTACGGTGCCGACCGGACCCGGCGCGGTGTCCACCGCCCCGGTGGTCATGTCCATCGTCCGGACCTTGCCGCCGGTCACACTGGCCCGCCCCGCCAAATGGCCGTCGATACGCAGGTCGTACACCCCGTCCGGGCGGGGCGGGGCGCCCCGGTAGGCCATCTTGGTGCGGAGCGCGTCCAGCTCGACGGCGGTGGCCCGGGTACGGAACACCAGCCGCACGCCGGACGGCTGGGCCTCAGCCATGGCCAACTGCCCATCGGCGCACTGCGCGCGGGCCCGGGCGGGCAGCCGGTGCGGCAGCAGCCCGTGCGCGGTGCGCTCCAGATCGAGGGCGCCGCGCAGGAGTTCAGGGGTGATGGGGGTGGTCGTCATCTCAGTCTGTCGCTGGGGCATAAGTGATTATGTATTTGCCTAACAGCTTTAGGCAAATGAGCCGAGGGTGGTGAACTTCAAATCTCCCTCTGAACTGGTGTGATCACGGTTCGTCACCTCACTGCCCGGACAAAACTGACGACAAGGAATCAGTTGGGATGGAAGGGGGCATTCCGATGAAGCTCATTTTCCGGCGCACCACCGATCCCGCACCGCGGACGCTGGATCTCTACGACGTCGCCTATCTGGCCGGCGGGCCGCGGCGCATGATGGAAGTCGCCCTCGTCGCGCTGCACGAGCGCGGCATCGTGCGGATCCGCAGTTCCCGTGTGCACACCCTGGACGGAGCCGGTGACCCTGACGGTCACCCCTTCGAGCACGCGGTGGCCGAGCTGTGCCGATACGTCTCCCGGCGCACGCGACACCTGCTGGAAGCCATCGAGACCGGGCCCGAGGTGGAGGAGATCGAACGCCGCATGGTCTCCTGCGGCCTGCTCACCCCCAGGCGCCTGCGCCTCACCCGTGCGGGCAAGTGGCATCTGGGGGCGGCCGAGCGGAGCGGCGCGTTCCCCGGGCACGTCTTCGAGGGCCCCGCCGCCCTGCCGAAGGGTGCGCTGCGCCGTAACGTCAGCGAGGGGATCCCGTCGGCCCCCGGCCTCACCCGCCGTCTGCTCCACCTGGGCGGGGCTCTCGACTCGGACAATGACGGGATCATGGACCTCGGCGGCGGCCACCACTCCTGCGGTGGCGGCCACCACTCCTGCGGCGGCGGCCACCACTCCTGCGGCGGCGGTGGCGGGGGCGGCAGCGACTGAAGTAGGTAGGGGTGCTCAGGTGCCCGGTGCGGGCGTCCTGACATGATCGAGGCGTGAAGGCCACGGGGAAACGATGGACGCATCTCGCCCTGTATCTGGGGCTGGTGTGGGCGGCCGGGGCACTGGTGGTGCCGCGCGCCTACCGCATCGGCTTCGGTCACGGGCTCGGACTCGACGTGGACCGGCTGCCGGCGGTCGCGATCGGCGCGGCCGCCATGGTCAGCGTGCTCGCGGTGGGCGTGGCCCCGGTGGGCCATGTGGTGCGGCCGTGCCGTACGGCGGGCGGACGGCTCGGCTGGGCCATGACGGTGTTCCTCGGCGGCACGGTCGGGCTCGCGGCGGGCATCGGGGCCTGGCACTCCGGTGCGCTGCACGTGGGCGGGCCCGCTCAGCGCGCCGCGCTGTGCGGGGTGCCGTACGCGCTGGTGGCGGCGCTGTTCATCGCTGGGGTGACGGTCCGCCTGATCTCCGGAGTGGCGGTGCTCGGGGTGGTGGCGTACGGCACGGCCGTCACGCACAAGTCCCAGCAGGAGAAGGAGATGCGGGGCCTGATGTCCGGCACCTCGCTGGCCCGCCAGGAGCTGCTGCTGCCCGACGCGCCCGCCGGATACCGCGTGGACGAGGGCAACGGGAACCTGACGGTCGACGGCTTCCGGGTCCACTACCTCCCGTACGTCCCGAGCGCGGCCGACGTGGCGTTCATGGTGACCCGCGACAGCGGGCGGGGTGGCGACGGCATCACGGAGATGACCCGGCACCTCGGCGGCGGGGGCGTCGAGATGGTCCTGTCGGCGCACCGCGACGGGATGCTGCTCACGGTGACCGCGTACGGCACGAGCGGCCCGGCCGACCGGGACGAACTGCGCCGCATGCTGCGCACCGCACGCCCGGCGAGCGACGCCGAAGTGCTGCGCGCCCTGCGGCGCCCCGCCGCCTGACCGGCGGCGCCCTCACAGCCAGCGCAGCGCGGCCTCCGTGCTGTCGCCGGGGTTGGTGTTGAACGCGATCGCCGCCTGGGGCGCGTGCTGCCGTACCAGGTTCACGACCTTCTCGAACAGCGTCACCAGCTCCGCCGGCTTACGGATGCCGCCTCCGATGACGACGACGTCCCACGGTCGTTCGGCCAGCGCGCCGACGAGCGTGGACTCGGTGGACTCGTCGAGCGGGATCAGCGCCGTGGCGGTGTCGACGCCGCGCTCGCGCAGGCGGGCCATGTCGGTGTCGATGAGGGAGGAAACGGCGGCCGCGTCCGCGCCGGGTGCCAGTTGCGGATCGAGGCCCACAAGGAGAACGGAGGACATGCGGCGATGCTAACTCCCTTGTGCAGACGTCCGGTTGCTTCTGCTAGTCGTCCTCGTCGACGGCGGTCAGACGGAGCAGGAGCGCCGCGGGGGCGTGGGGGAGCGCGACGGTGAGTTCGGCGCGCTCCGGGGACCACGTCGCACCCGAAGCGGCGGCCGGGTGGAGGTGGTCGATACGGAGCGCGCCGCCCGCCAAGTGGGGGAGCGGCACGGTCCGTTCGGGCGCCGCGTCGCCCCGGCGCCAGAGGGCGACGTACGTCCGTCCGGACCGGCCGCCACCGGTACGCAGCCCCAGCGCCACCCAAGCGTCCTCCCAGCCCGGCAGCCCCAGCGGCCAGAAGGGGACGGCGGAGGGCAGGTCGGGGCGCACCTGCCGGTACGCCGCGAGGGCGTCGCGTACGAGGTCCAGTTGGGCCGGTGTCATCCGGTCGAGGTGGCCCGAGAGATGGACCCGGCCCAGCAGCGCACCGGTCAGCGTGAAGCGGATCTCGTCGTCGGTGAAACCGGGCTGCGGGTACGCCCACACCGCGCCCTGCTCCGGCGGCACCGCGGTCGGCGCGGCGGCGGCGATGGGCGGGTAGCGGAGCGGGTCCTGCTGGTCGCTGGTGGACTGGAGCTGAGTGAGGGCGAGTGAGGAGCCGTCCATGCGCATACCGCCCGAGGCGCAGTTCTCGATGACGAGGGCGGGGTGGCGGTCGAGCACGGCGGCCAGCCAGCGCTGGTAGGCGCGGGCGTGGGCGAGCAGGCCCGCACCGGGGGCGGCATGGCCGTGTTCCGGATCCCAGTCCGTGCCCGGGGCAATGCTGATGTTGTAGTCGAGCTTGAGGTAGCCGACGCCCCAGTCGCCGACGATGCGGTCGATGGCCGTGTCGAGGTGGCGGCGTGCGGCCGGGTGGCGCAGGTCGAGGTGGTGCCGGCCGTCTTCGGTGAGGCGTACGCCGTCGCGCTGGAAGAAGGCGTCGTCCGGCAGCTCGGCGGCCACCGGGCTGCGGACGCCGACGACTTCGGGCTCCAGCCACAGCCCGGGGACCATGCCGAGGGAGCGGATGCGGTCGAGGACGACCTGAAGCCCGCCGGGGAAGCGGCGGGTGGAGGGCTGCCAGGCGCCGACGCCGTCCCACCAGGCGCCGGTGTCGTCGTACCAGCCCGCGTCGATACAGAAGTACTCGGCCCCGGCCCGGGCGGCGGCGTCGATCAGGGGCAGCAGCCGCTCGGTGGTGGGGTCGCCCATCAGGGTGTTCATGTAGTCGTTGAACACCACGGGCAGGGCGGTGTGGTCGGGATGCGGGCGCCGGACGGCCCGGCGGTACGCGGTGAGGTGGGCCATCGCCGCGTCGAAACCGCCCCGGCCGGCGAGCGCGAGGGCGGCCGGGACGGTGGTGAACGACGTGCCGGGTTCGAGCCGTTCGCGCCACTGGTGCTCGGCGTCGGTCGGGCCGCCGAGCGCCACGTACGTCCCGTGGGCCCGCTCCCCGGCTTCCCACCGCCACCCCACCGGCGACTCGATCTGCCAGAGCCAGGCCCGGCCGGTGGCGCGCTCGGTCAGGGCGCCCATCGGCAGATGGCCGTCGGTGGGCCAGCTGCCGACACCGCCGAGGACGAGGGCGGCGCGGCTGTCGCGGCCGTGGGCGTTCCGCGACATGTCCACGACCCGCTCGCGCAGCGGTACGGCGGCCCAACGGCATTCGGCCAGCCACTCGTTGTGCGCCCAGTGCACGTCGAGGGCGTCGGGGGAGGGGAGGCCGCCGAGGACGAGGCCGGGGACGGCCTGGACGACGAGCGGATCGGTGCCCTCGTTGGTCAGCCGCACCTCGGAGCGCAGTACGGGCAGGCCGTCGGGTGAGGAGAGGCGGACCTCGGCGGTGAGGCCGGAGCCGGGGTCGTGGAGATCGAGCGTCAGCCGGTGCCAGCCGCGTTCGCCCGTCTCGGCCCGGTTCGTCCCGCTCCGGTTCGTCCCGCTCCGGTCCGTCCCGGTCCGGTGGCCGCGGTACCGCAGCCGCGCGCCGAGCGCCGTCTCGATGCCGCGCTGCCCCGACCACTCGCTGCCGTAGCCGAGCGCCAGCACCTCCACCACCGGCAGCGGGGCGGCGTCGTCCGGTGGAGTGGCCTCGTCCGGCGGAGCGGCCTCGTCCGGTGGCCCCAGCCGCATCAGCCGGAGCACCCCGTCCGGCCCGGTCGCGAACGCGGCCGTGAGCGCCGAATGGCCCCAGGTGAACGTCTCCCGCACGCCACGCCCCTTCCGTCGGCGGCCACTTGACGCGCATCCGCGCCCGCGACGCGTCCCTTGACGCCCCCTGTGTGACCGGTCACAATCCTGGCGTGCATGTGACCGGTCACACAAGAGGCGGCAAGCGGCCCGGTATCCGCGATGTCGCCACCGCCGCGGGGGTCTCGTACCAGACCGTCTCCCGGGTGATCAACGACCATCCGAGCGTCAAACCGGCCACCCGCGAACGCGTCCTCGCCGCGATCCAGGCGCTCGGCTTCCGCCGCAGCGCCACCGCGCTCGCCCTGGCCAGCGGACGGACCCGGTCGGTCACCGTGCTGACCGCGAACACCACGCACTACGGCTACGCCGCCACCCTCCAGGGCATCGAGGAGGCGGCCCGCGCCGCCGGTTACACCGTCGCCATCGGCGTCCTGGAGTCCGAGACCGTGGCCGACGTCCGGGCCGAGGTGCGGCGGGCCGCCGACACCGGCGGCGGGCTGATCGTGATGGCGTACGACACCGCCGGGGTCCGGGCACTGGCCGCCGTGCCCGCCGAACTCCCGGTCGTGGGCGTCGTCGAGACCCCCTCCCGGCCGCCCGCCGGGCACCGCCCCTGGGTGTGGACGGACGACCGCGCGGCGGCCGGCACCGTCACCCGCCATCTGCTGGACCTCGGCCACGAGACGGTGCACTACGTCGCCATCCCCTCCAGCACCCGCCGCACCGGCCAGCGCACCGCGGGCTGGCGGGACGCGCTGCGCGCGGCCGGGGCGCCGGAGCCGCGCCCACTGGCCGGAAGCTGGGACCCGGCGGGCGGCTACCGGGCGGGGCGGCGGCTGGCCCGCGACCCGTCCGTCACCGCGATCCTGTGCGGCAACGACGACCTCGCCCTCGGGGTGATCCGGGCGCTGCACGAGGCGGGCCGGGCGATCCCGGGCGAGGTGAGCGTGGCCGGTTTCGACGACGCCCCGCACTCCGCGTTCCTCACCCCCGCCCTGACGACGGTACGGCTCGACTTCACGGGCCTGGGCCGGGCCGCCTTCGGCCGGTTGTACGGGCTGCTGGAGGACGCCGAACCGGTCGCGCCGCGCCCCGTCTCCGTACCGCTGCTGATCGTCCGCGAAAGCTCCGGCCCACCGCCGGATCCGTCACCGCCGAACCAACCCTCGGAGGTCCCCCGCGCATGAGCACGTCCAGCAGGCCCAGTAGTTCCGGCAGGTCCGGCAGGTCCGGCAGGTCCGGCAGGTCCGGCAGATCCACCGGATACCGGATACGAACGGCCACCACCGCCACCGCCCTCGCCGCCGCACTCCTCACGGCGGCCGTCCCCGCCGACGCCGACACCCCCGCGGCCGCCCCGAAAGCCGCCCAGCCCCTCGCCGTCGACCTCGCCGCCCCCGAGGGCCCCGTCCTGCACGGCGCCAACGGCTCGCTGTACGGCCTCAGCGACGACGGCGTGCCGACCGACGCCGCCCTCGCGCCGCTGAAGCTCACGACCATCACCCAGAAGCCGGAGGGCGGCGCCCAGCACCCGAACGGCGACGCCGTCACCGTCTCGAAGTCGTTCTTCCGCAACGGCGGCGGCGACGTCCTGGTGATGATGCAGGACATCTACGCGAAGTGGCCGTACGAGGACCTGGGCATCGACGACTACCTCACCAAGGTCGACAAGGTCGTGCGCGACATCGCCGACGCCCCCAACAGCGAGCACTTCGTCTACGTCCCGTTCAACGAGCCCGACCAGATCTGGTACAAGCTCGGCGTCGCCGACCAGGCCACGTACGAGAAGAACCGCGACCGCTTCTTCCGCGACTGGAAGACCGTCCACGACCGCATCCGCGCCATCGACCCGGACGCCCGCATCGCGGGCCCCAACGAGTCCTCGTACCACTCCCGCCTGATGGGTGACTTCCTGACCTGGGCGAAGAAGGAGAAGGTGCTGCCCGAGGTCACCACCTGGCATGAGCTGGGGCCGGACTCCCTGCGCGACTTCCAGAGCCATTACGACGACTACCGCGCCCTGGAGAAGCGCGCGGGGATCACACCGCGCCCGGTCAACATCGACGAGTACGCCAACCGCCGGGACCTGTCCGTCCCCGGGCAACTCGTCCAGTGGGTCTCCATGTTCGAGCGCAACAAGGTCTATGCCGACCAGGCGTACTGGGACGCCGCGGGCAACCTCTCCGGCAGCGTCGCCCAGTCCTCCATCCCCAACGGAGCGTGGTGGTTCTTCCGCTGGTACGCCACCATGACCGGCCGGACCGTCAAGGTCACCCCGCCCAGCTCCAACGCCGTCGACACCCTCCAGGGCCTCGCCTCCTACGACACCGCCAAACGCCAGGCGCAGGTGCTGGTCGGCGGGGCGGCGGGCGACGCCAACGTGACGATCGGCCATGTCGACCCGAAGGTCTTCGGCCGCCAGGTCACCGCCACCGTGTCGGAGGCCGCCTGGTCCGGCTACGAGGGCGCGCACGCCGCGCCCCGCACCCTCGCCCGGACGAAGCTGACGGTCGGGCGCGACGGCTCGGTCACGGTGCCGCTCACCACGATGGACCGCATGTCCGCGTACCGGATCGTGCTCACCCCGGCGGGCAGCGGCACCCCGCGGCCCGTGCGGGCGCCGTGGCACGCGGCGTACGAGGCGGAGGACGCGGCGATCACGGCGGGCAAGGTCTTCACGCAGGGCACCGTCACCGACGCCAACGGCTACGCCGCCTCCGGCACCAAGGACGTCGGCTCCCTCAACCAGGACACCAGCAAGGTCGCCTTCACCGTGGACGTGCCCCGCTCCGGCGACTACGACCTGGCGGTCCTCTACGGCAACCACAGCGGTGGCCCCGCCACCCAGCGCCTCACGGTCGACGGCGGCGCGGCCCGCACCGTCACCTACCCCTCCACCGAGAACTGGACCTACCGGGGCCTCGAGAACACCACCCTCCGGCTCTCCGCGGGCCGTCACGAGATCGCCCTGGCCCATGACACCGCCGAGGTGACCCTCGACCGCATCGACCTCACGGCCGCCACCGAGCCCTCCGCCGCGTACGAGGCCACGCTCGCGGACACCACCGGCAGCCCGTCCTACGACTACCGCTCGGCGAGCGGCACCGGCACCGGCGCGCTGGTCCTGGACGGCCGCGACGGCGCCGTCTTCGACGTCTACGCACCCCGCGAGGGCTACTACACGGTGACCCCCCGCGCGACCGGCGGCCCGCTCAAGCTCACCGCGCACGGAGCGACCACGGCCACCTCCCAGCGGCTCTTCCTGACCGCAGGCAACAACCGCATCACCGCCACCCCGGCCGGCCCCGCCGCCGTACGGCTCAGTTCCCTGGACGTCACGGGCGCGGGCGACGACACGGCGGGCGTGCGCGGATACGAGGCGGAGAGCGCCGCACTGTCCGGCACCGCCAAGCCCGAGTCCGGCGCGCACGCCTCGGGCGGCGCCTACGTCGGCTGGCTCGGCAACGGCGCGTCCAACACCGCCACCCTCACCGTCCAGGCCCCTTCCGCCGGCCGCTACCTGATGGCGGTCCGCTACGCCAACAACGAGCGGCGCGACAACGGCCACGCGTACAACACCGACATCGTCTCGCGCGGCGCGGACATCACGATCGGCCAGGGGAAGCCCCGGCGCGTGATGTTCAAGAACACCTGGAGCTGGGACGACTACTGGACCCTGACCGTCCCCGTCGACCTCGCCAAGGGCGCCAATACGGTCACCTTCGCCAACCCGGGCGCGTACGCCCCGAACCTCGACCGGATCGACCTGGCCCCGGTCATCGGCTGACCGCACGATGAGCCCCGGTGCGACGTGCAGCGCACCGGGGCCCTGTCCCCGCCCCGGCGTCAGCGCGGTACGACGTCGGGGCGGCGCGCTCCCGGGCCGCGGGCCCCTCAGGCGGTCGCCGCGTCCTGGGTGGGGGTGGGACAGCCCACCGTGGCGGTCACGGCGGTCAGCAGCACCACCGAGTCCTCCAGCGCGAGCAGCCCGTGCCGCTCATGCGGAATGCGCTCCACCTGCCCGGCGATCAGATCCGTCCGCACCCCGCTGCCGGTCAGCCGCACATGACCGTGCAGCACGTGCAGACTCGCCGCCGGGGGAGCGTTGTGCTCGTCCAGCTCACAACCGGAGACCATCGCGATCACGCTTTGCCGCAGCGGCCCGTCGTGCAGGAACAGATGGGCGCTGCGCCCGTGCGGATCGGCCTTCGCCTGGTCCAGATGGTGGCGCGCGAGCGCGGTGAGGTCATCCATGAGTGCCCCTCGATCGGCCTGCTCTGATGGTCACCGGGTTCCCTCAATCGTCACCGGCTAGCGTGATGCGCGCCAGTTCGCACCCCGCGAAACACAACCCGGCGACGTGGAGAGAGGCAGCCGTGGCCGACTACCTGACCGTCCTGACGACCACCGACACCCCCGAGAAGGCGGAGGCGCTGGCGCGCGGCGCCGTGGAGGCCCGGCTGGCGGCCTGCGCGCAGATCAGCCAGCCGGTGACCTCCGTCTACCGGTGGCAGGACGTCGTCGAGACCGCCGCCGAGTGGCAGGTGCTGTTCAAGACGACCGCCGCGCGGTACGACGAGCTGGAGGCGCACATCCGCGAGGCGCACGACTACGAGACGCCGGAAGTGATCGCGACGCCGATCACGCAGGGCAGCGAGGACTATCTGGCGTGGGTGGTAGCGGAAACGACAATCGACTAACAGAAATCAAAATCTGTTACCCGCTACCCGCTACCTGTTATCTGTTATCTGTCATCCGCCAACGCATCGCTGATACCCCGCTCCCGCGGCCCCAGAAAGTGCGGGTCGGGCCGGAACGTGGCGTCGAGCGCCGCCTTGCCCGCCGCCACGGTCTCCCGCAGCCCGCCGAAGCCCCACGTCGCGTCGTGCGGCTCGTCCACCGCGACCCCGTACGCGTCGATCCCCGCCGCCCCGCACAGCGCCACCGCCCGGCGGATGTGGAACCCCTTGCTCACCAGCACCGCCCGGTGCACCCCGAACACGCGCCGGGCCCGGCTGCACGAGTCCCAGGTGTCGAAGCCCGCGAAGTCACTGACGATCCGCCGGTCCGGCACGCCCCGCTTCACCAGATAGGCGCGCATCGCGTTCGGCTCGTCGTAGTCGTCGCGGCTGTTGTCCCCGGTGACCAGCAGCGCCCGTACCTTCCCGTCCCGGTACAGCGCGACGGCCGCGTCCAGCCGGTGCGCCAGATATGGCGACGGCTCCCCGTTCCACAACCCGGCCCCGAACACCACGCCCACCGGCGCCGAGGGCGCGCCCCCGACCGCCATCCCCACCCGCCCGCCGGTGCTCAGCCGCAGCCAGGTCGCGGGCAGCAGCGCCAGCACGCTGACGAGCACGGCGACCTGAAACGCCCGCCGCCACCCACCCCGCGTCCGCGGCAACCGCCGCCGTACCCACCTGAACATGCCCGCCTCCCCTTGGCCCCACCAGCACCATCGCGCTGTGTGACGCGGCCAAGGGGCGCGGCGGTTGCGCCGGGCTATTCGGCGGCGTCGTCCTCTTCGGGCTCCTCGGAGGTCAGGAAGATGTCCGTCTCCAACTCGAAGTCGAACGGAGCGGGGATGGGCAGCGGCTTGCCGAAGGGGACGGTCATGTGGGCCCGGTAGCCGTGGTCCGACGGGTCCCAGAAGGCGGTGACCTCCTCGGCCTGCATGTCGAGCACGAGATACACCGGCACATGGCGACCGTAGACCTCGAGCTTCTCCCGCCAGTCCACGTCGCGCGTGGAGACGGAGGTCAACTCGGCGACGAGGGACAGCGCCTCACTGTCGGCATGCCGTCCCTGGACGCCCCGGAAAGCGCTGCCGGCCGCGACGAAAAGATCTGGGCCGAACGCCCGCTCGGCGGACGGGAAGGTGAAGAGGAAGGGCGACGTCTCCGCGATATGCCCCTTGGGGGCATGGGGTTCCAGCCGCAGCCGAAGTTCCCGCATCGGCCACAGGTACTGCAGCCCCGACCACGGCGACACGACGATCTTCCCCCTGATGAGCTCGGCCTTGAAGCCGTCCGGCGTGTCCAGTTCCTCCGTGGTCCGGAGCAGATCGTCGAACCCCTTCAGGGGCTCCTCGGCGTCCGGTGTGTCTGTGGTCATCGGCCGCTCCAATATCGCGGTCACTGCATCCTCCATCTGCTACGGAGCGTACTCTCGGCCTCACCGCAGCGACGGTGCGTGACTCGTATCCGTTATTCGTTCGCATTACCCCGAACGAGCGATGTGCCCCACCCCGCATAGCCTTGGGGAGTCGTTCCGTACCAGCGAAACCAGCAGGTGATCCCAGCCGTGCCGCCGCTCCCCAAAGCCGAACTCCACCTCCACATCGAGGGCACTCTGGAGCCCGAACTCGCCTTCGCGCTCGCCGAGCGCAACGGCATCGAGCTGCCCTACGCCACCCAGGACGAGCTGCGCGCCGCGTACTCCTTCACCGACCTCCAGGACTTCCTCAACCTCTACTACGCCCTCATGACCGTCCTCCGCACCGAGGACGACTTCGCCGACCTCACCAACGCCTACCTCGCCCGCGCCCGCGAGCAGGGCGTCCGGCACGCCGAGATCTTCTTCGACCCCCAGGCGCACACCGCCCGCGGTGTCGACATCGGCACCGTCATCCGCGGCCTCACCCGCGCCCTCGACGCCGCGCCCCGCACCCATGGCATCACCACCCGCCTGATCATGTGCTTCCTGCGGGACGAGACCGCCGAATCGGCCCTGGCCACCTTCGAATCCGCCCGCCCCTACCTCGACCGGATCACCGCCGTCGGCCTCGACTCGGCCGAGGTCGGCCACCCGCCGTCGAAGTTCCGCGAGGTGTACGCGCTGGCCCGCGAGGCCGGGCTGAAGTGCGTCGCGCACGCGGGCGAGGAGGGCCCGCCCGCGTACGTCTGGGAGGCGCTGGACATCCTCGGCGTCGACCGCGTCGACCACGGCGTCCGCTGCCTGGAGGACGAGACCCTGGTCGCGCGCCTCGTCGCCGACCAGGTGCCGCTGACCGTCTGCCCCCTCTCCAACGTCCGCCTCCGCGTCGTCGGCCACCTCGCCGACCACCCCCTCCCCGCGATGCTCGACGCCGGCCTGCTGGTGACCGTCAACTCCGACGACCCCTCCTACTTCGGCGGCTACGCGGAGGACAACTTCACCGCCGTACGGGACGCCCTCGGGCTCGACCAGGCGACGCTGCGCACCCTGGCCCGCAACTCCTTCCGGGCCTCCTTCCTGGACGAGGAGACACGCGCGGCGTACCTGAAGGAACTCGAGGCGTCTTGACTTCAACCTTGGTTCAACTTCTACGTTCGTCCGCATGGAGTACTCACACAGCGACGACGAACTGATCCGCCAGCCCATCGGCTACTGGAGCTGGGCCGCCTCCAAGGCGGTCGTCACCTACATCCGCGAAGGGCTTTCGGAATTCGGCCTCAGCCAGCCCCAGTGGTGGGTGCTGAACCAGGTCCGCGACGGCGGCGAGGACGGCCGTACCCGTGCCGAGGTGCGGGCCGTCCTCCAGGGCTATCTGGACGTGGGCGCCGCCCTGGAGTCCGAGATCGACGCCCTCCTGGAGCGCGGCCTGCTGACCACCACCGCCGAAGCCCTCCACCTGACCCCCGAGGGCCGCGTACTACAGGCCCGGGCGGCGGAACACCAGGTGACGATGCGGGAGCGCATCCACGACGGCATCCCCGACGAGGACTACGTCGCCGCCCTGAAGGTCCTCCAGCGCATGATCCACAACACCAACGGCCAAGCCTGGCACCACTGACCCCGGCTGGCCGCCGTACGACGGGAGGGGTGCGGGGTCACCCGCACCCCAACCCCGCACCCCAACCCCGCACCCCAACCCCGCACCCCAACCCCGCACCCCAACCCCGCACCCCAACCCCGCACCCCAACCCCGCACCCAGCACCGCACCCCACCGTGAAGTCGCCGCAATCACCCGTCACGGCCGCGCAACGACGGCGCAACACGCCCCTGCCACAGTCGCGTCATGACAGCGTTGCTCCGCCCCCGCCCCTCCGGCTGCCCCACCGGCGCGCGTCCCCCGACGCTGGTCGCCGTGGCGCACGGCAGCCGGGACCCGGCGGCGCTACGCACGGTGACGGCGCTCGTGAACGCGGTCCGGGCCCTGCGGCCCGACATACCCGTACGGCTCGGGCACATCGAGCTGAACCGACCGCTCCTCGCAGACACCCTCGAGGCACTCCGCGGCGAAGCCGTCCTCGTACCGCTGCTGCTCGGCCGTGGCCATCACGTCAAGGTGGACCTTCCGGAGGCGGCCGCGAGGGCCGGCCACCTCACCACACGCATCGCCGCACCCCTCGGCCCCCACCCACTCCTCGCCGAGGCCCTGCACGCGCGCCTGAGCGAGGCCGCCCGGCAGCACCGAACCCCGCACCACCCGAAGACCATCCAGGCCGTCGTCCTCGCCGCCGCCGGTTCCCGCGACCCCGACGCGGCCGTCGACGCCGCCGCCACGGCCGCCCTGCTCAGCGCCCGGCTCGACGGCGTGCCGGTCGTCCCGGCGTACGCCTCCGCCGCCGCCCCCACGGTGGCCGACGCCGTACGCACCCTCACCTCCACCCGGCACAGCCACCCGCACCACCACCCCCGCAACATCGCCGTGGCCTCGTACTTCACCGCCCCCGGCCGCTTCGCCACCCAGTGCGCGGACGCCGCTCCCGGCATCGCGGCGGCCCCGCTCGGCGCCCACCCGGCCGTCGCCCGGCTGGTGCTCCACCGGTACGAACAGGCCCTCGCCGGCGCTCCGCTGTCGTACCGGGCGGTTACTGTCGGTGTATGAGCCGCAGAGCAGGTCGTACGACAGATCGCACCGCACACCGCACCACCGCACCCACGACCCCCGGCTATGACGCGGCGGACCTGGAGCGCTGGGTCCAGGAGCCCGACAAGCGGCCCGGCCGGACCGCGTTCCAGCGGGACCGGGCCCGGGTGCTGCACTCGGCCGCGCTGCGCAGGCTGGCCGGAAAGACGCAGGTCGTGCCCGCGGCCCCGGCCACCGACGCGGACCTCGGCGGCACCGCCCGCACCCCGGCGTGGGACGCCACGCCCCGCACCCGTCTGACCCACTCCCTCGAGTGCGCCCAGGTGGGCCGGGAGCTGGGGGCCGCCCTGGGCTGCGATCCGGATCTGGTGGAGATGGCCTGCCTCGCCCATGACCTCGGCCATCCGCCCTTCGGTCACAACGGCGAGCAGGCCCTCAACGAGGTGGCCCGCGACTGCGGCGGCTTCGAGGGGAACGCCCAGTCGCTGCGGCTGCTGGCCCGGCTCGAACCGAAGCGGTTCGTCCCCGACGCGGAGACCGGCGAACCGGTCAGCGTCGGCCTCAACCTCACCCGGGCGGCCCTGGACGCGGCGACCAAATACCCCTGGCCGCGCGGCGGTCACCCCCGCGACCCGGACTCGCCGAAGTTCGGGGTGTACGAGGACGACCTCCCGGTCTTCGCCTGGTTCCGGCGTGGCGCGCCCGAGCGGCGTACCCCGTTCGAGGCCCAGGTCATGGACTGGGCGGACGATGTGGCGTATTCGGTGCACGACGTCGAGGACGGCCTGCACGCGGGCCATCTCGACCCGAACAGCCTGCTCGCCGAGCCCGAGCGGCGCGAGGTGTTCGCGGTCGCCGCCGCCCGTTACGCGCCGGGCGCCGAGGCGGAGGAGCTGGCCGAGGCGCTGGACCGGCTGCTCGACCAGGAGTGGTGGCCGCACGGCTACGACGGCACGTCCGTCGCCCAAGCCCGCCTCAAGGACGCCACGAGCCAGCTGATCGGCCGCTTCTGCCTCGCCGCCGAGGCCGCCACCCGGGCGGCGTACGGCACGGGCCGGTTCACCCGCTACCGCGCCGAGCTGGTGGTGCCGCGCACGGCCCGGCTGGAGTGCGCGGTGCTCAAGGCAGTGGCCGACCGTTACGTCATCCAGCGCGCCGACCAGGAACTGGTCCGCGCCGACCAGCGCGTCGTGATCGCCGAACTCGGCAAGGCGCTGATCGCCCGCGCCCCGGACGGGCTCGACCCGCAGTTCCGCGCCCTGTTCGACGCGGCCGACGCGGCGGGCGACGACACGGGGCGGCTGCGCGCGATCGTGGACCAGATCGCCGCCCTGACGGACGCCTCGGCCCGCTCCCTCCACGCCCGCCTGACGGTCCCGCGCTCGGTACGCCACGTATGACCCGTAGAACCACGTACGACCATGTACGACCGTGCATGACCTGCGCGTGACCGCATGTGGTCGCATCTGATCGCGTACGACCGCACCTGGTACACGCCACCCCGCCCGTCCCCATGACCCGTTCCCGCCACTCCGCGCGGCCCCCTTCCCCCGGCTCCGCTTGGTGCGGGAGGCTCCCCGGAGGCTTCCCATGGCCAAGGCTTAGGCCAAAGCCAAGCTCCGGCCAAGGCTCCGGCCAAAGGTTCCGGCTGATGCGACTGGTCGACGCGACCGGGGTAGAAGCAAACGCAGAGGCACCGCCCGGCAGCGAGGAGGAAAACAAGTGGTCGACGCACACCAGACGTTCGTCATCGTCGGAGGGGGCCTGGCCGGGGCGAAAGCCGCGGAAACCCTCCGTTCGGAGGGATTCACCGGCCGGGTGATCCTTATCTGTGACGAGCGCGACCACCCCTATGAGCGTCCGCCGCTGTCCAAGGGCTTCCTCACCGGCAGCCAGGAGCGCGACAGCGTCTTCGTCCATGAACCCGCCTGGTACGCCCAGGCCGACGTCGAACTCCACCTCGGCCAGCCCGCCACCCACCTGGACCGCGCCGCCAAGGCCGTGACCCTCGGCGACGGCACCCGGATCCACTACGACCGGCTGCTGCTGGCCACCGGCGCCGAGCCGCGCCGCCTGGACATCCCCGGCACCGGCCTGGCCGGGGTCCACCACCTGCGCCGCCTCGCCCACGCCGAGCGGCTGAAGGGCGTCCTCACCACCCTCGGCCGCGACAACGGACAGCTGGTCATCGCGGGCGCGGGCTGGATCGGCCTGGAGGTCGCGGCCGCAGCCCGCGGTTACGGCGCCGAGGTGACCATCGTCGAGCCCGAGCCGACCCCGCTCCACTCCGTCCTCGGCCCCGAGCTGGGCGCCCTCTTCGCCGACCTGCACAGCGAGCACGGCGTCCGCTTCCACTTCGGCGCCACGCTCACCGAGATCACCGGTCAGGACGGCATGGTCCTCGCCGCCCTCACCGACGACGGCGAGGAGCACCCCTGCCACAGCGTGCTGGCCGCCATCGGCGCCGCCCCGCGCACCGCCCTCGCCGAGGCCGCCGGGCTGGACGTGGTGGACCGGGCGTCGGGCGGCGGCATCGCCGTCGACGCCGCGCTGCGCACCAGCGACCCGGACATCTTCGCGACGGGCGACGCCGCCTCCGCCCCGCTCGCCTTCCTCGAAGGCACCCCGGTGCGCACCGCCCTCCCACCCGGCGCCCGGCTGCGCGTCGAGCACTGGGCCAACGCGCTGAACGGCGGCCCGGCCGCCGCCCGCGCCATGCTCGGCCAGGACGTCTCGTACGACCGGGTGCCGTACTTCTTCTCCGACCAGTACGACGTCGGGCTGGAGTACTCCGGCTACGCGCCGCCCGGCTCGTACGACCAGGTCCTGATCCGGGGCGACGTCGGCAAGCGGCAGTTCGTCGCCTTCTGGCTGAGCGACGGCCGCCTGCTGGCGGGCATGAACGTGAACGTGTGGGACGTCACCGAGCCCATCCAGCAGCTCATCCGCACCGGCGCCCGGCCCGACCCGGGCGCCCTCGCCGACCCGTCCGTCCCGCTCGGCTCCCTGCTGCCGTAGGACTCCCCAGCGCGCCGGGGGCCCGACCCGGGACGGACAGGTGACGGACACCGGTGTCGGACCCCGGCCGTAGAATTCACGCGTGGCAGGCCGGATCAACGATGACGACGTAAAGGCGGTGCGGGACGCGGTCCCGATCGACGCCGTCGTATCCGAATATCTCCAGCTGCGGAACGCGGGCGGTGGCAATCTCAAGGGGCTCTGCCCCTTTCACGACGAGAAGTCACCGTCCTTCCAGATCAGCCCCAGCAAGGGGCTGTACTACTGCTTCGGCTGCCAGGAGGGCGGCGACACCGTCGACTTCGTCATGAAGATCGACCACCTCTCCTTCGCCGAGACGATCGAGCGGCTCGCCTCCCAGGCCGGGATCACCCTGCGGTACGAGCAGGGCAGCGCCACCCCCGGCCGCCAGCAGGGCGAGCGCACCCGCCTGGTCGAGGCGCACCGGGCGGCCGCCCAGTTCTACGTCGAGCAGTTGGACAGCCCCGAGGCGGAGATCGGCCGCAAGTTCCTCGCCGAGCGCGGCTTCGACCAGGCCGCCGCCCAGCACTTCGGCGTCGGCTACAGCCCGGCGGGCTGGGACCACCTCGTCCGCTTCCTGCGCGGCCGCGGCTTCACCGACCAGGAGCTCCTCACCTCCGGCCTCGCCCAGGAGAGCCGCCGCAACCCCATCGACCGCTTCCGCGGCCGCCTGATGTGGCCCATCCGCGACATCACCGGCGAGGTCGTCGGCTTCGGCGCCCGCAAGCTCCGCGACGACGACAACGGCCCCAAATACCTCAACACCCCCGAAACCCCGCTCTACAAGAAGTCCCACGTCCTGTACGGGATCGACCTCGCCAAGAAGGACATCGCCAAGACCAGCCGCGCCGTGGTCGTCGAGGGGTACACCGACGTCATGGCCTGCCATCTGGCCGGTGTCACCACCGCCATCGCCACCTGCGGCACCTCCTTCGGCGGCGACCACATCAAGATCCTCCGGCGGCTGCTGATGGACAACTCCGGCGCCGAGGTCGTCTTCACCTTCGACGGCGACGCGGCGGGCCAGAAGGCCGCCCTGCGTGCCTTCGAGGACGACCAGAAGTTCGCCGCCGAGACCTACATCGCGATCACCCCGGGCGGGATGGACCCCTGCGAGCTGCGGCTCGCGCACGGCGACGACGCGGTCAAGGAGCTGGTCGAGAGCCGCACCCAGCTCTTCGAGTTCGCCATCCGGCAGATCGTCGCCCGCCACAACCTCGACACGGCGGTGGGCCGCGCCGCCGCCCTGGACGAGGCCGCGCCGGTCGTCGCGGGCATCAAGAACAGCTCCATCCAGCACGAGTCGGCCGTTCATCTCGCGGGTCTGCTGGGCATCCTGGACACCCAGTTCGTCGTGCAGCGCGTCAGCCAGCTGGCCCGGTGGGCGCGGGACCGCAGCCGGGGCGTCGACCAGCGCCCCGACCAGCGCGGCCGCCGGGGCGCGGCCCCCGGCGGGCCCGGCGGCCCGGGCGGCCCCGGCCAGGCCCAGGGCCAGGCCGCTCCGTCCGGGCCCCGGGGCCCCGCGCTGAACCTCCGCAGCCCCGCCCACCGGGTCGAGCGCGAGCTGCTGAAGCTGGCCCTCCAGCGCCCCGAGCTGGTCTCTCCGGCCTTCGACGCCTACGGCGAGGACGAGTTCACCGCCCCGCCCTACGCCGCCGTGCGCCGCGCCATCGAGGACGCGGGCGGCGCGGAGGGCGCCGACAGCGATTATCTGCGCCGCGTCCGCGAGGCCGCCCCCGACGACACGGTTCGCGCCATGGTCACCGAGCTGGCCGTGGAGCCCCTCCACACCCGCCGCGAGGCGGACGAGGCGTACGCGGGCGAGCAGCTGGTCCGGGTCCGGCAGGCCGCCGTCAACCACCGCGTCAGGGAGGTCCAGGGCACCCTGCAGCGCCTGGGGCAGCGCGCCGACCCGGCCCATCTGGCCGCCGTCCAGAACGAGCTGTGGGTCCTCCAGCAGTACGCCCAGTCCCTCCAGACCCAGGGCGTCGCGGCGCTCTGACCGGGCCGCGGCCGGGGTCGTAGCCGGGCGCCGCGGACGTCGCGTAACCGGTCGGTCACCGGCCGCTGCGTAAAAAGTGCCCGCACGCCCCTCGTGGCGGGCGTATGTCGTACTCCACACTGGGTTGCGGTGCCTGAGTCCTCGGAGCGCGGCGGTGTTGGCCGGGTAGGCCGGGATCCCCCGCAGATCCGCTCATGATGTACGGGACGGACGGCGGCGTGGCCGGCGCGTCCGTACCCGATCGTTCTGCCGCCTCAGCAGCGATCACCCTGGAGGTCGCCCCCGTGCAGACCCAGACCCTCACCGACGCGGCCTCCATGGCGCCGCCGCAGTCCCCGGCCCCGTCGGCCGTGGGACCGCCGGAACCACCCGCGCCCCCCGGCGCGGCCCTCGCCCCGGAGGCCCCGGGTGCCGCCGACCCCCAGCGCACCGAACCGGCCACGACTCCACGCAGCGGCCCAGCCCCTGAACCGGACGCCGAGCAGAACCCCGAACCGGGCGCGGCCCAGCTCCCCGAACCGGACGCCGAACCAGACACCGAGCCGGACGCCGAAGCCGAAGTCGAGGCCGAGGCGGACAGCGGCCCCGCCGACCGCCCCGCCCGCCCCGAGACCACCGGCCCCTCCTCCGACCTCTTCCGCCAATATCTGCGCGAAATCGGCCGGATTCCGCTCCTCTCCGCCGCCGAGGAGGTCGAACTGGCCCGCCGGGTCGAGGCGGGCCTGTTCGCCGAGGAGAAGCTCGCCTCCGCCCCCGACCTCGACAGCCAACTCGCCCTCGACCTCGACCGGTTGGTGGTCCTGGGCAGGATGGCCAAGCGCCGGCTGATCGAGGCCAACCTGCGCCTCGTCGTCTCCGTCGCCAAGCGCTATGTGGGCCGCGGCCTGACGATGCTCGACCTCGTCCAGGAGGGCAATCTTGGCCTGATCCGCGCGGTCGAGAAGTTCGACTACGCCCGCGGGTACAAGTTCTCGACGTACGCGACCTGGTGGATCCGCCAGGCGATGTCCCGCGCCCTCGCCGACCAGGCCCGGACCATCCGGGTGCCGGTCCATGTCGTCGAGCTGATCAACCGGGTCGTCCGGGTGCAGCGCCGGATGCTGCAGGAGCGCGGCTACGAACCCACCCCCGAGGAGGTCGCGCTCCAGCTCGACCTCACCCCGGAGCGGGTGGGCGAGGTGCTGCGCCTCGCCCAGGAGCCGGTGTCGCTGCACGCGCCGGTCGGGGAGGAGGACGATGTCGCGCTCGGCGACCTCATCGAGGACGGCGACGCCGCCTCGCCGGTCGAGTCCGCGGCGTTCCTGCTGCTCCGCGAGCATCTGGAGGCCGTGCTGTCGACGCTCGGCGAGCGCGAGCGCAAGGTCGTCCAGCTGCGGTACGGACTGGCCGACGGCCGCCCCCGCACGCTGGAGGAGATCGGCCGGATCTTCGGCGTCACCCGGGAACGCATCCGTCAGATCGAGTCCAAGACCCTCAACAAGCTCCGCGACCACGCCTTCGCCGACCAGCTCCGCGGCTACCTGGACTGAAAGCCCCGCCCCGAATCACCCGCCCTAGCCGGCCCCGGCCCCGGCCCCTGCCCCGGCCTCGAACGCCCCCGGATGCGTCTGCTCCCGTACCGCCACGTACTGCTGCCGCACCGCCTGCCCCACCGCCAGATCGTCGCCCGGCTCGAAGACCTGGCTGGCGGCCGCGGGCCAGCGCGGCGGCTCGTGCGGGGACAGCGTCCCCTGCGCGGCGCCCAGCGCCCACGCGGCCTGCCGGGCGGCGCCCAGCGCGGCGTAGTCGGCCGGCTGCGGCACCACGATCTGCGCGCCCAGCAGCGCGGGCGCGATCGCCCGTACCGCCTGGAGATCGGCCGCCGGGCCCAGCAGGAACACCCGTCGCACCCCGACCCCGCGCCCCCGCAGGATGTCGAGCGCGTCGGCGAGCCCGCACAGCATGCCCTCGAACGCGGCCCGCGCCAGATGCTCCGGCTTCATGGACTCGCGCCGCAGCCCGGTCAGGGTCCCGGCGGTATGCGGCAGGTACGGGGTCCGCTCGCCCTCCAGATACGGCAGCATCACCATCCCGTACGACCCGGGGGTGGAGTTCAGCGCGAGCGCCGACAGCCCCTCCAGGTCCGTGCCCAGCAGCTCCGCCGTACCGCGCAGCGCCCGCACCGCGTTGAGCGTGTGCACGACGGGCAGATGCATGCCGGTGGCGTCGGCGTACGACAGGATCGTGCCGGTGTGGTCGGCCAGCGCCTCGTGGTGGATGGAGAAGACCGAACCCGAGGCGCCCAGCGAGATCACCGCGTCGCCGACCCCCACGCCAAGACCGAAGGCCGCGGCCATGGTCTCGCCCGTACCGGCCGATATCAGCAGCCCCTCCGGCGTCTGCCCGGCGGGCTGGGCCGGTCCGATGACCTCCGGCAGCCGCACCTGATGGCCGAGCGCCAGCTCGACCAGATCCGGCCGCCAGGCGCCGGCCGCCGCCGACCAGTAGCCGGTGCCGGAGGCCGTACCGCGGTCCGTCGTACGCCGCAGCGGCCGCCCGAGCAGCTGCCACACCAGCCAGTCGTGCGGCTGCAGCACCTCGGCCACCCGGCGCGCCGCGTCCGGCTCCGACCGCGCCATCCAGCGCAGCTTCGCCACCGACTGGGCGGCGGTCGGCACCGCGCCCACGGCCTGGGCCCACGCCGCCCGCCCGCCCAGCGTCTCGATCAGATCGGCGGCCGCGGCCTGCACCCGCCGGTCGTTGCCCATCTGCGCGGGACGCACCAGCGCCCCGCTCCCGTCCAGCGCCAGCAGCCCGTGCTGCTGCGCCGAGACGCCGATGGCCTGCACCCCCTCCAGCAGCCCGCCCTCGGCGGCCTCCCCCAGGGACAGCAACCACGCCTGCGGGTCCACGTCATTGGGCGTTCCGCCGGAGGACGGCGCCGGGTGTGGCGCGTACCCCTGCTTGAGTACGGCACCCGTATCCGTATCGCAGACGACGATCCGTGTGCTCTCGGACGAACTGTCCAACCCGGCGACTATCCCCATGGACCAGATCATGCCACCGCGGTGGCTAGGTGTTGCTGGTGCCCCAGTCGTCCTCCTCCGCCGCGGAGCGTGACTCCCGCTGCGTGATCTTGTCCCGCAGCGGCCGTACCTTGCCGAGCGCCTTGGTGGCGGCCTCCCGGCCGCCCAGCGCGGCCGACTCGGCGGTGTTACGGACGGCCGGGTTCCGCACGAACCGCTGCGTGCACGCACGCAACTGCTCATACCTCTCGCGGCCGGCTCGCGTGCCGAACACGTAACCCACAGCCAACCCGCTCATGAACGTCAGCCGGTAGCGCATCGACCTGCCCTTCTGGTTGTCCTTCGTCTCGGACCCCGGAGTCGTGCCGCACGTCTACCCGCACGCGCCGCAGATCACCCTCCGATCACCCACGGGCATACCGATTGGCGGACCACCCCCCTGCTTGCGCTAATGTATGTGTCGCAGCGAACGCACGCCCTCCGGGAACCCCGGACGGTGGCGCGGTCGAGGCACACGGAGCAATCCCCTGTAGCTCAATTGGCAGAGCAGCCGGCTGTTAACCGGCAGGTTACTGGTTCGAGTCCAGTCGGGGGAGCTCGGTCCCCTGTAGCTCAATTGGCAGAGCATTCGGCTGTTAACCGGAGGGTTACTGGTTCGAGTCCAGTCGGGGGAGCAGCACGGAAGAGGGCCCCTCACGGGGTCCTTTTTCATGCCCGCATCCCCCGTACATGCCCTGCTCACCCCCTGATCCCGGGCCGATCCAAGGCATGCGGGCGCCCAACATCGGCCCGCCGAAGCAACAGATCGTATGAGCGGCTATGCTGCGGCAGACGGCGCGCACAGATGTGCACGACGCGCCGTTACGGGGCGGTAGCTCAGCCGGTTAGAGCAGCGGACTCATAATCCGTCGGCCGTGGGTTCGAGTCCCACCCGCCCCACCAAGAAAATCGATCTGACCTGCGCAAACGCAATTGGGATGGCGGATTGCGTGAGGCGTTTGCCTCAGATCGGTGAGGCAAACGCGCGCCTGTGCGGCCCGGCCGATCGGCCCGTTCTTCTGCCAACAGAACCGCCGCACGGCGTTCCTCGTGCTCGCCGCCTTCACCCTCGTCATCATGCGGCCCTGGGAGCCGTCGGTCACCGTTATGACGATCGGGCTGCTGCGCACCGCGGTCGGGCCTGTGCTGGCGCTGTACTTCGATGCCCGCCGCCGGATGGTCCTCGCCCTGGTCGAGCGCGCCGAGCGAGCCGAGCGGGAACGGCACCTGCTCGCCGGACAGGCCCGCGCCGAGGAACGCGCGCGGCTCGCCGGGGAGATGCACGACGTCGTCACGCACCGGGTGAGCCTGATGGTGCTGCAGGCCGGAGCCCTGCGGGTGACGGCACCGGATGAGGGACCCGGCAGGCGGCGGAGGAACTGCGCGCCGCGGGCTGCCAGGCCCTGGAGGAACTGCGGGACCTGGTCGGCATCCTGCGCACCACGCCCGAGGGCGATCAGACGCCTTCGGTGGAGGGCTTCGCCGACCTGGTCGCCGAGTCGATGGCGGTGGGCACACCGACCGAGCTGATCGAGGACGGCGACCCGGCCCTCGCCTCACCGGTGGTCGGGCGCACCGCCTACCGCGTCCTGCGCGAGGCGCTGACCAACGTCCGCAAGCACGCGCCCGGCGCGTGGGCGCTTGGGGCCCACCGGTCCGCGTGGGCGCCCGCTCCGACATCACCGTCGTAGAACTCGCCTCGTTCGGCGAAACGGCGCCGCCGGGGTCGAGTCCTGACTACGGTCCGGCCGTGCCGACGGAGCTGCCGGAGGGGTGGGCGACCTCCCAGGCCGCCTCGATCATCCGGAAGATCTCGTCCACCGCGGTATCCGGATCGGCCGCCTCGCGGGCCAGTGAATAAGCGTCGATCACGAACCTCGCGATCGTCCGGCAGGCCGTCGTGGTCTGTGACAGATCGCGATCGGCGGCGATGGCCGTTGCCAGTGACTCCGCGTGGCGCAGCCTCATCGACTCCTCGTACTCCCGCAGAGCGGGTGATGCGTCGATCATGCGCCAGATCGGGGCGGCGCTGTCCGCCGTGCAATGTCGCACCAGGGCCTGGATCTCGCGGCGCAGCGCGGGGATGAGCGGCTCGTGTGGCGCCCGGCCGGTGACCGCCTGTGCGAGGCGTTGCTCGAAGTCTTCGTCCTGCTCGAACACCAGGGCCTCTTTCGAGGCGAAGTGGGAGAAGAGCGTGGTGACGGCCACGTCGGCCTCGGCGGCCACGTCACGGATGCCCACTGCGTCATACCCGCGTTCCAGGAAGAGCCGCAGGGCGGTGTCAGCGATCTTCTGGCGGGTCGCGGCCTTCTTGCGTTCACGGCGTCCGGTCGGCACGGTCATTCCCTAACGCTACCAGGAGCGAAAATGAAGCAGTTACTAAAAACTAACCGTTAGTGTTACGGTCGGCCGCATGAAGAAAGTGAGCTTCGCCGAGTTCGGCGGTCCGGACGTTCTGCAACTCATCGACGCCGAGGAGCCCCACGTGGGCCCCGGTCAGGTACGCATCGCCGTGCGGGCGGCGGGCGTGAACCCCGTCGACTGGAGGGTCCGTGAAGGCCAGGTCCTGGGGGCCCATCCGATCGAGTTGCCCTCCGGTGTCGGGCTGGACGCCTCCGGGGTGGTGGACGAGATCGGCGAGGGTGTCGAAGGGGTCGAGGTCGGCGACCGCGTGTTCGGTGAAGGCTCAAGTACCTATGCCGAGTTCGCCGTGCTGTCGGCCTGGGTCCGTATGCCCGAGGGGCTGACGTTCGAAGAGGCGGCCGGATACCCCTCCGTGGTGGAGACCGCATTGCGCATCATCCGGGAGGTTGGTGTGCGGTCCGGGCAGACGCTGCTGGTCAGCGGCGCGTCCGGGGGAGTCGGATCGGCGGTGCTGCAGATCGCCCGCGACCGCGGCATCACGGTGATCGGCACGGCTGGGGCCGCGAACCAGGACTATGTGCGTAGCCTGGGTGCCCTCGCCACGACGTACGGCGAGGGCTGGGTCGAGCGGGTGCGGCGGCTCGGCCATGTCGACGCGGCTCTCGACTTGGCCGGCTCGGGCGTGATCCGCGAGCTCGTCGAGCTGACCGGGGATCCGCAGAAGGTGATCTCCATCGCCGATCTCGGTGCGCCGGAGCTCGGTGTCCGATTCTCCGGCGTGGCCGGGAGCGTGCCGGATGCGCTCACCGAGGCCGTCGGCCTCATCTCGCGGGGGAAGCTCCACATCCCGGTAGAGAAGTCGTACACGCTCGCCGAGGCCGCGGCGGCGCACGTCGACAGCCGTGCTGGTCACACGCGCGGGCGCCGGGTCCTGGTCGTCTGAAAGCCGGCTGTGCGTCCTCCTCAAGGGGAAATTGAGGACGACGCCAGCCGTGGGGCTCTCGTATTGTCGCCGGATTCCCCTGGGGCCACGCGAGTGACCGTTGGTGATCGTCGGGGGTGTGGGCGTCTGCGCTGACGTGAGCAAGTGGCGGGCCCCGCCATCGGAGCGTCCCTGGCGGGTCTCCCGCCGGGGACGAGCAGGGTCACCGCGCCGCCACCGAACTTGTATGCTGCGCCCCGCAGGAACTCACCCAGGACGCTCGGTCCTTGCCGGCCAACCCATTTCCGCAGGTGCCCCGCCTTATCCGTACGCGACCCGTCGCGACGGGTCAGGCGCCTCCGCCAGCGGTCCGGGTGCCACCAGCCGACTGTGTCCTGCCCCGCCCCGGCGGAGCGCGTGATCAGTAGTGGTACCGGGCCTGGACGATGATCAACTCGTCGTCGGTCGGCTTGTACACGAGCCGGTGCGTGTCGTCGATCCGCCGGGACCAATAACCCGAGAGGTCGCCCTTCAGCGGCTCCGGTTTGCCGATGCCCTTGAAGGGGTCGCGCAACGTGTCGCGGATCAGTTTGTTGACGCGCTTCACCGTCTTGCGATCGTTTTCGGCCCAGTAGGTGTAGTCCTCCCAGGCGTGTGACGTGAACGAGATCTTCACGCCTGTCCCGTGTCGGGGTCGATCAGCTCACGCTGCTGAGTCTGGCCGGCCTCGGCCTCGGCGATGGAGTCGAGCAGGCGGCGGGCGTTCTTGGGGGAGCGCAGGAGGTGCACCGTCTCTGTCCAGGAGGTGAAGTCCTCTTCGGACATCAGGATGGCGTTCCCCTTGCGGGAGGTGATGTGGACCGGGGCGTGGTCCTCGTTGACCTGCTCGATCAGCGGGAACAGGTTCTGGCGCGCCTCGCTGGCGGTGATGGGCATGGCTGCCTCCTCTCGACTTGTACAAGATATCGTACGGGTTTGTCGGCGTCCACTGATCATCACCGGCCGGCCGTCCGCTTGGGGTCTGAGATGCAGTGCCTCACCGCGCTGGATCGAGCCGGATCGAGGGGAACCTCGACTTCATCTTCGGCTGACCGTCCCGGCCGGGCCCGCCCTTCCCGGCGCCCGTTCTCCTCCTCGCCCCGGGCGCCGCCGTGCGCCCGGGGTCTGACCTGCCTCGTCCCACGGAGCACCCCATGCCGTCGAACCCCAGCCAGCCGCCGCCCGTCCGGTGCTTCCACGGGGGCGTGCCCGGCCTCCGGCCCGGTGACATGGTCACCCCGCACCCGCCGCGAATCGTCGATGGCTGCCCGGTGTGCGAGGCCCGTGCCGCAGGCATCCAACCGAGCGTGCCTGGGCTCGGCGTCATCGCCCCCGTCACCGAACGGCCCAGGTCAAGAGGCGCGTGCCGGGAGGCATAGGGAGGCATGGCGAAGCAGCGCGAGGCAGCCCCAATGCGCTTCTGCGGCCGATGACGGCACGTCAGAATCCCACGTTCGGCGGCGCCGCCGCCGTCCAGCCCCACGTCCAGATGGAGCTGATGGACCGCCTGTGCCACGCCGTGGGACGCCCGGAGGACTTCGTCGCAGTGGTCACCTGCAGGACGCTCGGCGTGGAGGTCGCCATCGGGCTGGCCCGGAACATCGCGCGCGTCCGCGGCGGAACGCGGCGCAGGGACATCCTGACATCCAACCTGAGCTACCACGGGATGGGCGCGCTCACCCTCGCGCTCGCCGGTAACCACGCCCGGCGCCCGCGACTGCCGCGCTGTGGGCCCGGTAGCGGGCGTAGTGCTCCTGGCGGCGCAGGGAGTGGACGGACTCGCCCTCGCTCAGCTGACGGTGCCATCTTGCGCTGGTAGGCGGGAGCGGGTTACCCGATGCCCGCCAGGATGTGGACCATGGCTCAGCCCGTATCACGATCGACCTCGACCACAGCCTCGCTGACTTGGAGTCACGCGCCGCCGGTGACCGGATCGAGCGAGCACTCCTCCGCGCCACGCGGCGGATCGGCGAGCGGATCCGCCGCCAGATATAGCCGGGTCTGAACGCCGCGGTGGTCTCGGTCCGGGGCGAGCCGGACCTGACGCGGTTCGACGCAAGACATCCACGCCGTCGATCAGCGGCCGCCTCTGTGTCGCAACGTCAAGCAGCCGCGGCTCTGCGGTGATCACCCCGTGAGGAGGGGTGCAGCAGGATTGAATCGGATGGAGATGTCCGGTTCTCCGGTAAAACCGCAGGTGAGATGGGTCACCGGATCGGGTTCGAGTCCCACCCGCCCCACCACGCGCTACGCGGGCAGAATCCTTCTGGCCTGCGAGGACGGGAAGGCCGTGTTGTCGTCCCGTCCTCCTCGCCCGTGGCGTCACTGTAGGCGCAGGCCTGCGGACATCTCGAACCCAAGGCGTCACGCGACCGTGGGTGGCTGTCCTGCGGCAGGCCTGTACGCCACTCCCGCCGGCGATCCCCTGTGGGCGTCCCTCCCGGCAACCCCGGCAGCGGCGCCAAGATCTTCGGCCGCCCCGTCTACAACCGCGGCGCCATGGCCCTGCACGCCCTGCGCACCGCCGTCGGCGACCGGGTCTTCTTCCGCGTCCTGCGCGCCTGGGCCGTACAGCACCGCCACGGACACGGCACCACCGCCCAGTTCCGGCGCCTCGCGGAACGGGAGTCCGGGAAGAACCTCGGCCCGCTGTCCAACAAGTGGCTGTATGCCCAGGGGAAGCCCCGCACCCCCTGACGGCGGATGCGTCGGCGCGGCAGCCACCCCCGGGCCACCGCCCGCCGCCCCGAGCACTCCCGCAGTCCGGTCCGACGTCGTTCTCAGAGGGCATCGTCCGGACCGTCGTCCGGCGTGTCGGCCGGACGACGGCGTCCACGACGACCTGCCCACCATCCGCACACCAGGCTTGGGATTGCGGCCCTATGGTTCCACCGCGGCAAAACGGTCAGGCTCCGTCTTCGTCCTAGCTGCGCGCCAGCAGGCTGATACCGGCCAGGTATGGCCGATATCGGCCTGCTGGTTGGCCTGATGTGCCCTGGATACTCTTGCCGTTGCCGCCGCGCGCTGTCGGCGCGGCGCCTCGGTTTGGAGGGGCTCATTCCGCCTTCCACCGTCTGACGCACCTCGCGTTTCCTCTGTTCTTCTCTGTTCCATCGCGCCAATCGGCAATGCAGTGATGGTCATTCACGCTCGTGGAACGGTTCGGCACCTTTTCCGGATCAAGCGAAGACATCCTGGGAGACACACGTGAGAAAGCTGAAGCTGGGCAGGAGATCGGCCCGATTAGCCTCCGCGCTGGCAGTCGGCATGCTGATGGTGACCGGCCTGTCGGCCACGTCAGCCAGCGCCTCGTCGTCCTCGGCCAGTGCCGCGCCCGAGCTGGGCGTTCGTTTCTACCCCGACGGGAACGGCCAGTGCGACGGGCCGACGAACCCGCCGGAGCGGTGGTTCAGCGCGGCCGACTGGAGTACCCCCATCCGCCTGGACACCGACGACCGCGCGGGCGGCTGTCAGCTGGCCTTCGGCCTCTACGACCCGTCGAACTCTCTCGCGGGCCTGACCGCCACCTACACCTGGGAGGCAGAGCCCGGCAGCGACGACACCCAGCGCCAGAACGGGGGCCCGAAAACGATCCCGATCGACTCCTCCCTTAGGACGTTCGCCGACCCCATCCGGGTGGACACCGACGGCCGAGCGGGCTGGTGCAACCTCACCTTCGCCCTGTCCGGTCGCTCGGACATCATCCTTGAGGTGCAGTGGTACGGCGACGACGGCGGCGATGCCAAGGGGCAGTGCAAGAACACCCGCCCGAAGAACACCTCGCAAATCGTCAGAGCGGGGCAGCCCGTGACGGTGGGCGACGACACCGACGGCCGTGCCGGCGGCTGCTACCTGTCGCTCCGCCTGAACCGCACGTTCTAGCTTCTGTCCCGGACGATCGACTGAGCGATGTCGTGCTCGTGCCGCCGCCACCAGAGGCGACTGACACCGCACGCAACCCGCCCTCCGGCCTGCGCGGCCGGAGGGCACCCGCTTCCCTGGCCGCTGCAATGTCCTGGGCGTCACAGCCCACCCGACCGGCGCCTGGGTCATCGGGACGTTCCTCGGGCACGAAGTGGCCACTGCCCGGAATCACCGCACCGGTCAGGTGCGGGCCGGCCGTGTCCAGACTGTCGGCGAGTCGGGCGCCTGTGCTGTGCTCGCCGCCGACGGCGAGTACGGGCATGGGAAGGGTTCCTCCGGTTTCGTGCCAGGCCCGGTTGACGCGGCCGTCCTCGAGGAGGGTGCGGTAGTGCGCGAAGCCGGCGCGCAGTGCCTCGTATCCGCGGTAGGAGGAGGCGACGGTGGCGACCTCTTCCGGCGGGAAAGTCCCGGGTACCGCGGCAACGGTGCTTGCCGTGCCTGATGGCCAGGTCAGGCGCTGTGTCCGCGTCGTTCGTAGTGGATGGTGCGGGCTTGGTGTTTTCGCCTTCGACGCCAGGTGGACCAGTGCAGGATGTGCTCGACGGGTGTGGGCCGGCGGTCGGTGAGACGGGTGATCAGCCGTCGTATGCCGGCGGGACTGACGCCGGTCGGGCGCGTACGTGGCTCAGGCGGGGATTTCGAACCCCAGCGCTCGCAGTGCGGCTTCCGCGGCCTGCCGGTCCTGCTCGGCACTGCCGCCGGAGACGCCCAAAGCGCCGATGACCTCGCCGAGCTCGATGACGGGATAGCCGCCGCCGACGCCCATGAGCCGAGGATGATGGGCGAGAGGGGCGACCTCGGGATCGGCCAGGTAGGAATTCCAGACGTGGGTGGCGCTGCGGTAGGAGGCTGCCGTCCACGCCTTGTCGACGGCGACCTCGGCGGCGAGGAACGGTGCGTCGTCGGCACGTTCGAACGCCTTCAGATGGCCGCCTGCGTCTGTGACCGCGACAGCGGCTTCGAATCCGATGTTCTCGGCGGCCGCGCGCACAGCTGCGATGAGTTCGGCGGCGGAGGAGCGGGTGATCGAATGCGCGGGCAGGGAATGCGCCCGCATGACGTTCTGCATCAATGTCCTCTTCAAGAGCAAAGATCATTTTCGACCGCTGCCGGTGCCGCCCCGGACCGGCAAGGCGGTGTCGAAGGAGAGCGGAGAGCGGAGAGCGGAGTGCGGTGCCGCCGCGTCGTCATCCCCCGGCGGTGCCGTCCCACCCAGTGGTGGCCAACCAGTCGCCGAAGGTGGCGAGTTCGGGGTGCAGGGCGCGCAGGGCCTGCAGGTCCCGGTCCCGGGAGAGAAGGTCGCGGTCCTGGAAGAACGCGAACATCGCGGCCAAGTCATGGCCGATCCCCGGGAGGGACCGGCTGAACTCGTCGAGGTCCACCGCCTGGTAGGCACTCGGTATTCCGGTCGTCCTCTCGAACGCTGCCGCGATCTGGTCGCCGGTGAGGGCGTCGGCGGCGATGCGCAGGGTCCGGCCGCCCCAGTCGTCCCAGTGGTCGAGCTGGTGGCGGGCGAAGAAGGCGATGTCGTCGAGCGCGATCAGGGGCCAGCGGCCGTCCTTGCCGAGCGGCAGGGCGAACAGGAGACCCTCGCGGCCGTCGGGCAGCCGGGTCCGGCGCGGCGCCAGGCCGTACAGGTTCTCGAAGTACGGTGCCGTCACCAGGACGGCCACGTGCCGCGAGTACCAGCCGTCGGTCTCCTGCCGCATGGCCTCTTCGGAGCGGTGCAGCGCGATGTATGCCTCCACCGCGGCCTTCGCGTCGTAGTGCGGGACCGGGATACGCCCGTCGGTGAGGATGGCGGCGTTGTCCAGTGACGACCAGACGAACCGGTCCACCCCGGCCTCCTGCGCCGCGTGCAGCGCCCGCAGACCCTGGGCGCACTCCTGCTGGGGGCTGGTCGTGGCGAAGAAGTCGGTGTTGCAGAAGACCTGGTCGACGCCGTGGAAGGCGGACTTCAGGGACTGCTCGTCGTCCAGGTCACCGCGGACCGGCCGAACGTCACCGGGGGTGTCCTCGACAAGGGCACGGGCCCGGTCCGAGGACGGGTCGCGCGTCAGCACGCGTACGACGGTGCCGGGCCGTGCGGCGAGGGCGCGGACGACTCGGGCGCCCATGGTCCCGGTGCCCCCGACGACGAGTGCGGTTGTCGACGTCACCGCGTCACCTCCAGGACGAGCTTGCCGCGGGTGCGGTTGGTCTCACCCAGCCGGTGCGCCTCGGCGGCCTGCTCCAGGGCGAAGGTGCGTTCGACCTCGACCCGGACCGCGCCGGAGTCGACCAGGCCGGCGACGGTGGTCAGGGCGGCGGCGTCCGGCTCGACCAGCAGCGGGCTGGTGCGCACACCCGCCTGCCCGGCAGCGGCGGCCAGAGTGCCCGAGACACCGCCCGGGATGGAGATGACCAGGCCGCCTCGCCGGGTCACCGACACCGAACGCACGTCGGTGCCGTCCGCGGCTCCGACCAGGTCGATGACGACATCGACCTTGCCCGTGGCCTCCTCGAACCGCTGCCGGGTGTAGTCAATCGTCTCGTCCGCGCCCAGTTCCTTGAGCCAGGTGTGCCGGGGCTCGCGGGCGGTCGCGATCACCTCGGCGCCAAGGTGCTTGGCGAACTGCACCGCCAAGTGCCCCACGCCGCCGGCCGCGGCGTGCACCAGCACCCGCTGCCCGGTGGTGACGCGCGCCGTGTCGACCAGGGCCTGCCAGGCGGTGAGCGCCGCGAGCGGCAGAGCCGCGGCCTCGACGTGCGAGAGCGAGGCCGGCTTGCGGGCGAACTGGCGGGACGGTGCCGTGACGAACTCGGCGTACCCGCCGGCCGGGCGCGGGAACCACGGCATGGCGTAGACCTCGTCGCCGGGTACGAGGGTGGTGACCCCGAAGCCGACCTCCTCGACGACGCCGGAGACATCCCAGCCGAGGATCAGCGGCAGCGTCTGCAGCCCGGCCATACCGTGACCCGCGCGGGTCTTCCAGTCCACCGGGTTGATTCCGGCGGCGTGCACGCGCACCAGCACCTCTGTCGGCAGCGGCTCGGGGCGCGCGACCCGGCCGGCGGTCAGCACGTGCGGCCCGCCGAACTCCTCGATGGTGACCGCGCGCATCGTCTGCTCGCTCATACTTTCCTCGCTCATATCCGCTTCGCATGTCCTTCAGTCCGGGCCGGGAGCCCGGGCACGTGCTTCAGCCTCGTCGATGCTCAGAGACTCCGTGAGTGGCTGGACAGCCACCTGTCGTACCATTCCAGCCATGCCGCATCGTGTTGCCGTTCTCGCCCTCGACGGGGTCATGCCGATGGACCTGGGTATCCCGGCCCGGGTGCTCAACGAGGCCCTCGATCCGACCGGGGCACGGCTCTATTCCGTGACGACCTGCTCGCTCGGCGGCCGGCCGGTCCACACGAACGAGGGCTTCCGGATCGTCGTCGACGACGACGAGTCACTCCTGGAGGACGCGGACACCATAGTGATCGCCACCCAGGAGCCCGACGAACATCTGCTCGCCACCGGCGAGTTGCCCGCCCGGGTCGCCGCGGCCTTCGCCCGGATCAGGCCCGAGGCCCGCATCGTCAGCCTGTGCACCTCGTCATTCCTGCTCGCGGCGGCCGGTCTGCTGGACGGACTCCGGGCCACCACCCATTGGGCGCTGTGCGGCCAGTTCACCCGGCGGTTCCCCGACGTCGAGGTCGATCCGGACGTGCTGTTCGTCGACAACGGCCGCATCCTGACAGCTGCCGGTGGGGCAGCCGGCATCGACCTGTTCGTCCACTTGGTCCGCAGGGACCACGGCGCGACGGTGGCCGGCGCCGCGGCGCGGCGATGCGTGGTGGCTCCGTGGCGCGAGGGCGGACAGGCACAGTTCATCGAGCACCCGGTGCCGAAGGATGCCGACCGTTCCACCTCGGCCACCCGCCAGTGGGCACTGAGCCGGCTGGCCGAACCGGTCACGTTGCAGGACATGGCCCGCCACGCCCACATGAGCGAGCGCACGTTCACCCGGCGGTTCCGCGCCGAGGTGGGCACGAGCCCCCTCCAATGGCTGGTGCAAAGCCGGCTGGCCCAGGCGCGCCGCCTGCTGGAGTCCAGCGACCTGACCGTCGCGCGCATCGCCACAGCCTGCGGCTTCGGGGACCCCGTCGCGCTGCGCAAGCACTTCCACACCCACCTCGGCCTGTCCCCACTGGCCTACCGCCGCGCCCACCGCGCACCTGGACCGGCCCGGACTCAGTCGCTCCAGGTGACCTGAGCCTGTGCGATGCGAACTCTCGCCGACCGGGTCGCGGGCAGGCCCACTCGCAGCCGAGGTTGAGGACCGCACGGTCCCCGGCCACTGGGGGCGACCTCGTGATGGGCACACGACCATCGTTGGGCTGCCGGACGGTATCGAAGCCGAGCAGGTCACCCCGCGCCTCACCGGGAGTCTCCTCGGTATTCCACCACCGGGGCCGGGAGTTGGCCGAACACCAGGCCTGTAAGCCACGGAGCCTGTGGCAGCGCGGCACCAACGAGAACACCACCGGCTGTACCCGCAAGGGCGCCGGCCTCCGCACGTTCAGCCAGGCCGCCGCCGTTTGCCGACACTCTCGAGCCGGTCGGCTAGCTCCGGCAGATCGCGGCCTCGATGTGGGCGAGTTGGGCGGCGAGGATCTCTTCGAACGCAGCGCGGCGGTCCGCTCCCAGGGGGCGGACGTCGCGGGCGAAGTGGGCCAGGGCCGGGAAGCGTTCGGGGTCGGCGCCGAGGACCGCGACGCGAAACAGCTCCATGGCCTGTTCGTACTCCTGGGGGGTAATGGTGCTGACCCCGGCCTCGGAGGCGATCAATGCGGCGAGGAGGACCACGATCCGGTGGTAGCGCGCCGGGATCTCCTCGTCGGGCAGTCCCGAAGCACGCAGAGCCTGCAGCACCTCTTCCATGACCAGCCGGGAACCGGTGCCGCTTGACGCGTAGCGTCCCCAGACCGCGGCGAGCTGGGGTTGCCGGCCGAAGGCCTCTCTGACGCGCAGGGCCAGTGCGGTGATGCGTTGCTTCCAGTCGCCCTCGGGCTGGTAGCCGTCCATGGCGGCCAGGAGGATCCGGTCGGCGACCGCGCGCAGCAGTTCGGTCTTGCTGCGGAAGTGCCGGTAGAGGCTGGAGGAATCGGTCCCGAGCGACGCGGCGAGCTTACGCACGCTGAACGACTCGGCGTCGCCCGTGCGCAGCAACTCCGCCGCCGCGTCCAGGATCTCCTCGGTCGACCAGCGCCTTCGGCCTGTCATCTCACCCCTCTCGCCGGTTCTCAGCCTAACCTATGCACTTGGCGTTGCACGCACCGCGTGCATAATGAGGACATGGGCGTGTCGAGCGGCCCGGCAGGAGGTGGGCCGGCGTGCGAACTCGTGCCTTGTTACCCGGGCCCCCGGGGATGACGAAAGGACGCAGTCGTGAGGAACCCGCTGGATCCCGCGGAGCTGAACGCCGCCATGGAAAACGTCCACCGCGCCGGGATGCCGGGCCTGTTCGCCGAAGTGCGTGACGGCGACCAGGTCTGGCGCGGCGCCGCCGGGGTCGCCGATGTCGCCACCGGTCGCCCCGCCACCGCCGACATGCGGCACCGCGTCGGCAGCATCACCAAGACCTTCACCGCCGCCGCGGTTCTGCAGCAGGTCGAGAGCGGTCAGATCGGTCTCGACGCGCCGACCGGCCGGTACCTCCCGCGGCTGGTTCCCGGAGCGCGCGGTGACGCGATCACGGTGCGGATGTTGATCAACCACACCAGCGGCCTCGCCGAGTACCTCCCCTACGCATACCCCTCCCTCAAGACGTTCCCCGCCCTCGCGGACACCGGGCCCCAGAGCCTGGACGACAACCGGCTCACGCGGTTTCACCCCACCGAACTGATCGACATGGGAGTCGCCGCACCTGCCGTAGGCACCCCGGGCGGCGCTCCGGGGGTGTACTCCAACACCAACTACCTGCTCCTCGGCGCACTGCTGGAACAGGTCACCGGCACTACGGCCGAGCGGTACATCACCCGGAACGTCATCGAGCGCGCCGGGCTCCGGGACACCGGACTCCCCACCGAGCCGTACGTCGACGGGCCGCACTCGCAGATCTACGAGGCGTGGTTCGGCATGATCGACCCGCCGCGTGACTACAGCGTCTACGACATGTCATGGGTGGGGCCGGCGGCCTCGCTGATATCGACCGTCGCGGACCTCAACCGCTTCTTCGGCATGCTGCTGGCCGGCGAGATCGTCAGCCCGTCGTCGCCGGCGCAGATGCAACGCACCGTCCCGGTCGTCTCCCAGGAGGGAAAGACGATCGCCTACGGCCTCGGCCTGCACCCGATGGAGGCCCCCGGCCAGGGCACCTTCTGGGGCCACGGCGGCACGGTCTGGGGTGCAGGCGCGCTCGCCATGACCAGAGCCGACGGCAAGCGGCAGATGGCCGTCGCGGTGAACCTGCAGAGGTGGAACAGGCTCGACTCCTCCGGCAAGCCGCAGCCCCATCCCATCGACGACGCGCTCGCGGCTCTCCACCGCGTGGCGATGTACGGCTGACCGGGCCGGAGAGAACCCTTTTCATCAAACCGGCACGTATGCCGGGACGGGAGAGTTGAGATGGCAGCAGGAATGACCGCAGCAGGTTCGGCACGGCGGCGCCGCACGCTCCTGGTGGTGATGTGGATCGGGCTCGCCCTGACCGCCGTCGCCGCCGTCTGCCCGTTCGTCGACCATGCCACCACCCATCTGCTGGCCGACCACATCCGGGCCGGCTATCCCACGTACAGCCGGACGCGGATCGATACGGCCGTCACCACCTACCTGGGCCTGTTGTCCGTCGTCGGGGCGCTCGGTGTCTTCGCCTGGCTCTGGACGATCCGGGCGGTCAAGGCGGGCAAGCGGTGGGCCCGCCTCGCCACGACCGCGATGTTCGTGCTCGGCACGAGCTTCGGGCTGACCGGGCTGCTCACCAAGGACACCTCCGGCGCCACCGGCCTGCCTCCGGCGCTGGGCTGGGCCGGGATGGCTCCCTGTCTGGCAGGGGTCCTGACGGTCGCACTGCTGTGGAGACGGCCTCGACCGGTGTGACACCGGCACCACCGGACCCGGGGCACGACCACCACACACCATGGAGGACGACACCATGAAACGCATCGGGATCATCGGAGTGGGCGAGATCGGCCGGGCCATCGTGATGGGCCTGCGTCATGGGGGTGACGAGCTGCCGGAGGTGTTTCTCTCCCCCCGGGGCGCCGACACGGCCACGGAGCTGTCCGAGCGGTACGAGGGCGTACAGGTGTGCGCCGACAACCAGGAGGTGGTGGACCGCTCCGAGTTAGTGATCATCGCCGTACGGCGCCAAGACCGGCACGATGCCCTGACCGCTGTGAGGGTGGACGACGACAAGATCGTGGTCAACGTCATGGCCGGCGTCGGCAACGACGACCTGCGACGGACACTCGCCACCGGCGCCCCGCTGACCCGGGCCATCCCCCTGCCGGCCATCCGCGAACGCCGCTCCGTCACGGTGGTGTACCCCTCGCACCCGGAGGTGAACTCCCTCTTCGAGCGCCTGGGCGGGGTGCTTCCCGTTGCGGACGAGGCCGCCTTCAACGTCTTCTCCGCGCTGACGGGAACGCTCACCACCCACTACTGGTACCTCGCCACTCTCACGTCGTGGGCCGCCGAAAACGGCATCGCCTCCGAGGACGCGGACCGCTACGTTCGCAGCCTCTTCCAGGGTGTCGGTCGCGCTCTGAGGGATGAGACCCGTTCCCTGCACCAACTCGCAGCCGACCACGAGACCCCGAACGGAAACAACGAACGCATCCGCACCACCTGGTTCGACCCGGCCAACTCCGAGGCCCTGAAGAGTGCACTCGACGCACTCCTCGTCGATCTCACATAGTCACGTCGGCAGAGATGGGCGCGCCAAGGGACGCAGGGGGCAGAACACTGCGGGGTGTTCCAGCGGGGCGAGGTGTCCCGCACCAGGGATGACCACGGTCTGGCCCGCGTCGAGGTCGCGGGCCAGACCGTCGCCGCCTTCGAAGAAGTCGGGCCGTCCACGGCCTGCCTCGTCGGAGGCAAGCAGCATGGCGTGAGGTGACGTGACCCGAATGGGGGGTGAGCCGGGGGTCCGATTGCCTACTCTGAGGATTCTTTGAGCACACGCCACCCCCCCAAGGAGCGCGCACGTGACCCAACCCCGCATACGCACCGCCGTCCTCGGCCGCGGCGCCGTCGCCGCCACCGTCCCCGTCGCCGTGGCGGCCCTGCTCGCGGCGGCCGGGCCCGCCACCGCTGCCGGACGGGCGGGCGCTCCCGGCGTCGGCGACCCGTACTTCCCGCTCGCAGGCAATGGCGGTTACCACGTCTCGCACTACGGACTGACGCTCGGTTACGACCCGACGGGCCGTCACCTCACCGGCAAGGCGGTCCTCACCGCCCGCGCCGGCCAGCGCCTGGCCCGTTTCGATCTCGACTTCAAGGGCCTGAGGATCACCGGTCTGACCGTCGGCCGGGCCAGGGCGGCGTACAAGCGCAGCGGTCAGGAACTCGTCGTCACGCCCCGGCGCGCCCTGCACAAGGGGCAGAGGTTCCGCGTCACCGTCACCTACCAGGGCAGGCCCGCCCCGGTCACCGACCCTGACGGCTCCCTCGACGGCTGGATCCCCACCGACGACGGCGCGTTCGTCGCCGGTGAACCCCAGGGCGCCATGACCTGGTTCCCCGCCAACAACCACCCGCTGGACAAGTCGTCGTACGACATCACGATCACCGTCCCCAAGGGCCGTACCGCCGTCTCCAACGGCGTCCTGCTCGGCCGGAGCACCCGCAAGGGGAAGACCACCTTCCGCTGGCGGCAGACCGAGCCCATGGCCGCCTACCTCGCCACCGCGACCGTCGGGAAGTTCAAGGTCAAGCAGTACACGACCCGTAGCGGCATCAAGGTCTACGACGCCGTCGACCCGCGCGAGGCCACCGCCGCCGCACCCGTGCTGAAGAAGCTGCCGTCCGTGCTGGAGTGGGAGAGCAAGCTGTTCGGGCCCTACCCGTACCACGCCGCCGGCTCCATCGTCGACCACGCGCCCGATGTCGGCTACGCACTGGAGACCCAGACCCGGCCCCTCTACGGCAGCGCCCCCGACCTGGGCACCCTGGTCCACGAGAACGCCCACCAGTGGTTCGGCGACTCCGTCTCCCTCACCTCCTGGAAGGACATCTGGCTCAACGAGGGCTTTGCCAGTTACGCCGAGTGGCTCTACGAGGAGCAGCACGGCGGCGCCGGCGCCCAGGAGAGCTTCGACGACCTGTACGCCACTCCCGCCGGCGATCCCCTGTGGGCGTTCCCGCCCGGCAACCCCGGCAGCGGCGCCAAGATCTTCGGCCGCCCCGTCTACAACCGCGGCGCCATGGCCCTGCACGCCCTGCGCACCGCCGTCGGCGACCGGGTCTTCTTCCGCGTCCTGCGCGCCTGGGCCGTACAGCACCGCCACGGACACGGCACCACCGCCCAGTTCCGGCGCCTCGCGGAACGGGAGTCCGGGAAGAACCTCGGCCCGCTGTTCAACAAGTGGCTGTACGCCCAGGGGAAGCCCCGCACCCCCTGACGGCCACCACCGTCCCCTCAAGGCGACACGTCCCACACGACCGCTGGCGTACGCCTACCCTCCGAGTGCCGGGCCCCGAGAGCCGGGAGTCAGTCCTCCAGACCCCGGGCCAGTTCGGCCAGGTCGAAGGTGTCGCTCGCGGGCGGGGCCTGCACCGTGACCGGCTTGTTGATGTCCATGAAGGTGACCGTGATGTCGAGCGGGCCGCTGTCGCCCTTGCCGCGCGTGCGGAACCGCTTCGTGCGGCTCTCCTGGTCGATCCACATGTCCATGGCCAGGCGGTCGACGCCCAGCTCCTCGTACTGCCGCAGGCTCTTCTCACGGCGCTTGCGGGTCGCGGCGTCCTCGTCCTTGAGGCTCGCGCGCATCTGGGCGAGGGAGACCGTGCCGCGGTAGTGGGTGGTCCGGACACCGCCGATGGTCTCGGTGCCGACCCGTCGCACGTTGTCGGCGCCGGAGAGGAAGGTGGACTCCTCGGCCGGGTTCTTGTCGGCCCGGTCGGTGAGGGCGCCCTGTCCCGCCGCGCCGGAGCCGCCCTTGCCCAGGGCCGAGGCGTCGGTCGCGAGCCAGCTCTTGCCGTCGAGTTGGGAGGAGGACTCCTCGTCGAGCCCGCCCTTGATGGCATCGCCACCGAGGTACAGTTTGCCTCCGGTGAGCCGGAACTCCACCGACGTGTCCGCGCCTTGGCCGAGCGAGCGCGTCTTCATCCGCATCGCGGGCGGGTTGAAGGCCATAGCTCCTTCGCCCTCGAAGCGGCCGTCCTCGGGGGTCCTGCCGGACATCCGGTAGCTCATCGAGGTGAGCTTCTCGGTCTTTTCCGCCGCCGCCCGCACGGCCGCCGCGGGCGCCATGCGCGGCTCCTTCGCACCGGACTTCTCCCCATCGGCCTTCTCCGCGCCACAGCCCGCCGCGCCGGCACACAGCAACGCGGTGGCGAACACCGCGCCCGCCGCTCTGGTGCGTCTGCCCGGTCCGGTGCGCACGACCATGCCCATATACCCCACCCCTTGCAGAACTTGCGTTCGTTTCTGATCGATGTCGGGACATTAGCGCACGGGCGCGAGGCGCGGTCCGGATTTCTCCGGTGCCACACCGCACTGAGACGCGCAGACGGCCGCGAAAAGCCGTTGATCCGCTGACGTCGGTGATCAGTTCGGTGCACAGGTTGCGGAGTTTGATGTTGCGGTGCTGGGAGGCGGAGCGCAGGATGCCGAAGGCTTCCTCCACGGTGCACCGGCGCTGGCCCATGATGACGCCGCGGTGGGTCATGGCGCCGTGCGAAGCTGCGCGGCCTCGTGGCGCAGCGCCCCCACGGTGGCCGTCACCTCGGGAGAGCGGTCTCGGATCGTGACGGCGACGATCGCCCGGCCGAGCCAGGCGGGGTCGTCGACGCGGACGGTGCGGACGCCGGTGGGGACCGAGGCGGCGGCCACTTCGGGGAGTACGGCGATGCCGAGGCCAGTGGCGACCAGGCCGAGGCGAGTGGGCCATTCGCGGGCGGCATAGGCGATGCGCGGGCGGTCGAGGGTTGGCCAGGCGCCGAACTGGGGGTCGTCACGGAGGCCCTTGCCGACGATCCAGGGTTCGTCCCTCAGCTCGGTCACCGGGATGGTTCCACGGCCGGCGAACCGGTGGTGCGCGGGGACGGCGAGCAGGAGGCTGCCGTCGAAGAGCAGTTCGCGGCGCAGCCCCTCGAAGTCGTAGGCGGGCAGGTCCGGTCCCACGCCGATCACCGCGACGTCGATGCGATGGGCACGGAGTTGGCGGAGCTGCGTGGGCGAGGACGCCTCGCCGAACTCGACGATCAGTCCCGGGTGGTCGTTTCGGAGGCGGGCCAGTGTGCGGGGGACGAGCACGGCGGCGGCCGAGGAGAAGGCCGCGATGGCGACTCGTCCGGTGACGTGGTCCTTCAGCCCGGCGAGGTCCGTGCTGACAGCGTCGATCTCGTTGAGGACCGTCGCGGCTCGGCGGGCGAGCACCATGCCCGCGGGGGAGGGGGTCACCCCGCGGGCGCCCCGGACGAACAGCGGTGCGCCGGCGGCGGCTTCCATGGCCGCCACCTGACGGGACACCGCTGACTGGGTGTACCCGAGCGCGTCGGCCGCGGCGGTGAACGATCCTGTGTCGACCACGGCCTGGACGACGCGGAGACCAGTGAGGGATAGCTCGGCCATGCGGTCATTCTGACGTATTCCGAAGCCGCATGTCTTCCATGCGAGACCTTCGCTGGTGGAATACCTTGACCGGCAGCACGATGGAGTGGCTAAGCAGGCGATCCATCCACAGGGAGTACCGATCATGGCGAAGACGTGGTTCATCACGGGCAGCTCGAGGGGGTTCGGCCGCGAGTGGGCGGACGCCGCGCTCGAACGCGGAGATCGTGTCGCGGCGACGGCTCGGGATGTCAGCCGGCTGACCCCTCTGGTCGAGCGGTACGGGGACGCGGTGCTGCCGGTGCGGCTCGACGTCACCGACCGTGCCGCGGTGCACGAGGCAGTGCGGCGTGCCCACTCGCATTTCGGTTCGCTGGACATCGCGGTCAACAACGCCGGCTACGGGCATTTCGGCATGGTCGAGGAGGTGAACGAGGACGAACTCCGGGCCCAGATGGAGACCAATTTCTTCGGCGCGGTGTGGGTCACGCAGGCCGTGTTGCCCCTCATGCGGGCGCAGCGATCGGGCAGGATCCTGCAAGTGACCAGCGAGGGCGGCGTACGGGCGTTCCCCGGCATCGGCGCGTACCACGCCTCGAAATGGGCTCTTGAGGGGTTGTCGGAGTCGCTGGCGCAGGAAGTGGCGGCCTTCGGCGTTCACATCACGAACGTCGAGCCCGGCCCCTATGCCACCGACTGGCTGGCCCGCGGGGCGCAGCACAGTGAGCGGCACCCGGACTACACCGAAGTCCACACGGCCACCGCACCGGATTTCGAGGTCGGCGACCCGCGCGCGACCCGCGAGGCGATTCTTCGGATCGTCGACGCGGAGCGGCCCCCACTGAGGATCCTCCTCGGCAAGTCCTTCACCGATGTCGCCGGTCTCTACGAGGAGCGTCTGAGCACCTGGCGCGAGTGGCAGCCGGTCTCCCTGGCCGCGTTCGGCTGAGGGCGGGCGTTCTGCCGCGTGCGCTCAAAGCGCCCATCGGTCGATCCCGGGAGGGAACTCCCCACGGAGGAGGGCAGGTCTGCGACGAACGTCGACCCCTGCCCGCCCGTGCCGAAGGCATTCGCCACGTCCTTCGGGATGGCCGGGGCCAGGTGACGTCGTACCCGCTCAGGCGGGGCGAGCCCCTACCCGAGGTCGTACGGCGTTTCTGTTTCACGCGGCGCCGGCCCTGGCCTGAGCGGTGGCGACGTAGCGGATCGTGAACACCATCGGGATCACGAACCCGGCGACCTGGATGAGGGTGGCCGGAGTGGAGTGGCCGTTGCCGGTGTGCGCGACGACGGCGAGCACGACGGCAGTCACGGCGAAGGCGGCGGTCCACACGGCGGTGATGACGGCGTTGGCCCGGATGAAGGGCTTGAGGTGCCAGACCTCACGGGGCGTGGTGCGCTTGGCGATGCCCAGCGTGAACGGCTTGCCGACGGCCAGCGAGACCCCCGCGACGACCGCCAGTGTGCCGGACGACGCGGCCGCCGAGTAGTCGTGCACGGCCGAGTGCGGGTCGGCGAAGGCGATCACGGCCAGGACCGCGAAGAAGGCCGCCGAGCTCACCTCGATGATCAGGCTGTCGAATCCGGCGCCGGTCCGGCGCTGCTGAACGGTCACCGCCACCGCGATCACCAGGGCGGCCAGTGCGGCCCACCTCCACTGGCCGGACGGGAGCACGGCGAAGACGATCCATGGGAGGAAGGTGCGCAGATACGACATCGGTGACTCCCCGTTCGGTCTGTTTGTCATTCCACTTCTGACATGTGGAAGCTAGACCTTCCTATAGTGACATGTCAATGCTGGAATGTAGAGTGGGCGCATGAGCCTTCGACATGCCTTGCTGGGGCTTCTCTCCGACCGGCCCGCCAGTGGCTATGACCTGCTGAAACTGTTCGACACCTCGCTGGCCACCGTCTGGCCGGCGACCCAGAGCCAGATCTACACAGAGCTGACCAAGCTGGCGCGCGGCGGGCTGATCACCGTGGCCGCCGAGGGGCCGAGAGGCCGCAAGGAGTACGCCCTCACCGAGGAGGGGATGGCCGAGCTCCGGCGATGGCTGACCGAGACCACGCCACAGCGGAACACCCGCAGCGAAATCCTGCTGCGCGTGTTCTTCCTCGGAGTGCTGACTCCCGGCCAGGCGCAGACCTATCTCGCCGAACTGGCCGACATGTCGGCCCAGGGGGAGGAGAGCCTGCGGCGCCTGGCCGAGTCCATCGACTGGGACGACGACAACCTCTCGTCCTACGGCCGGATCGTTCTGGAATACGGCCTGCGGTTCAACGCCATGCGCCGCGAATGGGCCGAGTGGGCAGCCGGGCAGATCACATAGGTTCCGGGCCGGCGGGGCATCGCCGACGAGTTCCGCCTCGCCGCGTCGTCTGCATCGTGGGGACCTCGCTGCACCATCTGGCCGAGCTGGTCTCCGGTGGCGTCGCGTAAGCCAGTGCGCGGTGGTGGCGCCTCAGCCGGTGGATTGCCGCGCGGGTGAGCCGGAGTCCTGGGTGGCGGCCCAGGTGGCGAGCAGGCGCAGGCCCTCTTCCGAGGGGGATCCGGGTTCGGCGGTGTAGATGGTGAGGGTGAGGCCGGGTTCGGCGGCCATGTCCAGGCCCTCGTAGGCGAGCGTGAGGTCGCCGATGGCCGAGTGGTGGAACCGCTTGGTGCCGGTGCCGTGACGGCGCACGTTGTGGGCGCCCCAGCGGGCGCGGAACTCCTCGCTGCGGGTGGACAGCTCGCCGACGAGGTCGTGCAGGTCCTTGTCGTGGGGGTTGCGGCCGGCCTCGGTGCGCAGGATGGCCACCGCCATGTCGGCGAAGAGGTCCCAGTCGGGGTAGAAGCGCCGGGATGCGGGATCGAGGAAGTTGAACCGGGCGAGGTTCGCGTGATTGCGGGGCGTGGCGTAGAGGTCGGCGTAAAAGGCGCGGGCGAGCTGGTTGGTGGCGAGGACGTCCATGCGGGCATTGCGCACGAACGCGGGCCCGGCCGTGATCGCGTCCAGCGTCCATTGCAGGCTGCGGTGCGGCGTCCACTGCGGGGTGGTACGGCGACGGGGGCGGGTGAGGGCGTCGGAGCCGTCGGCGGCCTGCGCAAGATGCAGGAGATAGGCACGTTCGGCATCGTCCAGCTGCAGGGAGCGGGCGACGGCTTCGAGGACGGCCGGTGAGACGCCGGCGAGGTTGCCCCGCTCGAGTTTCGCGTAGTACTCGACGCTCATGTCGGCCAGGGTCGCGACCTCGCTCCTGCGCAGCCCCGGCACGCGCCTCCTGCTCCCGGCGGGCAGGCCGGCCCGCTCGGGGGTGATCTTCGCTCGCCGCGAGGTGAGGAACTCGCGGACCTCATCACGGTTG
Organism: Streptomyces sp. NPDC007983; assembly: GCF_042958345.1. Taxonomy (NCBI): domain Bacteria; kingdom Bacillati; phylum Actinomycetota; class Actinomycetes; order Kitasatosporales; family Streptomycetaceae; genus Streptomyces; species Streptomyces sp. NPDC007983. The sequence continues at coordinate 137,821 of NZ_JBIBJI010000002.1, forward strand.
TCCACACCTCGACCGTACGGCCTGCGCGCCGCGGGAGGGGTGTACTGGCAGTACACCTCTCACCGGTATCTCGCTGCCCGCGCGGAAATCCGCTTACCTGGACGGCGCGGCACTTCACAGCCCGCGGCGCCACGGCGCCGCACCCGGAAGTGCCCGTCCGGGACGCGACGGCACCCACGGCGGTGCCGCCCCTCTCGCCCCCGGTACGCAACCGCACTCGGGCACCAGCGCCCATCCTGAGCACGTAAGGACGTTTCCCCCATGCGCGGAGCAGTCATCCACGCCCCCGGCGATGTGCGCTTCGAGACCCTCGACGACCCCAAGATCCTCAAGCCCACCGACGCGATCATCCGCACGGCCGTCACCTGTGTCTGCGGCTCCGACCTGTGGCCCTACCGCGGCGTGGAACCGACCGACGAGGCACACCCGATGGGGCATGAGTACGTCGGCTTCGTGGAAGAGGTCGGCAGCGACGTCACCTCGGTCAGGCCGGGCCAGTTCGTCGTCGGCTCGTTCGCGACCTCGGACAACACCTGCGCCAACTGCCGCAACGGCTTCCAGTCCAGCTGCCTGAACCGCGAGTTCATGGGCACCTGTCAGGCCGATTACGTGCGCATCCCCAACGCCCAGGGCACCCTGGTCGCCACCGACGAGGTGCCGGGCGAGGAGTTCTGGCCCGGCCTGCTGGCCGTCTCCGACGTGATGGGCACCGGCTGGTGGGCCGCCGACGCCGCCGAGGTCCGGCCCGGCTCCACCGCCGTCGTCGTCGGCGACGGAGCGGTCGGCCTGTGCGCGGTGATCGCGGCGAAGGAGATGGGCGCGGAGCGGATCATCGCGATGAGCCGCCACGAGTCCCGCCAGAAGCTCGCCCGCGAGTTCGGCGCCACCGACATCGTCACCGAGCGCGGCGAGGAAGGCATCGCGCGGATCAAGGACCTCACCGGCGGGATCGGCGCCGACGCGGTGCTTGAGTGCGTCGGTACCGCCGAGGCCATGGGGCAGGCGCTGCACTCGGCGCGGCCGGGCGGCAACGTCGGCTTCGTCGGCGTCCCCCACGGAGTCGCCGTCGACGGTCAGGAGCTGTTCTTCTCCCAGGTCGGCCTGCGCGGCGGCCCCGCTCCGGTGCGCCGCTATCTGCCCGAGCTGATCGAGTACGTCCTGTCGGGCCGGATCGACCCGGGCAAGGTCTTCGACCTCGCCCTGCCCCTGGAGCAGGTCGCCGAGGGCTACAAGGCCATGGACGAGCGCCGCGCCATCAAAGCACTCCTCAAGCCCTGACCCCGCGCGACCGAACCACGCCAACTGCCGCAGACCCGGATCGGGTCTGCGGCAGGCGCGGGCGGCGGGTACGGGAGCGGCCGAGGCGGAAGCCGGGCTCTCAGCGCTTGGTGGTGCTGTTGAACAGCGAGCGCGACCAGACGTAGCCGACCAGGGTGATGCCGACGCACCAGGCGAGCGAGATCCAGCCGCTGTTGCCGATCTGAGAACCGGTGAGCAGGCCGCGCAGTGTCTCGGTCATCGGGGTGAACGGCTGGTTCTGGGCGAACCAGCGCAGGCCCGGGGCCATCGAGCCGGCCGGCACGAACGCCGAGCCGAGGAACGGCAGGAACTGGATGAGCAGCGGCTTGTTGCTCGCGGACTCCACCGTCTTGGAGATCAGGCCGAGCGCCGCCGACAGCCAGGCCACCGCGAACGCGATCGCCGTGATCAGCCCGGCCGCCGCCAGCCACTCCAGCGGGTTCGCGTCCGGGCGGAAGCCGAGCGCGAGCGCCACGCCCACCACCAGGACCAGGCTCACCACCGTCGTGATGACGCTGCCGACGACATGGCCCGTCATGAACGACGAGCGCGTGATGTTCATGGTGCGGAAGCGGTTGATGATGCCCTCGGTCATGTCCTGGCAGACCGCGATCGAGGTCGACATGGCACCGGCCGCCACGCCCATGATGATGACGCCGGGCGTCAGATACTCCAGATACGCGTCCCGGCCGCCGCCCATGCCGGCGCCGATCGAGTCCCCGAAGGCGTACACGAACAGCAGCAGCATCAGGATGGGCATCATGGCCGGGCCCAGGGACACGGCGGGATAGCGCAGGGCGTGCTTCAGGTTGCGCCGCAGCATCGTCATCGAGTCGTGCACGGCGTAGGTGAGGGTGCTCATCGCAGGGTCTCCTTGACGTGAAGAGCGGTGCCGGTGCTGCCGTCGCCGGTCAGGGCGAGGAACACGTCGTCGAGGTCGGGGGTGTGGACGGAGAAGTCGGCGGCCCGGATCCCGGCCGCGTCGAGCCGGTCGAACAGGGCGCGCAGCGCCTCCATGCCGGCGTCGCTGGGCACGCGCAGGGCGAGGTTCTCGTCGTCGCGGGCCGCGCCGGAGAGGGCGGCCGTCGCGCGCTCGTACTCCTCGGTCTCGGCGAACCGCAGTCGTACGTGACTGCCGGGGATCCGCGCCTTGAGCTCGTCGGCGGTGCCCTCGGCGACGATCCGGCCGCAGTCGAGCACGGCGATCCGGTCCGCCAACTGGTCGGCCTCTTCGAGGTATTGGGTGGTGAGGAAGACGGTGACCCCGCTCGCGACCAGCGAGCGCACGGTCTCCCACATGGTGCGGCGGCTGCGCGGGTCGAGCCCGGTCGTCGGCTCGTCCAGGAAGATCACCTTCGGGTCGCCGACCAGCGTCATGGCGATGTCGAGCCGGCGCCGCATACCGCCGGAGAAGGTCGCGGCCCGGTTGCCGGCGACGTCCGCGATGTCGAACCGCTCCAGCAGTTCCCTGGCGCGCTTCCTGCCCTCGCGCTTGTCGAGGCGCAGCAGGTCGGCCATGAGGAGCAGGTTCTCCTCGGCGGTGAGCAGGTCGTCGAGCGCGGCGAACTGCCCGGTGACGCCGATCGCGGCGCGCACCCCGTCGGGCGAGGTCGCGACGTCGTGCCCGGCGACCTGGGCCTGGCCGCCGTCGGCGGCGATGAGCGTGGACAGGATCTGCACGGTGGTGGTCTTACCGGCGCCGTTCGGCCCGAGCAGCGCGAATACGGAACCGGCGGGGATGCGCAGATCGATGCCGTCGAGGACGGTCTTGTCGCCGTACGACTTGCGCAGGCCGACGGTCGAGACGGCGGCGGAGGCTGCGGGGGAGGCGGCAGTTTTGGATGTGGGCATGACAGATGAAGGCATGGAGCCCTCCCGTTCGAAGGCTGAAGGGACTGGGAAAGTGGGCGAGCTGGGAGGGGCCGGTGCTCAGCGCCGGGTGCGGCGCACGTCGATGTTGCCCCAGCGGGTCCGGGCACGGACCTTGACGGTGTCCTCGGTCTCCTCCGGGGGCTCGGCGTCGGCGAGCGCGTTGCGCACCTGCCCGCGCTCGGAGCTGAGGTCGAGCCAGGCGGCGGTGCCCTTGCGGACGCCGACCTCGATGGCGCCGTAGGAGGTCTCCGCCTGGACGGTGCCGGAGGCGACGTCGGCGAGGCGCAGCGCGCCGTAGGCGGTGGTGGCGGTGACCGAGCTCTCGGCACGCTCGATGTCGATGTCGCCGTGGGCGCCGCTCACCCGCAGATCGCCGGTCACGGCGGCGACGGACGTGGTGCCGTGCGAGTTCTTCAGGACGGCGGGGCCGTCGAGGGTGCCGACGCGCATGCTGCCGGAGCTGGTGGTGAGCTCGGTCGTGCCCTCGACCCGGTCGACGGTGATCGAGCCGTGGGAGACGGTCAGGTGGAGCGGCCCGGTCGCGTCGAGGCGGACGTCACCGGCCGAGGTCTTGACCCGGGTCTCGCCGAGCCGGCCCTCGCCGAGCATGTTGATCCAGGATCCGGTCACGTCGACGCGCGACCCCGTGGGCAGGTCGATCGCCACGTCGACGGCGCCGGAGGGCCCGATGAGGCGGCGTTCCTTCGTCCTGACGGTCAGGACGCCGTTCGCGTACGTGACCTCGGTCTGCTCGGCGGCCCGCACGTCCTTGTCCCGCTTCGAGCTGCCGGGGTGTACCTCGACGACGGTGTCGGGGCGGTCGCTCGCGGTGATCCGGAGGGAACCGGCGCCGATGTGCGCGTCGACCGAAATCGGTTCGGGAGTGTCGAAAGAAGGCATGGCTGTCCCGTCCTCGTGAGTCCTTGGGGCGTCCCCGCTGGTGGGACGTGGTGTGGGTGAAGTGCCGTTCTTTTGGGGCGTGAGCGGTGAGCGTGAGCGTGGGTGCGGGTGCGGTTAGCGCACCCAGCCCGTGAAGCTCTGTCCGACGGTGCGGGACTTCTGCGTCGTATGCGGCCGCGAGCCGCCGTCGACCGCGGCCGATACGGCCCGCACCAGCCATGCGTTGACCGACAGGCCCTCGCGGCTCGCGGCCTCCTCGGCGCGCGCCTTGAGGTGGGTCGGCAGCCGCAGATTGACGCGGGCGGTGCCGCCCTCGTCGCCGTCGGCGGGCGCCGGTGCCTTGGGCGGTTCGACGGGCGCGGCCGCCGATTCCATGGAGCCACCGTCGGTGGGCGGCGGCGTCACCACGAAGTCGGGGTCGAGCCCGCGCAGCCGTACGTCGACCGAGCCGGGGGCGAGCTCGCGGGTGATCTCGTCCATCGCGGCGGAGAGCACATTGAGCATGGTCAGACGGGTCGCCGACTCCAGAGGAGCGGTGAGCCGCTCGGCCAGCTCGCGGGCATCTTCCCCGCCGGCTTCGGCAGCCACCGCGAGTTCGCGGCGGAGGGTGTCGACATACGGCGTGAGGTCCATGACGTCATAGTGGCACCACTGTGGCGCCATGCACAAGCCCGAATGGTGTCGCGCGGGGGATGGATGTGGGCGTGACGCCCTTGACCTGCGGAAATGCAATGGAGTCAGTCTGAGTCATGGTGGCGCCATGCGTGTCCGCGCGCCTTTGGTGGCGCGGAATGGCGCCGGGTGGCACCTCGGTGGCGCCAAGCGGTGCCATCTGGCGTCACGTCCAAGGAGGGCTTTCTGGACTGCTATTACAGATCTAGACGAATAGGCTAGACTCGGCGATCCTCAGCACGCGGTTCGACTTCTCACCACCGCAAGGGGATTCACCATGGCCGCTGCACCGCCCGTTTCCTTCGACGACGTCCGTGAGGCCGCCGCGCGCCTCGACGGGATCGCCCACCGCACGCCCGTCCTCACCTCCCGCACCCTGAACGCCCGGGTCGGCGCCGAGGTGTTCATCAAGTGCGAGAACTTCCAGCGCGTCGGCGCCTTCAAGTTCCGCGGCGCCTACAACGCCGTCGCCCAACTGCCCGCCGAGCAGCTGGCCAAGGGCGTCGCCGCCTACTCCTCCGGCAACCACGCCCAGGCCACCGCCCTGGCCGCCCGCGAACTGGGCACCACCGCGGTCATCCTCATGCCCGAGGACGCCCCGCGCTCCAAGTTGGAGGCCACCGCCGGCTACGGCGCGGAGATCGTCACCTACGACCGCTACACCCAGGACCGCACCGCCCTCGGCGAAGCCCTGGCCGAGGAACGCGGCCTGGCCCTCATCCCGCCCTACGACCACCCTCATGTCATCGCCGGACAGGGCACCGCTGCCCTCGAACTCTTCGAGGAGACAGGCGACCTCGACGCCCTCGTCGTACCCGTCGGCGGCGGTGGCCTCATCGCCGGAAGCGCCACGGCCGCCAAGGCGCTTCGCCCCGGCGTCAAGGTCATCGGCGTCGAACCCGAGGAAGGCGACGACACCAAGCGCTCGCTGGACAGCGGCGCGCGCGTCACCATCCCCGTGCCCCGCACCATCGCCGACGGCCAAGCCCTGCCCACGCCCGGCGAGATCACCTTCCCCATCAACCAGCGCCTGGTCGACGCGATCGCCCTCGTCGGTGACGAGGACATCGTCGACGCCATGCGGTTCGCCTTCGAGCGCCTGAAGATCGTCCTCGAACCCAGCGGCGCCACCCCTCTGGCCGCCCTCATGGCCGGGCGTCTCGAAGGTCTTCCGCGCAGGATCGGCATCATCGCCTCCGGCGGCAACATCAACACCCAGCGATTCGCAGAACTGATCAACCGCTGAGGTGCCCGGTGCCGGGGACGGCGCCGAAGAAGCGCCGACCCGGCGGGCGGATCGTCATGGGCGTGCGCCGTCGTCGCCGGGAACTTCACCGAGGAATCGGCACGGCGCCGGCTGCGCGGCGGCTCCGGTCCGGTCACATCCCGGTGGAGCCGTCGATGCGCTCGCGCAGGAGATCGGCGTGCCCGTTGTGCCGTGCGTACTCAGCGATCAGGTCCACCATGATCCGTCGCAGTGAGACCGGCTCGCCGGTGCGCTTGCGGATCCCGGTTTCCTCCAGGGACGCGGCGGCGGCCGTGATGTGCCTGGAGCGCTCGCACTCCGCCCGCCAGACGGCGAACGCTTCGTCGACGTCGCCGTCCAGGCTGTCGAAGTCCTGGTCGGGCTCGTCGTCGGAGTAGTAGAGCATCGGGACGTTCTCACCGGCGAACTGGATACGGAACCACCAGCGCTCGACGCCGGCCAGATGCCGCACGATGCCGTGCAGGGACAGGCCGGACGGCGGCACCGCCCGTTCGGACAGCCGCTCCGGAGGCAGGCCGGCGCACTTGAGCTCGAAGGTCGCCCGTTGCCAGTCCAGGACGGCGCTCAGGGTCTCCCGTTCGCCGCCTACGGAGGGCGGGGCCGGGCGGCTGTCGTTGTCCCAGCGGGGCGCGTAGTGCTCGGGGGAGGCTGTACCGGTCATCGTCTGCCTTCCGGATCGGGGACGGCCCGAGTCTGCCAGGCACCACTGACATCGCCAGGGCGCGGTGGACGCCGCCCATCGCTCAACGGGATGCCAAAAGCCCGTACAGCAGGGGGATCCGCGGCTCCGGCAGCTGCCACCAGCCGGACGAGGTGCGGGTCATGTGGGGCCAGCGGGGCCAGGGCAGTTCAGGTGACTCGCGCAGCCGCCGGACGCTCAGGCCCGCCCCGACCAGGGCGTTGACGACCTCGTCCAGCCCATGCATCCACTCGTAGCTGTCGGTCGCGCCCTCGACGGCCGGGCCGTCGGTGTACGTGTGCGTCGCGTCGCGGTGTACGTGGCCCCCGCCGCCCAGGTAGTCGTGCCGGAGCAGGAGGTCGGGGCCCTCGTCGGGGGCGGGCTTCGGGCCCAGGGAGTTGAGGAGCGGATGGAACTCCACGACGTACAGGCGGCCGCCGGGGCGCAGCAGGTTGGCGACGACACCGGCCCAGCGGTCCAGGTCGGGGAGGTAGCACAGGGCACCCTTGCCGGTGTAGACGACATCGAACTGCCGCCCGCCGAGCGCTTCCACGGCGTCGTACACATTGGCCCGCACATACGTCACGTCGAAGCCCGCCCGCGCCGCGATGCCGGTCGCCGCCTCCACGGACGCCGCGGAGAAGTCGAGACCGACGGCACGTGCCCCGCGCTGCGCGAAGGCGATCGTCTCCGTGCCGAGGTGGCACTGCAGGTGCAGTACGTCGCGTCCGGCCAGCTCGCCGAGGTCGTCCCACTCCCATGAGGCGAACCAGCGGGACGGGTCCGGCTCCCCGCCGGCCCCGTCGATCCCGTAGAACCGGCTGGCGAGGTGGACGGGGGTCCGGGCGTCCCAGTTCGACTGGTTGGCCGCCATCATCCGCTCGTACGCGTCGGTCATGGGCCCACTATCCCAGTCCGGAAGGCGTCTGCGGGAGCCGCGAGGTCACCGTCGTCGACGGCGAACTGACCGCACCCCGGAAGGAACCCAGGGGTGTCGGCAGGGCCACCCCTGATCCGGTGTTCAGGCCCACCGACGCCGCGTGTCCTGATCGGCAGGATTGACCTCGTCAGCAGATGGATGGACGAGGGATCCACCCACAGGGACAACCCGGGGGCACTCATGAACGAGACCTTTGCCAGACGCGTGACCGGCATCGCGGGCATCGCCGCCGCGGCCGCCATCATCATCGAAGTGCCCCTGTACTTCATCTACTCCGGGCCGCCACCGGACTCGAACGTCCTGGCCAGGCTGCTGATCGGGATCGTGGCGCTCGCGTTCCTGCTCGTGTTCGTGACGGCCTTCCGTGAACTGGTCAAGTGTGTGAGCCCCGCGTATGAGTGGGTCGGCTCGATGGCCCTCGCCACGGGGCTCGTCTATCTGACGGTCACCCTGGTCTCCCACGGCCTGGAGGCCGGTGCGGTCATCGCCGCCGACCGCCGGATCGATCCGACCGTGGCCGTCAGCGGCACGTACATCCTCTACGGTTCGATCTCCCGCCTCATGCTGGCGTTCTTCCTGACCGCGGTGGGCTACGTCGTCTCCCGCACGAAGCTGCTCCCGCGGTGGACCAGCCGCTCGGCGTACCTCCTGGCGGGTGTGAACCTGGCGTTCGTACCGTCCCTGTTCTTCGGCAACACCCCCGCGCACTTCTACGCGGCGAACGGCTGGGGCACCACCGCCCTGATGGGTGCGATCTTCAGCTGGTGGCTGCTGGCCCTGGGCATCTCCACCTACCGCAGCGCCGGGCGGCTCACCCCAGGGCAGCAGCGCTGAAGAACCGACGGTGACGGCTTGGTGCCGCTGCTCAGGGCGTCCCGAGCGAGTTCCAGTCCGACCACGCGGTGTTTTCCGGGGTGGTCTGCCAAATGTGCTTGACGATGCCCTCGGAGTCCCGGGCGAAGACGTCCAGCCGACCGTCCAGGTTGCGGCCGGGGGCGGCGGTGTCAGCCCTGTTGTACGGGGACCACCACCAACTCGGCGATGTTCACATGTGGTGGGGCCGCGACCGCGAAGGCGATCGCTTCCGCTATGTCCTCGGCGGTGAGGGGGGTGAGGGTGGTGCGCATTCCGGTGAGGGTTGTGCGCATCCGCGGGTCGCTCATGTCGTTGCCCAGCTCGGTGACCGTGACGCCCGGTTCGACGTTCTTCACGCGGACGTCGCGCGGGCCGAGTTCGGCGCGCAGGTTGCGGGTCAGGTGGGCTACGGCGGCCTTGGTGGCGGAGTAGACGGACCAGTTGGGGTACAGAAGGTGTCCGGCCACCGAGCCGATGTGGACGAGGTCCGCTGGGTGGCCGTCGGCGGCGGTGGCGATGAGGTCGTCGGTGAAGGCGCGGGCGGTGTGCAGCAGGGCGCGCAGGTTGGTGTCGAGCATGCGGTCCCATTCGTCCGTGGCCGCGGTTTCGAAGGGGGCGCCGAGCATCACGCCGGCGTTGGCCACGACGAGGTCGACGCGGCCGAGCGTGCTGTGGATCGTGTCCGCGGCGGCGGTGAGGGCCTCGGGGGCGGTCAGGTCCACGGCCAGGGGGAGGGCCGCGCCGGGGCCGTCCCCGCGTAGTTCGTCGGCCAGGGCCTTCAGGCGGTCTTCGCGGCGGCCCAGGAGGGCGACGTGTGCGCCGTCGGCCACCAGGCGGCGGGCGGTGGCAGCGCCGATTCCGCTGGTGGCGCCCGTGATCACCGCGATGCGGCCGGACAGAGGGAGGTGGGGGTGGTTTCGTTCGGTCATGGGTCCAGGGTTTCCGCAGCTTCCGTACCGCTCCAGGCCGCGATCCACCCGGACGGCGTGATCCTAGGAGGATTACGGCCACCTTCCGGCGCCCCGTACGCCGCCGCCCCGGCGTAGCGTCGAATCCATGGAGAGCGTGGACAGCGAGAACCTGCTCGGGCAGTTCCTGCGCGCCCGCCGTGAGCTGCTGAGCCCCGAGGAACTGGGTCTGCCGGCCGGCGTGCGGCGTCGGGTGGCCGGGCTGCGGCGGGAAGAGGTGGCGATGCTCGCCGGGGTGAGCACCGACTACTACGTACGGCTGGAGCAGGGCCGGGAGCGGCATCCGTCGGCACAGGTGGTCGACGCGCTGGCCCGGGTGCTGGGGCTGGAGGAGGACGCGGTGGCGCATCTGCATCAGCTCGCGCGGCCCGCGCCCGCGCGGCGCCGGAAAGGCGCACGGGAGGGCGTACGGGAGGGCGTATGGGAGGAGCGGGTCAGCCCGGTGCTGTTGCGGATGATGGAGGGCTGGCACCGGACCCCGGCCGTGGTGCTGGGGCGCCGTCTGACCGTGCTCGCCCACAACCCCCTGGGCCGGGCCCTGTTCGATGGGCACGCCCACAGCGGGGATCTGCTGCGGCTGGTGTTCCTCGACCCGGACGCCGAGGACTTCTACCCGGAGTGGGAGCGGGTGGCCGTCAGCACGGTCGCCGGGCTGCGGGCGGCCGTCGGCACCGACTACGACGACCCTCAGCTGATCGAGGTGGTCGGCGAACTGTCGTTGCGCAGCGAGGCGTTCCGGCGGTTGTGGGCCCGTCATGACATTCGCCAGAAGGCGCATGAGACCAAGCGTTTCCGGCATCCCGTGGTCGGCGAGCTGACGCTGGATTACGAGTCGCTGACCGTGAACGGCGCCCCCGGCCAGCAGCTGGTCGTCTACCAGGCCGCACCGGGCAGCCCCTCCGAACACGCGCTGTCCCTGCTCGGCAGTCTCACTGCCGGGGACATTCCAGAAAGGAAAGACTTCTTCACATGAGCGCCAACGACTCCGTTTGGTTCATCACCGGCTGCTCCACCGGCCTCGGCCGCGCTCTCGCCACCGCCGTCCTCGAAGGGGGCGGGCGTGCCGTCGTCACCGCCCGCGATCCGGGCACGGTGGCGGACCTGGTCGCCCGGCACGAGGACCGCGCTCTGGCGCTCGCGCTCGACGTCACCGACACCGGCAGGGCCGCGGAGGCCGTCAAGGAGGCGGAGGCCACCTTCGGACGCATCGATGTGCTGGTCAACAACGCCGGATACGGCTATCTCGCCGCCGTCGAGGAGGGCGAGGACCACGAGATCCGTGCCCTGTTCGACACCAACGTCTTCGGGTTGGCCGATGTCACCCGGGCCGTCCTGCCCGGTATGCGCGCCCGCCGCCGCGGCCACATCGTGAACGTCTCCTCGGTCGGCGGGCTGGCCGCCTTCGGCGCCACCGGCTACTACCACGCCACCAAGTTCGCCGTGGAGGGGCTTTCCGAGTCGCTGGCGGCCGAGGTCGCCCCGCTGGGCATCAAGGTGACGATCGTCGAGCCGGGTGGCTTCCGTACGAACTGGTCCGGTCCTTCGATGCGCCAGTCGGCGACCGTCCTCGACGACTACGCCGAGACCGCGGGCGCCCGGCGCGCGGCCACCCTGGCCACGTACGGCCGTCAGCCCGGCGATCCGGTCCGCGCCGCCGAGGCGATCATCGGGGCGGTCCGGGCCGAGGAGCCGCCGCTGCGGCTGCTGCTGGGCAGGTCGGCGTACGACATCGCCACCGCCAGGCTGGACACCCTGCGGGCCGGGTTCGAGACGTGGCGGGAGGTGACCCTCGGGGCCGACTACGACGGGGACGTCTGAGGAGAGAGTGGCCGTCGCGGGCCCGCTGCGGTGCGGGCCCGCTGCGGTGTGGGCTCACCGCCGATCAAAGAAAAATCAGATGTGGGCAGCCGGTGGGCCGCCTGCTGGGGGCGGGCCTGGAGGGCTGAGCCGGGGCCTCCACGGCCCGGCTACATCCTGGGGGCGGTGCGCCGCGCCGTCACCGCTTCGATGAACTCCGCGGGCGGAAGGTAGGCGTGCGCGGTGATGTAATGGTGGACGAGGTTCGGGGCGATCAGCCACCTGCCGTCCTCGGCCACCACCCTGATCTCCGCGGCGCCGAGGGTGACCCGCCGGCCGCCGACCTCGATGGCGACCGGGTACGCGGGCTTCCCCTCCGGGTGCGGGAGCGTGCAGGGGAACAGGCCGCGCATGGCGTTCTGGGAGTCGTCCCGGCAGAGCACCCCGAGGGATTCGACGAAGGCCGCCGGCACGTCGCCGCGCGGGAAGTCGTCCTGCTTCTCCAGCCAGCCGACGGTGAACGCCTCGACCCCCGGTGGCACCCCGATGCCGGGGGTGTACGCGTACGGGGACAGGTCCTCGAACCGGGACAAGGTGACGATTCCTTCCAGTGGAGAGAGGGTTACAGGACGTCGGGGACCCAGCGGCACGCGGCCCAGTGCACGCGTCCCATGTTCGGCTGGAGCAGGTGGGAGAGACGGGTGTCGCTCGCCACCGTCGTGGGCGAGCCCATGATCTTCAGGCCCTCCGGGGGAGACAGGATGTAGTCCGGCAGTTTCTCCCCGGGACCGTACACCTCCACGGCCTTGGGATTGCCGATCTCGATCTGGTTGCCCAGGGAGTCCGAGATGGTTTCGCCGTGCCGGCTGTACATGTGCAGGTACGTGCCCTCGGGCACGGTGGCCGCGGCGCCGTCGCCCGGGGCGATGCCGCCGTGGCCGCTGAGCACGGCGTCGCCGTCCGGGCGGGCCCAGGGTTCGGGGGCCGGACCGAAGGCGCCGGACGGGGGCTGTTCGTGGGGGAGCTTGGGGCACAGGCCCAGCGGGTCGATGGCCGCGTGCGGGTTGGGGACGTACGTGGCGGCGTTGGCCGCTGCCTCCAGGCCCAGCGGGTCCGGGGTGGTGTAGCGGGCCGTCTCCGGGTCGTAGTACCGGTGGTGGTTGTAGTGGAGGCCGGTCTCCGGGTCGTAGTACTGGCCGGGGAAGCGCAGCGGGGTGTACGCGCTGCTGTGCCGGGACCAGGTGGTGGTGCCCCACAGCGTGGTGCGGGTGCGCCAGGCGATCTCGCCGGATTCGTCGACGAGTTCGCTGGGCGTGCCCACCAGGTCGGTGACGATGCCGAAGAAGCGCTGGTCGATCTCGGCCTGGGTGGTGGCGTCGGTGATGCGCTCGGTCTGGGCGACCGGGCGGGCGCCGTCGTGGTCCCAGGTGAGGGTCACCGGGTCGGGCAGCCCGGGGGCGGTGGTGGTCTGCTCGACCAGGGTGAAGCCGTCCCAGGTGAAGTCGACGCGCTCCACGGCCGTTTCGCCGTCCTCGCCGAGCCGGAGCTTGGCGATGCGGCGGCCGAGCGGGTCGTAGAGGTAGCGCCAGACCGTGCCGTCGGGGGTGGTGACGGAGGTGAGGCGGTCCTCGGCGTCCCAGGAGTAGCGCCAGGTGTCGGGCTTCTTCGACAGCCGGTTCTTCTGCCGCAGGGTGATGCGGCCCGCCGCGTCGTGTTCGTAGCGGACCCGTCCGGCGCGGGTGATGCGGGTGCCGTCGTAGGCGCGGTGGCCGGTGGCGTCGGCGCCGCCGGGGAGCTTCTCCGGCCAGGCGGCGTAGGTCTGGTTGCCCGCGCCGTCGTAGGCGTAGGTCTCGGTCCAGTTCCTGGCGTGGACGGCGGTGACGCGGCCGCCCGCGTCGACGTCGAAGCGGCGGGCGCCGCCGAGCTGGTCGTCGATGCCGATCAGGTGGCCGTCGGCGCGGTAGTGGTACGCGCGGTGCTGGAGCGGCTGGGCGGACGGGCCGGTGACGGTCTGTTCGGCCAGCCGTCCCGCCGGGTCCCAGATCTGGGCGATGGTGAGGCCGTCGCCGATGTGGCGGCCGACCTCCCGCCCGATGGCGTCGCGGGCGAAGGCGAGGGTGTGGCCGCAGGAGGTGAGGGTCGTGCGGTGGCCCGCCGCGTCGTACGCGAAGGTCGAGGTGGCGCCGGATGGAGTGGTACGGCGGGTACGGCGGCCCAGCGCGTCGTGGGCGTGGGTCAGCGCGCGGCCGCCCACCACCTCGGAGGTGAGCCGCCCCGCCCGGTCCCGCCGGAACACCGCCTCCGCGTCCGGGCCGAAGGCCGTCGCCAGCCGCCCGCCCGGGTCGTAGGAGAAGGTGGTGGACCGGCCATCGGCGTCCTTGCGCACGACGCGGCCGACGGGGTCGCGCTCGAAGGAGACCGTCTGGCCGAGTGGGTTGGTACGGGAGACCAGCGACCCGGCGGCGTCGTACGTGTACTCCAGGGTCCGGCCGTCGAAGTCCGACTCGGAGAGCAGCCGCCCCGCCGGGTCGTACGTGTAATCCCAGGTGAGCCCCTGCGGATTGGTGACCCGGGTGAGCCGCAGCTCCTTGTCGTGGGTGAACTCGTAGCGCGCCCCGTCCGGTCCGGTCTGGGCGACGAGCTGGTCGAAGTGGGCGTATTCGTACGAGGTCTCCCCGCCGCCCGCGTCCACATGGGACGTGCAGTTGCCCTCGCCGTCGTACACCCAGCGCTGCTCGGCGCCGTCCGGGGCGATGTGCCGGGCCAGCCTGCCCTCGGTCGTCCACTCCAGGCGGGTGGTCGCGCCGAGCGGATCGACGACGGCGGTGGGGCGGCCGAAGGCGTCCCGGCGGTAGACGGTGACGGCGCCCAGCGGGTCGGTGATCTCCACCGGCAGCCCGGCCGCGTCGCAGCGCACCCGGGTGGTCGCGCCGAGCGGGTCGGTGACCGTGGACAGGTGGCCGCGCGCGTCGTACGTGTAGCGCGTGGTCTGCCCCATGGGGTCGGTGGAGGCGGTGCGGTTGCCGCGCTCGTCGTACGCGTGGCGCCGGACCGTGCCGTCGGCCGCGGTGATCTCCACCGGGAGGCCCAGGTCGTTGTAGGTGGCCTCGGCGCGGTGGCCGTCGGGGGTGACCATGAGGACCGGGCGGCCCGCCGCGTCGTAGGCGTAACGGACGGTCCGGCCGAGCGGATCGGTACGGGACAGCACCCTGCCGAAACGATTCTGCTCGGTGCGGACCGTATGGCCCGCGCCGTCCGTCACGGCCACGATCTGGGACCGCTCGTTCACCACATAGCGGCTGGTGTGCCCCTCGGCGGAGGTGACCGTGGTGACCCGGTGACCGGTGGCGGGGTCGGGCGCGCCGTAGTGGAGGCGGGCCGCGAAGTGGCCCTCGGTGCCGCCCTCGGCGATCACCCGGTCGCGGTTGTCGTAGACGTAGTCGTAGGCGTGGCCGTTGGTGTCCGTCCACGCGATGATCCGGCGCTCGTCGTCGTAGGCGAACCGCGTCGGGCGGCCGGAGGAGTTGATGACCTCGGTGAGATCGCCGTCGGTGTAGCCGTACCGCACCAGCTCCTGGTCCGAGCCGTCCGGGGCGCCGCCCGCCAGGTGCAGGGCGGTGATCCGGCCGTCCCGCGTGGTCAGCTTCAGGTGGTAGCCGCCGCTGTGGACGATGGCGGCCGGGGCGCCGTCCGCGCCGTACTCGAACGTCAGCCGGTGCCCGTTGCGGTCGCCGATCTCCGCCAGCGGCGCGTCTCCGTCGCCGCCGTCCGCCGGGCCGGTGAAATACCGCACGTGGCCGGTGCCCGGGTCGGTGACCGTGAAGTCGCCCTCGGGGGTGCGCTCCAGCGGCCAGCGCGGGCCCGCCTTCGGCAGCGTCGGCACGCCGGGCGCCGGATGCGGGTAGTCCAGCAGCAGCCCGTCCTGCTGGACGAAGACCACGCCCGCGGGACCGATCTCCAGCCGCTGATCGGCGGTGCACGCCCACGACGGGCCGAACCAGCGGCCCGCCCGGTAGCCGGACATCCCCTGCCGGGTGAACATCAGCGGCAGCACACCCGGCAGCGACACATCCGTCTGCGGCAGATACATCCGGCCGGTGGCCAGGTCCACCGGGTCGGTGGGCCCGGGGGTCTTGGCGGCGTTCGGGATGGAGTGCGGCGAGTGGCCGTCCTTCGCCAGATGCGCGAGCCCCGACTCCACCTTGCTCGCGGCCGCGGCGGTCTCGGCGGTCTTGGCGGTCTTGGCGGCGGTGACGGCCCCCTTGGCCGCGCCCAGCCCCTTGGTGCCGATCAGCTCGGGCAGCAGCCGTCCGATGCCCTCCGCCGGGTCCTTGGTGAAGGAGTCGTACATGCCCTTCAGCGCGCCGCCCGGGTTGTTGGCCATCTGGACCAGACCGGCCGCGGTGCTGTTGAGGTTGGTGACGTACTCGGCGGGGTGGGTGAGGTTGTACGGGTCCATCGGGTTCACCTGGCGGGCGAAGTTCACCACACCCGCCGTGCCCTTGATGATGCCGCCCGCCAGATGCGAGGCGTCCAGCTTCAGCCCCTCGAACCCGTCCGAGACCTGCTCGCTGTACGACGGCTTCGCGGGCGCCTCGTCACGGGCCTTCTCCACCGACTTCTTGGCCGCGTCGTGCGCCTCGTTGCGCTGCCGCCGGGCCTCTTTGAGGATGTCCTCCGCCGCCTTGATGCCCTCGGTGCCCGGGTCGTGGAACGCGCCGGGCTTGTCCGGCAGCGTGCTCGGATCGCGCTGGTCGGCGGGGAGGAGGTTGTACTTCCACGCGGCCGTGTTGTACGCGTCCACCTTGCTGTTGTGCGCCGAGCGGGCGTCGTCGGACGCCTTCTTCGCCGCCTTGTACTTGTCGATGGCCAGCTGCGCCTGCGCTTGCGCCCACTCGACCGTGGCGGCGAAGCTGCTCAGCGCGCCGCTCGCCTTCTCGCAGGCGTCGGCGGCCTTGTACCACTTCTTCGGCTCGACCGAGACCTTGCTGTAGAAGGCGTTGGCGAACACGCCCTTCATGAGCTGGTCGGGGTCGACGCCCTTGAGGCCGCGGCCGACGTTGTTGAACGCCTTCGCGAAGTCGGTCAGGTGCTCGGCGGTGGACCGCAGCTTGCCGGGGTCGCCGTGGACCAGCTTCTTGGGGTCGTCGGTCTGGTCGAGCTGCCACTCGTCCACGTCGGCGCCGAGCGCGTCGGCGGCGGTGGCGCTCTTGTCGCGGACCCACTCCGCGCCGCTCTCCCAGCCGGCGTCGTCCAAGCGGTCCGCGGTCCAGCTGCCGGCGCTCTCGATGCCGTCGCCGACGTCCTCGACCCGGTCCTCGACCCAGTCCTCGACCCCGTCCGGTACGAAGTCACCGAGCCCCATCAGTGCTCACCCCCGCCGCCCTGACCTGGTTGTTGCTGTTGTGCTTGCGCCTGTGCCTGGGCTTGGGCGCGTTCCTCGGGGGAGGGGCCGAACGTGTCGTCCACGGCCTGGTCGAACCGCTGGTCGTCGATGCCCGCCGCTTCGTTCACCAGGCCGGTCTGGAAACCGCCGTACCCCTCGGTCACCAGGCTGCGGCCGGTGTCCTTCCAGGTCTGGCCCATCTCGGCGCCCGCCTGCTTCCAGGACTCGGCGCTGTAGTCGGGCGCGTCGGGCATGAGGACGTCGCCCCAGCTCTGCTTGGCGATCTCTTCCTCGGTGGCGTGCGGATTGCCGGTGGGGGACAGGGCGTTCACGGCCACCTTGAACGTGCCGCCCCAGTACTGGTCCTCCTCCCAGGACGCGCCCGCCGCGATCCCCAGCCGGTCGGCGAGTGCGTTGGCGTCCTGGATCAGCGCCCGTACGCCCCACTCCCAGCGGTCGCAGAACCCCTCGAACGCGTCGGCCAGACCGCCGCCACCGGCCTCCGTCTTCGACATCGTCATGTCGCCGAAGCCACTGCCCTGGAGGGCGCCGGTGGAGCTGCCCACATCTTTCAGCTCGCCGATCGCGGAGCGCAGGCCCTTGGTGATGAGGTTGACGGACTCCTGGGTGACCTTGAAGTCGGCGTTTCCGCCGCCGCTCATCGGGGAGTCCCCGGGGTGGTGTCCGGGCCGGTTTCGGCCCGGATCTCCGCGGCTTCGGTTTCGGTGAGGTCCACCGCCACCTCGTCCGGCACGATCCCCTTCACCGGCGGGAACATCATCGAGCCGTCCTCGTCGGCCACGTCGAGGGCGACCCCCGCCGGACCGTCCAGCGCGGGGACCATCACATCCAGCAGCCGGGCCCCCAGCACGGACGCGAACTCCCACTCCTCGCGCGCCGCGCCGCGGGCCTCGGCGAAGCGCGACAGGGCGAATTCGTCCGTAAAGGCGTAGATCCAGTGGATCCCGCCGTACGTCGCCGTCATGAAGTCGTCGTCGACCAGCGGCACCAGTACCGCGGTACGCCGGAACTCGCCCACCATTGCGGCGGGATCGCCCGATCCGTCCCGTACTGCCGCTATATGCTCCACCAGCTCCACTGCGGACCCCCGTGTTCCCTTTCCGATCGCGGTTACGGTAACGCAGCGGGCCGAGCGCCGGAACGGAGGAGGGGCTTTCTCACAGGAGCGGCGGGGCCGCGCCCTTCGGTGAACCGCATGCCTCCTTAAATGCGTGTCGTCCGAAGTCCGGCATGGCTAGGCTCGGCGGATGGCTTTGGAATGGGAACAGGTCATTGTTCACTCGACGGATCCGGTGGCCTTGGGGCAGTGGTGGGCCGAGGCCCTTGGCTGGGTTGTGGTCCACTCCTCCGACGAGGAGTTCGAGATCCGCCCGGCGCCGGACCGTCTGCCGGGGCTGGACTTCGTCCGGCTCGAGGAGGCCAAGAAGGCCAAGAGCCGACTGCATCTCGACTTCAGGCCCGACGACCAGGACGCCGAGGTGGCTCGTCTGGTGGCTCACGGCGCACAGCGTGTCGATATCGGCCAGGGGGAACAATCGTGGGTGGTATTGGCGGATCCCGAAGGTAACGAGTTCTGCGTCCTCCGGCAGCGGCCTCAGTAAGTCTCCTCGTCAGGCGCCTACCGTTCCGTCGACGCCCTCGCGGAGGAAGTCGGCGTGGCCGTTGTGCCGGGCGTACTCCAGCAGCACATGGGTCATCACCAGGCGCAGCGTCACGTCCTTGCCCCAGCGCTCGCTGTGCACGACGACATCCAGCGACTCGGCCTCCCGCTCGATGCGGCGCGCGTGCTCCACCTCGCGCTGCCAGGCGTCGAACGCCTCCGTGCGGGTGGCCGTCGTGGCGTCGTACGCCACCTGGTAGTCGCGCCGGTCGGACCAGACCAGCGGGATGTCCTCGCGGTTGACGACGATGCGGAACCAGGTGCGCTCCACCTCGGCCATGTGGCGGACGAGGCCGAGCAGCGACAGCGTCGACGGTGGCATCGACTGTTGCCGCAGCTCCTCGTCGGAGAGGTCGTCGCACTTCATGGCGAGCGTGGCGCGGTGGAAGTCGAGGAAGCCGCGCAGTGTTTCGCGTTCCCCCGCGATGAGGGGTGGGCCGACGCGTTCGGTGGTCATGGTGGTGTGTCCTCCGGGGGTGGGGTGGGTGGGCGTTCTGGACGACGATCAGTGTTCGGTGGGCTTGGGACAACCGATTTCGGGGGCCCGGATGGGGCGTTTTGATCACGCCTGGGCTCGGCTGTCGACCGCTAGTTTTTCTGGAGGGTGCGGGTGACACCCGCGATGACGGCGGTCGTCAGCAACCAGCCGAAGGCGATCAGCAGGTAGGCCAGCCACTGGAGGCTGTCGTTCGACCAGTACCAGGTCGTGCGCTGGCCCAGACCCCCGATGGGGATCAAGAGGTCGAGTGTGTAGACGAAGGGCTGGAACGGGGCGCCTTCGCCTTGTTTGACCGGGTTGGGGGAGTCAGTGCCGAAGGACAGCGTGCCCAGCAGGATCAGTGCGAGGAGCCAGATGCCGGCCAGCCAGGGGCGGTAGCCGTAGCCGACGGTCACGTCGAGGAGATGGCCCCATGCGCGGGCTGCCGGGGACAGGGCGCGGCGCCGGTGGCGTTGCTTGGCGAGGAGGACGCGGCGGGCGTCGTCGTCGTGCCCGGCCTTGCGGTACCAGGCCGCCAACTGCTCGTACGGTTGTGGGTTGTAGCCCGGGCTGCTGCGTATCCATGCCACGCGTCGGGTCACGGACTCACGGTCGCCCACGGCCTCGTGTCGCTCGTCGTTCGCGTCCGCCGTCTTGATGGAGCCGTAGACGAAGCCGTCCAGTTCCACTCTCTCCGGCCAGCTGTGCTCGTTCTCGTGGAGGTACGACACCTGGGCGCCCCGCAGATCGAGGGTGCCGGACGGGGGTCGGGCGAGGGTGAGATCGAGGTCTACGGCTTGCAGGTGCATGGCGACCAGGGCCGGGGCGTTTCCATCGTCGGTGAGCGTGCCGTTCAGGACGGCTCCGTCGAAGGTCACGTTGTCCGTGACCTGGGTGCCGCGCAGCCGTACCGTGCCGTTCGCGGTGAATCCCTCGGAGAACTTGAGCGACGAGGCCATGGCGTTGTCGAGGGTGAGGGCCACGCCGCGTGGGCCGGGGCCTTCCAGCCGGGCGCCCTGCATGACCAGAGTGCCCGGCAACCGCGCCCCCATCAGTCGGACTTCCCCGTAGGCGACGAACCCGTTTCGGCAAAAGACGCCCCCTTCCATCGCCAGTCCACCGGCCGACAGGGCCCACCCGTCCGGTGCGATCAACTCGGCCCCGTTGAGGAGTAGTCCGCCGTTCACCCGGGCATCGGTGAGCGAAAGGGCGGTGCTCAAGCGATTGAAGGGTGTGGGGGCGCCGCCCTCGACCACGGAGTGCCGCAGGGAGAAGTTGCCCTCGACGCGGGCCGAATCGGCCTCGATGCCGGGTATCCGGCTGCCCGTGAACACGAGGGTCTGCGTCGACGCACCGAGGAGATTCACTGCCTCCTCGAACCAGCATGCCTCCAGCCAGAGGGCGTGGGCGATCTGCGCGCCGGCCAGGTCCAGACGTCCGGATATCCGTGCCCCGGTGAGCCTCAGACGCGCCACCGCACCCGGTTGCCCGGTGTTGGCGCCCAGCAACAACGCGGTGACCACCGCTGCCCGCACCGTCCGCTCGGGCCCCCACCGTCCGCCGTCCGCGACCTGGTCCTCCTCCGGCGTGCCCGTACGCAGGTCCACCCGCCGCCCCTCGGGGAACGCGTCCCACAGCTCACGCTCAGGTGAAGTCAACTCGTTGTAGGAAAGCACTCATGCAGAGTAGTGATCTCCTCTCGTGCCCGCCTGGCCGTACCGCACCCGGATCGGAGAGATGCCCCAGATCTGCGCCCGCTGCCAGGAGACGACCAGCGAGCCGGTCATCGTTGGGATCGGGCACGGCGCGAGCGTCCGCGGCCACACCGTCTACGCCTGCCCCGGCAAATGCGCCGCCGGCTTTCCCCAACAACGCGAGCCGTTCCACGGCACCCCCATCCCACGCCCCACCGACCCGGGCACACCCGATGACCAGCCCCGTCCACAGGACCGTCCTGGACCACCGCACGGGCTCGGAGTGCTGAACCTCTACCGCCCTCGCCATGCCAGACCTCACAACTGAACGCCGGCCGGGGCGGCCCAACCACCTCGCACGACAAGACGGCCCCAGGGCACCGAGCGCACCAACCCTCGGGAGCGGGCGAGGGGAGGGGCGCCGGCTTGCGGAGGGAATATCGGGGGCGGGCTCGGGGTTACGGACGCATGGGCACGAGCACTGTGGAACTCACCAAGGACAACTTCGACGAGATCGTCTCCGGCAGCGATTTCGTGCTGATCGACTTCTGGGCCTCCTGGTGCGGCCCCTGCCGGATGTTCGCACCGGTGTACGAGAAGGCCGCTGAGCGCCACTCCGACCTGATCTTCGCGAAGGTCGACACCGAGGCGCAGCCCGAGCTGGCGGGCGCGTTCGACATCCAGTCGATCCCCACGCTGATGATCGTGCGCGACAACATCGCCGTCTTCTCCCAGCCCGGCGCGCTGCCCGAGCAGGCCTTGGAAGACGTCATCGGGCAGGCCCGGGACCTGGACATGGACGCGGTCCGGGCCTCCGTCGCCACCCCCGCCGGTGAGTCGAAGGCCGCCGACGGTGGCTGAGCTGGTGCTGATCCGGCACGGTGAGACCGAGTGGAGCCGGACCGGGAAGCACACCAGCTGGACCGATCTGCCGCTGACGGCGCGCGGTGAGGAGCAGGCCCGGGCGCTGCGCCCGCTGCTGGCGGGCCGGAAGATCGGGCTCACCTTGGTGAGCCCGCTCGGGCGGGCCGTGGATACCGCGCGGCTCGCCGGGCTCACCGACGTGGACATCGATGCTGACCTGCACGAATGGGATTACGGGGGGTACGAGGGCATCACCACCGCCGAGATCCACGAGACCCGGCCCGGCTGGGAGCTGTGGACCGACGGGGTCGCCTCCGGCGGCGCCGACCACCCCGGGGAGTCGCCCGAGGAGGTCGGGGCGCGGGTCGACCGGGTGCTGGCCAGGATCGAGCCCGAGCTGCGCGCGGACGGCGGCGACGTCGTCCTGGTGGCGCACGGGCATGTGCTGCGGGTGCTCACCGCTCGCCGCCTCGGCCTGCCGCCGTCCGCGGGAGCGCTCTTCCGGCTGGAGACCGCGACCGTGAGTCGACTGGGAACCGAGCACGGGCGTCCGGCCCTCATGGCGTGGAACGTAGGCTCGTAGGCGCAGGTCCCGTAAGTTCCGTACGAGGTTCCGTACGCCACCGAGCAGAGGAAGCAGGGAACAGCGAGCATGGCTACGACGCGTACCGCGCACACCGTCTGGCAGGGCAATCTGGCCGAGGGCAAGGGGACGGTCACCTTCGACTCGTCCGGGATCGGCGAGCAGCCGGTTTCCTGGCCGTCGCGCGCCGAGCAGGCGAACGGCAAGACCAGCCCGGAGGAGCTGATCGCCGCCGCGCACTCCAGCTGCTTCTCCATGGCGCTGTCGCACGGCCTGACCCAGGCCGGTAACCCGCCCACCCGGCTCACCACCCAGGCCGACGTCACCTTCCAGCCGGGCACCGGCATCACCGGTATCCACCTCACGGTGGAGGGCACGGTCGAGGGGCTCGACGAGGCCGGGTTCACGGCGGCCGCCGAGGACGCGAAGAAGAACTGCCCGGTGAGCCAGGCGCTCGCCGGTACGGAGATCACGCTGACGGCGAAGCTGGCCTGACGTCCTCCACCCGCTGCAGCAGTCCCCAGGTGAACTCCGCCACATAGTGGCGGAGTTCACCGTTTTCGGCGTCGGCCGGGGCGTCGAAGGCCAGCCGGGAGCGGGTCGGGGCAGAGCCCTCCATCGGCCGCGCGGGCGGGAAGGCGCGCGCCACGTCGTCCACCGTGCAGGACCAGGGGGCGAGGTCGGCGGCCGTGCGCAGGGCGGGCGCGGGGGCGCCGGGGGCGCGTACCAGCCACTCGTTCCACACCGCCCCGCCCGGCGCGGTCAGCACCTCGAACCGCAGATCCGGCCACAGCGGGACCGGCCAGCTCAGCGCGTCGCACGTCAGATCGCCGATGCGGCGCCGCGCGGTGGTCTCGGGCGGGCCCAGCACCGAGCGGTAGCGGGCGACGGCGGGGCGCCGCCGCGGTGAGCGCTGCATCGCCTGCCAGCGGCGGTTGGCCTCGCGCATCACGGCACGTCCGTGGCCCAGTTCGCGCAGCGCGTCCTCGACCAGGCCCGGCTGGTAGTCGGCCATGCGGCGCAGCAGGACGAGGACGAAGGGGAAGGGGGTGGGGAAGGCGTCGGCTGACGGGTCGAGTGCGGAGTCCATGGCTCCATCGTGGCGTACGGGGTACCGCCCGGCTCAGGGTGTGAGGCGCTTCGCCAGCCGTTCGTGTTCCTCGTCCGGGACGCGTTCCCCCGACGACGGCAGCAGCTGCGGGACGCCGTCCACGATCGGGTAGCGGCGGCGCAGCCGCGGGTTGTACAGGACGTCCTCGGGCAGCAGCAGGGTCAGCGGGCCCTTGTCGAGCGGGCAGGCCAGGATCTTCAGGATCGGGTCGTCGGGGGTCATCGTTCACTTCCTTCGCGTACCGGATCAGGGCGGGCGGCGTCGTGGCGGGGGAGGGTCAGCAGGACGCACACCGCCAGCGCCGTCCCGCCGAGCCGCAGCGCGAGCCGCCACGGCTCGTGCGGCAGTGGCTCGCCGAACGCGACCGTCCCGCACGCCACCGTGAACACACAGGTCACCGTCGTGCACACCGGCACGATCAGCGACGCGCGGCAGCGCTGCAGCGCGGTCTGCGACAGCACCAGGCCCGCCGCGCCGGTGAACAGCAGCAGATACGGATACGGGCCGCGCAGCAGCGTGAGCGCCAGCGAACCGAGGCCGTCCGTCGTCAGCAGCCCGGACACGCCCTTGATGGTGAGCGAGCTGACCCCGTACAGCAGCCCGACCGCCACCCCGTACTCCACTCCGGTCGGCGGCCGACGCCCGGGGCGGCGGGCGCGCCACTCGGTCGCGCCGTACAGCCACACCCCCGCCGCCAGGGAGGGGACGCAGATGGCGAGCAGGGTCCCGTTGCCGGTGGCGGTGCGGCTGACGTCACCACTGCCCCGCAGTGAGGCCACCACCATCACCAGCGCGCACAGGATCAGCCCGATCCCGGCCCGTTCGCGGCCACTGGTCCGCTCGCCCAGCACCCGCGAGGACAGCAGCAGGAGCAGCACCAGACCGGACACGAACAGGCCCTGCGCGGCCGCGATCGGCAACGTGCGGTACACCACCAGCTGGGCGGCGAACCCCGCCGCGAGCGCCGCCGAGCCCGCCAGCCACAGCGGGCTCCCCAGCAGCAGCCGCAGCAGCCGCGCCGGGCGGTTCGTGCTCAGTGGCGGCAGCGCCGACAGGGCGCGCTTCTCCAGGACGAAACCGGTGCTGTACGCGACGTTCGCGAGCAGCGCCGCCATCACGCCCCATCCCATGCGCCCTCCCTCCGCCGCGCGTGCACCAGCAGGATCGACGCCAGCGACGGCACCCGGCAGGCGGCCCGGTCCAGTGGCCGCAAGCCCCGCGGTACGCCGTGGAACGGCGCCCCCGCGAGCCGTACCACCTCGAACCCGGACGCGGTGAGGAACCCGCGCAGCGCCCGCGCCGTGTACAGCCGCAGATGGCCGACGACCTCGCGGCCGGGGCGGCCGTGGATGCCCCGCAGGCTGACCTCCGAGAACACCGGCTGCACCCCGGCCAGCAGCAGCCCGCGGTTGTACCAGGCGGCCAGGTTGGGCGTGGACAGCAGCAGATGGCCGCCGGGGCGCAGCACGCGGCGCAGTTCGTCCAGCGCCGCGTCCGGGTCGACCAGATGCTCGACCACCTCGCTGAACACGCACGCGTCGGCGCTCCCGTCGGCGAACGGCAGCCCTCCGTGGCCGAGTTCGCCCCGTACGACGGCGGGCAGCCGTCGCGCGGCGCGGCGCAGCGCGTCCTGCGACCAGTCGACGCCGATGAGGCGGTGGCCCCGCAGGAGGGGGAGGGCGGTGGCGGCCGCGGTGCCGTCGCCACAGCCGATGTCGAGGATGGTGGCGGCCTCGTCGCGACCCGCGGCGTCGAGCGCCTGTGCCAGCATCCGCGCCTGGCGGCGGCTGCGGTCCGGGCCGGACGCGACGGGCACGGCCGGGTTCTCGTAGAACTCCCGGAGCGCCGGGCTCACGCGGTGCCTTCCGCGTGTGCTCGTGCGGTGGCCGCCAGCGCGCGCTGGAACAGGCCCGCGAGCCCCGCTCCCGCCGCGTCGTCCAGCAGCGCCCGCGACCAGCGCAGCGTCACATGCAGCCGCCCGCCGGTCGAGGCCGTCGTCACCGTCAGCCCGCGGGGCATACGGGCCGGGGCCGAGAACCAGACGGCGGTGGCCTCGCCCGCCTCGCCGAAGTCGAGTGCGTACGGGATGCGGCCGATGTTGCTCAGCAGCGTGGTGGACGTCCACGGGCCGGCCGCCCGCCGCAGCCCCCGCGTCACGGCGGCCCGCAGCCCGACCGGTACGGCGGGCAGCGTGAGCAGTGTCCCCGCCACCCCCAGCTGCGCCCCCGGCGCGGCCTTCAGCGCCCGGGTGCGGGCCGCGGTGCGGCGCAGCAGCCGCGCCACCGCCGCCGGATCGGGCGTCTCCCGGGTCAGCAGCCGCGACTCCGCCCGCTCCTCGGGTCCGAAGCCGACCTCCACGAGCCGGGTGCCGTTGCCGATGGCCATCTCGGACGCGCCGCGCGGCCGGTCGTCCACGGGCATGGTGATCCGTACGGGGTCGGGCGAGCGGCCGTGCAACGTGTTCCAGCGGGCCGCCATCAGGCAGGTGGCGACGAGGAGCTGGTCGTTGACGGTGGGGCGCGGCGCGGGGCCGGGGGCGCCGGGCGGGCGGGGCGGTACGGGCAGTTCGGAGAGCAGCATCGCGTTGCCGGTGCGGGGCGTGTGGGTGTCCCTGGCGATCCGTACGGGCCGGGCGAGCCCCCGCGCGGGCGGGGCCCCGGCCACTGGGGGCGCCGGGGCCACTGGGGGCGCCGGGGCCACTGGGGGCGCCGGGGCCACTGGGGGCGCCGGGGCCACTGGGGGCGCCGGGGCCACTGCGGGCGGCGGGGGCGCGGTGGGTGGCGTCGCTCGGGCGGCACCGCCGCCGTACAGGGTGGCGGCGGTGGCGAGCACCCGCAGGCACGACGGTCCGTCGAGCGCGGTGTGGTTGACGGTGAGGACCAGCACACAGCCGGTACGGTCCGGTTCGGTCACCACCTCCAGCCGCACCGGAGGCGACGCCGTCAGCGGCGGGCACACCGCGAGTGCCCGCTCCCGGGCCCGGGTGAGGGCGTCGGCCGCGCACGGCGGAAAGCTCACCGGCTCCACGTCCGGGCCGTCGGTCACCTCCCACTCGTACCGCCGTCGCCACCACCGCCCGGGCGTCTCCCGCACCAGAATCCGCGGATGCCGCCGCAACGCCTCCCGGAAGGCGGCCCGCAGCCGGTCGGGCTCGGGCCGCCCCGGCAGATGCACCTCGATGTGCACGGTCTCGGGTTCGTCGTCCTGCAGACAGTGCCGGGAGATCTCGTCGACGGTGGGGAACGGGATCCGCCGCGCGCGGTCCGCCGCCTGCCCGTACGCGGGCGCGCCGGAGCCGCTGCCCGCACTCCGCTCGACCGCGGTCATCGGCCCTCACCTTCGGCCGACGGCCGGGCATTGTGCGAACCGGGGTCACCAGGCGGCGGTGGCGGCGGGGCGTCGGGGGCGGGGACGCCCGCGTGCCCGGCGGCCCGGGACGGCAGCGTCACCACCGCCGCCGTCAGGGCCACGAGTGCCAGAGCCTGGGCCGCACCGCTGAACGCGCCCTCGCCCGACGCCGCCGGTTCGCCCGCGCCCGTCGCCGCCACCACCGTCGCGGCGGCCATCGCCGCGAGGGCCGTGGGGGGCAGCCAGTTGGGGCGGTACCAGGCCAGGAGCGCCAGGAGCGGGACGGCCAGGGCGAGCCAGCCCGCCACGGCGATCATCACCGCCGTCAGGGCGACCGTGCCGAGCACCCAGCCCGGCCCCGGTGGCACCGAAGCCTCCGCCACCTCCGGCTCGGGCTCGCGGCGCCGCGCGAACGCCAGGCCGGCGAGCACCAGGAGCGCGGCCGCGCCGCCGATGAGGGCCGCGTGGTACGTCTTCGCGGGCTCGTACGTGAGCGTCACCGTGCCGCCCTGGCCCGCCGGGACGAGGAACGCCTGCTGCCAGCCGTCGACGCGCAGCGGGGTGAGGGGGTGGCCGTTCAGCGTGGCCTTCCAGCCGTCGTTGTGGTTCTCGTACGTCTGGAGGTAGACGGCCTGGCCCGGGGCCACCTCGACCGTTCTGCGGTCGCCCGACCAGTCCTTGGCTGTGACGGTACGGGTCTCCAACGCGGCGGTGGCGGGCTTGCCGCGGGTCAGGGTCACATCGGTCAGGGCCAGCGGGCCCGCGTCGCCCGCCTCGACGGTGTGGCGCCCCGCGTCCAGCCGCAGCTTGCCGCCCTTGGCCTCGTCACCGCACAGCTCGACCTTCACCGGCCGCCGTTCCGTCAGGTCCCGTACCGGCCCGGACACCTTGGTGGCGTGCAGGGTGCCGTCCACCGCCAGCGCCGGGCCCTGGCCGCACGGCAGGGAGAAACGGGCCTTCGGCAAGGGCTGGGTGACGCGCGGTATGTCCCCCAGTTCGGGGAGGCCGACCTCGGTCAGTCCCACCGGGAGCTGCAACTCCTGCCCGGCGACCGGGTTGTGCAAGGTCAAGGGCGCGGTCTTGCTGATGGTGATGTCGAGCCGGTCGGTGGTGAACGCCGGGAAGCGGACCCAGCCGTTGGCGTCGACTCCGGCGGTGGCGGCGCCGTCGGGGGAGTTGATGAGCACTTCCTCGGGGCGGGTGGAGAGCCCGCCGGCCGCCGCGAGGACGAGCTCGCTGACGCGTCTCTTTTCCGGCCAGCGCAGATGCAGCACGGGGGAGTCGCCCGCGATCCACGCCGTCGTGAGGTCGCCGTCGAGGAGGTTGCGTGCGCTGAGCGCGGTGCCGGTGCGGCTGGTGGAGTCGGCGGTGATCTCGATCCGCGGCCCCTTGGCACCCGCCCGGTTCAGCAGGGCGTCGAGCGCGCCACCGGGCACGGCCAGGGCCTGGCCCGCGATGGCGTACGTACCGCCGCTCCCGGTGCGGAACTGGCGGTGCAGCCCGACCTCCGCCGACGCGGGCGCGAGGCCCCCCGGGTCGGCGGACCGGTGCAGCGAGACCACCTCGGCCGGGGCCTTGCTCCGCTCCGCGTCGGCCGGAAGCGACAGCAACCGCGTGACCTGCACACCCGGTACGGACACCTCGGAGAACCCGGCCCCCGAAAGGCCGGGCCTGGGCGTCTGCGAACCGGTGATGGTGATCTTCAGCCACTTCGCCGGACCGGAGGGGACCTTGACGGACTGCGGGGTGCCGTGCGGCTGGAGCGGGCTGTCCGCGGACCCGTTGCCGGTCTCGACGCGTACGGAGGTGGGCGCGGCGCGCAGGCCGTCGCCGGGCAGCGGGGTCAGCTGGATGGAGTCCGGCAGGCGCAGCGTCTGCGCGAACTCGATACGCAGCCACTGACCCACCGGCTTGCCCGCGCTGCCCTCCGCCCACGCCGTGTCCGGGTTGCCGTCGAAGGCGCCCACGGGGTCGTACTGGGGCAGCTGGAACAGCCAGTTGCCGCTGCTGGAGGCGGTCACCGAGAGCGCCCCGCGCAGCGTGGCGGTCGTCTGGTGGGCGGTGCCCTTCTTCGGCAGGATCTGGCGCGGTGTGCCGCCCGGGTCGGTGAGGCTGCCGGACGGGTTCCGTTCGTCGGCGGTGTACGTGTACGAGGTGTTGGAGTTGACGAGCCCGAAGCGGGTGTCGGCGCGCCGCATGCCGTCGCCGACCGCCTGCAGGGCGGGGGTGCCGGTGCCGGGGTGGCGGTCGCCGGTGAGGACGGTGGGGCGGTCGGCCATCGAGGGGTCGGCGGAGAGCTGGAGCAGCGATTCGGGGCCGCCGCTGACGGCGGCGGTCGCCGACACCGGCTTGGCCGCCACCGCGCCCGGCCGCCGTACCCCTTCGGGCTGGTAGATCTCGACGGCCTGGCGGCGCGGGAACAGCCCTTGCACCTGCACCGGGGTGTCGGCCGCGATCCGGCCACCGGTCATGAGCGGCCCGAACCCGGCGACCTTGCGGTAGCCGGAGGCCTCCAGGGTGCGGGCGACGGTCTGCGGCGGTACGTAGCCGAGCTGGTCCGGGTCGAGGTCGTTGCGCACGACGACCTCGTGGAGTCCGGCCCGGGCGAGGAAGTCCCGTAGCCCCGGCACCTCGCCGCCGCTGAGCAGCGCCTGCTCGACCGCGTCCAGCGCCCGCCGCGATCCGGCGGTGCCGAAGGGCACGAAGTCGCGTTGTGCCCAGCGGGATTTCGCGAGCACGTCGAGCGGCTGGTCGATGGGGCTGCCCCAGGTGTAGAGGCCGTGCGCGGTGGCGGGGACGACGAGGGCGCGGCTTTGGGCGGCGTGTGCGTCGAGCCAGTCGGCGGTCTTCTTCCAGTGGGAGGGCAGCGCGCTGAAGCGGCCCGGCTGGAGGACCGTTCCGTTGAGATACGGCCAGGCGAGGGCGGGGAGGAGCAGCAGGGCCAGGACGGCGGGGAGGAAGCGGCGACCGCGGAACCAGCGCGGCCGGGCAACCGCGGTGTCCCCGGCGGTGCCGACCGTTCCGGTGGCCGCCACGCCCACCACGTGCGTCAGCCCCAGGGCCAGCGCCAGGGCCAGCCCGGCCTGGAACTTGTAGACGTTGCGGAACGGCCGCAGCCACCCGTCCAGCCACCCCCGCACCGCCTCGTGGAACGGCCCGCCGAGCGTCCCCCCGTACCCGGCGAGGGTGATCAGCGCGACGGACAGCACGACGAGCAGCAGCCATCGCCGCTCGGGCAGATCCCGCCGCGCGAGCCCGGCCAGCCCCAGCGCGGCGGCCAGCCCGGAGCCGAGGACGGCGACGACGGACGCGGCCACGGTCCAGCCGCCGGGCAGCCACGCCTCGCCGAAGTGCAGATACGCCACCCAGTTGCCCGCGCCGCGCAGCGTCTCGGTGGCGGCCATGGTGGCGGTGGTGGTGTCGGCCTGTTCGATGTACGGCAGGAAGTTCTCGCCGTACACCCCGAGCAGCAGCAGCGGTACGACCCACCACAGCGTGGCCAGCAGCACCCCCGGGATCCACCACCCCAGCAGCGCCCGCTGCCGCCGCCCGGCGGGGCGGCTGAGCAGATACAGCGCGACCGGCAGCAGCGAGGCCAGCGTGGAGGCGGCGTTGACGCCGCCCATGCAGGGCACGAGCAGCGCGGAGCGGGCGGCGGCGATACGGGGGCGGCCGGCCGGGTTGGTGAGCGGCAGCACGACCCACGGCAGCAGCGCGCCGGGGAGCGCGGCCGCGGAGGTGGAGCCGACGACGATGGTGAACACCGGCCACAGCGCGTACCCCGCCGCGCCCAGCAGCCGGCCCGCCGGGCTCCCGACGCGCAGCCGCTCCGCCAGCCGCAGCGCGCCCCAGAACGCGGCCGTGACGATGAGGGACATCCACAGCCGCTCGGCGAACCACACCGGGATGTGGAGGAGGTGGGCGAGGGCGTAGTACGGCAGCATCGGGAACGCGTAGCCGACGTACTGGTCCGCGATCCCGCCGAAGCCCGCCCGGTCGTGCCACAACGATCCGAGGTCGGCGAGGAAGCCGAACGGGTCGAGGACGACCGGCAGCTTGGTGTCGAAGGACATCCTGCCGGGCGAGGGCGCGAGGAACGCGACCAGGACGGCGGCCCAGAACGCCAGCAGCCAGCGCCGCCCGCGCGGCCGTTCACCGGGCGCGGGCGGCGGCGGGGCGGCCGGGGCGCGCACCTGGGGCGGGGACGGGACGACCTGGGTCATGGCGACCGCCTAAGGATCAGGAGGAGATTCCACGTCGCGACCTCCCGCAGCCCCGGCACACGCGTGACCGCCTCGGTGAGGAACGGCCAGTAGCGGGAGCGCGCCGAGACCACGGACACGTCCGCGCGGCCGCGGACGTGGCGCAGGACGGGGCCGATGTGGAGGGGGAAGAGGTTTTCGCCGAGCGTGTGCTTGGCGGCCCGGCCGGTGCGGCGCCGGTAGCGGGCCCGGGCCCGCTCGGCGCCCAGATAGTGCCAGGGCGCCCACTCGTGGCCGCCCCAGGGGGATAGCCAGTTGGTGTACGAGACGTAGATCAGTCCGCCGGGGCGGGTGACCCGCACCAGCTCGCTGAGGAAGGTGTACGGATCGGCCACGTGCTCCAGCACATTGGAGGAGAACGTCATGTCGGCCACGCCGTCCGCGAGCGGCAGCAGATACCCGTCGGCGAGGACGGCTCCGGCGGGCGGGCGTCCCCGGGCGGTCAGCTCACCGGTGTCCGGCTCGAAGAGGTAGGCGTGGGCGCCACGGCGCCGGAACTCCTCGGTGAAGTGGCCGCTGCCGCCGCCCACGTCGACCACCACCCGCCCGCGCAGCGGCCCGGCGTACCGGGCCAACTGCTGTGCGGCGTCCCGCGCGAGGAGCCGGTAGCAGCGTTCGGGGTCGGTCTGCTCCCGCAGGAAGGCGCGGAAGAGGGCGACGGAGCGACGGATGGAGGGGTCCCGCACAGCCGCTCACCGCCAGGGTCTGGATGACGACGAGACGGAGGGGAGCGGCGGTGGCGCCGACAGGTAGGCCTCGGCGGCGACGGCCCGGAAGCCCCGTACCGTCGCGCTCCACCGGAACCGCTCCGCGCGCAGCCGCGCCGCCCGGCCCAGCGCCCGGCGCCGCTCCGGGCCGAGCGCGAGCGCACACCAGGCGGCGGCGAACGAACTCTCGCCGCGCGCCAGCACACCCGTCACCCCGTCGTCGACGGAGTCGCGCAGCCCGGGGATGTCGAAGCCGAGCGTGGGCGTGCCACGGGTGGCCGCCTCCATCACCACCAGGCCCCAGCCCTCGATCAGGGAGGGGTGCAGCAGCAGCCACGCCTGGCACAGCAGCCGGTGCTTCTCCTCCTCGGTGACATGGCCGGTGAAGGTGACCCCGGGACCGGCCATCGCCTCCAGCCGGGCCCGTTCGGGGCCGTCGCCGACGATGACGAGCCGTCCGCCGGTGACCGGCCGCACCCGTTCCCACAGCCGCAGCAGCAGGTCGACGCGCTTGTACTCGACCAGCCGCCCCATCGCGAGGAACAGCGGCTCACGGGACGTGGGCAGCAGGGGCCCCGGTTCCTCGACGCCGTTGTGCACCACCCGGATCCGGGTCCGGTCCACGCCGAGGGAGCGTAAGCCGGCGGCGGTGGAGTCGGAGACGGCCACCATGAGGTTGCCGCGGTGGGTGCCGGTGAGCGCCCAGTGTTCGAGGCGCCTGCCGAGCCGGGCGGCCGGGCCCCGGAAGCGCAGCTTCCAGAGGTCGGTGTGCACGTGGTTGACCAGGCACAGGGTGGGGCCGCGATGCCAGAGCGGGGCGAGGTAGGGCAGTCCGTTGCACACCTCGACCAGCAGGTCGCAGGGGCCGACCCGGTGGGCGAGGGTGTGCGGGGTGCGCAGGAAGTGGCCCAGCTCGCCGAGGGTGCGCCCGTTGCCGCCCGCGGACACCACCTGGTAGCCGCGGGTGCCGGCGGGCCCGCCGCACACCACGGTGACCTGGTGGCCGTGGGCGGTCAGCCCCTCGGCGATCCGGTCCACCAGCAGCTCGGAGCCACCGGCCGCCGGATTGCCGAGGTCGCGGCGGGCGAGGAAGACGATCCGGTGCGGCAGCGGCGCGATGGCCTCCGCGGTGGATTCATGGGGCGCGGCGGGGGACGGTCGTACGTGCTGGGGCATGGCGGGGTGCTCCAACTCGCCTCAGGGTGCGGAGACTTCGTGGGAAGACTGCGGGAGGAGACGTGCCGAACCGGGGGTGTGCGATGGCGTGATGCTCGTGGGGTGGTCAGTTTTCGCTTCCTCGTTCGCCCCGGCTACTCACCGGCGTGACAAATTGACCGCCCCCGGCCGCTGACGCTTCATCACTTCGCGCAGTATCACTCACGCGTGCCCGCCTCCCCCGCACCACCAGCACCACTCCCGCCACGGTCAGCACCGCCCCGGCGATCCCTGCGGCCAGCGGCGCCGTCTCGCCGACCAGCTTCAGCCTGCGGTTGTCGTCCCTGGCCAGCTTCACCTGGCCGCGCTGGGTGGCCTCGGTGAACGCCAGCCCCTCGCCACGCAGCAGCGTCACCCGGTCCCGGTCGCCGCCGGGCGCGCGCAGGGTGACCTTGGGCGAGATCCCGGCGTAGATGATCCGGCCGGTGCGGCGGTCGGCCACCAGCTCGATGCCGGTGTTGGCGTACCACTCCTCGGCCTGCACCTGGCTCTGCTTCGCCCGCCCGACCAGCCGCCCGGGCACCTGGCGGGTGCCGGTCCGGGTGGGCCGCACGGTGCCGGTGAAGCGGTAGCCCTCGTACCCCTGGATCTTCGCGGTACCGGCGAAGCGGAGCGGGACGGTATCGCCCAGCGTGCTGTCCCACCAGCGGTACGTCCGCTTCTTCACATCGAACGGGAACTTCAGGTAGGCGTCCCCCTGGAACGGCCCTGGCGCCTCGCCGCAGCAGTGCACCGGCTCGTTGGTGCGGCGGTCGGTGACCCAGCGCTCGGTCTTCCACTGGAAGGCCCGGCGCGGATCCCGCAGCGGCAGGGTGCGCGGGGTGTCGACCGTCGTCGACACGTCCCAGACGGCGCGGCCCGTGCGGTCGCTGTCGTGGACGTCGCCCAGCACCCGGCGGGTGATGGTCAGCTTCTGCCCCCGCCGCTCCTTGACGTCGCCTGTGTCGAAGTAGCTGCCCGGGCCGGTGAACACCGTGGTCACATCGGTGTCGATCGGGGTGCGTTTCGCACGCGGTTCGACGTACCAGGTCAGCAGGGGCGCGAGGACGAGCAGGAAGACGCCGAGCCCGAGCGGGACCAGCGACAGCGGCCAGAAAGCGGATGAAGTGGGTGGTACCGAGCGGCGCATGGCAGGCACTCCGTCTCGATGCGGCCGGATATTACCGGCGAGTCTTAAGGCCGGGACCGTAAGCGCAGGGTTGACGGGGTGTCAATCCTCCTTCCATGCTGGTGAGTTGCCGGGCCGGGCCGGTGCGCACGCCATACGGAAGGGGCTCACCGCGCCATGCCCAGACTGCTCGCCGCCGCCGTGACCTGCGTCCTCTCCGCCGCCCTCGCGGTCGGCGCCGCGTTCGGCATCGTCGCCCTGCTCAGCGTCACACCCGACCAGCCGAACGTCCCCCTCGTCACCTTCCCGACCTCGTCGCATTCCGGCTCCCCCGCGACCTCGGCGGAGAAGCGGTAGGGGAGACGGGGATGGCGTCGCCGTTACGCTCCGCCTGGCGGGAGGTGCCCCGGTCGCGGGTGCGCCACTTCGCCCGGCTCGCCCTGGACGAGGTGCCGGTCCTCGCCGAGGACATCTTCCGCGAGATCCGCCGCGAGTACCCGAACCTGACCATCGTCCCGGACGAGAGTGGCGAACCGGTGGCGCTGGTGGGCATCCGGCGCGCCCTCGAACACTTCGTCGGCTACGTGTCGGACGGCTCCGGCGGGCCCCGCGAACACCCCCAGGTCTTCCAGGAGTTCGGCCGCGGCCAGGTGCAGCACGGCCGCAGCCTCGACTCCCTCCAGGCCATGTACCGGCTCGGCGTACGGCTCGCCTGGCGCCGCCTCGCCGAGATCGGCCAGCAGGTCGAGATCCCCGCGCCCGCCATGTACGAACTCGCCGAGTCCGGCTTCGAGTATCTGGACGGGCTGGTCGCCGAGTCCATGCGCGGCTACGCCGAGGCCGCCGCGCGCCAGGCGGGGGAGCGGCTGCGGCTCCAGCGCCGGCTGCTCGACCTGCTGCTCACCGAACGCCCCCGCAAGAGCCCCGACGACGCCGACGCCCTCGCCGAACGGGCCGCCCGCATCGGCTGGCCGCTGCCCGAGCGGGTCGCCGTCGCCGTACTGCTGCGCCCCGCGCGCGAGGCGCTGGCCCCCGCCGTGGGCCGGGACGTCCTCCTCGACATGGAGTGCGAACAGCCGCGCATGGTGCTCCCCGACCCCGAGGAGGCGGGCCGCCCCGAGCTGCTGCGCCGCGCCACCGCCGGGTGGTCGGGCGCGGTCGGCCCGCCCGTACCGCTCGCCGAGGCCGCCAAGTCGCTGCGCTGGGCGGCGGCCGCGGTCCGGCTGATGGAGCGCGGACTGCTGCCCGCCGGGGAGGTGCTGCACTGCACCGAGCACACCGAGGCGCTGGTGCTGCTGCCGCCGGAGGAGCTGATCGACGCCCTGGCCCGCCGCCGTCTCGCCCCGCTCGCCGGGTGCGGCCCCGCCCAGGGGCGGCGCCTGGCCGAGACGCTGCTGGCGTGGCTGGAGACGCGGGGCGGCGCGCCGGAGATCGCGGACCGGCTGGGGGTGCATCCGCAGACCGTGCGCTATCGGCTCCGCCAGATCAGGGAGCTGTGGGGCGACGAGGTGGAGGATCCGGACCGCCGCTTCGAACTGGAGCTGGTGCTGCGGGCGCAGCGGCTCCGCGGCGACCTGCTGCCGTCCACCCCCTAGCGGGTAGCGGCCCCGGGACCCTGGCACTCTTGTCAGTGATCTTCAGGGTCTTTGCGCAACCATTGCCGGAGGAAGTGGCCAACGCGTAATCTGTGTTCGCGATACCGGCCAGCGGCCGGAATCTCGAACACTTGCCATCTGGACCAGAAGGGGTGGGCGAACCACATGGGACGCCTCGTGCCCGCGGTGACCCGGGCTCTGGACATTCTCGAGCTGTTCCTCGACGGCGACGGCACACTCTCCGCCCCCGAGATCACCCGCCGCCTCGGACTGCCCCGGACCACCGTCCATGAGCTGGTGACCACTCTGGCCGCTCGCTCCTATTTGGTCCATGTGCCCGACCAGCCCGGCCGCTACCGGCTCGGTGTGCGCCCGTACCAGCTCGGCAGCCGGTACGCGGAACAGCTCGACCTGGCCGCCGAGGGCCGGCAGGTGGCCCGGAGCGTCGCCGAGACCTGTGACGAGACCGTCCATGTGGCCATTCTGGAGGGCACGGACGTCATCTACATCGCCAAGGTCGACTCCACGCACGCCGTGCGCATGGTCTCTGCCGCGGGCCGCAAGCTGCCCGCGCACTGCACCTCGGTCGGCAAGATGCTGCTCGCCTCCCTCCCGGAGGACGAGCTGACCGCCCGGTTCCCCGAGGACCGGCCGCTGATCGCCATGACGGACAACAGCATCACGTCCCCGGCCGAGCTGCACCGCCACCTGGCCGCCGTGCGGGAGCGCGGCGTCGCGGTCGAGCGGCAGGAGTCCAACCCCGATGTGAGCTGCGTGGCCGCACCGGTGCGGGACTCGGCGGGCAAGGTGGTGGCGGCGCTGTCCATCTCGGTGCCGACGATCCGCTGGAGCGAGGAGCGCCAGACGGAGCTGGAGGAACTGGCGGCCAAGGGCGCGGGCGAGCTGTCCGTCCGCCTGGGACACCGGAGGGGACGCGGCATATGAGCGGCCGGACTTGGGACGTGGCGGTCCGGGCGACCGCCGAACTGGGCGAGGGCCCGACCTGGGACCCGGCGGCCGGGCGGCTGATCTGGGTGGACATCCTCTCCGCCCGCGTCCACACCTACGACCCGGCCACCGGGCGGCACACCACCCTGGCCACCGAGCAGCACGTCGGCGCGGCGAAGCCGCGGGTAGGCGGCGGGCTGGTGGTCAACCTGCGCGACGGCATCGGGCTGTACGACTCTGCCGTGAACGGCTTCCGCTGGCTGGTCCGGGACGCCGTTCCCGGCCGCCGGGGCAACGACGCGGCCGTCGCCCCGGACGGTTCGCTGTGGGCGGGCACGATGCGCTACGACGAGGCGGCGGGCGGCGGCACCCTGTCCCGTATCGGCTCCGACGGCTCCGTGGCGGAGATCCTGCCGGACGTGGCGGTCAGCAACGGCACCGGCTGGAGCCCGGACGGCCGCCTCATGTACTACGTCGACTCCCCGACCCGCCGCGTCGACGTCTTCGACGTCACGGGCGAGGGCGTCACCGGCCGCCGCCCCCTCGCCCACATCGAGGACGGCGCGGGCTACCCGGACGGGCTCTGCGTGGACGCCGACGGCTGCGTCTGGGTCGCCCTCTGGGACGGCGGCGCGGTCCGCCGCTACACCCCCGACGGCACACTCGATCGGGTGATCCCGCTGCCCTTCCCCCGCCCCACCGCATGCGCCTTCGGCGGCACCGGACTCAGCGACCTGTACGTCTCCTCGGCCCGCGTCGGCCTCGGCGCCGCCGCCCCGCCGCTGGCGGGGTCGGTGCTGGTCATCCCGGACGCGGGGCGTGGGCTGGCGCAGCCGGCGTTCGCGGGCTGAGCGGGGCCGTACACCGCCGGACCCGACGGCTCTCCGCACAAGATCCTCACAGCCGGCGGCCCCCGCGCTCCGGGCAGGTCACATAACCTCACCGGCGAAATGAACGATCCGCGCACCTCCCGCCGAAAGCCGAAGCCCCGCACCCGCGGCCGCCGTGCCCGCCGGGGGCGGGGCCGCCGCGTGCTGATCATGGCCGCGGTGCTGGGTCCTGTGCTCGCCGCGGTCTTCGTGGCGGAGCTGGCCACCGAGGGCTACTGGCGCGCCCCGGCGCCGAAGCCGTCCCCGGAGCGGCCCGAGCGCCCGGCGGCGGACCGTACGGCGTCCTCCGGTCCGAGGCCGGGCGGCGAACGCACGGCTCCCCCGTCCGAGGAAGCCACTCCCGGGCCCGAGCACGCGCCCGCCTCCGACGGTGACGCGCCCTCATCCGCCGACCCGACCGCGCCGTCCCCGAACACCCCTGCCCCCGGGAACACGACTCCGGCCCAGGGCCCGGACCCCACGCACCCGCCCCCGCCCTCGCCGGTGGCCCCGACCTCCGGCCCGTCGCCGACCTGCACCCGTTTCCTGTGGTGGTGCGCCTGACCGGAGCGCCACCGGGGGCTCCGGCCCCGGGCGGGTAGGGGCGGACTACGGTGTGACGCACACCATCCGTTGCAGCAGGTCCCGCAGTACCGTGCGCTCCTGCGCCGACAGCCCGGCCAGCGGCTCGCGGGCGAAGTCCAGGGAACCGCGCAGCCGCTCGGCGGTCTCGCGGCCCGCCTCCGTCGCGGCGGCGAGCTTGACGCGGCGGTCGGCGGGGTCGAGGCGGCGCTCGGCCAGGCCGCGGGACTCCAGGCGGTCCACGATGCCGGTGACGTTCGACGGCTCGCACTTGAGCTGCTGCGCTATGCGCCGCATGGGCGTCGGCCCCCGGGAGAGCAGCCCGAGGACGCGCGCCTGGGCACCGGTGAGGGCGTGCTTGGCGGCGGCTTCCTCGTACTCCTCGTGATAGCGGGCCACGATGGTGCCGATCAGCTCGACGACCTCGAGGGTCAACGGGTCGATGGGGGACGTCATGCCCCTCAGGCTACCCGTTTGCTTGACAACATGAAATATCGAGGCCCATGATTGTTTAAGGTAGTGAAGTAATTAAGAGGAGGCACTTCCATGTCCGCGATCCCCGCCACCGGCCGTGAATGGCACCTCGTCGCCCGTCCCGAGGGCTGGCCGAAGCCGGAGGACTTCGCGCTGCGCGAGGTACCGGTGGCCGAGCCGGGACCGGGCCAGGTGCTGGTCCGCAACCTGTACATGTCGGTGGACCCGTACATGCGCGGCCGGATGAACGACGTGAAGTCATATGTGCCGCCGTTCAAGCTGGACCAGCCGATGGAGGGCGGTGCGGTCGGCAAGGTGATCGCCTCGAACGCGGACGGCCTCGCGGTCGGCGACCACGTCCTGCACTTCAGCGGCTGGCGCGAGTACGCGGTGGTGGACGGCAAGCGCGCGGTGAAGGCGGACCCGCAGGTCGCCCCGCTCACCGCGTACCTCGGTGTGCTCGGCATGACGGGCCTCACCGCCTACTCGGGCCTGCTGGAGGTCGCGTCGTTCAAGGAGGGCGACGCGGTGTTCGTCTCCGGCGCGGCGGGCGCGGTCGGCAGCGAGGTCGGCCAGATCGCCAAGCTCAAGGGCGCCTCGCGGGTCATCGGCAGTGCGGGCTCGGACGAGAAGGTGCGGCTGCTGCTC
The DNA here is from genome assembly GCF_042958345.1 of Streptomyces sp. NPDC007983. Taxonomy (NCBI): domain Bacteria; kingdom Bacillati; phylum Actinomycetota; class Actinomycetes; order Kitasatosporales; family Streptomycetaceae; genus Streptomyces; species Streptomyces sp. NPDC007983. Next base: position 176,623 of record NZ_JBIBJI010000002.1, read on the forward strand.
GACGAGTACGGCTTCGACGCGGCGTTCAACTACAAGAACGGCCCGGTCGCCGAGCAGCTGAAGGAGGCCGCCCCCGACGGCATCGACGTCTACTTCGACAACGTCGGCGGCGACCACCTGGAGGCCGCTCTCAGCAGCCTCAAGGTGCACGGCCGCATCACCGTCTGCGGCATGATCGCGCAGTACAACGTGACCGAGCCGCCCGCCGCTCCGCGCAACCTCGCGCTCATCATCGGCAAGCGGCTGCGCATGCAGGGCATGCTGGTCAACGACCACAACCACCTCCAGCCGCAGTTCTTCGAGGAGGTCGGCGCCTGGGTGCGGGAGGGCAAGCTGCACTACCGCGAGACCGTCGTCAAGGGCGTGGACAACGCGGTGGACGCCTTCCTCGGCATGCTCCGCGGCGAGAACATCGGCAAGATGATCGTCGCCTTCGAGGACTGAGGACCCGGCGATTCCCGCGCAGCGCCGAGGCGGGGGCGTTCGATACGCCACGAGGCGGCGAACGCCCCCGCCTCAATCGGCTATCGCATGGCGGGGGCGGCGCCGATGGCGGCCTTCGGGCGGCTGCGGGAGTTCGACGTGGAGCCGCGGAGGGCGGGCCGCGGTGAAGGAGACCGACATGACCCCGAACGTCACCATGATCATGATGATCAGCGTCACGCCGAGGGTGACACCGGCTCCGCCGAGACCGATCACGGGTCGCGGACCCAGCACTCCGGCCAGCCAACTGGTCAGCAGGGTGCCGAGCAGCCAGCCGGAGCGGTAGACCAACTGGAAGATGGCCATGACGCGGCCGCGGTAATCCGGCCTCGTCTGGAGCTGCGCCAGGCTGAGCAGCCCCGCCCGGAGGACGAGGGACACCATGCCGAGCGGCAGGAGCACCAGGCCGAGCGTGACCACCGTGGGCATGACCGAGGTGACGATCTCCAGAACGCCGAGGAGAACACTGCCCGCGAGGACCGTGCCCAGGACGACCTTGGTGCGCCACATCATCCAGGCGCCCAGGAGCGATCCCACCGAGATCACGGCCAGCAGCACACCGTAGGCGCCCGCCTCCTCGTTCAGTTCGCTCGATGTGAGCAGGAGCAGCAGTGAGGGCAGGCTGGTTCCGAACACGCCCACCGTGGCGATGATGACGATCAGAAGCGCGAGGCCGGGCCGGGCCCAGAGGTACACCCACGCCCGCCACAACTGGGTGCGGTCCTTCGGCGCCTGCCGACGGGTGTGCAGCTCCGCCGGGCGGACCAGGAGCAGGGCCACGATGACGGTCAGATAGGACGCGGCGTTCAGCAGGATCACTCCGCCCAGCCCCAGCATTCCCATCACGGGTCCCACCGCCGCCGACCCGACGATCAGCGACAGATCCAGGATCACGTTGTTGAGGGTGACCGCCTGCCGGAGCATCGCGTCTCCGGCGATCTCCGAGACGAACACCTGCGCCGTGGGCAGGCCGATCGCGTTCACGGCCCCCACGCACAGGGCGCTGACGATGAGCTGCCACACCGCGATCGAGCCGTGTTCGGCCAGCAGCCCCAGTGCCAGCGCGAAGAGCGCGAGCAGGGCATGGGTGCACAGCAGCACCCGGCGGGCGGGGAAGCGATCCGCGACCAGGCCTCCGACCGGGCCGATCAGAAGCATCGTGAAAATCGGTGCCGCCGTGACGATGCCGAGAACCAGCTCGTCGCGGCTGAGCTGGTAGGTGAACCAGCCCAGTGCCACGATCTGCATATTGGTCCCGACCTGGGAGACGACCTGGCCCACGAAATAGAACCGGGGGTTGCGGGCGCCGAAGAGTCCGGGCGGCCGGCCGTCCGTCATCCGGCGGCCTGCGCGTACAACTCGCATACGCGGTGAGTGAAGGCGTCGGCCGACAGGTGTGTCTCGGCGAGTTTCCGGACGGCTCGGCGATCGCTGTGCAAGGCGGCGTGGACGTCCTCCATGACGGACGCGGCGTCGTGATCGCTGTACGCGCCGGTGAGGTTGTACCGCAGGAGGGAACCTATGGTGTCCTCCGTGATCAGACCGGCGTAGCCGTAGCCCGCGCAGATGGTGGGTATGCCGGTCGCCATGGCCTCCATCGCGCCTCGGCCGAGTGAGATGACGACATCCATCTCGGCCAGCAGGTTCGGTATCGAATGGCACGGCACGTGGTTGATGAGGATGATCTCGCTGCCGAAGCCGTCGCTGATGTCCCAGAACCCCGGTCCGTCACCCGCCGCGTACACGAGGAGCTTTTCCCGGTCGAGGTTCTCCATGACCTTGCCCATGACCGCCTCACGCCCCGAATCCATCCGGCCGTAGACAAGGACGCGCGGTCGGGCCGCCCGGCTCTTGTCCGGGGTCGCGGGGAAGCGGTCCAGGTCCACGCCCTGGTGGGCGAGTACCGCCCGGCCCGGCGGCAGGTACGCCTGTTGCAGGGCGAGAGCGTTCTCCGTCATGCACAGGAAGCGCGAACAGCGCGACACCAGGTAGTCCGAGGAGCGGCGGCCGGCGTGATGGACGATCCTGAACGCGGGGATGTCATCGGGGAAGATGCGCAGCATCTCGTCGGACACCTCGTCGACCAGGAGAAGGTCGGTCTTGTCCGAAGGGCCGATCTCGTCCGTCACGGACACGGATACGGAGTCCAGTTTCCGGACCTGCGAGGTGAGCGCGAATCTGCGGAGGTCGTCGACCACGAGACGGACCTCGTGCCCGTCCTTGCTCATGACTCCGATCAGATCCAGGACGAAGCTGTGCTGACCGTAGGTGTGATAGCGGCCGCCTTGGTCATGCTTTCCGTCGTAGATGGAGTTGCTGCCGGTGGCGAGCAGATAGGTTACGTGCACGGTGTCCTCGATGAGATGGCGAGCGGCAACGGGGGCATGCCGGGATCACGGCCCCTTCGGGTACTGCTCGAACCCGAATCGCCTCTCGAATTCCGCACGGCGGTCCCTGTCGAAGAAGTAGACCATCTTCACCATCGGCCCCCACCGCTCGTCCAGGCTCATGCCCTCGAAGGCGAAGCCGTACTTGAGCTGGAGAATCATGGCGGCGCGATTGTGCGGGTGGTGCTGTGACGTCACCCGCTCGTAGCCCAGGTCCTCCAGGTACTCCAGCAGCCTGGAGTAGACCAGGGCCGCGAGGCGCTGGACGCGGTACTCCGGCAGGAGGCCGCTCGTGCCCAGGTAGAAGGTGGTGGGGTCTTCCATCCGGCCCTTGAGCCAGCCCACCACCTTCCCTTCCGAGTTCTCGATGAGGATGCGCTCCGCATGGAGCCTGCTGTATTCCTGGACGAGTTCGGGGGATTTCGGGTTGTACGGGTAGGCATCCCGTTCGGGGAAGACGTCGGCGTATATCTCCGTTACCGCTTCGCGGAAGGTCGCTTCATCAACGCAGAGGCCGGCACCGCTATTGCTCCCCGGAAGACGTATCGGGAAAAAACGTTGCCGGGCGTCCTCAAGCTTCTCTTGGAAGTTCACGCGGCCAACCTACGGCCTGGGTGCTGACGCACCGCTAACGAACGCCTAACGCTGGGGAATTCCCGGACTTCAGGCCGGGAAGCACGTCACGGCAGGACCACCGTGGTCAGGGAGCGCGGCGGAAGCTCCGCATCCAGCGCGCCGCCCCGCACCACCGCCGCGCCGACCCGGCTCAGCGAATGCGTCTCGTCCGTCCGGTACACCGCGCCGTGCCCCCGTCCGCCGCCCACCGCGAAGTCCGTGCGGACCGTCTCCCGGCCGGTGTTCAGGATCTCCAGCACCCGGCCCCCGTCCCGGTTCCGGAAGGCCGTCACCTTCACGCCGTCCGCCGCGGCGGCCCCGGCCGACGCCGCCACCCGCACCGCTCCCGGCCGTACGAAGCGGCTGTACGCGGCGAGCGCCCACAGCCGCTTGGAGACGTGGTAGTCCGCGCCGTCGAGCTGGATCAGCCCCCGCGTCGCCCCCACCGAGGCGCCGAACCAGTACACGTACGCGCTCGCCCGCGCGTCCGCGAGCGTGGTGTGGATCGCCTCGGCGACGGCGAGCCCGTCATAGCTGCTGCCGTCGTCCCACGCCTCGTTCCACGTCGTGCCGTTGGGGCTCCACTCGGACATCCAGGTGCGCCGGGTCGTCGGCAGCGGCTGGTCCGAGGGCGTGACGTACGGGTGTCCGGTGTGCGTGCCGACGTACCGCGACGCCTGCGGGTCCGCCTCGATCGCCGCGCTGTACTCGGCCTGCTGGTCCCATCCGGCCGCGTCGCAGCACACCAGGCCGATCCCGGCGCGCCGGACCGCCGGGCCGAGCGCCTTCACGGTCTCGGCCGCCTCCTTCGGCGTGAACCGCATGGAGGCGTAGGACGTGGTGAGATCCGGCTCGTTGGTGAAGCCGAGGTCGGTGATCCGGATGCCCTCCTGGCGGTAGAACTTCGCGTACTGCACCAGGTAGTCGGCGTAGGCGCGCCGCCATTCCGGCTTCAGCGTGCCTCCGTTCGCGTCCGTTCCGTTCGTCTTCATGTAGCCGGGCGCGCTCCAGGCGTCGGCGTAGAAGCGCTGGACGCCGTACCGTTTCGCCTCCTTGGCCAGCCACACCTGGCCACCGTCCTTGCCGTCCCACTCGTAAGCCGGCGGGGCGTCCGGGCCGCCGGGGTCGGTGGGCTGGATGGACTTCATGTGGTCGTAGACCTCGTCCGAGGACGAGCCGATGCCGAGCCGCAGGATGCTGAGCCCCGCGCCGGTGCGCCGGTTCAGCAGCAGGTCCAGCACCTCCCGCCGGTGCTCGGGGGTGAGCCCGCCCGCGCCCCGCATCAGATCGGCGCGCTGAAAGGCTTCCGAGAAACCGAAGCCATCGATCGGCTGGAGGGGTCTTCCGAAATCCGCGCCGGGGGTGGAAGGTTGCTCAGCGGCGGCGGACGGCATGGCCAGAGGGATCAGGGCGGCGGCGAGCGCGCCGACGAGAGCGGTACGGACCGTCTTGATCACGAAAACTTCCCTTCCCAGGCTCCGAAAACTTCCGGAACGTTTCCGTAACGTCGGCCGCACGCTAGAGGCGGCCCCCACCCCGGTCAAGAGTGAGCGTCAAGAACAGAGCACCGACGACGTGACACGAAGGAGAACCGCCGCATGACAACGCGTCACCGCACCAGATGGCTCGCCCTGCCCGCCGCACTCCTGCTCGCCCTGCTCCCGGCCAGCGCCTCCGCCTATCCGAACCCGGGCCGGGTGACGGGCGACATCACCGTCCACGACCCGACGATGCTCCGCGCCGCCGACGGCACCTATCTGCTCTACTCCACCCACGGCGGGCTGGAGGCCCGCACCTCCACCGACCGGATCGCCTTCAGCCGCTCCGGGAACGCCTTCAACTCCCCGCCGTCCTGGTGGAAGACGTACTCCTCGGGCAACGACCCCTGGGCCCCGGACATCTCGTACCACGGCGGCAAGTACCTGATGTACTACGCCGTCTCGTCCTTCGGCTCCAGCAAGTCCGCCATCGGCTTAGCCACTTCGGCCAGCGGCCGGGCCGGCACCTGGACCGACTACGGCATCGTCCACTCCACGACCGCCGGCAGCGACTACAACGCCATCGACCCGAACCTCTTCGTGGACGACGACGGGAAGTGGTGGCTGTCCTTCGGGTCGTGGTGGTCGGGGCTGAAGATGATCCGCCTCGACCCGGGCACCGGCAAGCAGTACACGGGCGACAAGACCGTCTACGGCATCGCCTCCCGGCCCACCGGCACCAAGGCGGTCGAGGGGCCGTCCGTCGTCAAGCGCAACGGCTACTACTACCTGTTCGCGTCCTACGACACCTGCTGCGCGGGCGCCGGCTCCACGTACAAGATCAAGGTCGGCCGCGCCACCAAGCCCACCGGGCCGTACTACGACAAGAACGGGGTGAACATGATGAACAACGGCGGCTCCCCGGTCCTGGAGTCCCACGGCCGCTACATCGGCCCCGGCGGGCAGTCGATCATGAGCGACAGCGACGGCGACCTGCTCGTCTACCACTACTACGACGGCCAGGACAACGGCACCGCCAAGCTCGGCGTCAACCTGCTGAGCTGGAGCGGCGGCTGGCCGGCCGCGTACTGAGACACCGCGCTCGTGCCCGGCGGGGGCGTTGACGCCGGGGCGGTCAGCTCTTACCGTCTCGTTCGGATATGCGATCGCAATCCAGTATTTCGAACAGAACAGCATATCGAACAGAGCAGCAGAGAGGCGCCGCCATGCAGTCGACCGCCCCCGCCCGGTTCACCCTCGACCCCGCCTTCGCCGTCGGCGACGTCGACCCCCGTCTCTTCGGCTCGTTCGTCGAGCACCTCGGCCGCTGCGTCTACACCGGGATCTACGAACCCGGGCACCCCGCCGCCGACGAGGCCGGGCTGCGCACCGACGTCCTCGCGCTGATCCGTGAACTCGGAGTCACCGCCCTGCGCTACCCCGGCGGCAACTTCGTCTCCGGCTACAAGTGGGAGGACGGCACCGGCCCCGCCGACGAGCGCCCCCGCCGCCTGGACCTCGCGTGGCGCTCGACCGAGACCAACCGCTTCGGGATCTCCGAGTACGTCGACTTCGTCCGCAAGGTCGGCGGCGAGCCCATGATGGCGCTCAATCTCGGCACCCGCGGTGTCGCCGAGGCCCTGGAGCTGCAGGAATACGCCAACCACCCGTCCGGCACCGCCCTGTCCGACCGCCGCGCCGGCCATGGCGACAAGGACCCGTACGCCATCCGGCTGTGGTGTCTGGGCAACGAGATGGACGGCCCCTGGCAGACCGGCCACAAGACCGCGGAGGAGTACGGCCGGCTGGCCGCCGAGACCGCCCGCGCCATGCGCCAGATCGACCCGGATGTCGAACTCGTCGCCTGCGGCAGCTCCAACCAGGCCATGCCGACCTTCGCCGCCTGGGAGGCCACGGTCCTGCAGCACACCTACGACCTGGTCGACTACATCTCCCTGCACGCCTACTACGAGGAGCACGACGGCGACCGCGACTCCTTCCTCGCCTCCGCCGTCGACATGGAGTCCTTCATCGAGAACGTCGTCGCGACCTGCGACCACGTGGGCGCCCGGCTGAAGTCGAAGAAGAAGATCAACCTCTCCTTCGACGAGTGGAACGTCTGGTACCAGAGCCGCTTCGCGAACGCCGAGCCGCCCAACTGGGAGGAGACGCCGCGGCTGCTGGAGGACAACTACTCCGTCACCGACGCCGTCGTCTTCGGCTCGCTCCTCATCGCGCTGCTGCGCCACGCCGACCGCGTGACGGTCGCCTGCCTCGCCCAGCTCGTCAACGTCATCGCCCCGATCCTGACCGAACCGGGCGGCCCGGCCTGGCGCCAGACCACCTTCTTCCCCTTCGCCCAGGCCTCGGCGTACGGCCGCGGCCGGGTGCTCCAGGTCGCGGTCGACAGCCCCGCGCACGAGACGGCGCGGTACGGGGAGGTGCCGCTGCTGCACGCCACGGCCGTGCGGAACGAGGAGACCGGCGAGGTCACCGTCTTCGCCGTCAACCGCGACCAGCACCGGCCGCTCCCGCTGGAGGTGGCGCTGCACGGGATGGCGCCCGCCCGGGTCGTCGAGCACAGCGTGCTGGCCGACGCCGACCCGGAGGCCCGCAACACCCTGGCCGAGCCCGAGCGCGTCACCCCGCATCCGGGTCAGGGCACGGCCCTCGCGGACGGCGTGCTGCGCGCCACCCTGGAGCCGATGTCCTGGAACATGATCCGTTTGGGGTAGGCCGCAATTAACTTGTATAGTGCACCTATATGAGTACGGTGCGCGAGATACAGGACGAGATACAGGGGTGGACATCGGCGGTCGGCCGCAGCTTCCGGGCCGCGCTGACCATGGAACGCGTGTCCTCGGAGCCCGCCGCGATCGCACGCGCGGTCCTGGCGGTCATCGCCGCGGCGGTGCTCGGCGCCCTGACCGGCGATCCGCTGGCCTGGGTCATGATGTCGGTGGGCACCTTCATCTGCGGCATCGGCACCCTGCTGGCGCCGGTCCGGCACCGGGCGGTGAACGCGTTCGCGTTCGGCGCGGGCTTCTCGCTCGCCGCCCTCGCCGGTGTCTGGCTGCACCAGGCCGGCTGGTACTTCCTGATCGTCCTCGCGGTCCTCTCGTACCTGGCCGGTCTGTGGCGGGCGCTGGGCGTGGCGCCCGGCATCCGCGCCTGTCTCGTCGTCATCGGCTGCCTGATCACCGCCGATCTCGCCGCCACGGTCGGGGCGGGGCTCGTGATGGTGCGCTGGATGGCCGCGGGCGCGGCCCTGACCCTCGCCGCCCAGCTGCTGCCCCCGTACGGGCGGCGCCACCCCGCGCAGCGCAAGGCGCTGGCCGCGCTCTACGCCTCGCTGGCGGCGTACGCGCGGACCGAGGGGACCGGCGGCTACCCCGCCCCGGCGCCCTTCACCGCCGCCCGCAGGGCGCTTGATCTGCTGCCGCGCTTCGCCCGCTCCGGCGCGGCACCGCTCTACGGACTGCTCGTCGAGGCCGAACGGATCCGGCGCGCCCTGCTGCTGGTCTCCGACACCCCGAAGGCCCCCCGCGGGGAGATCGCCGAAGCGCTCGACTCCGTGGCGCGCGCCCTGCGCACCTCCCGCCCGGAGCCCCTCGCACCGGACGTCGCACGGGCCCTGGAGACCTGGCGCGGCCCGATCGCCGAGGAGCTGCTGCCGTCACTGGAGGAGGCCGGGCGGCTGGCCGGCCTGTGGGCCGACGCGGAGGCTTCCGGCGGTACGCACCCCGTCCTGGCCCTGTTCCCCGCCGAACACCCCGCCCGCGCCGGGTTCCGGCGGCTGTGGTCCGCGGCGCGCCCCGGCGACCCGCTGTTCCCGCACGCCCTGCGCGTCGCCATCGGCACCACGGCCGGTGAGGCGGCGGGCCGCGCCCTCGGCGACTTCTGGGGCCACGGCCTGCCGGGCCACGGATTCTGGGCGGCGCTCACCACCATGCTGGTGCTGTTCCCCGACTACGGGCACACCTTCGCCCGAGGCTGGGCCCGCCCCATCGGCTCGATCCTCGGCGGCCTCGCCGCCTGGGCCGCCCTGCGGCCCGTCTGGTGGACCCCGGACCGGCTGGTCGTCGCCGCGGTGGTGCTCGCCCTGTGCGTCTTCCTCACCCTGCGCGTCGGCCAGCTGGTGCTGAACTTCTTCATCACCGCCTGGCTCGTCGTCCTCATCACCCGGCTGGGCAAGGCCTCCGACCTCATCGCCTGGGGCCGCCCCGCGGACACCCTCCTCGGCGCGATGATCGGGCTCCTCGTCTTCGTCGTCCTGCCCACGTACCACCACGACCGGCTGTCCTCGCTGGTCGCCGCGTGGACGGACGTACAGCGGCGGCTGCTGAACGTGCTGGTCGGCGGGCTGACCGAGCCGGGCGTGGTGCGGCACGAGGACATCGACGCGCTGCGCTCCCGCAGCCGCCACACCCGCGAGCGGCTGGAGGCCGCGGTCGCCGCGGTCCGCCACGAACCGCGCGGTCACCGCGCCCGCTGGAGCGCCGCCGAGATCGAGTCCATCCAGCGGTCGATCGCGGAGCTGAGCCGGTGCGCGTCGCAGCTGTACGCCGCGCAGCCGCGCGGCGAGGCCGACGCCGTGCCGGAGGCCGCCGAGATCGCGGCCCTCTTCGACGCCCGACTGACCGCCCTCGCCGACGCCCTGGACAGCGGCGCCCCGATCCCGGACGCCACCCTGCGGGCGTCCTTCGACGAGTCGGCCCGGCGCGGCGGCCTCACCGATCTCACCGACCACCGCTCCCCGGACGGCATCGCCCACGCCCGGGCCCGCGCCCTGACCCTCTGCCTGCGCACGGCCCTGGCCGTCGACACCTTCGCCACCGGCCTGTCCCCGGCCGCCGAGCGCTCCTCGTACGCGGTGGCGCGGTAGCGGGCCCGGCCCGCCCGGCGGCGGAGCCGTCACGACCCACGCGCGTGACGACTCCGCCGCCCCGCGCCGGTCAGGCGTCCGAGTCGATGCCCAGGGTGAGGGTGCCGCGGTATCCGGCCGAGGGTGTGCTGCCGAGCGCCGTCACGGCCATCAGCCCGGCGGCGGTGCCGCCGTTGCCGTAGATGCCGTCCGAGGACAGCGGGGTACGGGGGACGGTGTTGGTGGAATACGGGCTCACCTTGGCGACCGCCTGGGTGATCTTCTCGTCGAAGAAGAGCTGACCGGTGTGGATCTCGTTGCCGCCGGTGAACGAGCCGTCGGCGGTGAGGGTGACGCCCGTGTGCACCTTGACGTGGATGTGAACGCAGCGGCCGCGGTACCAGCCGGGGTAGATGCCGGTCAGCTTGGCCACGCCGTCGGTGCCGGTGAGCACACCGCCGCGCAGGAACGTCCCGTTGTCCGGCTCCTGGTGGCCGTTGTTGCCGACGAAGCCGGAGTATTCGCCGAGCGCGTCGCAGTACCAGATCTCCACGAGCGCCTTGTTCAGCGGTGCGCAGGTGTCGCGGTCGACGACGGTGAGCGCGAGCTGCAGGGGTACGCCCGGCTTGTCCTCGCCGACATCGGCCCGTACGAGGGCGTGGTCGAGGTAGTACGGGCCCTCGGTCAGCTGCTTGGTGAGCGTGCAGATCGCATTGGCCGCCGGGGCCGGGGCGGTGGCCCCGGTGGCGGTCGTTTCGGGGCGTGCGGCGGCGGTCCCGGCGCCGACTCCGATGGCCGCCGCGGCGGCGCTTCCGGCGATCAGTACTCTGCGTCGCCCGATGGGGGCGGGAGATGAATCTGTCATGGGCACGGAAAGTAGGGACGGTTTCTGTGGGACGCCTGTCAGTTCGGCAAAGTCTCCGCGCGTCAACTCTTCTTATCGCCAACTCCCTTATGGGCCAGTGGTGTTGACATCCCCGACAAGCGCTTACTAGCTTCTTCTGTGATGGCTGTCGTCTGCTGGGGCGGTCCTGACCACACCGGGCCCGGGCAGCGCATTCCGCCACCGTCAGAGCCACCCCTTTGACGATCTCCACCGGCCCAGTGACCTGCCTGCTTGCCGCGCGCTCCCGCAAGCGATTGCCCCTCCGGGTGGGGATCCTCCGACCGAGAGGGCTCCTTCATGAACTCCGTGGGTGACCACCACTTCACGACGGACACGACCACCGGCACCGGCCACCGTCGGCGTCGCCTGACGGCCGTCGCCGCGGGCGTGGCCGCGACCCTCGCGCTCGGGGGCCTGTCCGTGGTCTCCGCGCAGGACGCGGACGCCACCACGGGCCGGGTGGACATCGACTCCCACACCACCGACCACGGCTCCGACAACATCGGGCACCGGCAAGCTCCGACCCCTCGTACCACTCCCTGAGAGGACACGTTCGTGAGACTCATCGGACGCCTGGCCGTCGCGGCCGCGGCGGCACTCGCCACCTGCGCGGGCACGCTCGCCGCCACTCCCGCCGCGGCGGACACCGGCGCGCCCGCCCCCGTGGCCCCCGCCCCCTCCGGCTCGTTCAACGTCCTGACGTACAACGTGGCCGGACTCCCCGAGGGCCTGTCCTCCGGCCACCCCGCGAAGAACACCCCGCTGATCTCGCCCCGCCTGGGCCCGTACGACATCGTCAACGTCCAGGAGGACTTCAACTACCACGCCGCGCTCTACGCCGGTGACGACCACCCGTACCGCACCCCCACCAGCGGTGGCGCGGCCTTCGGCGACGGCCTCAACACCCTCTCCGACCTGCCGTACGACGACTTCGAGCGGGTCAAGTGGACCAAGTGCAACGGCACCGACTGCCTCACCCCCAAGGGCTTCACCCTGGCCCGGGTGCGGCTCGCCGAAGGCGCCTACCTGGACCTGTACAACGTGCACACCAACGCGGGGACCACCGACCCCGACCTCGCCGCCCGCCGCGCCAACATCACCCAGCTCTCCGACTTCATCACCGCCAACTCGGCCGGCAACGCGGTGCTCGTCATGGGTGACACCAACACCCGCTACACCCGCGCCGCCGACAACATCCGCGACCTCGCCACCCGCAACGGCCTCACCGACGCCTGGGTGAACCTCGTCCGCGGCGGCTCGGCCCCGCCCGCCGGGTCCGACGCGCTCGTGTGCGACCCGGACAACGTCACCAACACCTGCGAGGTCGTCGACAAGGTCCTCTACCGCTCCGGCCCGCTCCTCTCCCTCACCGCCACCCGCTACAACAACGAGAACACCGCCTTCCTCGACGCCGACCGCAAGCCGCTGTCCGACCACTACCCGCACACCGTGGACTTCTCCTGGAAGGCAGCCCCCACGCTGCGCGCGGGGGACCAGTTCGGCGGGCCGCACGGCACCGCCTTCAACGACGCCGACGACCTGCCCGCCACCCCCGCGCCCCGCACCCTCACCCTGCGCGGCGGCTCCCGCCTGGACGGCGTGTCCCTGACCCTGTCCGACGGTACGACCCTCAGCCACGGCGGCAGCGGCGGCACCCCCGCCACCCTCACCCTCGGCCCCGCCGAACACCTCACCTCCGTCACCCTCACCCGGGGCCAGAAGGACGGCCGCACCCGCCTCTTCTCCGCCGCCTTCACCACCGACACGGGCCGCACCCTGGCCACCGGCACGCCCACCTCCGACACCGCCACCTACACCGCTCCCGACGGCTGGCAGATCGTGGGCTTCACCGGCCGCGCCGGTGAGGAGATCGACAAGATGGGCGTCATCTACGCGCCCCGGTAGCCCAGTAGGCTTTCGCCCATGCGCGATCTTGGAGTGGGCATCGGCTATCTGGTGAAGGGCCAACGCTGGGTGGCCCAGCACGGACGGTGGTGGGGGATCGGGATGCTCCCGGCCCTCATCACCCTCGTCGGCTACGCGGCGGCGCTCGTCGTGCTCTTCTACTGGACCGACGACGTCATCGCGTGGGCCACGCCCTTCGCCGACGACTGGTCCTCACCCTGGCTCGGTGTCTTCCGCGGCGCCCTCGCGCTCCTCTTCGCCGCCGCCTGCCTCTTCCTCGCGGTGATCACGTTCACCGCGGTCACGCTCCTGGTCGGCCAGCCCTTCTACGAATCCCTCTCCAAGGAAGTCGACCGCTCCGAGGGCGGCGAGGCCCCCGACTCCGGCCTGTCGACCTGGCAGGAGCTGTGGACAGGCCTCCGCGAGGCCATCGCCCTGCTCATCCGCGTCACCCTGTGGAGCGTGCTCTTCTTCGCGCTCGGCTTCATCCCGGTCGTCGGCCAGACCGTGATCCCCGCCCTCGCCCTCTGCGTGACCGGCTTCTTCCTCGCCGAGGAGCTGACCTCGGTCGCGCTGCTGCGGCGCGGCGTGCTGCTCGCGGAGCGCCGCCGCATGCTCCGCGGCCGCCGCCTCCTCACCGTGGGCTTCGGCCTCCCCCTCGCCCTGCTCTTCCTGGTCCCCCTGGTCTCCGTCATCCTCATGCCGGGCGCGGTTGCGGGCGCGACCCTGCTGGTCCGCGACCTGACGGGAGAGGACCGGATCCCCACCCGCGGCGACACCGCTGCGGACGCCCTCAACGGCTCGTAGCGGCGTCGGCGCGGGCGGCCCGGTCCGGGTGGGCCGGGCCGCCGGTGTCCGACCGCGGCGTGGTGTTACTTCGTCGCGGGGTCGGACAGTTCCTTGCCGAAGGCGGCGTCGGTGGCCGGGGCGCCGAGGTCACGGGGGCCGATGAGGGCGGAGCCCTTGGCGGTGAGGCCGTCCGGGCCCGCGTACAAGAGGGCTACCGCGCCCGCACCCTCGGTGCGGTTGGGGACTCCGATGGCCAGGTCGGGCTTGCCGTCGCCGTTGTAGTCGGCCGGTGCGACGGCGTCGCCGAACCAGTCGCCGCCGGTCATGGAGCCGGGGACGCCCTCGGTGTCGAGGGAGAAGGTCTGCGCGCCCGCGTCGGTCAGCCAGTCCTTGGTGCCCTTGAGCACGGTGATGGCGCCGGCGTCGTTGTAGCCGCCGGGGGCCTCGGCTCCGGTGTCGCCGACCACGAGGTCGTCGTGGCCGTCGCCGTTGATGTCGGTGAGCCGGGAGGCGATGCCGTCCTGATGCTTGCCCTTCCAGATCACCGGGTGGGTGGTGTCGAGCCCGGAGGCGGTGCCCGGGAACGTGCGCAGGCGTGCGTCGTCCGGGCCGTCGGTGAAGCCGGTGTCCGTGAGGACGTCGTCCTTGCCGTCGCCGTTGATGTCGCCCACCACGGCCCGGTACGAGGCGAACGGCAGCGGGACGTCCTCGCCCAGCGGCGTGCTCTTCACGCCACCGGACGAGCCGGGCAGCACGCCGAGCGTGCCCTCGTCGGCGGGGTCGTCCTGGTAGGCGACGGTGACCAGGTCGGCGTAGCCGTCCCCGTTGATGTCGCCGGAGGACAGGTGCTCGACGCCCACTCCGCCGCCGGGCGGGGTGACGCTGGACATCTTCGGGGTGGCCGTCTTGCGCAGGTTTGCCGCGCCGTTGACGAGCTGCACCTTTTCGCCGTCGGAAATGGCGATGTCGTCACGGCCGTCGTGGTTGTAGTCGCCCACGGCCATCCGGTCGCCGAACAGCCCGTTGGCGGTGGCGGTCGGCGCGTGGAAGGCGATGGCGTCGCCGGAGAGGCCGCCCTCGGCGCCGAAGGCGACCGTGACGGAACCGGCCCGCTTGGTGGTACCGATGGCCTCGTAGTTCGCGGCGACGATCAGGTCCGTGTACCCGTCGCCGTCCACATCGCCGCGTACGACGGCCGAGCCGAAGTGGTCTCCCGCCTCGGGGGTGCCGGGAACCCCCGTGCCGGCCTGCGACAGCGTGCTGTGCCGAGATGTGTCGACACCGGCCCGGGCTCCGTAGGTCACGCCCACATAGCCCGCCTTGGATTTCCCGGAGACGGTGCCGTCGGGCGCGCCCACGCCGAGGTCTGCGTAGCCGTCGTGGTCGATGTCGCCCGGGGTCTTCGCCGCCGTGGCGGCGGCCGTGGCGGACTGGTTCCGGTCAGGCCCGTCGGGTGCCACGGCATTGGCCGCGGCGGCCATGGTGGCGGTCACGGCGGCGCCTACGGCCACGCCCACCACGCCTCTGGTCCTTTTGTGCACAAATCCTCCATCGAGTCACGCCGAAGGGTCGTGCAGGGAGAGGGCTCCGGGAGGTGAATGGTTGCCGTACTCACGGAAAACTGGAGACATCCCTCGTCCTGCGGGTGTCAGTGGGGCGCCGTGGCCGCGACCACGGTGAGCACCGTGCGGACCTGGGCGGTGATGGCCTGGCGGTTGCGGACGAAGTCCGGGTCGGTGATCCGGCCCGTCGACGGGTCGGTGTTGTCCGGGCCGAACTGGAGGACCGGGGTGTGGAGATGGCCGCCCGGGACCTTCAGGCCGACGGCGTCGCGCAGCAGGGTGGCGCGGTAGGCGATCTCGTTGGAGAGGTAGTCGCCGCCACCGCCCGCGCGGGCCGTCGAGCCGGGCGTCGGGCCGTCGGGGCGGACCACCGGGGCGGTGGCGCCCGCCGGGATCTCGGTGACGCTGGTGTTGTCGTACACGGGCACGGGCCCGGTGTCCGCCGCGACGATCCGCTGGTAGGGCAGGGTCGTGGTCGTCCACTGGGGCTGCGGTTGCGGGGTCGGCACATCCGCCGGGACGGGGACGGTCTCGGTGCGGGAGACGTTGGCGTTGTCCGGGACGCCGCCGCGCCAGGCGCCGTTGGTGCGCTCGACGTCGAAGCGGCCCACCCGGCCCTGGCTCACCGTCATGAAGGCGTCCACCCGGCGCGGGCCGGGGCGGAACACCGGCAGCAGGGTGCGTTCGACCGTGCCGTCGGCGAAGTCCGCCCAGCGGACGGGGAAGACGGCCGTCTCGACGCGCGTGGGGCCGTCGGCCGTACGGATCGTCGTGCCGTCCAGCGCGAGCGCCGCCGCGCCGGAGGGGTTGGAGCGGCGTACGTCGGCGTCCAGCTGGAACGGGTCGAAGCCGGTGACGACGACGCGCTTGATGTGCTTGCCCGCGGGGAGGTCGAGGGAGTCCTGCCCTCGGGAGCCGCGTTCGAGGGACTGGAGCAGCGCGGCGCGGCGTGCCTCGGGCAGCGGGAAGCCCGGCCGCCACTCGCCGAGGGCGCGGGTCATCCCGAGCCGTGCCCAGTACAGGGGGCGGTCGTCGTCCCGGCTCAGATCGCCACCGGCGGGCCCCCGCCCCTGCACCCGGTCCACCGCACGCCGCCACAACGCCCGGCCCTCACGGGCGACGACCCGCTCGGCCTGCGCGTACGACCGCACGTTCGCCAGGTCGCGCGCGAAGTCCGGCGCCACGTCGTCGAAGCCGCTGCGGCGCAGGATCTCCTGGGGGACGGCCTTGTCGAGGCGCTGTTCTTCGACGGTGGGGGCACGGTCCTGGGCGGTTGCCGGGGCGGTCTGGGTCAGCGGGAGGGTGGCCAGGGCCAGGGCGAGGAGCGTGCGTATCGGTCGCATGCGGGGCCTCTCGGAAAGGGAGGGGAAACGACGAACCTCCCGCCCCGGGTTCGCACGGAGCGGGAGGTGAGGCGGACCCGGGGCTCAGCGGGTCGAGAAGGAGTGCACCGTCGTGGAGCGGTAGGTGTGGCCCGGGCGGAGCACGGTGGAGGGGAAGCCGGGCTGGTTGGGGGAGTCCGGGAAGTGCTGGGTCTCCAGGCAGAAGCCGTCGCCCTGCCGGTAGACCTGGCCGGACGTTCCGGCGAAGGTGCCGGTCAGGAAGTTACCCGTGTAGAACTGCACGCCCGGCTCGATCGTCGCGATCTTCATCACCCGGCCCGACTCCGGCTCGGTGACCGTCACGATGTGCTCGGGGTGGCGGGTGAGGCCCTTGTCGAGCGCGAAGTTGTGGTCGATGCCCTGCCCGTACAGCACCTGCTGATGGGCCTCCCGGATGTCCCGGCCGATGTCCTTGGCGCGGCGGAAGTCGAACGGGGTTCCGGCGACCTTGGCCAGCTCGCCGGTCGGGATGAGGGTCTTGTCGACCGGGGTGTAGCGGGACGCGGCGATCTGGAGGCGGTGGTCGTAGATGGACCCCGAGCCCTCCCCGGCCAGGTTGTAGTAGGTGTGGTTGGTGAGGTTGACGACGGTGGCCTTGTCGGTGGTGGCCTCGTAGTCGATGCGGAAGTCGCCCTCCGCGGTCAGGGTGTAGTCGACGCGCACGGTGAGTGTGCCGGGGTAGCCCATCTCGCCGTCGGGGCTGACCCGGCGGAGGGTGAGGCCGACGCCCGAGCCCTTGCGGAAGGGCTCGACGGACCAGACCCGCTTGTCGAAGCCCTTGTCGCCGCCGTGCAGGCTGTTGGGGCCGTCGTTGATCGGCAGCTGGTACTTCTCGCCGTCGAGGGTGAACGTGCCGCGGGCGATGCGGTTGCCGTAGCGGCCGATGAGGGCGCCGAAGTACGGGCTGCTGGCCACGTAGGAGTCGAGGTCGGAGAAGCCCAGCGAGACGTTGGCGCGGCGGCCGTGCCGGTCGGGGATCTCCAGGGTCTGGACGACGCCCCCGTAGCTCAGTACGGACAGCCGGGTGCGGCCGTTCTCGATCGTCCAGCGGTCGACCTCGGTGCCGTCGGCCAGCGTGCCGAAGTGTTCCTTCACCGCGTGTCCCCCGTGTCCCTCACCGTCGGATCGGTTCTTCGCGAAGGCGGTGCCGGTCCCGGTGGCCGCCACCGCGGCGGTGGCCGCGGCGGCAGTGATGACCGTGCGTCTGCTCGTGCTCGTTTGGTGCGTCATGTGCGGCTCCACAAGAAGTAGTTGGATGACGTACTACGAACCGACCCGGCGCTTGTTCCAGACGTCGAAGCCGACCGCCGCCAGCAGCACCAGTCCCTTGATGACCTGCTGGTAGTCGGTGCCGATGCCCACCAGCGACATGCCGTTGTTGAGCACACCGAGCACCAGACCACCGATGATGGCGCCCAGCACCGTGCCGACACCGCCGCTGGCCGACGCGCCGCCGATGAACGCCGCGGCGATGGCCTCCAGTTCGAAGTTGAGGCCCGCGCTGGGGGTGGCGGAGCCGAGCCGGGCGGCGAAGACCAGACCGGCGAGCGCGGACAGGATGCCCATGTTGACGAACACCATGAAGGTGACGCGCTTGTCCCGGACACCCGACAGCTTGGCCGCCGGCTGGTTGCCGCCGAGGGCGTACACATGGCGCCCGATGACGGTGTTGCGCATCACGAAGCTGAAGATCACGAAGAGGCCGGCCAGGATCAGCAGCCCGTACGGCGCCCCGTGCCAGCTGGACAGCGTCATGGTGAAGGCCATCACGGCGGCCACGATCGCGGCGCACTTGACGAAGAACAGCCCGAGCGGCGCCACGTCCAGCTCATAGGCCGCCCGCTGCTGCCGGCCGCGCCACTCCTGCCAGACGGCGGCGGCGCAGACGATGAGGCCGATCACCATGGTGGGGTTGTGGTACTGCGTGTACGGGCCCATCTCCGGGATGAACCCGGTGCTCAGCTTCTCGAAGCTGTCGGGGAACGGCGACAGGGACTGCCCGTCCAGCAGGATCTGGGTGCCGCCGCGGAAGGCCAGCATTCCGGCCAGGGTGACGATGAAGGACGGGATGCCGATGTACGCGATCCAGAAGCCCTGCCACGCACCGGCGGCGGCGCCGAGGAGCAGACAGAGGACGACCGCGAGGCCCCACGGCATATCGTGTTTGATCATCATCGCGCCGGCGGCCGCGCCGACGAAGGCGACGAGTGATCCGACCGACAGGTCGATGTGCCCCGCGATGATCACGATCATCATGCCGATCGCGAGGATGAGGATGTAGCCGTTCTGCTGCACCAGGCTGGTGACGTTGCCCGGCCGCAGCAGGATGTCGTCCGACCAGATCTGGAAGATGACGATGATCAGGGCGAGCGCGACCAGCATCCCGTACTGCCGCATGTTGGTCCGCATGCCCTGGAGCAGCAGCGTCCCGATGCTCTTGGAGCCCTCGGCCGGCGGTGGGGCCGGGCTCTCGGTCTTCTGGGTGGCCGTGCTCATCCTTCGTCTCCTCTGTCCCTGTCCCTGGTCATGTGGCGCATCAGTACTTCCTGGGTCGCCTCGGCCCGGGGCACCTCTCCGGTCAGCCGTCCGGCCGCCATCGTGTAGATCCGGTCGCACATCCCCAGCAGCTCGCCCAGCTCGGAGGAGATGAAGACGACGGCCTTGCCCTGCGCCGCCAGGTCGTTGATGACCGTGTAGATCTCGTACTTGGCCCCGACGTCGATGCCGCGGGTCGGCTCGTCGAGGATGAGCACCTCGGGACCTGCGAAGATCCACTTACTGAGCACGACCTTCTGCTGGTTGCCGCCGCTGAGCCGGCCGACCCGCTCGAAGACCGTGGGTGCCTTGATGTTCATCGTCTTGCGGAACCGCTCGGCGACCCGGGACTCCTCGTGCTCGTTGACCAGACCGCGGCGCGCCACCTTGCCGAGCGAGGAGAGCGAGACGTTGCGGCTGATGGTGTCCTCGAGGTTGAGGCCGAAAGTCTTGCGGTCCTCGGTGACGTACGCGATGCCGTGGTCGATCGCCTCCGGCACGGTACGGGTGCGGACCTCCTGGCCGTCGCGGAGGACCCGGCCGCCCGCGTAGCGCCCGTAGGTCCGGCCGAACACGCTCATGGCCAGCTCGGTGCGGCCCGCGCCCATCAGTCCGGCGATGCCCACGATCTCGCCGCGCCGCACGTTCAGGGACACCCTGTCCACGACCTTGCGCTGCTGGTCGATGGGGTGGTGCACGGTCCAGTCCTCGATGGCCATGGCCACCTGGGAGGCGTCCTTCCCCTCGTACGGGGTGCGCTCGGGGAAGCGGTGGTCGAGGTCGCGGCCGACCATGCCGCGGATGATGCGGTCCTCGGAGACCTCCGGCTCGGACTCCGGGGTCTCCCGGACCGACAGGGTCTCGATGGTCTGGCCGTCACGCAGGATGGTGACGGAGTCGGCGACCCTGCGGATCTCGTTCAGCTTGTGGGAGATGATGATCGAGGAGATGCCCTGGGCCTTGAACTCCAGCAGCAGATCCAGGAGTTTGCCGCTGTCCTCGTCGTTCAGCGCCGCGGTCGGCTCGTCCAGGATGAGCAGCTTCACCTCCTTGGAGAGCGCCTTGGCGATCTCCACGAGCTGCTGCTTGCCCACGCCGATGTCGGTGACCCGGGTCTGCGGCGAATCCGTCAGGCCCACCCGCTTCAGCAGCGCGTTGGCGTGCTTGAGGGTTTCGTTCCAGCTGATCAGACCGCGGGTGGCGTGTTCATTGCCGAGGAAGATGTTCTCGGCGATGGACAGGTACGGGATCAGCGCGAGTTCCTGGTGGATGATGACGATGCCGCGCTGTTCGCTCGCGCGGATGTCCTTGAACGCGCACGGCTCGCCCTCGAAGAGGATCTCGCCTTCGTAGCTGCCGTGCGGATGGACGCCGCTGACCACCTTCATCAGGGTGGACTTGCCGGCGCCGTTCTCCCCGCACAGGGCGTGGATCTCGCCTTCGCGCACCCGGAGGTTGACGTCGGAGAGGGCTTTGACACCGGGGAAGGTCTTGGTGATGGAGCGCAGTTCGAGAATGGTGCTCATAGTCCGTACCCCGCCCTACTTCAGCTGTGACGCGGTGTAGTAACCCTGGTCCACCAGCACTTGGGTGTTGGACTTGTCGATGCTGACCGGGTTGAGCAGATAGGTCGGCACGACCTTCTTGCCGTTGTCGTACGACTTGGTGTCGTTGATCGGGGCCTTGCCGCCGGTCAGCTCCGCCTTGGCTATCTGCACGGTCGCCTTCGCCAGCTTGCGCAGGTCCTTGTAGATGGTCTGCGTCTGCTGGCCCCGGATGATGGACTTCACGGAGGCCAGCTCCGCGTCCTGCCCGGTCACCACCGGGAACGGCTTGGCCTTCGTGCCGTAGCCGGCGCTCTTGAGCGCCGACAGGATGCCGATGGACATGCCGTCGTACGGCGAGAGGACGGCGTCGACGTCGTCGGTGCTGTACGACTTGTTGAGCAGGTCCTCCATGCGGTCCTGGGCGGCGCTTCCGCTCCACTTCTCGGTGTAGAGCTGGTTGAGGCTGGTCTGCTTGGAGCGGACGACCAGCTCGCCCTTGTCCATGTACGGCTTGAGCACGCTCATCGCGCCGTTGTAGAAGTACCGGGTGTTGTTGTCGTCCGAGGAGCCGGCGAACAGCTCGATGTTGAACGGGCCCTTGCGGCCCTTGGCCAGCCCCAGCTTGTCGACGATGTACTGGCCCTGGAGCCTGCCGACCTTCTCGTTGTCGAAGGTCGCGTAGTAGTCGACGTTCTTCGTGCCCAGGAGCAGCCGGTCGTAGGAGATCACCGGGATGTTGGCGTCATGGGCCTGCTTCAGGACGTCGTTGAGCGCTCCGCCGTTGATCGGCGCGATCACCAGCAGCCGGTGACCCTTGGTGATCATGTTTTCGAGCTGGGCGACCTGGGTGCGGACGTCGTCCTCCCCGAACTGCAGGTCCGTCTTGTAGCCCGCCGCCTGGAACTGCTTGGCCACGTTGCGGCCGTCGGTGATCCACCGCTCGGAGGACTTGGTCGGCATCGCGATGCCGATCGTCCCTCCCTTTTCCTTGCTCTTGTACCGACTGCCACCGACCGCTTCCTGGCCACAGGCCGTGGCGGTCAGTGAGAGCGCGAGGAGGCCGGCGCCTATCGCCGCGACTCGTGCGCCTCTTACCGTACGCATGGTGATGGGGTCCTTCCCTGGGGCGTCATTGCTCAGGACTTCTGGGGTGCCGCGCCGGTGGCGGCGTCGGACGCGTCCGTGACGGGGAAGCGCCGCAGCGGACCCGGCAACCGGGAGCCCAGCGGCGACAGTCCGCCGTCCGCGCCCAGCCGGGCGAGCAGATCGAGCACGAGCCGGCCGCGGCGCACCCGCTCGCGCGCGCTGTTCAGCGCCACGTCCCGCAGTTGCGCGCCGTAGGGGTAGATCCCCGGAGACTTGCTGAGCCCGAATTTCAGATAGATGGGGGCGCCGCGGCGGATCAACTCGGCCGCGTCGTAGAGCCGTACGTACCCCCCGAGGTCGTCCGGCGCCTCGATGTAGAAGTCCATCGGGGCGCGGGAGACCCGGCGGATCTCGGTGAGGTGTTCCAGCGTCAGATCGGAGGGGATGTTGATCGAGTCGGCGCCCAGCTGCTCGTACACCGCGAACGAGGCCGGGTTGACCGGGCCGATCAGCGCGGACAGCTTGAAGGTGGTGTCCGCGGGCAACTCCCCCCGCTCGCGCAGCTGGTGCAGCAGCCACAGCACGCCCTCGTCGGCGACCAGCAGGCACTTCACCCCGAGCGAGGCGGCCCGCAGGGCGTCCTCCACGCATCCGGCGACCGCGTCGTGGCCGCGGGCCCGCAGGCCGCCGCCACCGGAGTCGGAGCGGGTGGCGCCGCCGATGTCCCATGTGCCGCGCGGCCCGGTGAACAGGCACAGCTCGGCGTTGCGCTCCGCGCAGGACTCCACCATCTCGGTGATCTCGGCGTCGGTGAGCATCCACACGCCGCTGCCCTGGCTGATCCGGTGGATCGGTACGTCGAGCCGCCCGGCCTCCTTGAACACGGTGGCCAGCGCCTCCGGGCCCTCGACGGACGGGATCTCGGTGCGCCAGGTGCCGCCGTCGGGGAAGGAGTGCGCGGAGGCGTCGGCGGGGTCGGGCGCGGGCGCCGCGTGGCCGAGCGGGGCGAGGGCGGCGTCGGCGGGACGGCGGGGGCCGGAGGGAAGGGCTGAGGCGGCGGTCGTCACGGTGCTCCTTGTATCGCCGTAAGGACTAGGTGAAGCCCTCGTCTTTGAGGACCGTTCAGGTTTTCGGGGAGCGAAGGTGTTCCCCGGGGGGAGATTCGGAAGGGATCACGCGGGTCGCAGCAGCACCTTGCCCACCTTCGGATCACCGCTCCCCACCAGCTCGATGGCGGTGGCGAAGTCGGTGAGCGGCAGTTCGTGCGTCACCAGGGGCAGCAGCGTCAGCAGCCCCGCGTCGAAGACCCGCACCGCGTGCGCCCACGCGTCCGGCGCGGCCCCGAACACGGTCTGCACCTCGATCTGCCGGACGACCAGGTCGGTCGGGTCGAGCCCGTCCGCCGTGCCCGCCGCCGGGATGCCGGTGAGCACCAGCCGGCCGCCGCGCCGCAGCAGGGCGGCGGAGGTACGGGCGGCGGGGGCGGACCCGGCGGTCTCGATAACGATGTCGAAGCCGCCCCGGACGTCCTCCAGCCGGTCGTTCGTGACGAAGGCCGTGGCCCCGAAGGACAGCGACAGTTGCTCCCGGTCCGGCCGGGTCCCGACCACCAGCAGCTCGGCGGGGGAGACGGCGGCCAGGAACTGCACGGCGATCATGCCGAGCGTCCCGGTGCCCACCACCGCGACCCGCTGGCCTGGCTGCGCGTTGGCCTTGAGCGCGGCGGCGGCGATGCACGCGGCGGGCTCCAGCAGGGCGGCCGCGGTCAGATCGGCGTCGTCGGACAGCGGGTGCAGCAGCCGGGCGGGCAGGGTCAGGGTGGTGGCCATCGCCCCCGGCTGGGTGAAGCCGGTCTCCTCGTACCCCGCCGTGCACAGCGTGGTCTCCCCGGCGTGACAGCGGTCGCACACTTGGCAGTTGCGGAACCCCTCGCCGACGACCTTCCGGCCGACGAGCGCTTCGGGTACGCCCGCGCCGACCGCCTCGACCGTCCCGGACCACTCATGGCCGGGGGTGACGGGATACCGCACGTACCCCTCGGGCCGGTTCCCCTCGTACACCTCCCGGTCGCTGCCGCAGATCCCGGACGCGTGGACCCGCACCAGCGCGTCCCCGGGCCCGGCCTCGGCCGGGGCGGTCTGCTCAAGGTGGAACGCGCCGGGCGCGTCGAGGACGAGCGCGGTCACCGCTTCAAGCCCTTCGGGTCCCGCTTCTCCCAGCCCTCGGCCCACAGGTCGAAACGGGCCTGCTGCTGCGGGAATTCGGCCGCCGCGTCGGTGTCCAGCTCGACGCCGAGGCCCGGCTCGTGCGACAGCTCGAAGTAGCCGTCCACGACCTGCGGCGCGCCCTTGACCACCTTCTTGATCTCCGCGTCGGCGAAGTCGTTGAAGTGCTCCAGGATCTTGAAGTTCGGGGTGCAGCCCGCGACCTGGAGGGAGGCGGCGGTCAGCACCGAGCCGCCGACGTTGTGCGGCGCGACCAGCACGTAGTGCGTCTCGGCGGTCGCGGCCAGCTTGCGGGTCTCCAGGATGCCGCCGATGTGGCCGACGTCCGGCTGGATGATGTCGGCGGCCTGCGACTCGAACAGCTCGCGGAACTCGATCCGGTCGTGGATGCGCTCACCCGTCGCGATCGGCAGGTTCGTCTTCTCCGTGACCTTCGCCAGCGCCTTCAGGTTCTCCGGCGGCACCGGCTCCTCCAGCCACGACGGCCGGAACCGCTCCAGCTCGCCCGCGATGCGCACGGCGGTGGACGGGCTGAACCGCCCGTGCATTTCCACCAGCAGCTCCGCGTCGGGCCCGATCGCGTCCCGCACCGCCTCGACCAGCGAGATCGAATGCAGCGTCTCGGCGTGGTCCAGCTCGAAGTGGCCGGTGCCGAACGGGTCCAGCTTCAGCGCCCGGTAGCCGCGCTCGACCACCGTGGTGGCCGCCTTGTGGAACGCCTCGGGGGTGCGCTCGACCGTGTACCAGCCGTTCGCGTACGCCTTGACCTTGTCGGTCACCTTGCCGCCGAGCAGCTGCCAGACCGGCACCCCGAGCGCCTTGCCCTTGATGTCCCAGCAGGCCATCTCGACACAGGCGATCCCGGACATCACGATCTCGCCCGCCCGGCCGTAGTCGCCGTACTTCATCCGGCGCACCAGGTCCTCCACCGCGAACGGGTCCGACCCGGCGATGTGGTTCTTCTCGGCCTCGTGCAGATAGCCGAGGAGCGCATCGGTGTGGCCGAGCATGCGGGTCTCGCCGACGCCGGTGATGCCCTCATCGGTGTGGACCTGCACGTAGGTGAGATTGCGCCAGGGGGTGCCGACGACGTGCGTGCTGATTCCGGTGATGCGCAAGGCTCTGACCCTTCGCGGTGTTCGATATTTCGTCACTCGTTCGAAATCCTGGCGTGACGGTAATCACCGGGCGTCAGGGGTGTCAATGGTCCTGCGTCGAATGGTTATCGAACGCTGACCTCTCTGCTACGGGCCATTTGGCGGACGTGATCGTGTCGGTGCCACGACCGCGTTCCACCCCCGGGCAGGCTGCGCCGCTGACGGCGAAGGTTTCATCGAGAGAGGCGGTCAGATGAAGAGAGTACTGCGAACGGTCGTCCTGAGTGCGTGTGTTGCGGCGGCTGTCGCCTTCGGCGGCGTCCATCAGGACGGTGGCACCCATTCCACTCGGGCGCAGCAGGGCCCGAACCCCGGCGACCTGTTCCGCGCCTTCATCCGTGGCGGCTCGACGCAGGACAACGACTGCGACAGCCGATTCGGAGGCCTGGCCACCGGGGGCACCAGCGGGAGCAGTGGGAGTAGTGGGAGCAGCGGCAGCAGTGGGAGCAGCGGGAGTAGTGGGAGCAGCGGCAGCAGTGGGAGTAGCGGGAGTAGTGGCAGCAGTGGGAGTAGCGGGAGTAGTGGGAGCAGCGGCAGCAGTGGGAGTAGTGGGAGCAGCGGCAGCAGTGGGAGTAGCGGGAGCAGTAGCGGGGCCAGCGGGAGTAGTGGCAGCAGTGGGAGCAGTAGCGGGGCCAGCGGCAGCAGCGGCGGCAGCGGCAGCGGGGGCGGCGGCATGTCCCTCGCCGCGTTCAGCGTCCCGGCGGCTGCTCCCAACGCGCCTCGCGGCATCGGGGCGAACTGCCTCAACATCCGCGGATAGCGGCATCGGTATCCGGTCGCGGTGAGCGGAGCATGATGGAACAGCCCACCAAGGCCCCTGCCGGGCGGCCCGGGGACGGAGACGCCGGGCGGCATGCGACCGCCAGGGTCTGTGCGCCCCGGGCGCCCGTGCTGGAGGAGGGGCCGGGCGACCCCGGTCACACCTGGTCCGGTCCCTCCCTCGCGCTGCTGGCGGTGACCGCCGTCGTGCTGCTCGGCGCGGCGCTCTGGCACCTGGCCCTGGTGTTCCTGAGCATCGCGCCGCCAAGTCCGGTGCAGCGGGCGTACGCACACACCATCGATGGGCACGTCTACCCCGAATTCACCCAGGACTGGCAGCTGTTCGCGCCCCAGCCGCTCCAGGCGAACATCCGCGTCGAGGCCCGGGCGCTGACCGCGGGCGGAACCGGGGTGCGCCGTACGGGACGGTGGACGAGCCTCACGGCCCAGGACATCGCGGGCGTACGGCACAGCCTGCTGCCGAGCCACGCGGACCAGAACCTGCTGCGCCGCGCCTGGGACTTCTACCGGGACACGCACAACCGGCGGGAGGCGCCGACCGACGCACGGGGCGCGCTCGCCGCCGAATACCTCAAGCGGATCGCTCTGAGTCGCCTCGCGCACAGCGGCCAGGGCGCCCACGGCGAGCGGATCATCGCACTGCAGATGCGCAGCCGGTCCGCGCTCATCCCGCCTCCGCACTGGAGCGCGCGCCCGCCCGGGCGCGACACCACCCACCGCACCCTGCCCTGGTGGCCGGTGACGGACGACGACCACAGGGGACTGTGAGTGAACCGACTGGCCCGGCTGATCACCTTCGCCGCCCGCACCCACGCCCCCTACCAGGCCGCCCTGCTCCGCATCGGGCTCGGCGGCATCGCCGCCGCCTTCCTGCTACGGGAGTGGCCGAACCGGCGGCTGCTGTACGGCGACCGCAGCCCCTGGGCGCCGGACATGGCGGCCCGTGTCATCGAGGAGGACCACCGGTTCAGCGTGCTGCTGTGGTCCGGTGGCCACTGGTGGTTCGAACTCGTCTACCACGGCGCGATCGTGGCCGCCCTCCTGCTGATGCTGGGCTGGCGTACCCGGGGCACGTCCGTGGTGTTCCTGGTGGCGGTGCTGTCGATCGAGAGCCGTAACACCTATCTGGGTGACGCCGGGGACAACGCGATGCGGGTCATGGCCCTGTACCTGGCGTTCACCCGCTGCGGGGCGGTCTGGTCGCTCGACGCATACCGCCGTGCCCGGGCCCGGTGGCACGGGAAACCGGTGTACGACCGGGCCGGGGTCGCGCTGTGGCAGGCGCTCGGGGTGCTGCTGCTGTGGGTGTCCGACGGCTTCCCGCACACCGCGTGGGCGGCGGTCCTGTGGGCGTTCTGGGCGGCCCACGGCGTGTGGTACGCGGCGCACCGGTGGTCCTGGGGGCGCCAGGCGCGCGACCTGCTCGACGCGGCCACGGCGATGCTGCACAACTGCGCGATGCTGGTGATCGCGGTCCAGGTCTGCTTCATCTACGGGACGGCGGGCTGGTACAAGGTCCAGGGCCTCCGGTGGCAGGAGGGCAGCGGGCTGTACTACGCCCTCCACCTGGACTACTTCATGCCGTGGCCCGCCGTCGTGGGACCGCTCACCCACAGCATGCTCGCGGTCTTCGCGCTGACCTACGGGACGGTCATCGTGCAGGTGGCCTTCCCCTTCCTGCTCGGCTACCGGCGGCTGAAGAACGCCCTGCTGGCGGCGATGATGCTGGAGCACCTGGCGATCGCCGTCGTCCTCGGCATCCCCTTCCTGTCCGCCATGATGATCGTCTCGGACGCGGTCTTCCTGCCCACGTCCTTCCTCCTCCTGGCGGGCACGCACTGCACCCGCTGGGCCCGGCGGCTGACCGGGGCGGCGGTCAACCCGCCGTCGCGGGAGCACCCGCCCAGCGGTATCGGACACGCCGCCCGGGGGTGAGGTTCCCGCGGGCCGCATCGCGCGCCGGATAGCTGTAACAGGGACTTCGTCCCCCACAGGGAAATCCCCCCGCTCACGGAGGTACGTACCCCATGCGCAACCGTCGCCGCTTCCTCGGTGCCGTCACCGGCCTGCTCATCGCCGTCCCCCTCACCCCCGCCGCCCACGCGGCCCCGTCCCCCGCCGTGCCGTCCGCCGGAGCCGCGGGGCTCCCCGGGATGCCGCAGACGGGGCAGCGGAGCCTGCCGCTGCCGTGGGGCGACAACGTCACCGTGGACCGCGTCGGATACGTGGGCAGCACCGGGACCGTCGCCCTGGCGGGGACGTACCGCTGCCTGGGCGACGGCGTGGACATCCCGCGCGCCGACATCCTCGTCACGCTCACCCAGGGCCAGGAGCGGCGGGGGATCGGGGGCGGTGCGGCGCTCTGTGACGGGCTGACGCACCGCTGGTCGGTGGAGGAGCCATCGGCCGGGCGGTTCGTGCCGGGCCCGGCGTACGTGGAGAGCAGCCTGCTGCGGCTCGAGGTCCGCCAGCAGCTCGTTCCGCTTCCGCGCACCGCGGCCGTGGGGGAGCGTGCGATCACGCTGGAGGCGCGCGAGATGTGAGACCCGCCCCCTGCCGCCGCGCATGAGCCCCTTCTCCGCGGGGGATAACCCTCGTTTCCACCGCCTTTGTCACGGGGCGGGCAGGAGAGGGGGAACGGGGACGATGACGACGGGGGACCCACAGGACCGCATCCCGGCGTATCCCGGGGTCGAGCGCTTCGTCGAGGCGTTCGACAAGCTGGTCATCCAGCAGCGGCGCAGCCGCAGCAGGGTGCCGGTGGTGCTGTTGACGGAAGAGGGCGCCGGGCGGGCCGGCCGGAGGATCGTGGGAGGGCTGCGGTCGCGGCTGCGCGGCCGCAGCGAGGTGCTGGCGCCGCACGCGTACGTACCGGCGCTCCCGCCCGGCGCCGATCCGCCGCCGCTGGAGCTGTTCGAGCAGATCGCGCTGCAGCTCGCCGAGTCCATGCCGGTGGACACCGGGCAGCTGCGGCTGCCGGGCTACCGGCTGCTGCACTCGGTGGTCACGGCCCCGGCCATCGACGGGCCCGTCGAGCACCGCCACCGCGATCTGCGCAACCACTGCTACGACGAACACCGCCGCTGGTCGCGCACGGCCAACACGCTGTGGCGGATCGGCGGCCGGGACCACGCCAGCGGCGGCTCGGTCGCGGAGCTGCTGTGGAACTTCGTGGCCGGGCCGCTGTGCCAGACCCTGCCTCGCCGGCTGTTCGGCATCCGGGCCACCCGCCGGATGCTCGGCCGCGGCCGCCACCGCCGCTGGTACGCGGAGTGGGCGCGGCTGCAGCGCGGCACCCCGCCCACCGACTTCTTCCGCTCCGCGCTCGACCACGTGCCCGGCGGCGAGGGCAGCGACCCCGAGCGCCTGGACCGGGTGCTGATGCACGCGCTGCTCGCCGACCTGGACGGGGCGGTGCGCCGCCGCCGCTTCAACCCGTGGCGGATGCGCCGCACCACCCGGTTCGTGCTGCTCTTCGAGGAGGCCGGGGCGCTGGACTCGCGGGTGCAGCGTTTCTTACGCGAACTGCGCTCCGCCGTCGAGGATCTGCGCTGTACGTCGGTGATCGCGATCGCGGCGGGGGCGCGTTCGCTGGCGTCCCGCATCCCGGACATCGAGGCGGCCGACCTGGCCCACGCGGGCGCCGAGCTGGAGCTGGTCGAGCGGCAGGGCATGCGCGCGGGCCAGCCCACCGGGATCGTGGTGCCGGTGAGCGAGGGCCCGGAGGACGACGAGCGGGCGTCGTACTGGCTCGGCCGCCGCCCCACCCTGGTCGTGCCGTCCCGCCGCTGGGGCCCGCGCACCGAGATCGCCGGGGTGGCGCTGATCGCGCTGATCACGCTGGGGCTGGTGGCCGGCGGTCTCTACCGGCCCTACTGGGGCGGGGGCGACGACTCTTGCGCGGGCCAGACCTTCCTGGGCAAGGACGGCCAGTGCGTCGGGGTGACGACGGGCACCCAGCGGTTCGCCCAGGGCACCCACGAGCGGCAGGTCAGTGAGGTGCTGGGGCAGATAGACCGGCAGAACGGCGAGGTCGACGCCGCGATGCGCCGCCGCGAGGCGGCATCGCCGCGCTACCGCACCGTCGTCTACATCGGCCCGTTCAGCGGCGGCGCGGGCGCGGACGACCCGGTGCGCGGCGGAACCCTGCCCGAGCTGCGCGGGATCGCGCTCGCCCAGGCCCATGTCAACGCCCTGGCACTGACCTCGGAGGACCGGGTTCCGGTGCGGGTGCTGGTGGCCAACGCGGGCCATCTCTTCGAGGACGCCCCGGCCGTCGCCGACTCCATCGTCCAGCTGGCCCGGCGCGATCCGTCGATCGTCGGCGCCGTCGGCCTCGGCCAGAGCCGCGGCTCCACCTACTCCGCGATCCGCAAGCTGGACGCGGCCGGCATCCCCATGATCGGCACCTCCGGCACGGCCGACTCCCTGCTCGCCCAGGGCCCGCACTACTACCAGCTCGCGCCCGTCGACTCCCGTGCCGCCCAGGTCATGGCGGCGTTCGTGCGGGAGGCGGCGATGGTGACCCGGCCCGGCCGCGCCCCGGTGAAGGCGCGCCGGGTGATGCTGGTCGCCGATCCGAAGGATCCGTACAGCGCCGGGCTGGCCCGTTCGTTCCGCGCCGAGTACCGGCCGGGTCCGGTCGAGACGCTGCTGCTGGGGACGGGCGGGGGCGCCACCGGACCGGCCGGGCGGTCGTACGACACGATGGAGGACTTCGCGGAGCGGGTGTGCCGGGTGGCGGGCGGCGATGAGCCGACGGGCGTCGTCTGGACGGCCCGC
Source organism: Streptomyces sp. NPDC007983 (assembly GCF_042958345.1). Taxonomy (NCBI): domain Bacteria; kingdom Bacillati; phylum Actinomycetota; class Actinomycetes; order Kitasatosporales; family Streptomycetaceae; genus Streptomyces; species Streptomyces sp. NPDC007983. Next base: position 207,086 of record NZ_JBIBJI010000002.1, read on the forward strand.
GGCAGCCAGTTCGTCACCTTCCTGTCCGAGTACGGCCGGATGGCCGACGGCTGCCCGGCCGTCAGCGTGCTCGGCGGCGACGACGTCACCAACGCGCTGCTGCTGGGCCAGAATCCCTGGGCGATCTTCCAGGGGCTGAACCTGTACTACGTCTCGCACGGCGAGCCGTCGCGCGTCCGGGCGAAGAGCGCCCAGGCGTATCTGCGGGCGTACGACGCGCAGTACGGCCGCGAACGCGGGGCGCTGGCCCGGGCGATGCGGCTCGACGGGCACTCCCCGCTGGCCTGGGACGCCCTGTGCTATCTGTCCCAGGCCATCGACGAGGCCTGGGTGGGCAGCGGGAAGCGGGACGGGCGGCTGGACCGGGCGCTGGTGCAGGCCGTCCTCTACCAGGGCCTGGGCAGCAGCGGTTTCAACGGGGCGACCGGCCGGATCGACGCCCATGGCGTGGCCGGGGGCGGGCGGCTGACCGCCGACAAGCTGGTGGCCATCCTGCACGGCGCGCCCGAGGGAGCCCCGCGGTCCGCGCTGCTGTGCGGGGCGGTCACCGCGACGGACATCCGCAAGAAGTGGGGGCCCGGGGAGCGGTACACCTGCCCGGCTCCCGCCGGCTGACGCTATGCCGTCTCCTCATCGTCTCCCTGCCGCAGCAGCGAGACGAAGGTGCGGAAGAGGGCGGGCATGTCCACCGCGTCCGGATCGTGCAGCCACTGGAACTGCAGCCCGTCCAGCACCGCGACCAGCAGTGGCGCGGCGCTCTCGGGGGTGAGCCCGCCGGCCAGCCGGTCGCCGCACTCGCGGCGCAGGGTGTCCGCCATGTCGGCGCGCACCCGGTCGTAGCGGCGGGTGAACCAGTCGCGCGCGGGGTGGTCCTCGGTGACGCTCTCGCCCAGCAGCGCGGAGAAGGTCTGCACGATGCCGGGACGCATCGCGTTGTACTCCACCAGGGAGGCGAGCAGTTCCAGCGGCCAGGCGCCGCCGCCGTCGCGGCGCGCGGCGCCGGTGTCCCACTGGTCGCGCTCGGCCAGCACGGCGATGAGCAGGGCGTCCTTGGTGGGGAAGTAGTGCAGCAGCCCCTGCTGGGTGAGCCCGGCGCGCTCGGCCACCGCGCTCAGGGTGGCGCCCCGGTAGCCGCGCTCGGCGATGACTTCGAGGGCGCAGCGGACGATCTCCGCGCGCCGCTCCTGCCCGCGCCGGGTCGGCGCGTCGTCGCCCAGCTTCTCCAGCTTCTCCATGGGAGTACCGTAGAGCAGATTTGATAACGAAACAATAACGGTGCCTACCTGGATACAGGTAAACGGGTCCAGGATGGCCCCGACGACGGACCCGTTGAGGAGGCCGAGCCATGGCAGATGCGATCAGTGCGGGCGTGAGCGGTGTGGTCGAGAAGGCGCTCGGCGCGCTCGATCTGGAGACCAAGACCCGGCTGCTCGCCGGGCAGGACATGTGGTCCCTGCCCGCCGTCCCCGCCATCGGCCTGCGCTCCCTGGTGATGTCGGACGGCCCGATCGGCGTCCGGGGCGTCCACTGGACCGCCGACGACCCCTCCATCGCCCTGCCCAGCCCCACCGCCCTCGCCGCCACCTGGGACCCCGCCCTGGCCCGCCGCGCGGGGCGGCTGCTGGCCCAGGAGGCCCGGCGCAAGGGGGTGGACGTGCTGCTCGCCCCGACCGTCAATCTGCACCGTTCGCCGCTGGGCGGCCGCCACTTCGAGGCGTACAGCGAGGATCCGTATCTCACCGGCGCGATCGGCACCGGCTATGTGCGCGGCGTCCAGGACGGCGGGGTGGGCACCACCGTCAAGCACTTCGTCGCCAACGACGCGGAGACCGAGCGCTTCACCGTCGACAACCAGGTGGGCGCGCGGGCGTTGCGCGAGCTGTATCTCGCGCCGTTCGAAGCCATCGTCAAGGACGCCCGCCCGTGGGGTGTGATGGCCGCCTACAACGGGGTCAACGGCGCCACGATGACCGAGCACCGCGCCCTGCAGCAGGGCGTGCTGCGCGGCGAGTGGGGGTTCGACGGCTTCATCGTCTCCGACTGGACGGCCGCCCGCGACACCGCCGGAGCCCTGACGGGCGGGCTCGACGTCGCCATGCCCGGCCCGCAGACCGTCTACGGTGAGGCGCTGGCAGCCGCCGTGCGCGACGGCCGGGTGGCCGAACGGGACGTCGACGACGCGGTGCGCCGGGTGCTGACCCTGGCCGCCCGGGTCGGCGCCCTGGACGGAGCGGAGCCCGCCGTCGCCCCCGCCGACCGGCCCGGGCCGGTCGACGGCGACGCGCTCGCCCGCGAGATCGCCCGGCGCTCCTTCGTGCTGCTGCGGAACGAGCCGGCCGGGGAGGGCGAGGCGGCGGTGCTGCCGCTGCGGCCCGGCGGGCCCTCCGGCATACGGTCCCTGGCGCTCATCGGCGCCGCCGCGCGGGACGCCCGGGTGCTCGGCGGCGGCTCGGCGCTGGTCTTCCCCGACCATGTGGTCTCCCCGCTGGACGGGCTGCGCGCCGCGCTGCCCGCCGATGTCCGGCTGGGCTACGCCGTGGGCGCCGACCCCACCGACGAACTCGCCCCCGCCGCGCAGGGCTTCGCGCTGCGCGCCGTCGTCCGGGACGAGGACGGGCGGGTGCTGGGCGAGTCCCGGCTGCCCAGCGGCCAAGTGCAGTGGCTCGGCGACTTCCCCGAGGGGGTCGCGTACGAGGAGCTGCACACCGTCGAGGTCACCGGCACCTTCACCCCGCGCGAGAGCGGCGCGCACTCCTTCGGCACCCGGGGCCTCGGCGGCTTCCGGCTGGTCGTCGGCGATGAGGTGCTGTTCGACGGGCACCAGGCCATGGAGGAGGCCGAGGACCCGTTCGAGGCGTTCTTCGGCTCGCCCGTGCCGCGCGGGCAGGCCGAGCTGACGGCGGGCGAACCGGTCGAGGTCAGCCTCACCAGCGCGGTCGCCAAGTCGGACGAGGCGAACTGGCAGGCCGTCTGCTTCAGCTTGGTGCACCGCGCCCCGGAGCGCGATCCGCGGGAGCTGATCGAGGAGGCCGTCGCCGCGGCCGCCGAGGCCGACACCGCCGTGGTCGTGGTCGCCACCACGGAGAGCGTCGAGAGCGAGGGCTTCGACCGTACGGACCTGCGGCTGCCGGGCCGTCAGGACGAGCTGGTGCGCCGCGTCGCCGCCACCGGCACCCCGACCGTGGTGGTCGTCAACGCGGGCTCGCCCGTGGAGATGCCCTGGCGTGAGGACGTCGCCGCGGTCCTCCTCGGCTGGTTCCCGGGCCAGGAGGCGGGCGCCGCCCTCGCGGACGTCCTCCTCGGCGCCGAGGAGCCCGGCGGCCGCCTCCCGACGACCTGGCCGGTCCGGCTGACGGACGCGCCGGTGAGCCAGGTGACGCCCAGCGGCGGCCAACTCTCCTACGACGAGGGCGTCTTCATCGGCTACCGGGCGTGGGAGCGGCAGAAGGGCGCCGCTCCGGCGTACTGGTTCGGGCACGGCCTCGGGTACACCGACTGGGCGTACGAGGCGGTGGCCTTCACTCCCGCGGGTGATGCGGCGGGTGATGCGGCGGGCGATCTGGGCACGGTCACGGTCCGGGTGCGGAACGTGGGCTCCCGGCCGGGCAGGGAAGTGGTGCAGCTCTATCTGGCCCCGCCGACCGGCGGCTCCGAGGACCGCCCCGCCCGGTGCCTGGCGGGCTTCGCGGCCGCGGAGGCCGGACCGGGGGAGACCGTGGAGGTGGCGATCCCGGTACGGCGCCGCGCGGCGGAGATCTGGGACGAGGCGGCGGGCGCCTGGCGGCTGATCCCGGGCCCGTACACGGCGGAAGCGGGCCGCAGCGTGGCCGACCTCCGCCTCACGGCACCGGTGAGCGTGTCCTAGAGGGGGCTGAGGGGGTCTAGGGACTGGTGATGCGGCGGTAGGCCATCGCGGCCAGCCGCTGCTGACCCGCCTTGCTGGGGTGGAACCAGTCCCACTTGCTCAACTCGCGCTCGGTGAAGCGATAGTTGTGCACCGCGTCGTCGTAGCGGCACAGCGGGTCCTTCCCGCATACGTCCTTCAGCACCCGGTTGTAGTCGTCCACCCGCTTGTCGACCTGCTGCCGCCGCTCCGTCGAGGCCGCGTCCATCGCGTCGGAGTCCTTCAGCATCGACGGGCAGATGCCCAGCTTCCAGATCTGCCGCCCCAGCACGTTCTTCCGCCCCTGCGACCACAGCCGCTTCAGATCCGGGACGCTCGCGACGTACACCTGCGTCTTCGGCACCTCGCGGCGCAGCCGGGTGAGGGCCGAGGCGAAGGTGGAGCGGAACTGGTCGGTGGGGGTCATGGCGGCGACCGAGTCCCGGCAGGCGTCGTTGGAGCCGATCATCACGGTCACCAGCTGCGGCTTGCGCGTGGCCGCCGCCTGCATCTGGCCGGGCAGATCGGCCATGAGCGCGCCGGTCTTGGCGTAGTTCCAGCTGCGCGCGCCCGAGCGCAGCCGCTGGGCGAGGCTGTTCACATTCGTGCCGGTGGACCAGGAGACCTTGGGGCAGTCGGAGAGCACCGAGCAGGCGTCGAAGCCGCGGGTGATGGAGTCGCCCAGGGAGGCGATGGAGCTGGGGCGGGTGTTCCACGCCGGGCCCTCGGCGTGACCCTTGCCGCCGCGGCTCGGCCCGTTCCGGGAGGGGTCGTCGGAGCTGTCGAAACAGCCTGCCGTGCTCATGACCGCGGCCGTCGTGAGCAGGGCGACACCGGTACGCACGGTGGTCCGCTGCTTCCGGCGTGGTGCGCTGGCCCGCATGGCTGTTCCCCCTCCGACTGTTGGGTGATATCTATCCGGTACCGACGGTACGTCACTCCTGTGGCCGGTCCGCGCGGTACGTTTTTCTTGTGGCAGTTGGGCCGCAGCCCAGCACCATGAAGCGCGTTGCGATACCGTCACATTACGTTGCGTCACATCCTGTCCCTTTTCTAGAGAATTCTGCCCGAAAAATTTCACCGCAGGTAACCTCGGGACTGGTGCGAGGGTGATCATTAGGGCAGAATGTCGTGTGCTGTCCCGGGCGTGACCGGTACGGGCGCGAGGCCGCTGGGGAAGGCGCACCTCGAACCGCACAGGAGGCCCCGGTGACGACACGTGGAGTTCTGTATGTGCACTCCGCTCCGCGCGCGCTGTGCCCGCACGTCGAATGGGCCGTCGCGGGCGTACTCGGTGTGCGCGTCACCCTCGACTGGATCAAACAGCCCGCCGCCAACGGCACCTGGCGCGCCGAGTTCTCCTGGCAGGGCCAGGTCGGCACGGCCTCCAAGCTGGCCTCCGCGCTGCGCGGCTGGCATCTGCTGCGCTTCGAGGTGACCGCCGAGCCCTGTGCCACCGCCGAGGGCGAGCGCTACAGCTCCACCCCCGAACTGGGCATCTTCCACGCCGTCACCGGCATGCACGGCGACATCCTGATCCCCGAGGACCGGCTGCGCGCCGCGCTGGCCCGCTCCGCCCGGGGCGAGGGCGATCTGCAGGCGGAGATCGCCAAGTTGCTCGGCAAGCCGTGGGACGACGAGCTGGAGCCGTTCCGCTACGCGGGTGAGGGCGCCCCCGTCCGCTGGCTGCACCAGGTCGTCTGACGCAGGAGACACCCCGCTAGCGTGACGGGATGACCGAACAACTCCCGGCAGCAACCTCCGTCGCGGTCCTCGGCACCGGCATCATGGGCTCCGGTATGGCGCGCAACCTCGCCCGCGCCGGGCTCGACGTCCGCGCGTGGAACCGCACCCGCGCCAAGGCCGAACCGCTTGAGCCCGACGGCGTACGCGTCACCGACACCCCCGCGCAGTCCGTGGACGGCGCCGATGTCGTCCTGACGATCCTGCACGACGGCCCGGCCGCCCTGGAGACGATGCGCCAGGCCGCCCCGGCCTTGCGCCCCGGCACGGTGTGGGCCCAGGCCACCACCGCGGGCCTCGACGGGCTCGACACGCTCGCCGCGTTCGCCCGCGAGCGGGACCTGATCCTCCTCGACTCGCCCGTCCTGGGCACCAAGCAGCCCGCCGAGAGCGGCCAGCTCGTGGTCCTCGCCGCCGGTCCGCCCGCCGCCCGCACCGCCGCGGCGCCGGTCTTCGACGCGATCGGCAGCCGTACGGTCTGGGTCGGCGAGACCGGGGAGGAGGGCGCGGCCACCCGGCTCAAGCTCGTCATCAACAGCTGGGTCCTCGCCATCACCCACGGCACCGCCGAAGCGCTCGCCCTCGCCGAGGGGCTCGGCGTGGAGCCGCAGGGCTTCTTCGACGCCATCGCGGGCGGACCGCTGGACAACGGCTATCTGCACGCCAAGGCGGGCCTGTTGCGCAGCGGCGACCTCGCACCCAGCTTCGCGGCCAGGACCGCGGAGAAGGACGCCCGGCTGATCGTCGAGGCGGGGGAGCGGTCCGGCGTACGGATGGACCTGGCGGCCGCGGGCGCGGAGCGGTTCCGGCGCGCCGTCGAGCAGGGTCACGGCGACGAGGACATGATCGCCTCGTACTTCGCCAGCTTCGACGGCACGGACGGCACCGACAGCACGGACGGCACCGACAGCACCCACGGCGGCAAGGGCTGATACGCGAAGGGCGTGCCCCCGGCCGGAGCCGGAAGCACGCCCTTCACCCGTATCGCCGCCTCAGACGGTGCGGAAGGCCAGCACCACGTTGTGGCCGCCGAAGCCGAACGAGTCGTTCAGCGCCACGATCGGGCCCTCGCCCGGCAGCGACCGAGACTCGCCGCGCACGATGTCCGCGTCCGCCTCCGGGTCCAGCTCGTCGATGTTGATCGTCGGCGGGGCGGTCCGGTGGTACAGCGCGAGCACGCTGGCCACCGTCTCCACACCGCCGGTGCCGCCCAGCAGATGTCCCGTCATGGACTTGGTGGCGGAGATCGCCATGTGGTCCACGTCGTCGCCGAAGACCTTGCGCAGCGCCTTGAGCTCGGCCACGTCGCCCTGCGGCGTCGAGGTCGCGTGCGCGTTGATGTGCGCGATCTCGGCGGGCTTCAGATCGCTGCTCTGCAGCAGGTTCTGCAGCGCGTGCGCGATGCCGTTGCCGGACGGCTCCGGCTGGGTGATGTGGTGGGAGTCGGCCGAGATGCCCTGGCCGACGGCCTCCGCGTACACCCGGGCACCGCGCGCGGCGGCGTGCTCCGCGGACTCCAGGACGATGACGCCCGAGCCCTCGCCCATCACGAAGCCGTTGCGGTTGACGTCGAAGGGACGCGAGGCGCCCTGCGGGTCGTCGTTGTTCTTGGACATCGCCATCATGTTGCCGAAGGCGACGATGGGCAGCGGGTGGATGGACGCCTCGGTGCCGCCCGCGACGACCACGTCGGCGCGGCCGCTGCGGATCATCTCGATGGCGTAGCCGATGGCCTCGGCGCCGGACGCGCACGCGCTGACCGGGGTGTGCACACCGGCCCGGGCGCCGACCTCCAGGCCGACGTTGGCCGCCGGGCCGTTGGGCATCAGCATCGGCACGGTGTGCGGGGAGACCTTGCGGACGCCCTTCTCGCGCAGCACGTCGTACTGGTCGAGCAGGGTCGTCACGCCGCCGATGCCGGAGGCGACGACCGCGCCCAGCCGGTCCGGGTCGACCGCCGGGTCCTCGCCGGCCTTGCCGGTGAAGCCCGCGTCGGCCCATGCCTCACGGGCCGCGATCAGCGCGAACTGAGCCGACCGGTCGAGCTTGCGCGCCTGCGGGCGGGGCAGGACGGTGCCGGGGTCCACCGCGATGCTCGCGGCGATCCGGACCGGCAGGTCGGCTGCCCAGTCCTGCTCCATGAGGCTGATGCCGGAGCGACCGGCGAGCAGTGCTTCCCAGGTCGATGAGGCGTCGCCACCCAGCGGCGTCGTGGCACCAACACCGGTGACGACCACGGTGTGATTGGTCGAGTTCACAGGAATTCTTCACTCCTACGTAGCAGGTGCTGGACCTCCGCCACCGCACGGGTGGCGACAGACGCTTCGCTCAGCCCTGGTGCTTCAGGATGTAGTCGACGGCGTCGCCGACGGTCTTCAGGTTCTTGACGTCGTCGTCCGGGATCTTCACGTCGAAGCGCTCTTCGGCGGCGACGACGACCTCGACCATGGACAGCGAGTCGACGTCCAGGTCGTCGGTGAAGGACTTGTCCAGCGCGACGTCCTCGGCCGGGATACCGGCGATCTCGTTGACGATCTCGGCGAGACCTTCGAGGATCTGCTCCTGCGTGGCGGCCATTGCGGCGCTCCTTCTTCGGTGTGTTGCGATGGGTGAGCAGCGCCCGACTCGTCCGGGGCTGCGTGGATCTGGGCTAGAGAGCCTATGGGAGGGTAACGACCGTCGCTGCGTAGACGAGACCCGCCCCGAAGCCGATGACGAGCGCGGTGTCGCCGCTCTTCGCCTGCCCCGTCGCCAACAGCCGCTCCATGGCGAGCGGAATGGAGGCGGCGGAGGTGTTGCCGGTGGTCTCCACGTCACGGGCGACCGTGACGTGCTCCGGCAGCTTGAGGGTTTTGATCATCGAGTCGATGATCCGCATGTTGGCCTGGTGGGGGATGAACGCGTCCAGGTCGTCCGCGCTGACTCCCGCGTCGTCCAAGGCCTGCTGGGCGACCTTCGCCATCTCGTACACCGCCCAGCGGAAGACCGCCTGGCCCTCCTGGCGCAGCGCCGGGAAGCGCACCTCCTCGGCGGAGTGGTCGCGGTAGACGTCCCAGGGCAGCGTCTGGGCGATGGTGTCGGACTTGTCGCCCTCCGAGCCCCAGACGGTCGGGCCGATCGCGGGCTCCTTGGACGGGCCGACGACCACGGCGCCCGCGCCGTCGCCGAACAGGAAGGCCGTCGCCCGGTCCTCCAGGTCGGTCAGGTCCGAAAGCCGCTCCACGCCGATGACCAGCACGTAGTCCGCCGTGCCATCGGTGACCATGCCCTTGGCCAGGGTCAGCCCGTAGCCGAAGCCCGCGCAGCCCGCGGAGATGTCGAACGCGGCGGGCTTGCCGGTGCCCAGCAGATGGGCGATCTCGGTGGCGACCGCGGGGGTCTGCTTCAGGTGCGAGACCGTCGAGACGATCACGCCGCCGATCTGCTCGGGCGTCAGCCCCGCGTCGGCGATGGCCTTCCCGCCCGCCTCGACGGACATCTGGGCGACCGTCTCGTCCGGACCGGCCCAGTGGCGGGTGGCGATGCCCGAGCGGGAACGGATCCACTCGTCCGAGGAGTCGATGTGCTTCAGGATCTCCTCGTTCGGCACCACCCGGGTGGGGCGGTAGCCGCCGACGCCGAGAATGCGCGCGTACGGGGCGCCCTTGCTGGGCCTGATCTTCGCGGTCATGCTCTCGGAACTCCTATTCGGCTATACGGCCGGGGTGTCGGCGGCGGGTACGGCGTGCTCGGCGATCAGCGCGCGTGCCGCGTCGAGGTCGTCCGGAGTCTTGAGTGCCAGGGTCGCCACGCCCGGCAGGGCCCGCTTGGCGATGCCGGTGAGCGTCCCGCCCGGCGCCACCTCGATCATCGCGGTGACGCCCAGCTTCTGGAACGTCTCCATGCACAGGTCCCAGCGGACCGGGTTGGACACCTGGGCGACCATGCGCTGGATCACCTCGGCGCCGGACGCCACGACCTCACCGTCCCGGTTGGAGACGTACGCGGTACCCGGATCGGCGATCGGTACGCCCGCGACCAGGCTCTCCAGCGTGGCCACCGCCGGGGCCATGTGGTCGGTGTGGAACGCCCCGGCCACCTTCAGGGGAACGACGCGGCGCACGCCCTCCGGCTTGTCCTCGGCCAGCGCCGCCAGCTGCCCGGCGGTGCCCGCGGCGACGATCTGCCCGGCGCCGTTGACGTTGGCCGGGGTCAGTCCGAGCTTGTCGAGGTGCGCGACGACGGTCTCCTGCTCACCACCCAGTATGGCGGCCATGCCGGTCTCGGCGCGGCCCGCGGCCTCGGCCATCGCCAGACCGCGGTGGCGCACCAGGACCATGGCGGCCTCGTGGCTGAGCACACCGGTGGCGGCGGCCGCGGTGATCTCGCCCACGCTGTGGCCCGCGGCGGCGCCGACCACGTCCCGGACGCGGTGCTGGCCGTCGGCGAACAGCGCCTGGGCGGAGACGAGTCCGGCGGCCACCAGCAGCGGCTGGGCCACCGCGGTGTCGCGGATCTCCTCCTCATCGGCCTCGGTCCCGTAGTGGACCAGGTCCAGGCCGGACACGGCCGACCACCACCGCAGGCGTTCGGTGACGCCGGGGAGGTCGAGCCAGGGAGTCAGGAAGCCGGGCTTTTGGGCGCCCTGGCCGGGAGCGACGAGTACGAGCACTCTCACACTCTCTCTTGTGGGTGGTCCCGCCCGCCCGTGAGGACAAGGACGAAGAACGGTCAAGGGAATTGTTGGGGTCCAACAAACAGCTACGGAAATATGTCCCCGTCGGCAAGACGTCCGAGGATCAGGGCTATCCGTAGCGTGAAGGCCGACCGGACGTCGGATGGTGACCAGCCGGTGACGTCGGTCACACGTCGTAGCCGGTAGCGAACGGTGTTGGGATGAACAAAAAGCATCCGGGCGGCGCCTTCCAGACTGCTCGCCTGCTCCAGGTACACACTCAGCGTCTCCAGCAGGGCCGAGCCCGCTTCCTCCAGCGGTCTGTAGATCTCCTCCACCAGCTGGGCACGGGCGGCCGGGTCCCCGGCCATCGCGCGTTCCGGAAGCAGATCGTCCGCCAGCACCGGACGCGGGGCGTCCGGCCAGGCCGTACACGCCTTCAGGCCGGCCGCGGCGGCCGCCGCCGAGCGGGTCGCCGCCAGCAGGTCCGACACCACGGGACCGGCCACCACCGGCCCCGAGGCGAACGGCCCGATCAGGGCCTTCGCTGACTGCAGCGGATTGTCCGAGCCGCCCGCCACCACCACCAGCCGGTTGCCGAGCACCCCGGTGAGCACCTGCAGCTTGGCGTGGCGGGAGGCCCGCCGGATCGCCTCCACGGTCAGCTCGCTGTCCCCGTCGGGCGCCGTTCCCAGCACCACGCACACATGCTCGGGCGAGTTCCAGCCGAGCGCCGCCGCCCGGGACAGCGCGCCCTCGTCGGCCTCCCCGGACAGCACCGCGTTCACCACCAGCGACTCCAGCCGGGCGTCCCAGGCGCCCCGCGCCTCGGCCGCCTGCGCGTACACCTGGGCGGTCGCGAAGGCGATCTCCCGCGCGTACACCAGCAGCGCCTCGCGCAGCACCGCCTCGTCGCCGGGAGCCGCCACCTCGTCGATCGCCGACTCCATGACCTCGATGGTCGTACGGACCATCTCCACCGTCTGCCGCAGCGTGATCGCCCGGGTCAGCTCGCGCGGCGCCGTACCGAACACATCGGTGCTGATCGCCTGCGGCGCCTCCGGATGCCGGAACCACTCCGTGAAGGCCGCGATGCCCGCCTGCGCCACCAGCCCGATCCACGAGCGGTTCTCCGGTGGCATCGCCCGGTACCACGGCAGCTGCTCGTCCATGCGCGTGATGGCGGCGGCGGCCAGCTTCCCGGACGACTTCTCCAGGCGGCGCAGGGTGGCACTGTGCGGATGCGGGGTATTCGCGGCTGGTTCAGGCACGAGGACAAGACTGCCTTATCGGAGGGTGAACGCTGGGGGCGGGAGGCTACGCGGGGGTAGGGACGGGGGCAGGAGCGGGCCGGTCCGGGGCGCACTACCGTGGACCGGATGATGTGGGTACAGCGGTCCGGAGCACGGTATCCGGGAGGGGACGGAGCGGGCGTCGAGACGCGCCACGCCTTTTCCTTCTCTGGACACTACGACCCGGACAACGTGCGGTTCGGGCTCCTCGTCGCCTGCAACGAGGAACACCTCGCCCCCGGTGCGGGCTTCGCCGAACACCCCCACCGCGATCTGGAGATCGTGACCTGGGTCGTCGACGGCGAACTCACCCACGAGGACTCCACCGGCCACCGGACCGTGGTCCGCCCCGGCGACGTCCAGCGGCTCAGCGCGGGCAGCGGCGTGCGCCACCGCGAGCGCAACGAGTCCGCGGCGCCGCTCACCTTCGTCCAGATGTGGCTGGCCTCCGGCGCGGTCGGCGCCGAGCCCGCGTACGAGGTCGTCCGCGGCATCGCCGACGGCACCCCGTACGCCCTGTCCCGCGCCGAAGCGGTGCTGCACGTACGCCGCCTCGGCGACGGCGAGCGCACCGCGCTGCCGGACGCGCCGTGGGTATACGCGCATGTGGTGCGGGGCGAGGCGCGCGTGGGCGGCGAAACCCTCGCGGCGGGCGACGCGGCCCGGGTCACGGACGCGCGGGACCTGGAGGCGTGTGGGGTGGGGGCGGCGGAGCTGCTGGTGTGGGAGATGCGGGCGGAGCCGGTCTACGGCTAGCGCCGCGTCAGCCAAGGTTCACCCCGCTCACCGCCCTGGCACGGCCATCTGCGGCGTTGCCGAATCGACCGAGTAGGCCCGCCCCCAGACTCCGTCCGGGAGGTGCCCCCACGAGGCCGATCCGGCGCCTTGCAGCTGACCGCACCAGGACGCCTCGCTACCGGGCAAACCTTGACTGACGCGGCGCTAGCGCGGGCTCTTCGCCGGCCCCGCCCCGTTCCCGAGGCTCAGGCCAGCTCGGCCAGGATCGCGTCGGTCAGCGCGGGCCAGACCTCGATCGCCCACGGCCCGAACGCCCGGTCCGTCAGGGTGACGCACGCCGCCCGCGCGTCCGGGTCGACCCACAGGAACGTTCCGGACTGGCCGAAATGGCCGAAGGTGCGGGGCGAGGACGAAGCCCCCGTCCAGTGCGGCGACTTGCCGTCGCGTATCTCGAAGCCGAGACCCCAGTCGTTCGGCTTCTGGTGCCCGTAACCCGGCAGCACCCCGGTCAGCCCCGGATGCACGACGGACGTCGCCTCCGCCACCGTCTCGGCCGCCAGCAGCCGGGGCGCCTGCAGCTCGGCGGCGAAGCGGACCAGGTCGTCGACGGACGAGACGCCGTCCTTGGCGGGCGAGCCGGTCAGCTCGGTCGCGGTCATGCCCAGCGGCTCCAGGACGGCCTGGCGCAGATATTCGCCGAAGGGGATGTCCGTCGCCTTGGCGATGTGGTCGCCGAGCACCTCGAACCCGGCGTTGGAGTACAGCCGCCGGTTGCCGGGCGCGGCCACGGTCCGGTGCTCGTCGAAGGCGAGCCCGGAGGTGTGGGCGAGCAGATGGCGCACCGTGGCGCCCTCGGGCCCGGCCGCCTCGTCCAGCTCGACCGCGCCCTCCTCGACCGCGACCAGCACGGCGTACGCGGCGAGCGGCTTGGTCACCGAGGCCAGCGGGAATCTGTGGCCGACCGGACCGTACGATCCGGCCATGGTGCCGTCCGCGCGTACGACGGCGGCCGCCGCCGTCGGGACCGGCCAGTTCTCGATCATCCGCAGGCTCTCCATGGGGCCCGAGCCTATCGCCGACCAAGATTCCGCCAAATCTTCGCTTGCTTGGAGCGCACTCGAAGCCCATAGCGTTGAGATGGTCGATGGGCTTCGCGCATCGGCGACGGCGAGAGGGTGTATCAGCATGACCGTGATCGAGCAGGACCTGGAACGGGCTCCGGCGCAGGCGAGGCCGCGCGCGTGCGTGGGGCGCCGCCCGCATCCCCGGCCGACCGGGCAGGACCGGTACACGATCAGCGAGGTCGCCGAGCACACCGGGCTCACGGCGCACACCCTGCGCTGGTACGAGCGGATCGGGCTGATGCCGCACGTGGACCGCACCCACACCGGCCAGCGCCGCTTCACCAACCGCGACCTCGACTGGCTCGACCTCGTCGGCAAGCTGCGGCTGACAGGAATGCCGGTGGCGGACATGGTCCACTACGCCGAGTTGGTACGGGCGGGCGAGCACACCTTCGCCGAACGGGAGGCACTGTTGACCGCGCACCGGGCGAAGGTCCTGGAACGGATCGCCGAGCTGGAGAGCACGATCGACATCCTCGACTACAAGATCAATATCTACGCCGATGGCCGCCCGGGGCCGGCGGAGAGCAACTGGCGGGCGCCTCAATAGGCTTCATGGGCCTTGCTCTCATACGAGGTCATGGCGGCAGTCCTGGTCCCGCGCGGGGTGGCCGCAGCGCACCGCGCCGAAGTCCCCGAGGACGATCCGCGCGAAGTTGCGCAGCGAGTCCGTGCCCGGGGCGAAGTAGCCGGTGTGGCCGTGGGCGTGGTCGGCGGACACGACGCGGGCGCCGAAGGCGGAGGCGGTGGGGTCCTCGCCGTGGCCGAGCCCCATGAAGTCGTAGCCGGTGACCCGCCGTATCCAGTCGGAGCCGTCCCGCGCCGCCCACACCCGCGCCTCCGTGCCCAGCTCATCGGCGTCGTCCACGCCCATGCCGGGGCTGCCCAACGCCACCAGGTCGGACACCCGGGTACGGTCCATCGCGGCCGCCGCCACCCCGCACACGACCGAGCCGTAGCTGTGGCAGAACACGGTGGGCGGCGCGTCGGCGGTCCCCGCCGTGGTCACCGCCAGCCCCGCCAGGAAGCGGTCCAGCCGCGGCGCCCCGGCCTTCGCCAGCCGGCTGGTCGCCGCGTCCGGCCCGAGCCCGACCGGGGTGGTGTACCCCACCCACGCCACCACGGCGGTACGGGTCCCCGGCGCGTCCCGGGCCAGCTGCGCCCGCAGCGACTTCGCCATTCCGGCGGGGGCGCCGTAACGGTCGTGCGTACGGTCGAAGGTGGCCAGATCGATGTCCGACCCCGGTACGACGACCGCGGTACGCCGCGCCGTCGCCAGGTCCCCGAACACCTCGGCCACCTGTCCGCGCCCGCGCGGATCGAAGGCCAGGATCTGCCGCCCCGGCGCGAGCAGCGCGTCGTACCGCTCGGCCAGCGCGCTGTCCGGATCCGCCTTCCGCTCCGCGTCCCGCGCCGCCCGGAGGGCCCGCGCGTTGGCCGCGTAACGCAGCGCGGGCGGCGCCCCGTCGAGGTTGCCCACGACGTCGGGGTGCCGGATGACCAGCGCCTGCCGCTGCGCGTGGCCGAGCCCGTCGAAGAACCGGGCGATGCGGGCGGGCGACGTGCTCTCCGGGTCCGGCAGCTCGCGCCCGCCCATCGAATGATCGGCCAGCCACCGCCCGGTCCCCGGCGGCGGCCCCGTGATGGCCTGCTCCTCGTGCGCCACGGTCCAGCCGGCCGTTCCCGCCATGACGGTGATGGTGAGCGCCGCTGTGATCAGGCGCCGGGCGTAGTGCCTGGTGCGTAGCGTCTGGGACATGGCGGCGGGTTCCCTCTTCCGGTCGGTGGCGGAGGGAAAGGTAGGGAGCGGACGGGTGCCGGGGCGTCAACCTCCGGTGCCAAGTCGGGTGTCATACCGGGGTAGGGGGTGCCCGGGGGCTCGCGCGCGCCGGCCCCGAGAGCCGGAGGTCTCAGAACCAGATGCGCGCCGCCAGCAGCCCCGCCCCGGCCCCGGCCGCGTTCCGCCACGCCCGCAGCGGCCCGTCGAGGAGTTCCTCGGGCTCCTTGTCGCCCGGCCAGTCGTCGATCCGGGCCAGCACCCGGGCGCGCTCCGCCCCCGTCACGGCGAGCGCCCCCTCGACCGCGGGCAGCAGGCGGCGTACCTCGTCGGACGTGAGCACCACATCACCCGCCCAGCCCGGCAACGCCGCCGCCCGGGCCGGGCCGAGGCCGTGGAAGAGGGCCGCCACCGGGTTGTCCTTGCGAACGGACGCGATGTACGGCTCGATGCCGGGATCGAAGCGGTCCCACCACTCCATCACGTGCAGCTCGTGGTTCGAGTCCATGGCGTCGAAGGCGGAGTCGTTGACCATGTCGTACAGACGCAGCGCCTCCTCGGTGTTGCAGCCGTCGGGCCGCCACACCGGCACCGCCCCGCCACCCCGCGCGGCGTCCCGCTCCCAGCGCCCCCAGGCCGCCACCGCGGACGGCCGGGCCGCCGCGGCCGCGATCGCCGGCGCCGCCCGCCGCGCCAGCTCCGCGATGTCCTCCGCGGCGAGCGCGCCCACCGCCCAGAAGCTGGACATTCCCATGATCGGCTCCCCCCGATGACCTCGCCGCGCGGATCATCCTCCCCCATCCCCGCCGGGAGGGCGGCAGACCGGCCGGGGCCACGTCCTGGGGCGGCGTACGCGGTGGCGGCGTCAGCCGCTGCCCGGGGTGACCAGGCCCGACTCGTACGCGAAGATCACCGCTTGGGCGCGGTCGCGGAGGCCGAGTTTGGCCAGGACCCGGCCTATGTGGGTTTTGACCGTCTGTTCGGCGAGGACCAGCGACTCCGCTATCTCCTGGTTGGACAGGCCCCGCGCGATCAGCTCCAGGACCTCGGTCTCCCGCGGGGTGAGGCCGCTGCGCCGCAGCTCGGAGCTGTTGCGGCGGGGGGCCGGGCGCTGGCGGGCGAATTCGGCGATCAGGCGGCGGGTGACGGAGGGGGCGAGGAGGGCCTCGCCCGCGGCGACGACGCGGACCGCCGAGATCAGGTCGGCCGGTGGGGCGTCCTTGAGGAGGAAGCCGCTGGCGCCGGCGCGCAGGGCCTCGTAGACGTAGTCGTCCACGTCGAAGGTGGTGAGCATGAGCACCTTCGGGCGGTGGGTGACGCCGCGGGGTGGTTCGAGGAGGCGGCGGGCGGCCTCCAGGCCGTCCATCTCGGGCATGCGGACGTCCATGAGGACGACGTCGGGGTGGGTGTTGCGGCTGACGTCCACCCCCTGGCGTCCGTCCGGGGCCTCGCCGACCACGTCGATGTCGCTCTGCGCGGCGAGCAGCGCGGCGAAGCCCGCCCGGACCATGGCCTGGTCGTCGACGATGATCACTCGGATGGTCATGAGTCCGTTTCTTCCGGTCTGTCCGGGTCTACGAGGGGGAGCCGGGCCGCCACCCGGAAGCCGCCGTCCGGCAGCGGGCCGGTGTCGAGCATGCCGTCGACGAGGCGGACGCGTTCGACCATCCCCACCAGACCGTGGCCGGTGCCGCTGGTCTCCAGGGGCCTGGCGGGGGCCTCGGCCGGGGGGCCGTTGACGATGAGGAGGGTGAGCCCGGAGCCGTCCTCGGCCGTCGAGACCGAGACGCGGGTGGCGGCGCCCGGGGCGTGCCGTACGACGTTGGCCAGCGCCTCCTGCACGATCCGGTACGCGGACAGGTCCACGGCCTGCGGCAGCGCGCCGAGGCCCGCCACGTCGTCGCCGATGGACAGCTCGGTGGGTATCCCGGCCCGTACCGTCGCCTCGACCAGCTGCGGCACCTGGCGCAGACCCGGCTGCGGGGTGCGCTCGCCGCGCGTCTCCTCGCTGCGCAGCACGCCCAGCAGCCGCCGCATCTCGGCGAGGGATTCGCGGGCGGTGGCGGCGATGGTGCCGAACTCCCGCTCCGCCTCGGGCGGCAGCCCGCCGATCCGGTACGGGGCGCTGTCCGCCTGGACCGTGATCACCGACATGTGGTGGGCGACGACGTCGTGCAGTTCGCGGGCTATGCGGGCGCGCTCCTCCAGCAGCGTGCGGTGGGCCCGCTCGGCCTCGCTGATGGTCTCCTGCTCCGCCAGCCGCCGCTGGACGTCGCCGCGCTCCCGCAGCGCGCCGCCGACCAGCAGCACCACGCCGCTGAGCACGAACAGCAGCACGTTGCTGCCGTCGCTCTTGGTCTCGAACACCATGCCGAGGAAGAGCCCGGCGCCCCCGGTGACCAGCCACACCGCCACCAGGGTGCGGCGCGGTTCGCGCAGCGCGAGGGCGAGGAGGAGGAAGAGATAGCCGACGATGGCGGGCGGCTGCCAGGGCCAGACGCGGTGGTGGAGGTCGGAGGTGCCCAGCACCACCAGCGCGGTCGTCACATCGGCGAGGAAGACGAGCCACCACGCCTGGAGGGGCCGGGTGACCGCCAGCAGCAGCGGTGTGGTCTGGGCCAGCCCGAGCAGGGTGGCGAGCCCGCCGCTCACCCCGTAGTCGTTGGACAGGAGTTGGGCGGCGACCGGGACCAGGATCGCGGTGAGGAGCATCGCGACGGCGTACGGCGCCCTCCGCCGCCAGCGCCGGGAGGAGCCCGCGAGCAGCGGGGTCGCCGGATAGCTGGGGGTCACCAGGGCCCGGGCGAGGCCGCCCGCCTGCCGCCGGGCGGCCGCGGGCAGGCTCTCGTGCGCGGTGGACGCGGTGGACGCGGTACCGACGGATGCCGTGGCCGGGGAGGCGGACGAGGGTGAGGACATGGTCGCCTCAGCGTAGAGTCGGCACCCCTGGCGTACGTCATACCGGGGAGCCCATTTGCGGCTCATACCTGGGTAGGGGCTCGTTCGGCCCCGCATCCCCCCTTCACGGCACCCGCCCACCGCTCCATGGAGCTACAGCTCCGCCAGCAGCTCGGCCTTCTTCGCGCTGAACTCCTCGTCCGTCAGCAGCCCCGCCGTGTGCAGCTCGCCGAGGTGGCGGATGCGGTCGGCGATGTCGGCCGGGTCGCGGCGCGCCGGGGCGGCCGGGGCGCGGGCGGGCGCGGGGGAGCACTCGGCGCTCGGCGCGGGGGCGGACGCCCGTACGGCCTCCAGTACGGCGGCGGCGAAGGGCAGGGACTCGTGGACGAGCCCGTACCCCATCCCGAACACCACGGCGGCCGGATCGTGGTCGGGTCGGCCCGCGGGGTGGTCCTCGGCGCCGCGCGGCACCAGCCGCAGATGGCCGTGGCCACCGCTCTTGGGGGCCGAGCCCCTGGCGCCGGAACCCTTCCCGGTCGTGCCCTTGCCCGCCGCGTCCGGTCCCGGCGCCTCCGGATCCTCCGCCGGTGCCGTGCCCGGCGCCTTCGCGGCGGCGCCGCCCGAGCCCCGGTTCTCGGGCGAGCGCCACTCCACCCCGGCCAGCTCGTCGATCCGGAACCGCTGGTCCCCGGCCTTCCACTTCGCCGAGGACGCGCCGGTCCAGAACCAGCGGAAGGACACCGCCTTGCCGTCGAAGGACGCCTTGCCGTCGTACGCCTTGAAGGACAGCGGCGCCGGGGGCGCCGCCACCAGATGGGACTCGGCGGCGGTGCCCGCGCCGGGCCCGAGCGCGCCCCGTAGCTCCTCGGCGTAGTACTCGGCGAGGGACGCGCGCTCGGCGGGCAGCACCAGGCGGTACGGGTCGTACCCCTCCTTCAGCTGCCCGTCGGCGACGTCCATCAGTGGATCGGCGCCGGGTCTGGGCACCGCGCGCAGTACCACCGTTCCGCGTTTACCGGGAGCGAGATCGACCGCGGACAGCGCTTCGTAGGGGATGTGCCGTTCGCCGAGCGCCTGGAGCAGCTTCGGCGTGCGGATCCCCCGTTCGAAGCGGATGAGCACGGAGTCGGTGTCGAACTCCCAGACGGTCTGAAAACCGGCCAGCACATCACCCATGCGGCTCATCGTATGCGGCGGTGGCCCGCCCGTCCCCCCTTGGGCGCTACGCGCGTCAAACGTCCTCCCCGAGGCCCGTGCGTGGATTTGGGATGCCCGCCGCCCGCTGGTCGCGCGCTCATCGGCGGGTCAGCTCAGTCCCGCGGTGCACGCGGCACCGTCCCTACAGCTCACCGTCTTGACCCGGCCGACCCCGACCCGGGCGAAGTTGTCGAGGCTGGTGGTGCCGGGGGTGAAGTACCCGGCGTGTCCCTGGGCCCCGGCGGCCGACAGGACGCGGGCCCCGAAGCCGGAGGAGAGCGGGTCGGCGCCGTGGCCGAGGCCGCCGACCTCCAGGTGCGGGATGTCCTGGATCCAGTCGCCGGAGTCCCGCATCGCCCACACCCGGCGGCCGCTGCCCAGCTCCGAGGCGCGGTCGGCGCGCATGCCGGGGCTGCCCGCCACCGCGATGTCGGTGACCTTGGACGGCAGATCGCGGGCGGCGACCCCGCACACCACCGAGCCGTAGCTGTGGCACATCAGCGACACGCGGGCCGGTGCGGGCAGCGCGCCCACCAGCGCGCGCAGCCGCAGTGCGCCCTGGGCGGCGAGCTTGCCGGTGGCCGCGTCCATGCCGATGCCGGCCGGGGAGGTGTAGTCGGCCCAGGCGATCACGGCGGTGTGGGTGCCCGGGGCCTCGGCGCGCTCGTTGTGGTAGAGCGCGCGGGCCATGCCGACGGTGGCGGTGTACGGGCGGTCGGACTTCTGGAACGTCAGGATGTTGGTGTCCACACCGGGCACCACGACCGAGACGCGGCGGGCGTGGGTGAGGTCGCCGAAGACCTCGGCGGCCCGCCCGGCGCCCGCGGGGTCGAACGAGAGGATCTGCCGCTTCCCGCTCAGCAGGTCCTCGTACCGGTGCATCCGCCGCCCGGCGTCATGGCGTCCGAGTGGGGTCAGCTCGTTGTCGTGCATCCGCCGGCGCTCGATGTCCCGGGCCTGGGTCAGCGCGATCCGGTTGGCGCGATAGCGCAGCCGCGCCGGAGCGCCGTTGAGGTTGCCGACGACCAGCGGATAGCGGTGGACGAGGCGGTCGCGCTGGGTCTTGGTGAGCGAGTCCAGCCAGCGGCCCAGGAAGCGCGGCGACGCGTACGGATCGGGCAGCCGGTGACCGTCGAGGGAGCCGTGGCGCCAGGCGTTGACCGACACGGAGAGCGGGTCCGTGCCTTCTCTGTGGCTCCGTATGGCCGTCCAGCCGGTGGTGGCGAGCAGGACGAACACCACCGCCAGGGCGAGCAGAGCGCGCCAGGCGGTGGAACCGGGGGAGGGAGAACCGAGCTCCGAGAAGGAAGTCACCGCGGGACACCCTAGGAGAAGCGCGCCCACAGGTGCCAAATACCGTGATTTACATCACGTTTGAGAGCGTGATTTTGACGGAAACTTATGTCGGATTTGATGCCTTTAGTGATGCTTGTCGGCTTTACTGGTCGGTGCGCCAGTTCTCGGCGAGGGCCGGACCCACATGATCCAGGTGAAACGCGGTGATGTCCCGCAGGGTGTCCGTGGAGTCGTCGTCGCCCTCCCCCCACAGCTTCCCCGCGATCTGGATCACGCCGCCGAACATCGCGGTCAGCAGTCGCGGCCGGGGATCCACGGAGACGTCGAGGCCCTCGCGGCGGGCGATCTCCGAGGCGATCCGCTCCTCCAGCTCGGCGGTGCGGCGCAGATGGACGGCGAGCAGCGCGGGCGTCGACTCGATCACCCGGTACATCCGCATGTGGAGTTCGGCCGGAACCAGCTGCTCGATGGAGTCCCCGATGGTGCTCCACGCGTCGAGGACCGCGTTGCGCAGGGCGGCCAGCGGGGCCTCGTGGGCGGGGCGTGCGCACAGCGCCGCGAAGAAGTGCGACTCCGCCGAGTCCTGGGTGGCGAAGGCCACTTGCTCCTTGTTGGCGAAGTAGCGGAAGAAGGTGCGCTGCGAGACGTCCACCGACTCCGCGATCTCGTCCACCGTCGTGTGGTCGTACCCCTGACAGGTGAACAGGTCCAGCGCCGAGCGCACCAGCGCGCTGCGGGTCCGCTGCTTCTTGCGTTCGCGCAGTCCGGTCGGTGGCGGTGCCACCGCCTCGTCCGCTGTCACCTCTCGTGCTCGCTTTCTGTCGCGTTTGGGCAGGCCACCATACCTGTGGCCGATACGACAGAGACCAGCTGATGAATCAGTTTGTCAATTGTCAGACGCTGACATTAGCCTCCGAGCATGACGTCTGAGACCACCGTCGCCGATACGGCGCCGGAACCTCCCATATCGGATCCCCCGAAGGGGCTGCGGGGCCACCCCTGGCTGACGCTCTTCACCGTCGCGATCGGTGTGACGATGGTCGCCCTCGACGGCACGATCGTCGCCATCGCCAACCCGGCCATCCAGAAGGACCTCGGCGCCTCGCTCGCCGACGTCCAGTGGATCACCAACGGCTATCTGCTGGCCCTCGCGGTTGCGCTGATCACCGCGGGCAAGCTGGGCGACCGCTTCGGCCACCGGCAGACCTTCCTCATCGGCGTCGTCGGCTTCGCGGCCGCCTCCGCCGCCATCGGCTTCTCCAGCGATGTGGCACTCGTCGTGGGCTTCCGCGTGCTGCAGGGCCTGTGCGGAGCGCTGCTGATGCCCGCGGCGCTCGGTCTGCTGCGCGCTACGTTCCCCGCCGAGAAACTCAACATGGCGATCGGCATCTGGGGCGCCGTGATCGGCGCCTCCACCGCCGCCGGACCCATCGTCGGCGGGCTGCTCGTCGAGCACGTCAACTGGCAGTCCGTCTTCTTCATCAACCTGCCCGTGGGCATCCTCGCCCTCGTCCTCGGCCTGGTCCTCCTCGTGGACCACAGGGCCGAGAACGCCCCGCGGTCCTTCGACATCCCCGGCATCGTGCTGCTGTCCGGCGCCATGTTCTGCCTGATCTGGGCGCTCATCAAGGCCAGCGACTGGCAGTGGGGGAGCTCCAGGACGCTCGGGTTCCTCGGCCTGGCGGCCGTCCTCTTCGTCGTCTTCGTGTTCTGGGAGAACAAGACCCGCGAGCCGCTGCTGCCGCTGTCCATCTTCCGCTCGGTGCCGCTGAGCGCCGGGACCGTGCTGATGGTGCTCATGGCCTTCGGCTTCATGGGCGGTCTGTTCTTCGTCACCTTCTACCTGCAGAACGTGCACGGCATGACGCCGGTCAACAGCGGTCTGCACCTGCTGCCGCTGACCGCCACGATGATCGTCTCCTCGCCGATCGCCGGAGCGCTGATCACCAAGCTCGGGCCGCGGGTGCCGCTGGTGGGGGCCATGGCGCTCACCGCCGTCGCCATGTTCGGGCTCTCCCGGCTGGAGGTCGGCACCGGCACGCTCGAGATGTCCGTGTGGTTCGCCCTCCTCGGCTTCGGTCTCGGCCCCGTGATGGTCGGCGCCACCGAGGTCATCGTCGGCAACGCGCCCCTTGAGCACGCCGGTGTCGCGGGCGGTCTCCAGCAGGCCGCTATGCAGGTCGGCGGCAGCCTCGGTACGGCCGTTCTCGGCGCGATCATGGCGGGCAAGGTGGACGACACCCTGCCGGACAAGTGGGCCGAGGCCGGACTGCCGCCCATGAAGCCGGAGCAGGCGTCCAAGGCGTCCGACGCGGTCGCGGTCGGCATCACGCCCGCGCCCAAGGGCACCCCGCCGGAGATCCTCGGGAAGATCACGAACGTCGCGCATGACACGTTCGTGTCGGGGATGGGGCTCGCCTTCACCGTCGCCTCCATCGTCTCGGTGGCCGCGGCGCTGGTCGCGGTGCTCACCAAGCGCGGGGACAACGCGGAAGCGGGCGGCGGGGGCGTGCACATCTGACCCCTCAGGGTCAAGCCCCCTATCCGGGTGGACCTTGATCGACCCCGTGGTGGGGACGGGAGCCGGCCTACAGGCTGGCTCCCGTTCGTATTGCCGCATTTCCACACGGGGAGTGATCCACATGCGCACGACCGTCCTCGCCACGGCGACCCTCGCCCTGGCCTGTGTCCTGGCCCCTGTCTCCGCCTCTGCCTCTGCCTCCGCCTCTGCCTCCGCTGACGCGGCGCCCGGGCCCCGGCTCGGGAGCTGTGCCACCGGGCAGCTGTGCCTCTGGCACAAGACGGCCTTCACGGGGGCGCGCCAGGTCCATGAACTCGCCGACACCGACATCGAGAGCTGCGTGCCCCTGCCGCGGGGCGCCTCGGCCGCGTCCCTGGCCAACCGCACGGGGCGGCCGGTGACGGCGTACCAGAGCGCGGAGTGCGCCGAGACGGGCGAATTCCGCACCTACCCCACCGGCTCCTGGGCCCCCGAAACGGCCTACCAGGTCCGGGCCTTCAAGATCTGGGAGCGGTAGGGACACGAAAGCGCCGGGCGGGCTGGGGACCAGCTCGCCCGGCGCTTCGCTTACCGCCGTCGCGTGTCGCTTACGCGTCGCCGCCCGCGGGGCCCGGGTCGGCCGCGGTGACGTCCAGGAGCTGATAGCGGTCGATGGCCTGCTTCAGCACCGAGCGGTCGATCTTGCCGTCCTTCGCCAGCTCCGTCAGCACGCCCAGCACGATCGACTCGGCGTCGATGTGGAAGAAGCGCCGCGCCGCGCCGCGCGTGTCGGCGAAGCCGAAGCCGTCGGCGCCGAGCGACTGGTACGTGCCCGGCACCCAGCGGGCGATCTGGTCCGGGACGGCGCGCATCCAGTCGGACACGGCGACCTTCGGGCCCTCCACGTCGCTGAGCTTGCGGGTGACGAAGGGGACGCGCTGCTCCTCCTCCGGGTGGAGCAGGTTGTGCTCCTCGGCCTCCACCGCGTCGCGGCGCAGCTCGTTCCAGGAGGTGGCGGACCAGACGTCGGCTCGGACGTCCCAGTCCTCGGCCAGCATCCGCTGGGCCTCCACGGCCCACGGGACCGCCACGCCGGAGGCGAGGATCTGGGCCGGGTGGGTGCCCGACTCGCCCTGCTTGAAGCGGTACAGGCCCTTGAGGATGCCCTCGCGGTCGACGTTCTCGGGCTCGGCCGGGTGCTTGATCGGCTCGTTGTAGACGGTGAGGTAGTAGAAGACGTCCTCACTGTTCTCGCCGTACATCCGGCGCAGACCGTCCTGCACGATGTGGGCGATCTCGAAGCCGAACGCCGGGTCGTACGCGACGACGGCCGGGTTGGTCGAGGCCAGCAGCTGGGAGTGGCCGTCCGCGTGCTGGAGTCCCTCACCGGTCAGCGTCGTACGGCCGGCGGTCGCGCCCAGTACGAAACCGCGCGCGAGCTGGTCGGCCATCTGCCAGAACTGGTCGCCCGTGCGCTGGAAGCCGAACATCGAGTAGAAGACATAGACCGGGATCAGCGGTTCGCCGTGCGTGGCGTACGCCGAACCGGCCGCGATCAGCGAGGCCGTGCAGCCCGCCTCGGAGATGCCGTCGTGCAGCATCTGCCCGGTCGGCGACTCCTTGTAGGCGAGCAGCAGCTCGCGGTCCACGGACTCGTACTGCTGGCCCAGCGGGTTGTAGATCTTGGCCGACGGGAAGAGCGAGTCCATGCCGAAGGTGCGGTACTCGTCGGGGGCGATCGGCACGAAGCGCTTGCCGATCTCCTTGTCCCGCATGAGGTCCTTCAGCAGCCGGACGAAGGCCATGGTGGTGGCGATCTGCTGCTGGCCGGAGCCCTTCTTGACCGCCGCGTAGGCCTTGTCGCCGGGGAGCTGCAGCGGCTTCGCGCGCACCACGCGGGTCGGCGTGTAGCCGCCCAGCGCCTTGCGGCGGTCGTGCATGTACTGGAGCTCCTCGGAGTCCGGACCCGGGTGGTAGTACGGCGGAACGCCGGACTCCAGCTCCTTGTCCGGGATCGGCAGGTGCAGCCGGTCGCGGAAGCCCTTGAGGTCGTCGACCGTCAGCTTCTTCATCTGGTGGGTCGCGTTGCGGCCCTCGAAGTTCGGGCCGAGCGTCCAGCCCTTGACGGTCTGGGCGAGGATCACGGTCGGCTGGCCCTTGTGGGCCTTGGCCGCCGCGTACGCCGCGTAGATCTTCTTGTGGTCATGACCGCCGCGGCCCAGGTGCAGGATCTGGTCGTCGGTCATGTGCTCGACCATCTTGCGCAGCCGCTGGTCGTCACCGAAGAAGTGGTCGCGGATGTACGCGCCGGTCTCGGTGGCGTACGTCTGGAACTGGCCGTCCGGCGTGGTGTTCAGCTTGTTGACCAGCAGGCCGTCGCGGTCCTGGGCGAGCAGCGGGTCCCAGCTGCGGTCCCACACCAGCTTGATCACGTTCCACCCGGCGCCGCGGAACTGCGACTCCAGCTCCTGGATGATCTTGCCGTTGCCGCGCACCGGGCCGTCGAGCCGCTGCAGGTTGCAGTTGACGACGAAGGTCAGGTTGTCCAGGCCCTCGCGGGCGGCCAGGGAGAGCTGGCCCAGCGACTCGGGCTCGTCCATCTCACCGTCGCCGAGGAACGCCCAGACGTGGGAGTCGGAGGTGTCGGCGATGCCGCGCGCCTCCATGTAGCGGTTCATCCGCGCCTGGAAGATCGCGCCGAGCGGGCCGAGACCCATCGAGACGGTCGGGAACTCCCAGAAGTCCGGCATCGACCGCGGGTGCGGATAGCTGGACAGCGCGTGACCGGCCTTGGACTTCTCCTGACGGAATCCATCCAGGTGGTCCTCGGACAGCCGGTCGAGCAGGAAAGCACGGGCGTAGATACCGGGGGAGGCGTGCCCCTGGAAGAAGATCTGGTCGCCGCTGTCCTTGTCCTTGCCGCGGAAGAAGTGGTTGAAGCCCACGTCGTACAGCGAGGCGGACGAGGCGAAGGTGGCGATGTGGCCGCCGACGCCGATGCCCGGGCGCTGGGCACGGGAGACCATCACCGCCGCGTTCCAGCGGGTCGCGTTCAGGATCTTGCGCTCGATCTCCTCGTTGCCGGGGAAGAACGGCTCGTCCTTGGTGGCGATGGTGTTGACGTAGTCGGTGCTGCGCATCTCGGGCACGGCCACCCGCTTCTCGCGGGCGCGCTCGATCAGGCGAAGCATCAGGTAGCGGGCACGTTCCCGGCCTCGCTCATCGACGGCTGCGTCGAGCGAGTCGAGCCATTCCTGGGTTTCCTCGGGATCGAAATCCGGGACCTGGCTGGGAAGGCCGCCAATGATGATCGGGTTGCGATCGGATCCGGAAGCCACGCTATTCCTTCGCTTTTCGGTCGTGCTGTGCACGCACATGGATTCGTGCTCTGCTGCTGTCGCGCCGGTCTCCATCGTGTACCTCGGTTGCGGGATACGTCACCTCTACCGAGGGGTAACCAAGACCTGATGAGATGGGGCGCTCACCGGGCCGGACGGTACCGGTCGGCGTGCGGTCGGCATCGCGACGGCCAAATCGCAACCTTACGCCCACGTCCGGGGGCACCTGCGTACGGCCGTTCGGCTCCGGGCGGCGTAGGGTGTCGATACACACACGTAAGCTGGGCATAACGGGGTAATCCGGGCAGCGGTGCGCCGTTCCGTGTCGTTCCTCCATGATGGGAGTTGCGGCGACACGTCAACGTTTGGGCGGGATCGCTGGCCGGGTACTTGCGCGATCCGCCCGGCCCGTGTGGACTACGCCCCATGCCTCGCGTACGCGCGCGGGGTCCCCAGATCCGAAGAGTGAATGAAAGATGACAGGAGGCAATCCGTGAGCGCGACCGCGGACCACGCGGAGGAGCGGACCAACCCTGCCGCGAGGCTGGGTTTTCAGCCCGAACAGGTGGTCCAGGAGATCGGCTACGACGACGATGTCGACCAGGAGCTCCGCGAGGCCATCGAGGAGATCACCGGCCAGGAGCTCGTCGACGAGGAGTACGACGATGTGGCCGACGCCGTTGTGCTGTGGTTCCGGGAGGACGACGGCGATCTGACGGACGCGCTGGTGGACGCCATCCAGATGATCGACGACGGCGCACCGGTCTGGCTGCTGACGCCCAAGACCGGCCGTGACGGCTATGTCGAGCCGAGCGACATCAACGAGGCCGCGACCACCGCGGGCCTGTCCCAGACGAAGAGCTTCAACGCGGGCAAGGACTGGACCGGCAGCCGCCTGGTCACTCCGAAGGCCGCCCGTTCGGGCAAGCGCTGAGGCCGAAGGACCTACACAACCGAGCCCCCCGCCGTTCCCTTTCGGTGGGGGGCTCGGCGCGTAGGGTGGGCGTGATCAGTCGATTCTTTGATGTGAAGGGATGGCTCCCATGGCCATAGAGGTCGGTACGAAGGCCCCGGACTTCGAGCTGAAGAATCAGCACGGCGAGTCGGTCCGGCTCTCCGACTTCCGCGGCGAGAAGAACGTCGTGCTGCTCTTCTACCCGTTCGCCTTCACCGGCGTGTGCACCGGCGAGCTGTGCGCGCTCCGCGATGAGCTGCCGACGTTCGTCAACGACGATGTGCAGCTGCTCGCCGTCTCCAACGACTCGCCCTTCAGCCTGCGGGTCTTCGCCGAGAAGGAGGGCCTGGAGTACCCGCTGCTGTCGGACTTCTGGCCGCACGGCGAGGCCAGCCGCGCCTACGGCGTCTTCGACGAGGAGAAGGGCTGCGCGGTGCGCGGCACGTTCGTGATCGACAAGGAGGGCGTGGTCCGCTGGACGGTCGTCAACGGGCTGCCCGACGCCCGGGACCTGAACGACTACGCCAAGGCCCTCGAAAGCCTGTAACGGGCACGCGAAGCCGATATCGGGCAGCCGGAAGCCTGTATCGGGCGGGAACCGCTCACTAGGATCGACGCGTTGATCCTGGTGGGAACCTCATGGAGATAGGGGCACACAGTGCTCCTGACGAACCTTATTGGGAGGACTCGTGGGAGTCAGCCTCAGCAAGGGCGGCAACGTCTCGCTGACCAAGGAAGCCCCTAACCTGACCGCGGTCGTCGTCGGTCTGGGCTGGGACGCCCGTACCACCACGGGCACTGACTTCGACCTCGACGCCAGTGCCCTGCTCACCAACACCGAGGGCAAGGTCGCCAACGACCAGAACTTCGTGTTCTTCAACAACCTCAAGAGCCCCGACGGCTCCGTCGAGCACACCGGTGACAACATCACCGGTGAGGGCGAGGGCGATGACGAGCAGATCAAGGTGAACCTGGCCGGTGTTCCGGCCGATGTCGCCAAGATCGTCTTCCCGGTGTCGATCTACGACGCCGAGACCCGCCAGCAGAGCTTCGGCCAGGTGCGCAACGCATTCATCCGCGTGGTGAACCAGGCCGACGGCAACGAGCTGGCCCGCTACGACCTCTCCGAGGACGCCTCCACCGAGACCGCCATGGTCTTCGGCGAGCTGTACCGGAACGGGGCGGAGTGGAAGTTCCGTGCCATCGGCCAGGGCTATGCCTCGGGTCTGCGTGGCATCGCGCAGGACTTCGGCGTCAACGTCTGAATCGGCCCCGGCAGCCCGGCCGGACCGGCAGGACATCCTCCGAGCCGGCCGGCCGGGCGCGCCGAGGCCGCCACGTCCGGCGCCGCACCCCTGTAGTCCACAGACGGGAGTGCGGCGCCGGATGCGCGTCGTACCACGCACTACCCCGGGGAGGGACCAGGATCATGGGCGTTACGCTCGCCAAGGGAGGCAATGTCTCCCTTTCCAAGGCCGCGCCGAATCTCACCCAGGTGCTCGTCGGCCTGGGCTGGGACGCGCGCTCCACCACCGGAGCACCGTTCGACCTCGACGCCAGCGCGCTGCTGTGCGAGTCCGGGCGGGTGCTCGGCGATGAGTACTTCGTCTTCTACAACAACCTCAAGAGCCCCGAGGGCTCCGTGGAGCACACCGGCGACAACCTCACCGGTGAGGGCGACGGCGACGACGAGTCGCTGCTGATCGACCTCACCAAGGTCCCGGAGCGGGTCGACAAGATCGTC
Organism: Streptomyces sp. NPDC007983; assembly: GCF_042958345.1. Classification (NCBI taxonomy): domain Bacteria; kingdom Bacillati; phylum Actinomycetota; class Actinomycetes; order Kitasatosporales; family Streptomycetaceae; genus Streptomyces; species Streptomyces sp. NPDC007983. The sequence continues at coordinate 236,225 of NZ_JBIBJI010000002.1, forward strand.
TTCCCGGTCTCGATCCATGACGCCGACGCCAGGCGCCAGACGTTCGGGCAGGTCAGCAACGCGTTCATCCGCGTGGTGAACCAGGCCGACGGCAATGAGCTGGCCCGCTACGACCTCTCCGAGGACGCCTCCGGCGAGACCGCGATGATCTTCGGCGAGGTCTACCGGTACAACGGCGAGTGGAAGTTCCGTGCGGTAGGGCAGGGGTACGCGTCAGGCCTCCGGGGTATCGCTCTAGACTTCGGAGTCAACGTTTCGTAAAGCCGCGTAACAAGGCGCGGGGGAGACCGTACGCAGAAGGATTGGGTTGCCAGTGCTCCTCAAAACCTTTGGTTGGTCGTTCGCCGTCACGGTGATCGGTCTGGCCTTGGCCGGCGTCCTCTGGGGGTGGAAGGGGCTCGCGATCGTCGGGATCCTCTCGATCCTGGAGATCTCGCTCTCATTCGACAACGCGGTCATCAACGCGGGCATCCTGCGGAAGATGAATGCCTTCTGGCAGAAGATCTTCCTGACCATCGGTATTCTCATCGCCGTCTTCGGCATGCGTCTGGTCTTCCCGGTGGTCATCGTCGCCATCACGGCGAAGCTGGGTCCGATCGAGGCCGTGAACCTCGCGATCAACGACAAGGACAAGTACGAACACCTGGTGACGGGCGCCCACCCGGCGATCGCCGCCTTCGGTGGGATGTTCCTGCTGATGATCTTCCTCGACTTCATCTTCGAGGAGCGCGACATCCGCTGGCTGGGCTGGCTGGAGAAGCCGCTGTCCAAGCTCGGCAAGCTGGACACCTTCTCGGTCGTCATCGCCCTGGCCGTGCTGCTGATCACCGCCACCACCTTCGCCACCGACGTGGCGCACGGCGGCGGCGACAAGAGCGCGACCGTGCTGCTGTCCGGGGTCGCCGGTCTGATGACGTACTTGATCGTCAACGGGGTCTCCGGATTCTTCGAGGACAAGCTCGAAGAGGACGACGACGAGGACGGCGCGGACGACGACGAGGCCGACGAGAAGAAGCCCGCCGAGACCGCCCAGCTGAACGGCGGCGGTCGCGGCAGCAGCGGCGCCACGGTGGTCGGCCTGGCCGGCAAGGCCGCGTTCTTCATGTTCCTCTACCTGGAGGTCATCGACGCCTCGTTCTCCTTCGACGGCGTGATCGGCGCCTTCGCGATCACCAACGACATCTTCGAGATGGCGCTGGGTCTGGGCATCGGCGCGATGTACATCCGTTCGCTGACGGTCTACCTGGTCCGCCAGGGCACCCTGGACGACTACGTCTACCTGGAGCACGGCGCGCACTACGCCATCGGCGCGCTGGCCGCCATCCTGCTGATCACCATCAAGTACGAGATCAACGAGGTCATCACCGGCGTGGTGGGCGTCGCCCTCATCGGCGCCTCGTACTGGTCCTCGGTCATCCGCAACCGCCGGGATGCACAGGGCGGCGGAGCCGGATCCGAGGAAAAGACGGAAGTCACGTCCGGAGTCTGACCGCCGGAGTGTGACACACCGGCGTTTGAGGAACGCTCTCAGCGGGGCGGCCGAGGTCGTACGACCTCCCGGCCGCCCCGTCGTAGTCGAGCGGCTTTGAGGCAGTGGGAGCCACGAAGGGTGGGGTGCGCACGATGGCGTTCTGGAGCAACTGGGGGCGGTCCGCGTGGCGCGAGTTCGACAGCGGCGACGCGAGCGGCGCGGTCGAGCTGACCAAGCGCCACCAGACCATCTCGCTGACCAAACAAGGCGCCGCCAGCGGCAACCTGCGGATCAACCTGTCCTGGCAGATGCGCACCTCGGACTTCAACAGCAAGGGGCCCAGCCTGCTGCGCCACCCGCTGCAGATGTTCAAGCCGCAGGTGGTGCAGGCCCAGGGGCCCGCCATGGTCAACGTCGACCTGGACCTGGCCGTCATGTACGAGCTGAAGAGCGGCGCCAAGGGCGTGGTCCAGCCGCTCGGCGACTTCTTCGGCAACCTCAACGAGGCGCCGTACGTCAAGCTCAGCGGGGATGACCGGTTCGGCTCCGGCATGGGCGAGACGATCTACATCAATCTGGACCACAAGGACGACATCAAGCGTCTGCTCGTCTTCGTCTACATCTACGACGGCACCCCCGCCTTCGACCGTACGCACGGCATGGTCACGCTGTACCCCAGCAACGGTCCGCGGGTGGAGATCGCGCTCGACGAGCGGGCCCCGCAGGCCCGCTCCTGCGCCGTGGTGATGCTGGAGAACGTCAAGGGCGAGATCATCGTCCGCCGCGAGGTGAAGTACGTGTACGGCTTCCAGGCGGAGCTGGACCGGCTGTACGGGTGGGGCCTCCAGTGGGGCCGCGGCTACAAGTCGAAGGTGTAGGAGCGGCCCCGGCCGTTGCCGCTAGCGCTTCTGGAACTGCGGCCCCTGCGGCGGCAGGGTGAAGTTGGGGTCCGGGAACGGCATCGGAAGCGGCGGCGGGGGCGGCGGACCGGTCCGCTGCACCTGCTGCGGATAGCCGTAGGCGGGCGGCTGCGGGTATCCGTACGACGGCTGCTGCGGGTATCCGTACGCGGGCTGCGCCGGGGGCTGGGCGGGCGGCTGCGGATAGGCCGGTGCCGGGACGTGCGGCGGCGCCTGCGGCGGTACGGGCGGTTGCGGCGGCAGGTAGTAGTCGCCGTCGCCCGTCGCGCCGGTCGGGGTGGCGCCCTGGCCGGCGGCGAGCGGCTGGGTCGCCTGCGGGTCCCAGGGGTCCGGCTGCGGCACGGGCTGGGGCGGCGGCAGAGCGGTCGTCTCGGCCTGGCTCGGGGCCGGGGCCGGCGGGGTGCCCGGCTCGGCCGTGGCGATGGCCTCCGGCTCCTCCGCGCCGCCCTGGCCCGTGCTCTGCCCGGTGCTCCGGTCCGGGTCCGCGTCGGCGCCCTCGCCGTCGTCCACCGAGATGCCGTACTCCGTGGCCAGCCCGACCAGCCCGGACTCATAGCCCTGCCCCAGCGCGCGGAACTTCCAGCTGTCTCCCCGGCGGTACAGCTCGCCGCAGATCAGCGCGGCCTCCTTGCCGGTCTCCGGCAGCACCGCGAAGATCGCCAGCGGCTCCTCGGCGGCCGACGGCGACGCGTCGTACAGCAGCAGGCTCAGATCCCGTACCTGCCCGAAGGTGCCGCCGTCCGCCGACGCCGCCAGCACCACCCGGTGCACCCCCGGCTCCAGCCCGGTCAGATCGGCCTCGATGGTGTCCGTCAGTCCCTCGGGCGCCTGCTTCTTGGGCAGGTGCCGGACGAGGCCAGAGGGGTGCCGCGGCTGGTTGTAGAAGACGAAGTCCTCGTCCGAGCGCACGCGGTCGTCCCCGCCCAGCAGCAGCGCCGAGGCGTCGATGTCCGGCACGTCCGTGCCGGGGGTCCAGCGCAGCACCGCGCGTATGGCCGTGGCCTCGAGCGGGATGTTCGATCCCTTCAGCATCGCGTGCGTCATGGCCGTAATCCTGCCCTCCCGCCCGGTGCGGGGACAACGCAGGGGTGCGGGGAAGTGCTGGTGGGATGTGGCGGGACGGGCATGCCGGATACCGGGGCGACGCATAGGAGTTACGTGATTTTCACGGCCTTGGGGAACTTTTGACCCGGGCTCGGACGTACGATAATCGGCCACCCGAGGGTCGTGTGGCCCGGGTGGGGAACCGGCAGTGCGGGGAGAAACATGCGGCATTTTGGACATCTGCCGGACGAGACGCGGACGCGCCTCTTCCATCAGCAGCCCGTCGAATTCACGGTCGACTCACCGGCCCGGACCCTCGCCGTCGCGCTCGGCGCCACCCTCTACAGCCCCGCCACCCGGTCCGCCCTCGCCGACGACGTCGTCAAACAGGCAGGTCGTGGCGTTGTCTCCATGGTGCTGTGCCTGGAGGACTCGATCCACGACGCCGAGGTGCCGGCCGCCGAGGAGAACCTCGTGCGGCAGTTCGCCGATCTCGCCGGGCGCGGCGTTGCCACCGAACTTCCGCTGCTCTTCATCCGGGTCCGCGCTCCCGAGCAGATCGTCGACCTCGTCCGGCGGCTCGGACCGGCCGTGCGGCTGCTGTCCGGATTCGTACTGCCCAAGTTCACCGAGGAGCGCGGAGTTCCGTTCCTGGAGGCCCTGATATCGGCCGAAAACCGTGAGGTGGCCGAGGTGTTGGGGAACCGGCGGCTGTATGCGATGCCGGTCCTGGAGTCGCCGGAGCTGATGCACCGCGAAACCCGCACCGAAACCCTCGCCGGGATCGGCCGGATCGTCGACAAATACCGGGAGCGGGTGCTGGCGCTGCGGCTCGGGGTGACCGACCTGTGCTCCGCGTACGGGCTGCGCCGGGCACCCGACATGACCGCGTACGACGTCCAGCTCGTCGCGTCCGTCATCGGCGACGTGGTGAACATGCTGGGCCGCGCCGACGGCACCGGATTCACCGTCACCGGCCCGGTGTGGGAGTACTTCAAGCAGCACGAGCGCATGTTCAAACCGCAGTTGCGGCTCAGCCCCTTCTCCGGGCGCGCCGAATCGCTGCGCGCCGCGCTCATCGAGCACGACATGGACGGGCTGCTCCGCGAGATCGAACTGGACCGGGCCAACGGGCTGCAGGGCAAGACCTGCATCCACCCCACCCATGTCGCCCCGGTGCACGCCCTGTCCGTCGTCAGCCACGAGGAGTTCAGCGACGCGGTGGACATCCTCGAACCCGAGCGCTGCGGGGGCGGTGTGCTGCGCTCCGCGTACACCAACAAGATGAACGAGGTGAAACCCCACCGGGCCTGGGCCGAGCGGACCTTGCAGCGCGCCGAGGTCTTCGGCGTCGCCCGGGAGGACGTGAGCTTCGTGGAGCTGCTGGCCGCGAGCCTGCGGACCGTACGAACGGCGTGACCCCTATGAGTGGAAACGAGGCAGACAGCGTGGTGTGGTCGGGACAGTGGGTCGCGGACCGGCTCGGCGTACGGCTCGACGGCGACGGGCGGCTGCCCGCGCTGCTCGGCCTCGCCCTGCGGCGCAACCCCAAGCGGGCGCATCTGCTCGTATCGAACGTGCTCGGCAAGCACGTCCCCCAGCGACCCGCCGCCGTCCACGGCGCGGGCGTAGCGCTCGGCCAGGAGGTGCGCGCCCTGCTGGGCGACGAGGCGGCGGCCCGCGCCGTCGTCCTCGGCTACGCCGAGACGGCCACCGGCCTCGGCCACAGCGTCGCGGACGGGCTCGCCCTGGCCCCGTATCTGCACTCGACCCGCCGCCCGGTCGCGGGTGTGCCCACGGTGGGCGGCTTCGAGGAGGAGCACAGCCACGCCACGTCCCATCTGCTGCTCCCGGAAGACCCCCGGCTGCTGGCCACGGACGGCCCGCTGGTCCTGGTGGACGACGAGTTCTCGACCGGCCGTACCGTCCTCAACACCATCGCCGCCCTCCACCGCCGCTTCCCCCGCGACCGCTATGTGGTGGTCGCCCTGGTCGACATGCGCTCCCCGGAGGACCGCGCCCACCTGGACGCCTTCGCCTCCGACCTGGGCGCCCGCGTGGACCTCGTCTCCGCCGCGACGGGCACGGTCCACCTCCCGCCCGACGTCCTGCCCCGCGGCCGCGCCCTGGTAGCCGCCCACGCCCCGGCCCCGCCGGAAGCGGCGGCGGCCCCGGCGGCGGCCGGGGGCCCGGGCGCGGACGGCCCGCAGGTCCTCCGGGTCGAGCTGGGCTGGCCCGCGGGCCTGCCGGACGGCGGGCGGCACGGCTTCACCCCCGCCCACCGCGCCCGCCTGGAGGCCGCGCTCCCGGCCATGGCGTCACGCCTCGCCGAGGCGCTGACCCACGCGCCCGCCGGGCCGGAGCCCGCACCGGCCTCGGCGGTGGACACCGCCGAGGCCCCCGGGGCGCCGGACCGGGCCGCCGGTGCCGCGCCCCGCCGCGTGCTCGTCCTCGGGTTCGAGGAGCTGATGTACGCCCCGCTGCGGCTCGCCGGGGCGCTGGACGACGTGCTCGACGGGGCCGAGGTGCGGTTCTCGACCACCACGCGGTCGCCCGTGCTGGCCGTGGACGACCCCGGCTACGCGATCCGTACCGCGCTCACCTTCCCTGCCCATGACGCCCCCGCCGACGGCCCCGGGCCGCGCTACGCCTACAACGTGGCGCCCGGCGCCGACCCCGCACGCCGCTTCGACGCGGTCGTCGCCGTCGTCGACTCGGCCGCCGACACCCCCGCCCTGCACGCGCCCGACGGGCTGCTCGGGCGGCTGGCCGCGCATACCGACCGGCTGCTGCTGGCCGTCGTCCCCTCCCATGTACCGCCCCCCACAGCCCCCGCTCCCGTCCCCGCCCCCGCCCCCGAACGGCAGGCCTCCATGCCCCAACCGCCGCCCGAGCCCCTGCGCGGGCCAGCGTTCTCGTCCTACGCCCCCGACGACGTCGGCTGGCTGCTCCAGGACTTCTCCCACGTCACCCTCGAAGCCCCCACCGAGGAGCGCGAGGAGGCCATCCAGAGCGGCGGCGCGCACTACGCCGAGTCGCTGCCCGTCGAGTACCAGCCCAGCGAGGCGTACCAGGAGCTGTTCCGGGCCGCGCTCGCGGCCTCCGCGGGCCGGATCGCCCGCGCGGTCGGCACCGTCACCGAGACCGTGCTCGCCGAGCGCTCCCCGCGCCCCGTCCTCGTCTCGCTCGCCCGGGCCGGTACCCCCGTCGGCGTGCTGATGCGCAGCTGGGCGCGCCACGCCCACGGTCTCGACCTGCCGCACTACGCGGTCTCCATCGTGCGCGGCCGCGGCATCGACACCGCCGCGCTGCGCTGGCTGGCCGACCACCACGACCCGGCCGATGTGGTGTTCGTCGACGGCTGGACGGGCAAGGGCGCGATCACCCGCGAGCTGTCGGACGCCCTCGCCCCGTACCCGGACTTCGACCCGCGGATCGCGGTCCTCGCCGACCCGGGCCGCTGCGTGGACACCTACGGCACCCGCGACGACTTCCTCGTCCCCTCCGCGTGCCTCAACTCCACCGTCTCCGGGCTGATATCGCGCACCGTGCTCCGCGCCGACCTCGTCGGGCCGGACGACTTCCACGGCGCGAAGTTCTACCGCGAGCTGGCCGACGTGGACCTCTCCGGCGCCTTCCTCGACGCCATCACGGCCCGCTTCGAGGAGGTCGCCGACGGCGTGGCGGCCGACGCGAAGGAGCTGGCCGCCGCCGACCGCACCCCGACCTGGGAGGGGTGGCGGGCCGTCGAGCGGATCAGTGAGGAGTACGGCATCCACGACGTCAACCTCGTCAAACCGGGCGTCGGCGAGACGACGCGCGTGCTGCTGCGCCGTGTCCCGTGGAAGATCCTCGCCAAGCGGGGCGCGGGCGCGGACCTGGACCACGTACGGCTGCTCGCCGAGCAGCGGGGGGTGCCGGTCGAGGAGACCGACGGCCTGCCGTACACCTGCGTGGGGCTGATCCACCCGCGCTACACACGAGGCGCCACGGGCGCGGACGGCAAGGCGGTGGCGGCGAGATGAACATATCGACAGTTGCGGTGGAGGCGGCCCGATGACCGTTCTGGTGGCAAGTGATCTCGACCGTACGCTGATCTACTCGGCGGCGGCGCTCGGCCTCACCATGCCCGATGCCGAGGCGCCCCGGCTGCTGTGCGTCGAGGTGTACGAGGGCAAACCGCTGTCGTACCTGACGGAGACCGCGGCCGGGCTGCTGGCGGAGCTGGCCCGTACGTCCGTCTTCGTACCGACGACCACCCGTACCCGCGAGCAGTACCGGCGCGTACGGCTCCCCGGCCCGGCCCCCCGCTTCGCGATCTGCGCGAACGGTGGCCATCTGCTCGTCGACGGCGAGTCCGACCCCGAGTGGCACGCCGGCGTGCGCGGCGCCCTGGCCGACTGCTGCGCCCCGCTGGAGGAGGTCCGCGCCCACCTCACCGCCACCGCCGACCCGGCCTGGCTGCTCAAGGAGCGGGTCGCGGAGGACCTGTTCGCGTATCTCGTCGTCGAGCGGAAGCTGCTGCCCGACGAGTACGTCAAGGAGCTGGAGGTGTGGGCGGAACCGCGCGGCTGGACCGTCTCGCTCCAGGGCCGCAAGATCTACGCCGTGCCGAAGCCGCTCACCAAGAGCGCGGCCGTCGCCGAGATCAAGCGCCGCACCGGCGCGGACGAGGTGCTCACCGCGGGCGACTCGCTCCTCGACGCCGACCTGCTGGAAGCCGCCGACCACGCCTGGCGCCCCGGCCACGGCGAACTGGCCACCGAGGGCTGGACGGCACCGCACGTCACGGCCGTCGAGGAACAGGGCGTCGCGGCGGGCGAGGCGATCGCCCGCGCCCTGTCCGAACACGCCTCCCTCCACTGGGCCAAGGCCCGCCGCGAGGTCATCCGCGCCGTTTCCCGCGGCCGGGGCTGATCAGCCTGACGAACCGGGTGGCGGCGAAGCCGAGCCCCGCGAGCGCGGCGGCGCCCAGCACGGCCCTGGAGTACACCGAGACGTAGTCCGTCACCCGGTGCCAGTTGTCGCCGAGCGCGTAACCGGCCAGCACGAAGACCGCGTTCCAGATCAGACTGCCGAGGGTGGTGAGGGCGAGGAAGACCGGGACCGGCATCCGCTCGATGCCGGCCGGTACCGAGATCATGCTGCGGAAGATCGGGATCATGCGGCCGAAGAAGACCGCCTTGGTGCCGTGCCGCTGGAACCACCGCTCGGTCCGGTCGACATCGGCCGCCTTGACGAGCGGCAGCCGCGCGGCGATCGCGCGGGTCCGGTCCCGGCCGAGCAGCGCGCCCACCCCGTACAGGGCGAGCGCGCCGAGGACCGAACCGGCCGTGGTCCACAGCAGCGCGGCGTACAGGTTCATCCGCCCCTGACCCGCCGCGAACCCGGCGAGCGGCAGGATCACCTCGCTGGGCAGCGGCGGGAACAGGTTCTCCAGTGCGATGGCGGCGCCCGCGCCCGGCGCCCCGAGGGCGTCCATGAGGCCGGTGGCCCAGTCGGTGATGCGATCGGTCATGCCACGGAACGCTAGGAATCGGCGCCCCGCCGGACCATGAGGCGGCCCGCCCGGTCGTACGGGTCCGCACCGCACCCACACCCTGCGGAAATCCTCAGTGTGCGGGTGGGCGGTGACGGCTAGCGTTGCGGTCCATGGGGAAGGCGCGGTCGACGTGGTTACGGCGCGGGCTGCGGCTGGTGGGCGGGCTGCTGATCGGCGCGGGCACCGCCGTGGCCGAGCTGCTGTTCACCGTGGCCACGGGGCTGGTCCTGCTGTGCGTCACCCCCCGGCCGCGCGCCCGCACCCGCGCGCTGCGCCCGCTGACGGCGACCGCCCGGTGGCTCACCGAGGCGGAACGCCGCAAGCTGGCCCGCTTCCTCGGCACCGAGATCACCCCCGACTACGGCGGTGAGCAGGCGCTGCGCTACCTCGCCACGCGCTGGGCACTGGGCCTGCTCGGCGGCGTGGTCCCGGCGCTGGCCGCGATCGGCGCCGGATTCGGCTCGCTGCTGCTGTGGGGCGTGCCGGTGCTCGGCGGCGACCACTGGTTCGACCTGGTCACGACCGGGATCGGCGGCGTGGTCCTGTTCATCCTCGCCGCCGAGGGCGTCGTGGCGGTCGCGTCCTGGGAGGGGCTGCTCGCGCGGCAGCTGCTCGGCCCCAGCCCCCAGGACGCCCTGCACCACCGGATCGAGGAGCTGGCCGCCAGCCGCGCCGGGGTGGTGGACGCCGTGGACGAGGAGCGGCGGCGCATCGAACGCGATCTGCACGACGGGGTGCAGCAGCGGCTCGTCGCGCTCGGCATGCTGCTGGGCCGGGCCCGCCGCAGCCAGGACGCGGAGCGGGCGCACGCCCTGCTCGTCCAGGCCCACGAGGAGAGCCGCCAGGCCCTCAGCGACCTGCGCGAGGTGGCGTGGCGCGTCTACCCGGCCGCGCTGGACGAGGCCGGGCTGCGGGTGGCGCTGGAGGGGGTGGCCGAACGGTCCGCGATCCCGGTCCGGCTGGCGTACGGCCTGGCGGCGGAGCCGGGCACGACGGTCCGTACGGTCGCGTACTTCGTCGTCTCCGAGGCCGTGACGAACGCGGTCAAGCACTCGGGCGCGTCCCGTATCGACGTCGCGCTGACGCATGATCCTGCCGGCACCCTCCGCGTACAGATCACCGACGACGGCACCGGAGGCGCCGACCCGGCGGGCGGCGGTCTGCTCGGCCTGGCGCGCCGGGCCGCCGCGCTCGACGGCCGGCTCCGGGTGGCCAGCCCGCCCGGCGGCCCCACCACCATCACCGCGGAGCTGCCATGCCTGCCCCCTTGCGCGTAATCCTCGCCGACGACTCGACCCTGCTGCGCGAGGGCCTGGTGCGGCTGCTCGCCGACGAGGGCCACGAGGTGGTGACCGCGGTCGGCGACGGCACCGCGCTGATCGCGGCCGTGGACCGGACCCCGGACGTGGACGCCGTCGTCGTGGACGTCCGCATGCCGCCCACCCACACCGACGAGGGGCTGCGGGCCGCCCTGGAGATCCGGCGGCGGCACCCGGCGATCGGCGTGCTCGTCCTGTCGCAGTACGTCGAGAAGCGGTACGCGACCGAGCTGCTGAGCGGCCCGGGCGAGGGCGTCGGCTACCTCCTCAAGGACCGGGTCGTCCAGGTCGACGAGTTCCTCGACGCCCTCGAGCGGGTCGCCGCGGGCCGCGCCGCGTTCGACCCCGAGGTCGTCCGCCGGCTGCTGTCCCGCAGCACCCACACCGACCCGCTCGCCCGGCTCACCCCGCGCGAACGCGACGTCCTCGACGCGATGGCCCAGGGCCACGCCAACGCCACGATCGCCCAGCGGCTGCACGTCTCGCGCAGCGCCGTCGAGAAGCACATCAACGCGATCTTCGACAAGCTCGAACTGCCCGGCAGCTCGGGATACTCCCGCCGCGTGCTGGCGGTACTGCGCTACCTGGGAACCTGAAATAGGGGAGCGGTCCGGACCCGCATGGAGAGAGACTGAATCATGGCCGAGACCAAGAGCACCCCGATCACCAGCGAGCTGTACGGCTACATGCTGGCCCACAATCCGCCGCTCGACCCCGTGCAGCGCGAACTGGTCGACGTGACGCACGCGAAGCTGCCGCAGTACGCCGGGATGCAGTCCGCCGAGGAGCAGGGGCCGCTGCTGGCGTTCCTCGTCCGGCTGACCGGCGCCCGTCACATCGTCGAGGTCGGCACCTTCACCGGCTTCTCCGCGCTGTCCATGGCGCGGGCCCTGCCCGCCGACGGCACGCTGGTCGCCCTCGACGTATCGGACGAGTGGACCGCGTACGGCCGGGAGGCGTGGGCCAAGGCGGGCGTCGCCGACCGCATCGACCTGCGGATCGCGCCCGCCCTGGACAGCCTGCGCGCGATGCCCGCCGAGCCGCACATCGACCTCGCCTACCTGGACGCGGACAAGGCCAACTACATCCCGTACTGGGAGGAGCTGGTGCCGCGGCTGAACCCGGGCGGGCTGATCGTCGCGGACAACGTCTTCTACGGCGGGGCCGTCGTCGACCCGGAAGCCACCGGGGGCGGCGCCGCGATCAGGTCCTTCAACGACCATGTGGCGGCCGATGACCGCATGGAGGCGGTCATGCTGACGATCGCCGATGGCCTGACCCTGGCTCGCCGTCGCTGACCGGTCGCCCGCCGCTGACCTGCCGCTTGCCGCCGCCGGCCTACCGCTCGGCGCGGTGGCGGCGGGGCCAGTGCCGGTGGGGGCGGCGTGGCCCGGACGGGGCCGCGTCCTCCGGCGCCCGGTCCAGCTTCCCCCACTTCCCGGGCGGCCTTCCCTCTGGGCCCCCGGGCCGTGCGGGCTCGCCGGGGGCCACGGACTGTCCCGCGCCCGCCTCCGCGGCCCGCCGCCGGGCGGCCATGACCTCGCGCGCCCGGGCCTCGCGCTGGGCCTGTTCGGGGTGGCGGGAGATCCAGTACGGGTTGTCGTGCGACAGCTTGCTGCTGACCCTCCCGTACATCCCGAACCACATCAGCATCAGGCCCACCACAAAGCTGAACAGCACGTTCTGCAGCCGGAAGGCCAGGAAGTTGAAGCTGGTCTCCAGCACCGCGAGATTGATGAATCCGCTCAGCAGGAAGAGCAGCCCGAGGACCATGTTGAGCGTCGAGGCGAAGTTGCCCCCGATGACCATGCCGATGAACAGCAGCGCCCCGATGGCGATGGACAGCACGCTCAGCGCGCCGTTGGTGTTCAGCCCGGCGGCGGTCGCGCCGCCGATGTCGAAGAACCCGATGTTGTCGGTCAGGCCGAGGATGCCGAAGGCGACCAGGACCAGCCCCATCAGCCCCGCACCGAGGCGGTAGACCCTGCTCAGGCTGTGGTCGACCGGCAGATGCTCATCCAGCTTGGTGTGCCCGCCGATCCGCTCCGGAAAATGCCGCGCGGAACCCGCGGGGTGCGGACCGATGGGGGAGGGACGGCCGGTAGCCATGTCGGCCTCCTAACCGGCGAGGCCGTACCCGGTGGGTACGCGGGAGTGCGTGCCGTTTTACGCACCCCCATGACGTACCTCCCAGGATCAGCCGCAGCACCCGCCACCGCAACATCCGCCCCCACCGCCGGCGGGCGCCGCCGGTGCCGAGGAGGAGGCCGAGCCGCCCATGACGGCGACGGTCGACAGCAGCTTCACCGTGTCGTCATGCCCGTCCGGGCACGAGGCGGGTGCCGAGGACTCGGCCATGGGCCGGTTGAGCTCGAAGGTGGTCCCGCAGGCGCGGCAGCGGTATTCGTAGCGAGGCATGTCAGGAGCATAACCACCCCGACCACCCCGCAGTCCCCGATTCCCGGCCCGTACGCCGCGACCGGCCTCAGTGCCCGCCCCCGAGGTCGTCACGGATCTCCTGCACGACCCGGGCGGCGGTCTGCCGGACCGCCTCCGTCTCCGTGAGGAAGTGCCACCAGTCGGGGTGCCGCCCCTCCAGCCCCGCGATCGCCCGCTCCAGCCGCCCCACCGCGTCGTCCAGCGGGCGGGCGTGGCGCGGGTCGGGGGTACTGCGCCCGGCCATCGCCAGCCGCTGCGCGTCGCGGATCGCGAACCGGGTGCGCTCGATCTCCTTGTCCTGGTTGAACGACACCTCGTCCAGCCGCCGCAACCGGTCCCCGGCCGCCGACACCGCCTCGTCCGTGCTGTTCAGCAGCGCCCGTACCGTACTGAGCAGGGCCGTGGCGTCCGGCCAGCGCTGCTCCTCGCGCGCCGTCCGCGCCTCGCCGAGCTTCGCCTCGGCCTGCGCCACGTCCCGCGCCGCCTGCCCGGGCACCGACTGCAGGTCCTGCCAGCAGGCCGCGCTGTAGCGGCGGCGCAGCTCGCTGAGGACCGGCTCCACCCCGGCGGCCCGGGTGGTGATCGCCTGGGCGCGGGTCCGCAGCGACACCAGCCGCCGGTCTATCTCGGCCGCCCGCTCCGGCAGCCGCTCCGCCTCCCCGCGAACGGCTTCCGCCCGCCGCAGCACATCGTCCGCGCGCCGGATGGTCTCCTGCACGCCGTGCTGCCCGGCGCCCTGGTTGAGCTTGGTCAGCTCGGGCGCCAGCGCCGCCAGCCGCGCCGCCAGATCGTCCGCCCGCAGCCCGGAGCCGCGCACCTCGTCCAGCGCGTTGGTGGCCGCCAGCAGCGCCTGCCGCGCCCGCTCCACCGCCGGCGCCAGCCGCGCGAGCTGCGTCTCGGCCTGCTGCAGCAGCGGCCCCAGCCCCTGCCCGAACCGGTCCAGATCCGCCTTGGTCCGCCGCAGCTCGTCCCGGGCCCGGGTCAGCTCCGCCCGCGCCCGCCCGGCGGCCGCCGCGTCCAGACCGTCATGGTCCAGGTCGTGCGCGTCCACCGCGCTGATGTAGTCATGGCTGACCTGGTCGATCCGCTGCCCGAGCGCCGCGAAGTCGGCGGCGGCCCGGCGGGCAGCGGGGGAGTCGTCCACCGCCGTGATCGTCTCTATCGAGATCCGCAGATCCCGCTGCGCGGTGTCCAGCTCATAGAACGCGGCCGCCGCGGCATCCTTCGCCGCCTGCGCCTCCGCCCGCTGGCTCTCCCCGCGTCCCCCGAACCACCGCCGCGCAGGTGTCGCCGCCACTTCCCTCTCCCAATGGATCGCCCGGGCCCGAATGTCATTCTCCCACCCACCAGGGACGAACACAGAGGTCGGTACGGTTCGCGTCGCCGGCCTTCTTCCCGCCACGACCGCCGCCACGACCGGCGCCGCAACCGGATTGCGGCGGCACCCCGCGAACAAGGTAGGCTGACAGCTCTCCCAGGGCGCATAGCTCAGCGGTAGAGCGCTGCCCTTACAAGGCAGATGTCGGCGGTTCGAATCCGTCTGCGCCCACCAGTGCGAAGACCCCCAGCCGGTGTCGGTTGGGGGTCTTCGACATCTGCTGTTGACATCAACAACGCCCCTGGAGCGATCATGGTCCGGGGCAGTTGACATTCAGACGCCGTCGGCAGGGCTGGGTGGGGCTCAGCTCAGCGCGGCCGCGGGCCGGGACCAATGTCGGGGACGATGAACCCCCGGACCGGCCGGGCCTCGGACGGATCCTGTTCGGAGGCGTCCGCCTCGGCCCGTCGCATGGCCGCGACCAGCTCGGCGTACTTCGGGTCGATCCACTCCATCGGTGTCCTCCTTTCCGGCCCGCAGCCTACGCGCGTCAGCCCTTGGGCTTGGGGATGATGACGATCGGCCCGCCGTCGTCCGAGTGCTGGCAGCGGGCCGCGACCGGGATGCTCTGTTCCGTGGGCGCCAGCCACAGCGCGTCGTCCACGGGGAACCCGGCCTCGGCAATGCGCTGCTGGGTCCGCGTCAGCGCATCGGGGTCGCGCTGCTCCGGGTCGGGTGCCTCCGGGATGTGGTGGACGAAGGTGCCGACGCGCTCGCACAGTTGGCGGTACGTGCGGGTGTGCAGGATCAGCGCGTGCCACCCCTCATCCACGACCCGGGACGGGGCGAGATGCTGGTGCGCCCCCGCCGCGGCGGCGACGAACTTCACCGCCTCGTCGACGATCCGCGCTGCCAGTCCGTCGTCCATGCCGGGGTTGTTGCGCAGGACGGTCCCGATGACCTCGGCCCGCTGTAGCCGGTCGAGTAACGCAGTAATGTCACGCATGTGCCTTCCTCTCCGTGAGTGGGGTGGTGCACGGTCTCCGTCCCGGTCGCTGGCCGTGAAAGCGCGCGTCCGGGGCGGGGGCTTGTCTGCCTGGTCATGGCGCTGCGGCGGTGAGGACCGCCCGCACCGCGTGGCGCAGCTCGTCCCCGGGGCTGCACCGCTCACCCTCCCGGCAGTCGGCGCAGTCCATGGCGTGGTCGAGGAACCGGCCCCAGGGCGTCGGCTCGGGCGGAAATTGTTCGCGGGTGAGCGTGGCCGGGTCGAGGTCGGCCGCGGTCGTGGCGAGCTGCTGGCGGGTCGTCATTGCTGCCGCCTGACGGGGAACGGGTTGCGCTGCTTGGGGAAGGTGGGCGCGCAGCCGGGGCAGGCGTACAGGGTACGGCCGCCGACGCTGGCGCCGTGCTCGATCGCGACGACGACCGGCTCGCGGGTGGTCGTCTGGCAGCGGGCGCAGACCTGAGGCATCACCGGTCGCCCTCCTGGCCCTCACCGGGCTCGGCGAGCAGGATGCTGACCAGTGCCTTGTACAGCAGGTGCGGGTCGGTGAGGTACCGGCCGCGGGTGAACGGGACCCGCCAGTACGAGCCGGGGCGGGTCAGCCGGTCTGCCGGGGGCACGCCGAGGTAGGTGGCGACGCCTTCGGTTCGGGTGAGGACGTCGACTCCGCGCAGGTTCCAGGACGCTGCCGTGCCGGGTGCGATGAGCCAGTCGAGGGTGTTGCAGCGGTCCTTGGTGACGGCACCAGACTGATCGCCGAGGATGTCGAGGGCGCCTTCGCCGACCTCCTCCGCGACCCGCACGGCGTCCCACCACCAGCCTGTCGGTAAGGCCTCGGGGTCTGGCCCGTTCGGCGGTGTCCACTGCTCGGCTCTGGTGGTCATGGTCGACTCTATGCAACGTGCTGTTCACTTACCGTCACATCGTGTCGACTTTCGGGGTCGTCAGTGTTCCCGGATACGGAACAATGGCGCCCCTCGGAGGTGCTACATGCCGACCCATGCAGCCAACGAGGACAGGGACTCGGGCGCCCGCCGCTGACGGCGCACCAGGACGCCGATCGTCTCCCGCATGAGCGGGTGATACCGGGCCTGCTGCGGAGCGACGCGGCGCGCCCGCACCAGGAATCGCTCAGCAGGTTCTGTCTTCCCCATCTGTGCGTAGGCCCGGGCCATCTCGATGTAGTACCGGCCGACGCGCATCCGCGGATGTGTGTCCGGGAAGTGCAGCTTCTTCGACAGCTTCACTGCCTCGCCGAGTTCGCCCAATTCCACGTTGGTCGCGACGTCGAAGTGCTGCACGTTGGTCAGCCCGAACGACGACCAGTAGACGTCCGGCACGTCCCGGCCGATCTTCTTGGCCGTCTCGCGGGCGAGGCCCATGTATCCGGTGACGGCGTCAGCGTCGCGCGCTTGCGCGGCCGCGATGGCCGACGCGAGGTGCAGGCTTCCGGCCACCGCCAGGGCCTCCACGGATCCAGGCCGCTCGACCTGGTCGATGAGCCGGTGGCCGCGGGTGATGACCTGCAGCGACATCTGATTGTTGCCTCGCCGGAGCAGCATGCTCGACCGTTTGTTCAGGCGGATGGCGAGCAGCAGCGGGTCCTGTGCCTGCTCTGCCATCCAGCCCATCCGTTCCAGTGCGATGGAAGCCAGGTCGTGGTAGCCGACCCGGTAGGCGAACTCGTAGGCGACCCAGTAGCACCAGCTCAGCGACGACGCTGCGCGCCGGTAGCCCTCACCCGGCGACAGGAGGCTGACCATGGTGGTGAGTTCGCCGAGCAGACCAGGCAGCTTCGAGCCGATGACCTTGTACTCGGTGGCTGAGGCCCCGTCGCAGAGCGCCCGTACGTCGCTCTCTACCTGGTCGATGGGCCTGGGGACGACGTGGGGGTCCGGCCCGAGGTCGTACATGTCGAGCGCCTCGGACAATGGGGAGATCAGACGGTCGAGATGATCCTGCTGCAACTCGGACATGTACGGCTGCCCGTTGAGTACGGCGATGTCGACCTGGAGGACTCGCGCGACGGCCGCTACGACAGAGGGCGTGGCCGGCGCCAGACCCCGTTCCACCTTGGCGATCGTGCCCCGGGAGAGGAACGCTCGTTGCGCGAGGGCGGTCTGTGTGAGTTGACGCAGCTTCCGGTAGTCCGCGATCCGCGCGCCGATGTGTTCCTCATTGCTCGGTGGCATGCTGAACTCCGTCCTGACCTAGACACTCAGAACGGTACCCCCGGGGCCCTGGCGGGTACGGTCGATCGGCCCTCAATCCGGTGAGGGCCGTCGCGCTTCCTTGACACGACGAGTGCCCTCACCCGGCCCGAAGGGGCCCGGCTTGGGGTTTCCCGATTCCGCGAGCGTCACGTGGCTGCGGCCGACGCTCCTCGCAGGGCCGCCCCCGCGCCGTGGGGGATCGGGTCGCCGTGGCCGAATGCCGCCGTGTCGGCGTCGAGCTCGGCCAGTCGGTGCAGCGACTCGATGGCCCGGGCGCGGTCGGTGTTGAAGACGCCCAGCATGGTGTGGCCGACGTTGGCGACCGCGTCGCCGGTGAACAGCACCTTCGGTCCGGGCAGGTGGAGTGCGATCGAGCCGTCCGTGTGTCCGGGCACCGCGACCACCACCGCCCCGCCGCCGAACGGCAGCACATCGCCGTCCTCGACCTCGCGGTCCACTCGGCACGGCGGAGCGGGCGGCAGCGGTGGGAGGGCCGCTTTGATCGGCACCTCGAACTCCTCCAGCACCGGTGGCGCCCCGACCTCCTCTCCGCGGATCACCGGAGCCTCCAGCCGATGCGCCACCACCTCCGCTCCGTGCCGGTCGGCCAACTCGGCCGCCGAGCCGGTGTGGTCCTCGTGCCAATGCGTCAGCACGATCCGCCGCAACACACCGTCCAGCGCTCCTTCGAGTTCCGCCGCGCAGTCGGCCGTCCCGGTGTCGATGAGGGTCAGCTCGTCGCCGTCGCGCCACAGATAGGCCGCCCCCACGGGAAAGCGGAGCATGCGCAGGCTCGGTAATACCTCGATGACCTCCATACGGAGCAGTCTGCACGGCCGCTCGCTGAGGGCTCATCCATGCGTGGATGCACATGGTGGAGGATGGGGCAGAGGCCGTCACCGTGGCCATCCGTTGAGATTCGAGATCGAGGAGACCTGGAGTGACCCCCGAGCAGCTGCGGTCCTTTTGTGTGTCCTTCAACGCGGCCGCGGAGGAGTTTCCCTTCCCGCGGGTGCCGGAGGTCTCGGCCTTCAAGGTGTGCGGCAAGATATTCGCGCTGTCGACCCTGGACGCGCGTCCGCTCACGGTGAATCTGAAGTGCGAGCCGGAGGTCGCGATTCGGCTGCGGGGTGACCACCCGGGGCTGATCGTGCCGGGGTGGCATATGAACAAGCGCCACTGGAACACGGTCACGGTGGATGGCGACCTTCCGGACCAGCTGGTCCGGGAGCTGATCGAGGACTCGTACGACTTGGTGGTGGCGGGGCTGCCGAGGGCTGAGCGGCTTCGCCTCGACCGGGCCTGAGGACCTTCAGGGCTTGGCCGACAGGCGAAAGCGCGCGATGCGCAGCCGGTCCGCCGCGGCCAGCGCCTCCTCGTGCCAGGGGTGACGGTCACGGGGCAGCCCGGCGTACGGGTCCCGGATCGCGCCGGGGCCCTTGCGCTGGACGAGTTCCTCCAGCAGGCGTGCCACTTGCTCCCGGTCCTCGACGGCCGTGGCCTCGGCCCGTACGTCGCGGCCACGCAGCAGCAGACGTACGGCGCGAGGGGACCGGAAGTTGCTCATCCAGCCGGTCCGCGCGCCGAACGCCCACACCTCGTCCGGATCCCATCGGTAGTAGGCCACCGGAATCGCGTAGGTGCGCCCGGACTTGGCGCCCTCGTAAGTGAGCAGCATGAGCCGACCGCTCACGAGCGGATGCAGCCGGGACCGGAGGAGCGGCCGGACCACACGATTCGCGGCGTTGAAGAGGCTCTCCGGCGGTTGCCATCGAGTGCGAGCCATGTGTTACGGAGTCCCCCTCGTCCTTGTCCCAGTCGGATCGTCTGCCCGCCAACCTAGGGCTGTTCCACCAGTACGGACAACGACTCAGGCAATCATGGTCTGGGCCGTCAGGGTCGTGGGGCTTTCTCGCCGTGCACGGCTGTGTATTCCGCTGCGAGCCAGGGACCCAGGTCGTTGATGAGCATCCCGAGCACCGCCGGGTCGGGGGAGGGCGCGCGGCCGGTGGACGCGGCGATGCGCATCTGTTCGACGCGCTCGGGGTAGTAGCGGCCGAAGAGTTCGGCGGACTGGTCGAGGTCGCTGGTCCAGCCACCCCACCGGGGCATGATCAGGGTGAATCCCGTGCGGACGAGGCGACGGCCGACGAGACGGCTGAGGGTCCGGCGATCGGCGTCCGTGACGGCTTCGGCGGCTTTGGCGCGCCAGCGAGGGAGTACGCGGGCGAGGTCGCCGTTGGTTTCGCGCGCGAGGGTGGCCGTGGGGCGGTAACGGGGCAGTTGTTCCGCGAGGTCGGGGCCGAGAAGCGGGGTGCAGAGGCAGGCGATGAAGAATCCGGCGTCGTGACGTTCGAGATCGCTGAGCAGGACCCGCGTGCTCGTCAGCAGGATTCCGACGCCATCGATCTGGGGGAAGGTCTGGTCGAGTGTGGCCTCGATCGTTTTGGCGTCAGCGCGGTCGGCTTCGGTGGGCTCGTCATCGAGGGCGAGCTGAAGGTCGAGGTCGGAGACGCCGGGTGTGGCGGTGCCGCGGGGGATGCTGCCATAGAGGTAGGCGCTGTGCAGGCGCGTTGGATCGAACGTATCGGCGATATGAGTGCGTGCGGCATCGACGATGGGGATGAACGCTACCGGTACTCGGTCCAGTGCGCCTTCGCGTGCGATCACTCCGTCGCGGTCCAGCCCTCGTCTGTTCATGGCATCGGACTCCTCCTCGCCCTTGTCTCGTCGGCATCATCTGATCGCCAACCTAAAGTTGTGCTGTCTGCACTGACAATGCCTCAGCAGAGGGGCGTCCGGGCCGAACTTCAGCGTCGAAACGCTTGTGACCTCGCCCGGCGTCCGCGTGGCGGGCCGCCGCTGCCCGCGCCGTTGAGGGGGATCAGGGACTGCAGGGTGGAGCCCCTGACCCAGGCGCCGAGCAGGTTGCGGTGGAGGGCGAGGATGTCGTGCTTGGTGGCGAGGGCCTGGGCCGCGCGGGTGAAGGTGGCCGTGGTGACGAAGATCGCGACGTCCGCGCCGTGTTCGGCTTTCGCGGTGCCCAGGAACTTCTGCATGTCCCCGCTCGATACGGTGCGGTGCGGCGCGTAGTGCTTGCACTGGACCACCAGCCGCCGGCCGTCCGGCATCAGGCCGATGACGTCGGCGCCCAGGTCGCCCGACTTGCCGGAGACGATGACCTGGGTGCAGCCGTCGCGGCGGCACAGCTCCGCGACGTATCGCTCGAAGCGCTGCCATGTCATGGCGTCGACCTCGGACATGGAGCGCTCGCGCGCCTTGTTCTCCTCCTCGGCCTGCCAGGCGCGATGTCCGGCGACCGTGGTGCGGTGCGTCGTACGGAGCCACCAGGCGGTACCACCGAGCAGTGCCACGAGGGTCACGCCGACGACGTACGGCCACACCGTGTCCCAGTTCAGGGCCAGGATGAAGAGGAGTGCGGCGCCGGTGGGCCAGGCCCTGCGGCGTAAGGCTCGTCTACGTCCTCGTCGTGTCGCCATCGCGTCTCTCCCCCTGCCGGTGTGCCCCTCGGCGAGCAGTTTCGGGAGTGGTGGGGTGACTCGCAAGACCGCCTCACACGCCGTCCCGGCGTCGTCCGCCGAAAATCCGGTGACGGCGGCCCGCGCGGTTTCTAGGGTGAGACCTTGTGCTTTCCCGTCCCTCTTTCATCAGTGACGACGCGGTCGCGCGCGCGGTAGCCGCGCACTGGCTGCCCGAGGCCGCCGAGGTGGACCACCTGCCCTGGGGGTTCGGCGCGCACCACTGGCAGGTGGCCGGTGGTGGGACGACGCTGTTCGTCACGCTGGACCAACTGGAGCCCCGACACACCGCCGCGTCGCTGGAGGCCGCCTACGCGGGGGCCGCGTCGCTGGCCGGGGCCGGGCTGCACGTGGTGTGCGCGCCGTTGCCCGCCCGGTCCGGGCGGTTCACGGTCGACGTCGGGGCCGGGGTGCTCAGCGTGACGCCGTGGCTGGAGGGGCGGACCCCGACGGAGGAGGAGGCGCGCGAACCCGGCCACGTCCGGGCGGTCCTCGCCGCACTGGCCGCATTGCACGCCGCGGCGCCACCGGACGGCCTGTCACGGTGGGCCCCGCGCGTCGGCCCCGGGTTCGCCGACACGCTGCGGACCCGCACCGCCCGGCCCTGGGCGTCCGGGCCGCTGGCGGAGCAGGCCCGCACCGCGCTCGCCGACCACGCTGACGCGATCGCGCGATGGACGCGCCGGTACCACGAACTCGCGGACCTCGCCCTCGCCCACCAGGACTCCTGGGTGCCGACCCACGGCGAGCCGCACAACGACAACCAGGTCGTGGCCGCCCACGGGCTGCGGCTGGTCGACTGGGAGTCGCTGGCCCTCGCGCCCCGCGAACGGGACTACGCCGACCTCCTCACCGCGGGCGCGGGCGACCGCCTGCAGGCCGACCCCGCGATGGTCGAGCTGTTCGCGCTCGACTGGCGGCTGTCCGAGATCGACGAGTACGCGCGCTGGTTCACCGCCCCGCACACCGGTACGGAAGACGACCACACCGCCCTGGAGGGGCTGCGCGAGGAACTGTCAGCGGCCCTGTGAGTCAGGGGGCAGCCACACCTGCTGGCCCTCGGAGGTCACCGTCAGCGCGAAAACGTCGGCGCCCGGGCTTCCGGCGGCGACGAAGTCGTCGTATACCGCCGTGACTTCCTGCCACAGGTCGCGGGGACCGTACTGCCACGTCTCCTGGGCGTTGACGGTGGCGGCCGAACCCTCCCGGTCGTGGAGCCACACCTGGTACGTACCGTCCTGCGTCCCGTCCGCCATGACCACGCCCGGCAGCCGCGCGCCCGCGAAGAGGGCGAAGCCCAGGTCGGCCGGCGCGTCCAGCGGGAGTGGGCCGGGGCTGCCGCGTCGGCCGGTGCCGCTGTCCACGGGGGCGTCCGGTCGGGGGCGTTCGGAGCGCATCGGCATGAACCTGGCGCCTCCGATGAACCGGCCGCGGGCCGTGCCGCCCGCGGTCGTCTCGAGCCGTACCAGGGCTCCGGACCAGAAATCCCCGGCCAGCGGCGCGACGATGATCCCGCCCACGGTGGTCTGCCGCACCCAGGCGTGGGGGATGCGGCGCACCGCGCAGGTGGCGATGATCCGGTCGTAGGGCGCCGCGGATTCCCAGCCGCGCCCACCGTCGCCCCATACGACGTCGGGGCGGTAACCCGCCGCCTCGATGACCTTCGCGGCCCTCTTCGCCAGCGCCTCGTCGACCTCGACGGAGGTGACGTTCGCGCTGCCGAGTCGCTCGGCGAGCAGCGCCGCGTTCCACCCGCTGCCGGTGCCGATCTCCAGTACGCGGTGCCCGGCGGCGACATCGAGCGCACCGAGCATCCGGGCCACCATGGTGGGCATGGAGTTGGACGAGGTCGCCAGCCCGGGGCCGTCGCCCCGTCCGTCGTCCACCTGGGTGACGATCGGTACGTCGCGGTAGACCAGGTCCCACCAGGCATCGTCCGTCGTGACCGGCACGCAGGTGGCCTTCTGCTCCCAGATGTCCGCGGGGATGAATCGGTGGCGCGGCACGACCTCGAACGCGCCGCGCCAGTCCGGTGACAACGCCCCCGACGCGGCGAGGGTGTCGAGGAGTGCGGTGTGGCGTTCCTGCCACCGATCGGTCAACGGATCCTCACCTCTGTTTCGACGGCTGATCGCCGTCCGGCGGGGGAGGCGGCGGGGGCGTCCACGGCTTGATCGGGGCGGGATCACCCTTGTGCTTGCTCTCGGCGATCACTGGCTACCTCCGGGTGTTCATTATTGCGGAACGGAAGGCGGGCGCGCGGGCCGAACAGGCGTAGCAAGTGTGCCCTGCGCCGGTGGAGCCGTGCTGGAGCGGAGGGCGACCGGCACCCGTCGGGGTGGTTGTCCACAGGCTCCGGCGGCTGTCGGTGGGTGGCCGTACCGTGATTCCCGTCCTTATTCACGTTGCTGGGCTGCACGTGACTCGGATGCGGAAGGCCGGGCCCTACAGCACGGGTCCGGCCTTCGTCCGGCTCATCTCCGGTCCGTACGGTCCGGCTGAGACGCCGGCAGGTGGGAGGTGTCGTTGTAGCAGTGCAGGGAGACGGGGAAGCCCGGGCGGTAGCGGAGGACGGTCAGGGCCGCGTTGTCGTGGTTGAGGCCCATCCAGCGCCATGGCGGTGCGTCGAGCGCGGCGCGGACGAGCCAGCCGATGAGGAAGGCATGGGTGACGACCAGTTCGTGGCGGTCCTCGGCGCCGGGCGCCGGGCCCGTGAAGCGCTCCAGAGCCTCGTGGGCCAGCCGCGGGCCCTCGGCGCGCTCGTCCGCCGGTACGCGGTGGACGAAGTCGAGGAGCACGTCGGCGGAGTCGGGCGGGAGTTCGTCGCGCTCCGGCGTGTGCGGGACGTAGTCCCCGGCGGGCTCGCACACGTGCGTGGGGACGCCGTCGAGCTGGGCGGCGATCAGGTGTGCCGTCTGGGCGGCGCGGGGGAGCGGGCCGTGGTGGATGGTGGTCAGGGGGACGTTCCGGAGCCGCTTGCCGAGCAGGACGGCCTGGCGGCGGCCGTTGTCCGTCAGCGCGCGCTCGTCCTCGGTCGCCTCGCCGTGCCGGGTGAGGTAGAGGTGGCGGGTTGCCTTCGTGGTCATGGATCCCCTCGCGGTCCGGGTGCGCGGCACCGGTAGCAGTCGTACGCAGTCGTACGCAGGCGTACGGACTCGTAGATGCCGCTTCTACCGGCCCGGTTCCCGCTCGCCCGGGCTCAGCCGCACCACCGTTTCGGCGAGTTGGACGCACACCTGCTCGATCTGCCGCCGCGTGTGGTCGCGCTCGGCGATGATCGCCGCGAGGAGGAGCGCGGTCAGGGTCGTGGAGCCGTTGAAGGCCTGGAGGGTGACCATCCGGGTCAGCAGCGAGTGGCCCGCGAAGGGGCCGACGCCCTCGGCCGTGGCCTGGATCGCGAGGACGGTGACGATGAGCGAGCAGGGCGCGGCGCCGGGGAGCTGGAAGCGCAGGGCCGCCCAGATGAGGAAGGGGAAGACGAGGAAGAGCAGGCTGGCGGCCGTACGGGTGGCCACCAGCATGACGGCCGCCGTGCCCAGCGGCAGCGCGGCCGCCTCCAGCCGGCGGTACGGGGTGACGCCGCGCGGGAGGCGGGCCCGGCGTGCGGCCAGCAGCAGGGGCGTGACCACCAGGACGCCCATCGCGTCCCCGGTCCACCACACCGACCAGGTGGGCCAGAAGGCGCTCGCGGGGAGGGCGTTCGCGAGGACGAGGGCGGCGGTGCCCAGCGTGGAGCTGATCAGCATTCCGGTCAGGGCGCCGAGGAAGACCAGGGCCAGCGCGTCCCGCAGCCGGTTCAGTTCCGTACGGAAGCCCGCTCGCCGCAGCAGCAGATACGCGCACAGCGGGGCCAGGGTGTTGCCCGCGACGATCGCGAGGACGGCGAGGGGCGCGGGGCCGATGGGGGCGTTGACCGCGAGGGCGCCGAGGGTGATCCCGGGCCAGCTGCGCGGGCCCAGCAGGAGCAGGCAGGTCAGCGCGATCCCGGTCGGCGGCCACAGCGGGGTGACCTGACCGCGTACCAGCTCCTGCAGCAGACCGAGCCTGGCGCCCGCGTAGTACACGGCGGCCACGGCGATGATCACGGCGGCGGTGCGCAAGGCGGCGGTGCGCGGAGGCGTGGTCCCGCTGCCGCCCTCGTCGTCGGACCCGCGCTCGTCGCCCACCACAGCGGCCATGACACTACGGACGGCCCGGCGGCCACGACCGGACACGCGGACCGGCGCGGGCGGCCCGCCGTACGGGTGAGCCACCAGGGTGAGCCGTCAGGGTGAGCCGTATGGGTGACCCGTACGGATGACGCCCAGCGCATATGCGCACCGGGCTTGCCCACTTCCGCGCGAGACGCCACCGTTGTCCACCAGCGGGCGCGCGCCGCGTGTCCGCATTCGACTGGGACCGGAGGTGCCATGGGACCGCTTGTTCCACCCCTCGTTCCACCGTATGAGACCGTCGGCGAAGGACCGCACCATGTCATGGCGGTGCACGGCTGGTTCTCGGACCGTGCCGCCTATGCCGCGATGCTGCCGCACATCGACCGGCGCGCGTTCACCTACGTACTGCCCGATCTGCGCGGCTACGGGGAGGCGCGTGACGTCCCCGGCGCGTACACCACCAGCGAGGCGGGCCGGGATCTGCTCGCGCTCGCCGACCATCTGGAGTGGGAGCGGTTCTCGCTGCTCGGGCACTCGATGGGCGCCGCCGTCGTCCAGCGCGTGCTGGCGGCGGCCCCGCACCGCGTCCGGCGGCTGGTCGGGGTGGCTCCCGTACCGGCGAGCGGGGTGCCGATGGAGGGTGAGCAGTGGGAGCTGTTCACGTCGGCCGCCGACCGGCCCGAATGCCGACGGGCGATCATCGACCTCACCACCGGCAGCCGCCATCCGGACGCCTGGCTCGACCTGATGGTGCGGCATTCGCTGGAGCAGAGCGACGCCAAGGCGCTCCGGGCGTGGCTGGACTCCTGGGCGCTGGAGGACTTCCACGAGGAGGTGGACGGCTCCCAGCTGCCGGTGCGGGTGGTGGTCGGCGCCCATGATCCGGCGCTCACCGCGGAGGTGATGCGCCGGACCTGGCTGCGCTGGTACGCCAACGCCGACCTGGTCGAGCTGGCGTCAGCGGGGCACTATCCCGCCGACGAGACGCCGCTGGAACTCGTGCGGGCCGTGGAGGACTTCATAGCCGCTGCCGGGTAGTCCGTGCGGACCCGTGCCGGCAGAGGCGAGGGAGCCTTGGGGGAGGGCGGGGCGGAGGCGGACGGCGAGGCGGTGCGGGCGCGGTCGCGCTTCGCCTCGCTCCGCTGGTAGCGCGCCTCGCTCTTCCGGTACTGGGGCAGCAGCGTGCCCACGATCCGGTCCACATAGCCGCGGGTCTCGTGGATGGTCGGGATGCCGCGCGCCCGGAGCACCGCGCCCGGTCCCGCGTTGTACGCGGCCAGGGCGAGCCGCGTCCGGTCGCCGGGGATCCGCTCGACCACGTCGTACAGGTGGCACATGTAGTGCGCCTGGGAGGGGATGGCGTCCCGGGGGTCCCAGACGTCGGCCTTGCCGTCGCCGTTGCCGTCCCGTCCCCACTCCTTCCAGGTGTCCGGGGCGAACTGCGAGATGCCCTGGGCGTGCCCGGAGTCCGCGTCCGGCCGCCAGCCGCTCTCCGCGTGGATCTGCGCGGCCAGCAGCGGCACGCTCAGCGGGGAGCACACCTTCGCCGCCCGCTCCACGGTCGGGCGCCGCGCGTCCGGGATGACGGGCAGCTCGGGCTCGGAGGGCGTCATGATCTGCCGTACGACGAGGATGGCAGCGACGACCAGCGCGAGACCGGCGACGAATGCCGCGAACATCCCGGCCGCACGGCTCAGCATGCCGGGACCGGGGGGACGAAGTGACGCATGGGACGCATGGGACGCGTGGGTCGCATGGGGAGGACCGTAACGGCAATCCCCGGGTGATCCGTAATCGACGCAACAACGGCGCCCGACGACGCATCAGCGGCGTCCGGCGGCGCTCAGCGATGCCCGGCAGGCCCCGACATGACGCTACGGAACCTTGCGTACGCTACGGGACCGGGGGCACCGGGCCCGCCGCGGCGACCGCGAGCTGCCCGGCCTCGTCCTCGGCCGGACGCCGCATCACATACGCCGCGCCCGCGCCCGCGGCGAACAGCGCGAGCACCGAGACCGCCGTGCCCAGCCAGCTGGCGCCGAGCCACTGGCCGCCGACGTAGCCGAGCGCCACGCTGTACGCGGCCCAGGCCAGACCGGCCACCATCGACCAGGGCAGGAATTCCGTCACCCGACGGTGTGCCGCGCCCGCGCTCAGGCTGACGACCGACCGTCCGGCGGGGGCGAAGCGGGCTATGACGACGAGTGCTCCGCCGCCGCGCACCACCGCGGTGCCCAACTTCTCCTGGGCGGAGGTGAGTCGGCGGGAGCGGGCGATGGCCCGGTCGAGCCGGTCGCTGCCGCGCCAGGCCAGCCGGTAGGCGACCATGTCGCCGAGGACGGAGGCGGTGGCGGCGCACAGCAGCAGCGCGAACATCTCGGGGAAGTCGGCCGCGTCGGCCTGGCGCACCACGCCGACCGGGTCGACGGTGGTGCCCGCGGCGGCGGTGGCGGCCGTGATGACGAGGAAGCCGCTCGGCAGGACGGGCAGGAAGACATCGAGCAGGACCGAGACCGCGATGACTGCGTAGATCCATGGGGTGTTGGTCAGCGACCCCAAATGTTCCAACAACGTTCTTCTCCCGATCCCGTTCCCCCGCCGCCGCGTCCATGTCCGCGCGGGGCGGGCGGGAGCGACCTGTACAGCCATACAGCGTACGCCTGTGACGATCGAGGATACCGGTAAGGGGTGACGATGCTGTTCGAATCACGCCATGCGGGGCACGTGGCCCCGCATGGTGCGATTCACGGCACGTTCACCGTTCGTGCTGTCCGGGCACGTCACGGAGCGGATCGTGACGTGGTGCCCGTCGGTCAGACCGCGCTCGGCTGACGCTGCGGTCCGGCCGCCGCGGAGGACGCGCGGGACGAGCCGAAGATCCGGTCCAGCGCCCAGGGGCCCGGGCCGGTGAAGACGATGAGCAGGAACGCCCAGCAGAACATGGCCGCCGGCTCGCCGCCGTTCTGGAGCGGCCACAGCTTCTCCGGCTGGTGCTCGTGGAAGTACGCGTAGGCCATCGAGCCGGAGGAGATGAACGCGGCGACGCGGGTGCCGAGGCCGAGCATCACCAGGGCGCCGCCGACGAGCTGGATCACCGCGGCATACCAGCCGGGCCAGGTGCCCGCCTCGATGGTCTTGCCGGTGCCCATCACGCCGCCCATCCAGCCGAGCAGCGACGAGGCGCCGTGGCAGAAGAAGAGCAGGCCGACGACGATCCGGAAGAGGGAGAGGGCGTACGGCCTGCCGGTGTCCAGCAGGCCGTCGAGTGAGCGGGGATTGGTGTCGGGAGACATGAGGGGATTGCTCCTTTTGTTCCTGGGGACGGAGAAACAACGGGACGCCAGGTTAGGTTCCCCTCATCTTTTGTTGCAAGTTCAAGTTCCTGCCAATGTGGGGGCCCGGTACGGGCCTTCGGGGCCGTGTCGGGGCCGCTCCTCAGAGCCCCACGGCGCACATCGGGGCGATGTTCCGGCGCGGCTCGGGCGTCGTCGCGAGGCGCAGTACGGCGCGCGCCACCGCGTCGGTGTCGCACAGGGTGACCGAATTCACGCCGGGGCGCGCCCCCGCCGCGGTCACCCAGTGGACGCCTTCCGTCGGCACTCCGATCGCGAACCGGCGCGGATGCGGCCGCCCCTGCGCGTCCACGATCCGGAAGGGGGCCGGGGTGACGTCCAGTCCGCCCGTCTCGTAGCCCTCCACCCGGTGCGGTCGGCACTGCCCGGAGCGCAGCAGTCCGCTCAGCAGCGTGTCGGCGGTGCGGCGCAGATCCGGCTCCGGCAGCCGCGCCTCGATCAGCGTCCGGGCGACGACCGGGGGGCCGGGGACCCGGGTCGAACGGGCGGCGAAGCCGGGGCCACCTGACGAGCCATCAGGTGTTTTGGCCGTGACGTCCAGACCTGGACCCAGGATCTCCAGCACCCCCGCCTCGATCAGCGCGGCCATCTCCTCGATCCGGCGGCGCGGCGGGCCGATCGACAGGAACGCGTTCAGCGGGGTGTACCAGCGGTCGAGATGAGCCCGGCGCGAGACCCCGGAGAGCCCGGCGTGGTCGACGATCAGCCGCACCTCGTTCCGGAGGTCGCGCAGGACGTCGAGCGCGGCCTTGACCGGACCGGTCACATTGCCGAGCCGGGCGTGGGCCGCGTCCGCGCGCGCGTACGTCAGCAGCCATCGCCGGAAGGCGTCACGCGTGGTGAAGTTTTGTTCGCGGTGCGGCTGGGAGATCGTCTCCCAGCACCACCGCCCGGTTGCCGGAATGCCGAATTCCAGGAGGACGGCGGCCTCTTCGGGGGACCCGGGGGAAGTGGCCAGAAAGTGACGTCGGAAGCGTGCCGGGGCGCCCGGGCCTTGGCGGGACAGCAGGGCCTCGTAGTAGACGGTTTCGGCCTCCTTGGCCACCAGCGGCCACACCTCGGTGAGGAAGTCCGGCGGATCGCCGGAGTCCGCCCGCTTGCGGAAGTCTTCGAGGACGTCCGGGGTCAGCAGCAACGGGGTGTGACGGCCGTGCGCACCTTTCGCGTTGTCGCCGCGGGCGTGGTACGGAATGCCGCGGCGGGAGCCCGCGTACAGCCGTGGCTCACGGCCCGAGGGGTGGTAGACCAGCCCTTCCGGTTCCTCGGCCGCGGCCGTGTACGAACCGCCGCGGCCCTCGGTGAGCAGCGCCATATGGTCGAAGAAGTTGAGCCCGAGGCCGCGGAGCAGTACGGCCTCCCCGGGCGCGATGGGCGACAAGTCGACATCGGCGGGGTTGGCGGGCGGGTAGTAGCGCAGCCCGTGCCGGGCCGCGTGGGCGCCGAGCCGCCGCTCCGTCTCGTCGGGAGTACGGGGCAGATGGCCCTGGGCCAGGACGACGGCGCGCAGGCCGCCGAGGCGCGTGCCGTCGTCGAGGGCCAGGGTCTGGGTGCCGTCCGGCGCCTCCTCCAGGGCGATGGCGCGGGCCGGGTGCGGGCGGACGGTGACGGTGGCCGGGGCGGTGCGGACGACCTCGGCGAACACCCACTCCAGGTAGCGGCCGTAGAGCGCGCGGCTCGGATAGTCGTCCGGCCCGGGTGAAGGGGCGGTGGCGCCGGCGCCGTGGCCGGTGGCCCATTCGTACAGGCTCGGCCCGGTGCGTATCGGCCCGTCGCACTCGACGCTCTCGTCGGTGAACAGGGTCACCTGCGAGGCGACGGTGTTCATCAGCAACTCGCCCGGCTGCGCGGTCCGCCACACCCGCCCGGCGCCGGGCGGGGAGGGGTCCACGATGTGCACGGTCAGCCGGGTCCCCGGCGTCAGCTCCGGCGCGGAGGCACAGAGGCGCTCCAGCACGCTGGTGCCGCGGGGACCGGCCCCGACGATGGCTATGGCGTGGGGCTCTCCGGCCAAGGTGTTACTCCCGGGGCAGATGTGACGCAGGATCGCGCCCATCATGCCGGTCACCCCGGGGGTTTCCACCCGCGGAGCGGAACGTCCCCCTCCGTTGTGTCCCGTATCACTCCGGCGGAAGCTGTCCGCCCTCGGGCCAGGACGTCCGCAACGGGGTGGTCAGACGCGGCTCCGGGGCCCCGGCCGCCTGGACGGCCTGGTCCAGGCGCAGCCGCACCGCCCTGCCCTGGAGCGTCAGGGTCATCAGCTGGTTGCCGAACCAGGGGCCGCCGGTCTTCCGCCAGCTCAGCCGGGGCGCCGGGACGCGGCCGTGGCGGGTGAAGACGCGGCCCAGGGCGCGGCCCGCCCGGCTCCAGCCGAAGCGGAACCCGAAGCGGATCGAGGCGTGGATGCTGTTGTGCACCGGGGAGCAGGTCAGCTGGCGGACCTCGCTGACCGGGCGGCGCGGCCAGCGGGACCAGTCCGGTTCGGCGATGTACGCGTGGTGCACATCGCCCGACAGGACGCTGATCGTGGCGGGTGCGCCGGGCCCCTCCCCGACCTCGGCGATCACATCGGTCAGGGCGTCGAAGGACTCGGGGAAGGCGGCCCAGTGCTCCAGGTCGCCGCGCTGCCGCAGGTCCTCGCCGATGCGCGCCCAGCGCGCCCCGCGCCGGCCGCCGCACACCGAGGCGTTCCACGCCTCCACGTCGTGCACGAAGTGCGGCAGCAGCCAGGGCAGGGAGGTGCCGATCAGGAGGTGGTCGTACGTCCCGGCCCCCTCCAGGGCCTGCTGCCGCACCCAGGCCAGCTCCTTGTCCTCCACCATGGCCCGGGTGCCCTCGCCCAGCACCCGCGCGCCGCGCGTGTCGACCATCAGCAGCCGCACCGGACCGAAGTCGCGACGGTAGCTCCACCGGGTGTACGCGGGGTCGGCGTCGGCCCGGGCGGCGAAGGCCCGCAGCGCCTCCGTACCGTCCTCGGTGTCCCGCACCGCCGCGTACAGGCCGTCGGCGGCGAGTTCGGCGGGGGAGAGGTTGCCCAGGTGCTGGTGCACCCAGTACGACATCAGGCCGCTCAGGATGCGCTCGCGCCACCACGGGGTGGCGCGCATCCGGTTCAGCCACGCCTCGCTGGTGTTCCAGTCGTCTATGACGTCGTGATCGTCGAAGATCATGCAGCTGGGCACGGTGGACAGCAGCCACCGCACCTCGGGGTCGAGCCAGGACTCGTAGTACAGCCGCGTGTATTCCTCGTAGTCCGCGACCTGGTCGCCCGGCGGCTCCGACAGATCGCGGCGGGTGGCCAGCCAGCGGCGGGTCTCGGTGGACGTCTCGTCCGCGTACACCTGATCGCCCAGCAGCACGAGCACATCGGGGCGCGGGGCGTCCGGCGAGGTGGCCAGGGTGTGCGCGAGGGTGTCCAGGGCGTCGGGGCCCACCGGGTCGTGCGAGGCGTCGGACGGCGGCGCGGCCCACCGGCAGGAGCCGAAGGCGACCCGCACGGGCTCCGCGGGGCTGGAGGGGCCGGACACGTCCGGCGTACGGATCGTGGAATCCGGGAAGCGGGAGTCCGGCAGCGGCCACACCTGCTCGCCGTCCAGCAGCACCCGGTACGCCGTCTCGGCGCCCGGCCGCAGCCCGCCGACCGGGATCAGCGCGTAGTGATGCCCGGCGATCTGCCAGGTGCGGGCCGTGCCGCCCGCGCCGTCGGCGCAGCGCACCTCCGCCTCGCAGGGCCGGTCGGCCTCCACCCAGACGGTCGCGTCCGTCCCCGTCTCCCAGTCCACGTGCCGCAGCAGTGGTCCCAGGCGCAGCCCGGCCATCCGGCCCTCCTCCGTCGCTCCGCGTCCGTACCGTACGCGTCGTACGGTACGGAACGACGGAGGCGGCTTCGCGGTTCCGCCCGGTCAGCAGCCGTTCAGGATGCCGCTCAGCGCGGACTTCTCCGCCGAGTCGACGGTGAGCTTGTAGGTGTACTTCACCGAGACCCACATGCGCGCGTACATGCAGTGGTACGAGGCGAGCGGCGGCAGCCACTTGGCCGGGTCCTTGTCGCCCTTGGCCTGGTTGACGTTGTCCGTCACGGCTATCAGC
Source organism: Streptomyces sp. NPDC007983 (assembly GCF_042958345.1). Taxonomy (NCBI): domain Bacteria; kingdom Bacillati; phylum Actinomycetota; class Actinomycetes; order Kitasatosporales; family Streptomycetaceae; genus Streptomyces; species Streptomyces sp. NPDC007983. Next base: position 268,626 of record NZ_JBIBJI010000002.1, read on the forward strand.
TGCGAGTGGGTCAGGTCGTTGGCGAGCGCCTGGCGCTGCGCGGTGGTCCAGCCGCTGGCGCCGGACTTCCACGCCTCGGAGAGCGGAATGACGTGGTCGATGTCCACGTCGGAGGCGGCGGTCCAGGTCTCGCCGTCGTACGCGGACTTCCAGGTGCCGCTGGTGGCCGCGCAGCTGGAGTCGGTCTGGACGTTCGTACCGTCGCGCTTGAGGACCACCTCCCGGGTGTTGCAGGAGCCGCTCTGGGTGATCCAGTGCGGGAACTTGTCCCGGCTGTAACCGTCGGACGACCCCTCGGCCTTCACCGTCAGCCCGGCCAGCTGGGTGCGGGCGGTGGCGGCGCTCGGCGGGGTGGGCGGGGCCGCCTGGGCGGTCGGTCCGCTGAGCACCAGCGTGCCCAGCAGCCCGGCGAAGCCACCGAAGACGGCGGCGCGACGCGCGTAGACGCGTCGGCGATCGTGCATGTGCGACATGCGAACTCCCTAGGAGTGGGGGGTCGTTGGCCACGGCAACGCGGCCATCGTGGTGGCGCCGGGTGGACGTGGGGCAGGCGCCAGGTAACAGAGTGGCGACGCGGTCATGTCAACGCAAGGGGCTTCAGGAAGTGAAGGGGTGGGTGAGTGCGCCCCGGCGTCGCCGTCGCCCGCCGTTCCGGGGCCGTGTGCCGCTGTTCCACCCCGGCGGCGCGACGGGGTGGCGACCCGGGGGAGGGCGCTGCGGAGGCGTCCCGTAGGCTGGTCGGCAGCAGAAGGGGAGTAGCTCCTCGCCGGACCGTCGACATACTGCCCGCCCCATGAGGTGCGGGCCGGCGCCCGGAGCGTACGAGGCACCGCCGGTCAGGTGGGCCGCGTACGCCAGCGAGACCTTCGGCCGCAGTGTCCGACGCTGCCGTGCCGAAGCGACCCCTCTCCAAGGGCCCCTCGGTGCGGCCCGATCCTATGAGGTATCCAGCCCGTGTTCAGCTTCACCGTCGCCGCCGTGGTCTTCGGCGTCGTCTTCCTCGCCGAGCTGCCCGACAAGACCGCCCTGGCCGGGCTGATGCTCGGCACCCGCTACCGCGCCTCGTACGTCTTCGCCGGCGTCGCCGCCGCCTTCGCCATCCACGTCGGGATCGCCATCGCGGCGGGCAGCGTGCTCGGCCTGCTGCCGCACCGCCTGCTGCAGGCGGTCGTCGGTGTGCTCTTCCTCGGTGGCGCGGCGATCCTGCTGCTGAAGAAGGACGACGGGGAGGAGGAGGTCAGCAAGCCCGCCGACCAGTCCTTCTGGAAGGTCGCCGGGGCGGGCTTCTCGCTGATCCTGGTCGCCGAGTTCGGCGATCTCACCCAGATCATGACCGCCAACCTCGCCGCCCGCTACGACGATCCGCTGTCGGTCGGCGTGGGCGCGGTGCTGGCGCTGTGGGCGGTCGCGGGACTGGGCATCCTGGGCGGCCGCACCCTGATGAAGCACGTACCGCTGCGGCTGATCACCAAGGTCGCGGCGCTGGTGATGCTGGCGCTGGGCGCCTTCAGCCTGTACGAGGCCGTGGCGGCGTGAGCCGCTGAGAGGTCCTTCGAGGGGTGTGGGAGGCGCTCAGTCCGCGAGGTGCAGCCGCAGGCCGCCCTCGCCGGGCAGCGCCTCGACCCGCAGCCGCGACAGGTCCGTCACGTGGGCGTCCGGCGCGTGGGCCGCGGCCCGCGGGCCGACGCCGACCACGCGCATCCCGGCCGCCCGGCCCGCCGCGATGCCGACCTCCGAGTCCTCGAAGACCACGCAGTCCCCCGGCGCGAAGCCCAGTTCGGCGGCGCCCTTCAGAAAGCCCTCCGGGTCCGGCTTGCTCGCCCCGACCCGCTCCGCCGTCACCAGGGCGGCGGGCAGCGGCAGTCCGGCCGCCTCCATCCTGGCCCGGGCCAGGCCGTCGTCGGCGGAGGTGACCAGGGCGTGCGGCAGACCGGCGAGCGCGGCCATGAAGGCGGGCGCGCCGGTGATCGGCACGATGCCGTCGAGGTCGGTGGTCTCCCGTTCGAGCATCCACCGGTTGTCGGCCAGGTTCCGCTCCATGGGCCGGTCCGGCAGCAGCGCCGCCATGGTGGCGTGCGCCTGGCGGCCGTGGACCACCGGGAGCACGTCGGCGGGGTCCAGTCCCTGTTCGGTGGCCCAGATCCGCCAGTAGCGCTCGACCACGGCGTCCGAGTTCACCAGCGTGCCGTCCATGTCGAGCAGCAGGGCGCGGGCGGTGAGCGGCATGGGGACTCCAGGGCGCGGCGGACGGGCAGGCCGGAAGAGAACACAAGCGGTCCCGCCCGCCGGTCAGGGAAAACGGGCGGAACCACTTTGTTCCTCCACGATACAAAGCGGCCCGCCCGTACGCCAGGGGCCGGGGGTGTCTTTCGGCGCGGCCCCTTCAGGTCTACGGCTCGTCGGTCCGGGATTCGAGGTCGCGGCGGGTGTTCTCGCCGTAGACCCCTTCCGGGTCCCCCTTGATGTCGTACCGGTCCTGGTACGACGCGACCGCGTCCTTCACCCCGTCGTCGTACTCGCCGTCCGCGTTGCCGATGAACAGCAGCAGCTGGGTCAGCCGCTTCTGCAGCTCGATGACCTCGGCGCCGCTGTCGCCCTCGCGCAGTACCGGCGGACCGGTGGGTTCGGGGCTCTTCGGCGGCTCCTCGGTCGGCGACGTGGTCGGCCGCTGCGTCTTGTCCGGTGTGCTGGGTTCGTCCGGCTTCGGCGCGCGGGTCGGGCGGGTCGTGGGCGGCGCCGCGGGCGTGCGGGGCGCCGGTGGTGCCGCGCGGTCCTGGTCCCGGCTCGTGCTCGGCGGCTTCGCGGGGGACTGCGTGGGCTTGGGCTTCTTGCTCGGCGACGACTCGCGGGACGGGGTGGTGCCCGCGTCCTCGGTCGGCGGTTCGTCCGGGACGCTGGTCTGTGTCTCGGTGAGCGCGCTGTCGCTGGGCTTGCTGTCCTTGTTTCCGCCCAGCAGCCCGGTGGTGAAGGCCAGCGTTCCGGCCACGACCACCGCGGCGGCCCCCGCGACCGCCGTGGCGACGGGCTTACGGCGGCTCTTGCGACGGCGGCCGCCACCGCCGTCGGCGCTGCTGACGCTCTCGCTGCCGGCCCCGTCGCCGTGTCCGTCGTTCCTGGCGCCGCTGTCCCGGCGGCCCGCCGCGGTGATGCGGTCGATCACCCGGGTGCGGTCGACGGGTCCGCCGGGGGTGATGCGGTCGACCGGGGTGATCGGCGCGATGCGGTCGATCACCTGGGTCTCGTCGGCGGCGTCCGCCTCCCCGCCGGGCACCGGTCCGGATCGCGGTGCGGGCTCCTGGCCGCGCCGCGGCCCGGGTTCCGCTTCGCGCCGCGCTTTACGGAAGAACCGTCCGACGTCGCGCGGGCGGGCTCCGGTCGTGTCGTCGCCCTCGCCTTCGTCGTTGCCTTCGCCTTCGCCGGAGAGCCTGAGGTACGGGCGGACGGCGCCCGGCTGGTCGTCGGCCTGCGGGGTGCCGTCCGCCCGGGGGTCGGTGGTGTGGTCATCGGTGGTCTGCGCACTGGTATCGCCGGTCGCCGAGCCGGTTGCCGGGCCGGTTGCCGGGCCGGTCAAGGGCCCCGTCGTCGCCGGGCCCGCGGTGGTGGCACGTTCGGCGCACGCACAGCTGGGTCGGCCGTTCGCGCGGATCGGTGCATAGCAGTGCGGGCAGGAATCTGCCGTCACGAAATTTTCCCTCCCTGTAATCCGCAGCGATTATGTGCATCTGATCGGCTTCCGCGCATGCGTTCGTCGTCAGGAGGCGTGCCGGGTACGTCACGGACGAACCGGCCCGGCCGACCGTAACAGGGCATAAAGGACGGGTTGGGGTGAGGATGGGAGGGCGAGCAGCCGAGGAGTCCGAGGAGTCGTCATGACGCAGGACGCCGGCCGCCCGACCTCGGTCCCGGACCCCGTGGTTCCGGGCCCCGAGGAGGGCCGGCCGAAGCGCACGGTCCTGGTGGCCATCGGCGCGCTGCTGCTCGGCATGCTGCTCGCGGCGCTCGACCAGACCATCGTCTCCACCGCGCTGCCGACCATCGTCAGCGACCTCGGCGGCCTGGACCATCTGTCCTGGGTGGTGACCGCGTATCTGCTCGCCTCCACCGCCGCCACCCCGCTGTGGGGCAAGCTCGGCGACCAGTACGGGCGCAAGCGGCTCTTCCAGGCCGCGATCGTCGTCTTCCTGGCCGGTTCGGCGCTGTGCGGGCTCGCCCAGAACATGGGGCAGCTGATCGCCTTCCGCGGGCTCCAGGGGCTGGGCGGCGGCGGGCTGATCGTGCTGTCGATGGCCATCGTCGGCGATATCGTCCCGCCCCGTGAACGCGGCCGCTACCAGGGGCTCTTCGGCGCCGTCTTCAGTGCCACCAGCGTGCTGGGGCCGCTGCTCGGCGGGCTCTTCGTCGACCAGCTCAGCTGGCGCTGGGTGTTCTACATCAACCTCCCCGTGGGCATCGTCGCGCTCCTCGTCATCGCCTCCGTCCTGCACATCCCGGTCCGCCGCACGCCGCACACCATCGACTACCTCGGCACCGGCCTCATCGCCGGAGTGGCCGCCACCCTGGTGCTGATGGCCTCGCTCGGCGGCGTCACCTACGGCTGGGGCTCCTGGCAGATCCTCGGGCTCGCGGCGCTCGGCGCCGTCCTGCTGATCGCCTTCGTGCGGGTGGAGCGGCGGGCCGCCGAACCGGTGCTGCCGCTGAAGCTCTTCCACAGCCGCACCTTCACGCTCTGCGCGGTCATCGGCTTCGTCGTCGGCTTCGCGATGTTCGGCAGCATGGTCTACCTGCCGACTTTCCTCCAGGTCGTCCAGGGCGTCTCGCCGACCCTCTCCGGCGTCCATATGCTGCCGATGGTCCTCGGCATGCTGCTGTGCTCCACCGTCTCCGGCGAACTCGTCAGCCGCACCGGCCGCTACAAGGTCTTCCCGATCCTGGGCACCGCCGTCACCGGCATCGGGCTGCTGCTCCTGCACCAGCTGCGCGAGACCAGCGGGGTCGTCGAGACCAGCGCCTACTTCTTCGTCTTCGGCTGCGGGCTCGGACTGGTCATCCAGGTGCTGGTGCTGATCGTGCAGAACTCGGTGAGCTACCAGGACCTCGGCGTCGCCACCTCCGGCGCGACGTTCTTCCGCTCCATCGGTGCCTCCTTCGGCGTGTCCGTCTTCGGCTCGATCTTCGCGGGCAACCTCACCCCCAAGATCGCCGACGCGCTCGCCGGGCGGTCGCTGCCGCCGGGCGTCACCCCCGCCGGGCTCGCCGCCGACCACCACGCCCTCGGGCGGCTGCCACAGGGCGAGCGGGCCGCGGTGGTGCACGCGTACGCCACCTCCATCACCGACGTGTTCCTGTACGGCGTCCCGGTCGTGCTGCTCGCCTTCGTCCTCGCCTGGTTCCTGCGGGAGGAGCCGCTGCGCGGCGGCGTCACCGCGCCCGAGGCCAGCGAGGTCCTGGCCAGCAACCCCGTCGAACGCTCCTCGTACGACGAATGCGCGCGGGCCCTGTCGCTGCTGGGCAGCCGCGAGGGCCGCCGGAAGGTCTACGTCGACATCACCGAGCGGGCCGGGCTCGACCTGCTCCCGGCCGCCAGCTGGATGGTGCTGCGCATCCGCCACTACGGCTCGGTCGAACCCGCCGTCCTGGCCCAGCGCACGCCCGTACCGCTGCGGGCCATCACCGGCGCGGCGCGCCAGATCGAGGAACGCGGGCTCGGCGTGCGGTACGGGCTCGACCTGACCCTGACCCCCAGGGGCCGGGAGGTCGCGGACCGCCTCTTCCGGGCGCGCGAGAGGTCGCTGGCCGAGCTGCTGGGCGACTGGTGGTCACCGGAGCGGCCGACGGATCTGGTCGAGCTGGTGGAGGAGCTGTCGCGGGAGATGTGCGGTTCCGACGAGGAGCGCCCCTGGCGCCGGGAGCCGCCGGGCGCGAGGTGAGCCGTACGGGCTTCCTGCCGGGGCCGGGGCCCTCATATGAGGTCCTTGGCCATCCACACTTCGGCGTACGGCCCCTCGCTGAACGCCGGTACGTCCCGGTAGCCGTGGCGTGCGTACAGCGCCCGCGCCTCGACCAGATCGCGCCGGGTGTCCAGCACGATCCGTACGACGCCCAGCTCGTCCGCGGCCGTCTCGACGGCCGCGAGCAGCGCGGCGCCCCCGCCGAGCCCGCGCTTGCCGGGGCGCAGGAACACCCGCTTCAGCTCCGCGGTGCGGTCGACGTGGTCGCCCCGCCGCCGCAGCCCCGCACACCCGGCCACGTCGCCGCCGTGCCGCGCCACCAGCAGCACCCCGTCCGGCGGGGCCAGGTCGTCGCTGGGCATCTCCCGCAGCGCCCGCTCGATCTCCTCGGACGTCGCGTCGCGCCCCTCGTGGAGCCGGTAGTAGCGGTCGGCCACGTCGGTCATGTACTCGCGCAGCAGCGTGGCCGCGACCGGGTCGCTGACGGGCCGTGCGGCGACGTCCCAGGACGGGCTGATGGTCATGACCGGCATCCTGGCACCGGCCGGTCTCCGATCGCATCGGAATATGACCCAGTTTGAGCGCGGGGACAGTGGGCTACCCGGCGTCGCAGAGCCCCCGAACAGGGGGGCACCTGCGGGAAGGCAGAAGCAGACCATGTCAACTGGCGCGATCATCATCGTGATTGCCGCTGCGGTCGTCCTGGCAACCGTGCTCGCCGCGGGCATCGTACGTGCGCGTGGGAGCGGCAGGAAAAATGCTCTGCGACGCCACTTCGGGCCCGAGTACGACCTGAACGTCGCCGAGCACGCGGGCGACACCAAGGCGGCGGAGCGCGAACTCGACGAACGACTGCGACGATACCGAGACCTCAGGACCGAACCCCTCTCCGGTGAGCTGCGCGAGCGCTACCTGGCCGAATGGGTGGGCACCCAGGAGCAGTTCATCGAGTCCCCGGAGTACGCGGTGGCCGGGGCGGACCAGCTGCTCGCCCGCCTCGCGCGGGACCGCGGCTATCCGTCCGATCGCTACGAGGAGCAGGTCGCGGCCCTGTCCGTGCACCACGCGGACTGTGTGCAGGGCTACCGGCAGCTCCACGTCACGGCCGCCCGCGCCCGTGAGGGCCGGGCCGACACCGAGGAACTGCGCGAGGCCGTGGTGCACGCCCGGCCCTTCTTCGAGGAACTCGTGAAACCGCCCCATCACGCGTCCGACGGGCACCAGGGGCACCACGGGCATGTCGGCAGGACCGGCCGGAAGGCCCACGTCTGGCACATCGGGAAGGCCGGTGCACGATGACGGACAACGGACCGGAGTGGAGCCACGGCCTGGAGACGGACCACGGCCCCGAGCACAACAACGGCCACCGTCGGCACGGCCTGGAGAAGCACGAAGTGCCGCCTCCCAGGGAGCCGATGGGCGGCGGTATGGAGCAGCCGAGTCCCCCGGACGGCCCCAGCTTCCCCGTCCTGCCGACGAGCGAGCACGACAAGCTGAACCAGCGTCTGCGGTACGCGGTCAGCGCCTTCGTGGACGCCCCGCGCGGCTCGGTGGAAGAGGCGGACGCTCTCCTCGAAGAGATCTCGGCCCGGCTGGTCGATCTCCTCGCCGAACGCCGTCGCACCCTCCGCGCCGCCTGGCACGAGAACACCGCGAGCAGGGCGGAGACGGAGGAACTGCGCCTGGCCATGCGCGGCTACCGCAACGTCCTGGAGCGGCTGCTCAACGTCTGAGCCCTCCGCCTCCCCTCCCGGCCGCCGCCCGGACACCGCTCCGGACGGCGGTCTTCCTCGCGCTCACGCGCGGCCGGTGCCTGCGATGATGCGGCGGTCAGTCACGACACCGCGCCGGACGCGCCGCCCGCCGGTCCCGGGAGAGGAAGCACGCCATGCCCCCGATAGACCTCCTGTCCGCCGAGACGTTCCCCGACAGCGTCAAGGGCCTCGCCGAGGTCCTGGCCGACGCCGTCGACGACGGCGCCTCCATGGGCTTCCTCGCGCCCTTCGGCCACGACGACGCCGCCGCATGGTGGCAGGCCCAGGCCCCGGCGGTGGCCGACGGCAGCCTGCTCGTCTGGGCCTGCCGAGCCCCGGAGAGCGCGGGCGGCATCGTCGGCACCATCAGCCTGGCCCTGGCCCGCAAGCCCAACGGACGGCACCGCGCCGAGGTCCTCAAGCTGGCCGTTCACCGCGCCGCCCGTGGCCGGGGCCTGGCCCGGGCGCTGCTGGCCACCGCGGAGTCGGCCGCCCGCGCCGCCGACGTCACCCTGCTGATGCTGGACACCGTCACCGGCAGCAAGGCCGAGTACGTCTACCTCGCCGACGGCTGGGCCCGCTACGGCATCGTCCCCGACTATGCCGCCGCCCCGGATGGCTCCCTGGAGGACTGCAGCTTCTTCTACAAGCAGCTGACGGAGGCAAGCGGCTGACGGGCTGCGTCAGGCCTGGCGACGCTGTTTGAACACCCATAGGCCCGCGCCCGCGACGATCAGGACGCCGATGCTGATGCCGATCGCGGTGGCGGCGCCCGCGTTGCTGTCCTTCTTCTCGTCCGCCTTCTGCTCCGTCTTGCCGGACGCCTTGCCGGACGCCTGCTCAGACGTCTTGTCCGAGGCGTCGTCCGACGAGGAGGGGGCCTTGGACGGCTTGGAACCGGCCGCCGCCGCCTTCAGGTCGAGGACCGGCGCGGGCTCCTCCGGTTCCGGGCCGTCGCCGGGCAGTTCGATCCACCGGGAGACCTTGCCGTCGCTGTAGGTCTCGATGGTCTTGAACGCCAGCGATTTCGCGTCGGGCAACTGCCGCACCTTGACCTTGTGGACGGCGTTCGTCCCCACGGCCAGCTTCGGACCGCTGATCGTGTAGCCGTCCTTGGTGGGCTTCATCTTCCAGCCCTTGGGCGCCTCGTCCAGCGTGACATCCCCCGGGGCGATGCCTTCGGGCAGCACGACGCGCACCTCGGTGAAGCCGGCGGACTCCGACTCGGCCTCGCCCGTGAAGGTGAGGACGACGTCCTTGGCCAGCGCCTGGGCGTTGGAGGCGGTGACCTCCGCGTGGGCGGACGCGGGACCGGCGAAGGCGATCGTCGCGGCGATCGCGGCGGCGCTCACGGCACCGAGGCGGCGCGTCGTACGCATGGTTGACATCAGCGAGACTCCTCAAAGCAGATGACAGATAGTGAAATTTGTCAGCGGTCAGCGGTCAGCGAATGGCTGTCAGCGGTCAGTTGTCAGCCATCCGCAGCAGCGCGGTCATGTGCTCGCGGGCGCGGGACACCCGGGACCGTACGGTCCCCACCGGGCAGCCCGTGGCCGAGGCGGCGTCGGCGTAGGGGAGCCCGAGGAGCTGGGTCAGGATGAACGCCTCGCGGCGCGGGGCGTCCAGCGTCGCCAGCAGGTCGAGCAGGGCCACGCCCTCCTCGAAGCCGGGCAGCCCGACGGGCTGCGCCCGTTCGGCGACCGTCCGCCAGTCGGTCGTGTCGGCGATGCGGGGGCGGACCGCCGCGGCGCGGTAGCGGTCGGCGACCGCGCGGCGGGCGATCGACAGCAGCCAAGTGCGTGCGCACGAGCGCCCGGCGAAGCGGGGCAGCCCGCCCAGCGCCCGTAGATACGTCTCCTGGGTCAGGTCGTCGGCGCCGTGCACATCGGCACTCAGATGCACGACGAAGCGCCAGACGTCGAGACGGGTGGCGCGGATGAAGCGTTCGACCGCGTCCGCGTCGCCGTCGCGGGCGGCCAGCGCCCATGCGGTGATCTGCTGATCGCGATCCTGGCGATCCTGTACGAGGGCAGGGGTCATCGCCTGATGTCCTCCGGAAGTGATGGGCTTCCGCCCGTCACCGGTCGGGACAGGCGGGTCAGATGCGCACCAGACCCTCTGGGGGACCTCTCCGGGCGACCACGTAGTGCAGCAGCGCCGCGCGCAGCGCCCGCCCCGCCCCCGGCCGCCACGGAAGGCGGCGGGTGGGCAGCGGCAGGGCGTCCGCGCCGAGCAGCCGCAGGACCAGGCGCAGCGGTACGAAGACGGCGGCCGCGAGGGCGCGGCCCAGCCGGAACGCGGCGGCCTCGCCGCACCACAGCCACAGCCCGCACACCAGCGCGGCCAGCGCGTGGGCCAGCAGCATGCCGGGGGTGATGCCGTCCGCCGCCGACGCCATGTGAGCGTCGGCCATCCCGGCCATGCCATCCATGCCGTTCATGCCGGGGCCGCCGCTCATGCCCCCGCCGCCGTGCGCACCGTGCGCGCCGTGTCCCATGGGTGCCTGGGCGAGCCGCGAGGACTGCGAGAAGTGGAACAGCAGGTGCAGCGCCATCTGCGCCCCCACCGTCGCCCCGGTCACGACCGCGCCGCCGCGCTGGCGCCCCGTCAGCCACCAAGCCGCGGAGGCGGTGGCGAGGAACGCCGCGCCCAGCATCCATCCCGGCACGGTCCCGCCGGACATCACCGCATGGCCCAGGGCCGCCATCACCACGCACACCACCGCGAAGATCGCGGCACGTGTGGTGCGGAGGGCCGGGCCGGGTGTCATGCCGGTCATCGTGCCATCCACCTCGGATGACGGTGTGAACTCGTCCCAAGTTGATAAAACGCGCACCCATGTGACGCAGGCCACAGAACGCGCCGGAACTCAACCCCCCTCGGCCCCGACTACTGGACGAGCAGGCCGCGCACCACCCCCGAACCAGGAGGGCCGCCATGTCCACCGACGAACACGTCGCCCCGGCCGCCGTCGGCCCCGGCGCCGACGGCGACGTGGCCGACCGGGACGCCCCCGCGCGCTCGGCCTGGTCCGTGCTGCGCCCCCTGGTGCTGCGGCTGCACTTCTACGCCGGAGTCCTCGTCGCCCCGTTCCTGCTGATCGCGGCCACCACCGGACTGCTCTACGCGGGCTCCTACCAGGCCGAGAAGCTCATGTACGACCATGAGCTGCGCGTCCCGGCCGGTGACACCAAGCTGCCGCTCTCCCGGCAGATCGACGCCGCCCGCCAGGCGCACCCGGAGGGCACGATCAGCGCGGTGCGCCCGTCGCCGGACGACACCGGCACCACCCGGGTGCTGCTGTCCGGCGTGAAGGGGGTCGCGGAGGGCCACACCCGCGCCGTCTTCGTCGACCCGTACACCGCGAAGGTGCGCGGCGCGCTGGAGCAGTACGGCAGCACCGGCGCCCTGCCGCTGCGCACCTGGATCGACGAGTTCCACCGCGATCTGCACCTCGGCGAGAGCGGCCGCCTCTACAGCGAACTCGCCGCCAGCTGGCTGTGGGTGATCACCGGTGGCGGGCTGCTGCTCTGGTTCGCCCGCCGCCGCCGTAACCGCCGCGCCACCGCCGAATCCACCGCCCCCGCCGCCGGCTCCGCCACCCCCACCGGCCGCCGCCGCACCCTCGCCCTGCACGGCGGCGTCGGCGTCTGGGTGGCGGCGGGGCTGTTCTTCCTGTCCGCCACCGGGCTCACCTGGTCCACCTACGCCGGGGCGAACGTCACCGACCTGCGCGCCGCGGCCGGCCAGTCCACCCCGGCCGTGGCCTCCGGGCTCACCGGTGAGCACGCGGGCCACGGCGCCATGCCGGGGATGGACATGGGCGGTTCGGACGGTGGGCACCACGCCACCGACGTGGGCTACGACGCCGTGCTGCGGGCCGCCCGGGCGAAGGGCCTCGGCGACCCGGTGGAGATCGTGCCGCCGTCAGGGCCGAGCGCCGCGTACACGGTCAGCCAGATCCAGCGCAGCTGGCCGGAGAAGCAGGACGCGGTCGCCGTCGCCCCGGCCACCGGCGAGGTCACCGACACCGTGCGGTTCGCCGACTACCCGCTGCTGGCCAAGCTGAGCCGGTGGGGCATCGACCTCCACACCGGCGTCCTCTTCGGCATCGTCAACCAGCTCGCCCTGGCGGCGCTCGCCCTCTCCCTGATCCTGCTCGTCGTGTGGGGCTACCGCATGTGGTGGCAGCGCGGCCGCGCGGGCGCCTTCGGCCGCCCCCTGCCGCGCGGCGCCTGGCGGCAGGTGCCGGTATACGTCCTGGCCCCGTCGGCCGTCGGGGTCGCCGTGGTGGGCTACTACCTGCCGCTGCTGGGCATTCCGCTGGCCGCGTTCCTGGCCGTGGACGTCGCGGCGGGCCGCATCGCCGCCCGGCGGACCCGGAGCGCGTAGGCGGTGAGCGGGAGGAAACGCCGACGCAACACGAAACATCGAGGAAACACGTCCGTACGCACGCGGTAACGACCGGACGTGAACCTTCCCTGGTGGCCATCGAGCACCCATCGATGCGATTCCATGCCGACTGGGAAGGTGACATATCGACATGCCGACCGGATTCGACGCCGGCGACACCGCGTGGCTGCTGGCCAGCACCGCGCTCGTGCTGCTCATGACACCCGGGCTCGCCCTGTTCTACGGCGGCATGGTGCGGGCGAAGAGCGCGCTGAACATGCTGATGATGAGCTTCGTCTCCATCGCCGTCGTCACCGTGGTCTGGCTGCTCGTCGGCTACAGCCTCGCCTTCGGCAAGGACCTCGGCGGCGCCGGGCTGCTCGGCGGGCTGGAGCACGCGGGAATGCGCGGGATCGGGCCGACGGACCTGACCGGGCATGTGCCGACGCTGCTCCACGCCACCTTCCAGCTCACCTTCGCGATCATCACGGCCGCGCTGATCAGCGGGGCGATCGCGGACCGGGCCCGGTTCGGGGCGTGGGTTGCGTTCGTCGCGGTGTGGACGCTGCTCGTATACGTTCCGGTGGCGCACTGGGTGTTCGCGCCGGGCGGCTGGATCCTGGAGAAGCTGCAGGCGCTGGACTTCGCGGGCGGCACCGTCGTGGAGGTCAACTGCGGGGCCTCCGGGCTGGCGTTGGCGCTGCTGCTCGGGCCGCGGATCGGGTTCAAGAAGGAGGCCATGCGGCCGCACAACCTGCCGCTGGTGCTGCTCGGCGCCGGGCTGCTGTGGTTCGGATGGTTCGGCTTCAACGCCGGGTCCGCGCTGGGCGCGAACGGCATGGCGGCCGCCGCGTTCATCAACACCCAGGCGGCGGGCTGCACCGGGCTGCTGGGCTGGCTGGTGGTCGAGAAGGTCCGCGACGGCCACGCCACCACCCTCGGCGCCGCCTCCGGCGCGGTCGCCGGACTGGTCGCGATCACCCCGTCGTGCGGTTCCGTGGGCGTCGCCGGGGCGCTGCTGATCGGGCTCGCGGCCGGGGTGCTCTGCTCGTACGCGGTGAGCTGGAAGTTCCGCTTCGGCTACGACGATTCGCTCGACGTCGTCGGCGTCCACCTGGTGGCCGGGATCGTCGGCACCGTGCTGATCGGCCTGTTCGCCACCTCCGCCATGACCGGCGGCCCGGCCGGGCTGCTGTCCGGCGGCGGCGCGGGACAGCTGGGCAAGCAGATCGTGGCGGTGCTGGCGGTGGGCGCGTACGCGTTCGTCATGACGTACGGCATCGGGAAGGTCATCGACCGGACCATGGGCTTCCGGGCGGCCGAGGAGGACGAACGGTCCGGACTCGACCTCGCCGTCCACGCCGAGAGCGCCTATGATCACGGGGTTCTGGGCCATGGCGTGCCACAGAACGCCGTCCATCGCCCGCCGCATCACCCCGACAGGACCCCGACCCCATGAAGCTGATCACCGCGATCGTCAAGCCGTTCAAGCTGGACGATGTGAAGACGGCGCTGCTGGAGATCGGTGTGCAGGGCCTCACCGTCACCGAGGCCAGCGGCTTCGGACGGCAGCGCGGCCACACCGAGGTCTACCGCGGCGCCGAATACCGCATCGACTACGTGCCCAAGGCGCGCATCGAGGTGGTCGTGGAGGACGCCGAGGCCGACACCGTCATGGACGCCATCGTGACCGCCGCCCGCACCGGGCGGATCGGCGACGGCAAGGTGTGGGCCGTCCCGGTCGACGACTTCGTGCGCGTACGCACGGGCGAGCGGGGACCGGACGCGGTCTGACCCGCGCCCGGCCCCGCCCGCGGGTCGTCACGCCGGTGTCGTGGCCCGTCGCACCGCGTCCGCCCACCGCGCCCCGGCGGCGATCGACCGCCGCCAGTCGCGCAGCACCCGGGGCGACATGCCCACGGCCAGCACCCCGGTCAGCCGGTCCCCGCGGCGGTACGCGGCGAGGAACGCACCCTCGCCCCCCTCTTCCAGGGATCCTTCCACCACGGCCACCTCCTCATGGCCGCGCAGATGGCCGTACGCCTGGATCCGCATCCCGTACTGGTCCGACCAGAAGTACGGCACCGGCTGATACGGCCGCCGCGCCTCCGGCGCCGGGGCGAGCAGATTGCGGGCCGCCGCCATGCCCTGCTCGGTGGCGTTCGTACGGTGCTCGATCCGCATGGCCGTACCGAACAGCGGGTTGTGCCAGCACGCAACGTCCCCCGCCCCGTAGACACCGGGCGCGGCGGCGCTGAACTCGTCGCACTCCAGCCCGTTGCCCAAGGTCAGACCGCTGCCCTCCAGCCACTCGGTGTTGGGTACGGAACCGACGGCGACCAGCACCTCGTCCGCCGCGACCCGGCCGCCGTCAGCCAGCCGCACCCCGTCGCCGGTCACCTCGGTCACCGTGACCCCGGTGCGCAGGTCCACCCCGTGGTCCAGGTGCGCCCGGGACAGCACCCGGCCGACGTCCTCGCCGACCGCCGGCGCCAGCGGCACCGGCGCCGGTTCCAGCAGGGTCACCGCCGCGCCCAGCCCGCGCGCGACGGCGGCCGCCTCCGCGCCGAGGAACCCGGCGCCGACCACCACCAGCCGCGTCCCCGCCGTCAGCCGGTCCCTCAAGCCCAGCGCGTCGTCCAGGGTGCGCAGCACATGCGCGCCCCCGTCCCCGGGCAGTCGGCGCGGCCGTACGCCGGTGGCGACGACCAGCCCGTCGTACGGCACCTCGGACCCATCGGCGAGCGCGACCGTACGCCCGGCCGGGTCGAGCCCGGTCGCGGCGACGCCGAGCCGCAGGTCGAGCCCGAGCGCGTCCAGCTCGTCCCGTCCGCGCAGCGGGAGCCGTCCGGCGTCCCACTGCCCGCCGAGGATCTGCTTGGACAGCGGCGGCCGGTCGTACGGGGCGTGCGGTTCGTCGCCGACGAGGGTGACGGTGCCGTCGTACCCCGCCCGGCGCAGCGTCTCCGCCGCCGCGAGCCCGGCGGCCGAGGCGCCGACCACGACGACACGCCTCACTCCTGCTCCACCACCCGGATCGCCGCCGCCGGGCAGATCATCGCGGACTCCCGTACGTCGTCGTGCAGTTCGGCACCGGGCCGGTCGTCCAGCAGCACGACCATCCCGTCCTCGTCCCGCTGGTCGAACACATCGGGCGCGATCATCACGCACTGACCGGACGCGACACACTTGGGAACATCGACTTCCACACGCATGGTGACTCCCTCGGCTCCTTCGACTCCTGTGCTCATGACGTCCATGTGACGGGCAACTCGTAGACGCCGTACACCAGGCCGTCGTGCTTGAACGACAGCTGGTCGACGCCGGTCGCCAGCCGCAGGGTGGGGATGCGGCGGTAGAGCGTGCCGTAGACGACCTGCAACTCCACCCGGGCGAGCGGCTGGCCCAGGCACTGGTGGACGCCGAAGCCGAACGCCATGTGGCGGCGGGCGTCGCGGCCGATGTCCAGCCGGTCGGGCTCGGGGAAGAGCTCCGCGTCCCGGTTGCCGGTGCCGGTGTAGACGATGATGCCGTCCCCGGCGCGGATGGTCTCGCCGCCGATCTCGATGTCCTCCAGCGCGACCCGGCTGCGCCCGTTGTGCACGATCGTCAGGTAGCGCAGCAGCTCCTCGACCGCCTTCGCGACGACCTTCGGATCGTCGGTCTCCCGCAGGACGGCGAGCTGATCGGGGTTCTCCAGCAGCGCGACGGTGCCGAGGGCGATCATGTTGGCCGTGGTCTCATGGCCGGCGACCAGCAGCAGGAGGCCCATGGAGGCGGCGTCGCGCCGGGGCAGCTCACCGGACCTGACCCGGGCGGCCAGCTCGGAGAGCATGTCGTCGGCGGGCTCGGCGAGTTTGACGCCGATCAGCTCGTCCAGATAGTCGGTCAGCGCGTCGCTGGCGGCGACCATCTCCTCGGCCGACGAGTGCCGGTTGATCATGCGCGAGCTCTTCTCCTGGAAGAACTCGTGGTCCTCGTACGGCACCCCCAGCAGCGTGCAGATCACCAGGGACGGCAGCGGCAGCGCGAGCGAGCGCACCAGATCGGCCGGGGTGGGCCCGGCCAGCATCGCGTCGATC
Source organism: Streptomyces sp. NPDC007983 (assembly GCF_042958345.1). NCBI lineage: Bacteria > Bacillati > Actinomycetota > Actinomycetes > Kitasatosporales > Streptomycetaceae > Streptomyces > Streptomyces sp. NPDC007983. The sequence goes on from NZ_JBIBJI010000002.1 coordinate 284,802, forward strand.
AGGTCGTCGGTGATCTTCTGGATGGCGGGCCGCATCGCCTCGACCCGCTTGATGGCGAACGGGGCGGTGACCATCCGGCGGATCCGGGCGTGCTCGGGATCGTCCATGGCGATGAAGGAACGCCGCCGTGAGGCGTTCTCGCGGAAGCCCGCGTTCGGGTGCGGAAAGCCGGGCAGCGTGGACTGGGAGCTGGCGCGCGGGTCGGCGAGCAGGGCGCGCCCGTCGGCGTACCCGGTCACCAGCCACGGGGTGCTGCCGTCCCACATCCGCACCTTGGCGACCGGCCGTTCGGCGTGCATCGCCTGCGCGGTCGGCGGCGGGTCGAAGGGGCAGCCGGATGCCCGCGGCATCGGATACGCCGGAATCGGCTCTTCCGACTGGGGCGTGGTCTCTGCCAGCGTCTCGGTCATGTCTCTCCTCGGGTGGGGGATTCCGACAGGAGCGGAGCGTGAAGCTGTGTGCACCGGGGACGTGATGACCAGCGAACCTCCCCGACCTGACGCCGCCCGGTCAGTTGCCTGACGAAACGCTGACTGTGGGCAAGGCCACAGTGACCGTCGTACCGCGGCCGGGCCCGCTGCTCACGGCCACCTCGCCGCCGTGCCGTTCGACCACCAGCCGCACGATGGTGAGCCCGAGGCCACCGCCCGGCTCGGCGCGGCCGTCCTCGGGACACGGCCCGGTCAGCCGGGCGATCGCCCGCGGGTCCATGCCCGGCCCTTGGTCGCCGACCGACAGCTCCACCCGCGGCTCCCCGCCGGGCCCGCGCACCGGACCGCGCACGGCCACCGTCACCGGGGACCCGGCGGGGGTGTGCTGCAGCGCGTTGCCCAGCAGATTGCGGGCGGCGTGCCGCAGCATCCGGTGGTCGGCGACGAGGGTCGTGCGGCCGGAGTTCTCGCGGGTGATGGGGCGTTCGGGATCGAGCAGCCCCAGGTCCGCCACCGCCTCGTCGGCCACGTCCCGCAGATCCACCGGCTCCAGGCGCGGCGACCGTTTCCACGAGGCGTCCGAGCGGGGAAACACCCGCTGGATCCCCTCGTGCATATGGTCGGCCTCGTCCTGGATCCGCCGCAGGGCGCGCACCATCAGTTCGGGGTCGTCGCTGAGCCCCTGCAACGGCAGTTCGGCCCAGCCGCGGATGGTCGTCAGCGAGGTGCGCAGCTCGTGCAGCAGCACCTCCATCCGCTGCCGGCGCTCGTCGTCGTCCATGCCGTCGCTCATGCCGTCGTTCATGCCGTCATTCATACGGCGGCGATCCGGCCGAGCCAGTAGCCGAAGCCACGACGGGTGTGGATCAGCGCCGGGGCGTCCTCGTCGACCTTGTGCCGCAGCCGGGAGATCAGCTTCTCGATGGCGTTGTCCCCGTAGCTCCGGTGGTCCTTGAACCACAGATGCTCACCGATCTGCTCCTTGGACACCACCCGCCCGGCGTTGACCAGCAGATAGCGCAACAGCCGGTACTCGGCGGGCGTCAGGTCCAGCGCCCGGCGCCCCCGCCGGGCCTGCCGGGTCGTATCGTCCAGCACCAGATCCGCATACCGCGGCGGCGCATCCTCCCGCGCCCTCCGCCGCCGCCCGCGCAGCAGCACCTGCACCCGGGCCAGCACCTCGGCGATCCGGAACGGCTTGGTCACGTAGTCGTTCCCGCCGATGCCGAGCCCGGTGACCAGCGAATCCAGCGAGTCGCGGGCGGTGAGGAAGAGCACCGGCGGATGGTCCTCGTCGGCGGCCACCATCCGCCGGCACACCGTGAACCCGTCCAGATCGGGCAGCATCACATCCAGAATCACCAGATCCGGCCGCTCCCGCCCCACCCGGTCCAGCGCCTCGCCCCCGGTGGCCGCGGTGCCGACCTGATACCCGGCCAGCTCCAGGGTGGTCGAGAGCAGTTCGGCGATCCTGGACTCATCGTCCACGACCAGAATGCGCTGCCCGTCCCCGCGGGCGGGCACCGGCTTCTCGCTGACACTCCCGTACACAAGCTGACCCTAGATGACCCGCCCCTTCCGCGGCACCAGGGCCCTGACCCTCACCGATGAGATCCGGACAGCGCCGTTGAAGCGTGCCGGACCGCACGGCCAGAATGGCCGGATGCGCCGCATTGTCGTCATCGATGCCCCGTCCAACCTCGGCCTCCGGCCGCCGCGCGACGGCACTGTGCCCGGGTGCTACAAGCTGGCGGGCGCGCTGCGCGAGCAGCGGCTGGTGCGGCGGCTCGGCGCGTCCGAGGGCGGTGTCGTCGTGCCGCCCTGTTACGACCGCGGCAACTGGCGGGAGGGCGACGGCGTGTTCAACGCCGAGGCCATCGCCGGCTACACCCGCCAGCTCGCCGACCGCATCGAACACCTGAAACCACTCGGCAAGCAGCGACTCGCAGCCGCCTGATCGCGGTCAACGCGACACCGCGAGCCCTCTGGTAGAGGTTCAGAGGGCTCGCGACGTGTGCAGGGCCAGTGTCAGCCTTGCTTGGGTCCGGTCTGCTGGACGACCTCGAAGGACCACAGCGTGGAACCGGAGGCGGCGGGCTTCTGCTTCGGGGCGTCCTCGCCGCCGCGCTGGTGCGCCGCCTTCATCGGGCCCTCCATCCACGCCTGGAAGTCCTCCTCGCTGCGCCACCTGGTGTAGACGAGGTAGGTGTCAGTCCCTTCAACGGGACGCAACAGTTCGAACCACTCGAAGCCGTCGGAGTTCTCGACCGTCCCGGCCCGTGCGGCGAAGCGCTGCTCCAGGACCTCCCGCTGTTCCTCCGGGACCGTCAGCACATTGATCTTGACAACACTCATGGGCCCATCCTGCCTCATCCCCGACCGAGGGCGGGGTCGCCTGAGCGGCTCACGCCTGGGCGAGCAGAGGGTCGTAGGCGGTCGATCGCCGGCGGCCGGCCATGAACGACAGGAAGTCCCCGACGAAGGCGCCGCGCGTGTAGGTACGGCCGGTGCCGACGGTGTCGCGGTGGAACGCGGTCTGGAACAGCGTCCGGTATTCGTCCGCGTCGATGCGCTGGTCGCCGTCCTTGTCCGTGGCGTCGAAGAGGACCTCGGCGACCTTGATCAGGGCGGGCCCGGCCAGGGAGGGGACGGCCGTGGCGTACTCGTGGGCGCTGACGCGGCCGTCACCGTCGGTGTCCAGCGCCGTCTGGAGTTCGCGCCACCAGTCGGCGCAGGCGGCGTAGAGCCTTGTTTCCTCGGGCTCCTCCAGGTCGAGGCGGGTGGACAGTTCGCGGGCCATGGCGGCGAGGTCCGGCCAGTCCAGGTAGCCGTCGCCGGTCTGGTCGAGTACCTCGCGGAAGAACTCCTCCGCACTGCGTTCGGTGCTGGTGCGGGGGACGGGTTCCGGTTGCGGGGAGAGAGGCGTGATGAGCCGGATCAGGGCACCGGCCCGCCTCATCTTGTCGTGCAGGGCGGTGACCGCCCGGGCTCGCGGGTCGTCACTGTCGGGCGAGAGGGCCAGCAGGTCGGCGATGGCGTCGGCCCGGATCCAGCCGTCCGGCAGGAACCGGGCCAGGCCGACGGTCAGATAGGCCCCCTGCATCAGGGTCTGGGCACCGGGCATCTCGGGCAGCCCGGCACTCCGTCGGAAGGGCTCCGGGAGCGAGGCGACGGTGATCGCCCCGATGAGCGGGCCGACGACGGCCCGTCCGGTGGCCCACAACGTGGGCAGCCCGCCCAGCAGGGCCGGGGCGGGCAGATGGTCGAACAGCTTGTAGAGGATGATCCGCATCGCCTCGGTGTTCTCCAGCTCCTGTGCCACCACGTGGTCGTAGTAGAGCCAGAACTCGGAGAGGGCGGGCGGCAGATGGCCGGGCTCGTCTCCCATGGCGGCCAGGTACGCCCGGAACTCGGCGTACAGCCGCTCCATGGCGCGCTGTTCGAGAGGCTGTCCGCTCAGCCGGCACATGGTCACGGTGCTCTCGAACATGGTCGCCACCACCCAGGCCCGTACGGCGGGGTCCATCGCGCTGTACGGCCGGCCTCGCGGGTCGGTTCCGCTGAGCCGTGCGTGGAGGCGGCTCAGCCGTGCCGCCTCCCGGAGCCGTACCTGCTCGTCGTCACCGAACATGCGCTGCAGGCTGCGGAAGGTGTTGCGCAGCCGCCGCCACGGGTGGACGACGAAGGTGGAGCTGTCGATCAGCGCGGCGCCGACCTGCGGGTGCGCGGCCTCCAGCACGGTCGCCCGGACCATGGCCAGCGCCCAGCGCGGATCGTTGAGGTATTCCTGGAACGCCGAGCCCGCGCCGAACGAGGGCTCCTGGGCGCTGTCGGGGTGTCCGCCATCCTCGATGGTCACGATCACAAGACTCCGTTCTGCTCGGGCAGCACACCACCGAAGCGGCGATCGCGCTTCCGGTAGGCGTGCAGGCATTCGAGGAAGTGCGGCGCGCGGAAGTCGGGCCAGAGCACTGCCGGGAAGACCCATTCCGCGTAGGCGACCTGCCAGAGCATGAAGTTGGAGATGCGCTGTTCCCCGGAGGTCCGGATGACCAGATCCACGTCGGGGGTGTCGGGGAAGGGCAGATGGGCGGCGAAACTCCGCTCGTCCACCGCCTCGGCCGCCACCCCCGCGCGGATCAGTGACCGCGCGGCCGCGACGATGTCCCCCCGCCCGCCGTGATCGAACGCGACGGTCAAGGTCATGCCCCGGTTGTCGCCGGTCAGTGTCATCAGGTCGGCGAAGTCGCGTGCCAGCGCCCGGGGGATCCTGGGGTCGCTCACCCCGAGGAAACGGCAGCGGATCCCCCGCGCGTGCAGCAGCGGCGCGTGCTTGCGCACCGCTCCGCGCACCAACCGCATCAGATAGTCGACCTCGGCACTCGGCCGGCTCCAGTTCTCGGTGGAGAAGGCGTACAGGCTCAGCCACTCCACGCCCGCGGCCCGGGCCGCCTCGATGACGTCGATCACGGTCGTCTCGGCCGCCCGGTGACCCGACGTACGCGGCAGCGACCGCTGGGCCGCCCACCGGCCGTTGCCGTCCATCACACACGCCACGTGACGCGGCGAGGCGGCGGGGGGATCGGCGAACGCGTCGCCCACGGTGTGCCCAACTACCACGCCAGCCCCCCCCGGCCCCCGGACCTCGCGCCCCTGCGCGGCGCCACCGGCGACCGGCCGTGTGCACCACGGCGATCGCACCTGAAGCAGAGTGCCAGCCCCCGGGCCCGAATGCCGCGTCGGAGCCACGCATTCACCCTTGAAACTATTGTCCGAATAATTCGGTCGTTCGGTGACCGTTCACCGGTGCGGCCGCAGGCCCCGCGTCACCTTGTCCACCTGGCCGCGCGGGCCGTAGAGGGCGAGACCGGCCAGGTTGAGGTCGGGGGCCTCGATGGTGCGGATCGCGGCGCGGTTGTCGTCCTCGTTGTCGGTGCCGAACAGCTCCTCCGTGAAGAGGGCCGTGGGGAGACCGCGGGTGAGGGCGCGGGTGTGGGCGCGGAAGAGGCCGGAGGTGTCGGCGGCGTAGACGATGACCGGTTCGCGGAACATCGGGAGGTACGTGTTGCCCGAGGCGTCTTCGTACGGCTTGCCGACGATGTCGTCGGTGGCGCGGGAGAGGCCGCTGGAGAGGAAGGCCGTCACGTTCAGCTTCTGCCAGTCGGCGAGGTCGTCCCGGACGATGACGGCGATCTTGGTGTCGAATCGCATGCCGTCACCTTCGCCCGCGGCCTGAGGCCCCGTATTGAACGCTGGTGCGAGACGGCAGAATGGGGTGATGGGTGGAGGAGGAGCGGTGGGCGGCGGGGGGCCGGGGGACTGGGCGCGGTACTGGCGTGACCCGGAGCGGTCCGTCGAGGCCATGCACGCGCACTTCTTCAGCCATCGCTTCCATCCGCACAGCCACGACACGTATTCCTTCGCCGTCACCGAGATCGGCGCGCAGCGCTTCCGCTGCCGGGGCGCGCTGCGCACCAGCGGGGCGGGGATGGTGATGGTGTTCAACCCGGACGATCCGCATGACGGGGAAGCGGCCGCCGAACTCGGCTACAAGTACCGCATCATGCACATCGGTCCCGATGAGGTGCGCAGCGTCCTGTCGGATGTGCGGGGCAGCGCGGACGAGCGGGTGCCGCTGCCGCTGTTCGACCAGCCCGTGCTGGACGATCCGGTCCTGGGACGCGCCCTGTTACGGCTGCACACCGCGCTGGTCGGGGACGCCGGTCCGCTCGTCCGCGACGAGCGGCTGACCGCGGCCGTGGGCGCGATGGTGTGGCGCAGCGCCACCCGCCCGGTGCGGGGCAGGGTGCTGCCGTCCGGGGGCGGCGGGCAGGCGTGGGCGGCGCGGCGGGCGCGGGAGCTGCTGGAGGAGGAGTACGCGACGGAGATCTCGGCGGAGCGGCTGGCGGAGGTGGCGGGGTGCAGCCGGTTCGCCCTGTACCGGGCGTTCCGGGCGGAGTACGGGATGGCGCCGAGTGACTTCCAGCGCCAGCTGCGGCTGCGTCAGGCGCGCGGGCTGCTGGTGGCGGGACGTACGGCGGCGGAGGCGGCGGCCGCGGCGGGGTTCGCCGACCAGAGCCACTTCCACCGCTGGTTCGTACGGTGTTTCGGTATCACCCCGGGGACGTTCCAGCACGCCGCCGATCAGGATTCGCGACGTACCCCGCAGCCCTGATGAAATTGGCCGGGACCGTGCGGATTCCCTCCGTACACACGCACTCCCGCCAAAGCCTGTCAGCTTTCGGCCAACCGTGGCCGACAGTCAGGTGAAGCGGGGATGTGGAGCGTCTGAGTAATGAGGCTCAGTAAGGTCACGAACATTCCGAACAGGTGAAGAGTGCGAGTGGGGGAGCGGCAGGGCGTGACGAACAGGGAGCGAAGCGGACTGCGCGGTGCCCCGGGACCGGGGGCGGGCTCCGGTGCCCTCGGGGCCCGGACGTCACGGACGTCACGGACGATGATGGTGCTCGGCGCCCTCTGGCTGCTGGCCGGTCTCCTCGCCGCCCGGCAGGCCGCGGCGGTGCTGCGGCTGCCCCCGGACGAGCGGCTGACCGACCTGGAGACCTGGATCGGCGAGCAGGGCGTCCTCCATGTGGGCGGTTCACTGTACGACGGGGACGCGTTTACCGGAACCCCGTTCTCCGGACTGGTGCTCAAGCCGCTGACCCGGGCCGCCGAGCAGAGCCTGGGCGTCGCCTGGACGTTCGGCACCCTGCTGCTCGTCGTCGTCCTCGGGCTGACGGCCGCGCGCGCCCTGCCGAAGCCGGTCTCCCGCCGCACCTCGCTGCTGGCCGCGCCGCTGGCGCTGTGCCTGCTGACGCTGTCCCTGCCGGTCCGCAGCACCTTCACGCTCGGTCAGACCAGCATCATCCCGGTGCTGTTGGTCGTGCTCACCGTGCTGCCCCGCACCTCCGGCCGGCAGGCGGGCTTCCTCATCGGTGTGGCCGCCGCCCTGCAGCCCGCGCTACTGCTGTTCGGCGTCGTCATGTGGCTCCTGGGGCGGCGGCGTTCGGCCGCGCTGGCGGGCGCGACGTTCGCCGCGTGCACCGCGCTGGCCTGGGCGGCCATGCCGCGCGACTCGTCCTCGTACTGGATCCACCACCTCGGCGGCGCCGGGCTCGGCGAGCCCGCCGACAGCCTGGCCAACCAGTCGCTGCACGGGCTGCTGCTGCGCATCGGGCTCGAGGGGCCGGTCGAGCTGGCGCTGCTCGCCGTCCTGGCGGTGGCGGTCGCGGTCGTCGGGCTGCGGCGCGCGGTGCGGTACGCGCGGGACGGGCAGCTGCTGCTGGCCGCGGCGATCACCGGCTGTGTGGCGCTGGCGGTCTCGCCCACCTCCTGGCAGTACCAGCAGCTTTGGATCCTGCTCGCGGTCGTCGGCCGGGTGGGCCGCCGGGCCTCCGACCGGCTGGTGTGGCCGGTGCTGGTGGTGCTGGTGATGACGCTGAGCCGTACCGCGCTGCTGCCCGACCTCAAGATCGCCGGACACATCGGTTACAACGCGCCGCTGCTGGCCGCCCTCGCCGCGGCCTGTCTGGTGCCGTTCGTCTCCCGGACCTCCCCGCGCTGGGACCGCCCGGAGCCGACGCCGGTCCAGGAGCCGCACCGGGGCCGCTTCGCCTGGATGCCGCTGCTGCGCTTCGTGCGGCGGCCGCTGTCCCGGCCGAACCTGCTGCTGGAGCTGATGTTCATCCGCGTGGGCTACTTCGCGTACTCGTGGATCCGCGCCCACGCGCCGGACGAGCGCAGCGTCGCCGAGGGCCACGGCCACCAGGTGCTGTCCATCGAGAGCTTCCTGCACATCGACATCGAGCACTGGTTCAACGGCCTGGTCGCGGACACCCCGTGGCTGAAGGACGGCATGAACTGGTACTACAGCACCTTCCACTTCCTCATCCCGCTGTCCCTGCTGGGCTGGCTCTATCTGCGCCGCCCGGCCACCTACCGCTGGGCCCGCACCCCGCTCGCGTTCGCGACGCTGCTCGCGCTGGTCGGCTTCTGGCTCTACCCGCTGGCGCCGCCGCGGCTGATGGGCCTCGGGTACGTCGACACGGCGCACGGGCCGCAGGACCTGAGCAATCCGGACTTCGGCGCGCTCACCAAGCTGTCCAACCAGTACGCGGCCATGCCGTCGCTGCACGTCGGCTGGTCGCTGTGGTGCGGGGTGGTCATCGCGCTGGTGGCGCCGTACCTGTGGATGAAGATCCTCGGCATGCTGTACCCGCTGCTCACGGTCGCGGTGATCGTCGGCACGGCGAACCACTACGTGCTGGACGCGGTCGGCGGCGCGGCCGTCGTCGCGGCCGGATTCGGTCTGCAGTACGTGCTGCTCGGGGTCGGCCGGAAGCCCGACGAGGAGGCGAACGGCCCGGTCACCGAGATGCTGTCGGCGGGCGCCCGGGGCGTACGGGAGCGCGCCCGGGCGCTGGTGCGAAGGCCGCGCGCCGTGGCGTCGGGAGAAACGTCCGAGGTGGCGGAGGTCCCCCATGAGAAGGAGGCCGCCGCACGGGCCGACGCCTCGCGTTGAAGGGTCCGGGGCACCGGTCTAGCGTGGGGAAAAGCGGTATAAACGCCAGGAAGTCTCGGGGGTCCCGACCAAGGAGGGATCTGAGGATGTCCCTGGTAACGGCGGCCGCCGCAGCGCTGGCCGCATCGATGGCCGTCATCTCGCCCACGGTCGCCGCGCCGAGCGACACGCACGACCCTTCGCCGAATCCCACGGCGTTCGTCCTGGAGCGGTTCCGGCCGGCCTCGGCGGCCCAGGGCACCAGCGGCGCGGTGACGTACGACAAGACCCTCGTGCCCACGAGCGCCGTGGTGCTCGTCGCGGAGCTGCGGCTCCCGGGGAAGTGGCACGGCGAGATGCGGCACCACGAGATGCAGGAGCACGGGATGCACGGGAAGCACGGGATGCCGCCGCGCGGCACGTTCGTCTTCCTGGCCCTGCGCGGGGTCGCACCGGACCACCACTTCGGGATACACGTGCACACCAGGCCGTGCGGGACCAAACCCGACTCGTCCGGCCCGCACTACCAGAACATGAAGGACCCGAAGCAGCCGTCCACGAACCCCAAGTACGCCAATCCGCACAATGAGATGTGGCTCGGCGTCACCACCAACAGCAGTGGCGATGCCCGCGCCAAGTCCTGGGTGAAGTGGCACTTCAGGCCGGGTGAGGCGCGCTCGGTGGTGATCCACGAGCATGGCACCGCCACGCAGGCGGGGCACGCGGGCATGGCCGGGAACCGGGTGGCCTGTATCAACGTGCCGTTCAAGTAGCGGCGATCGGCTACGCGTGGCTCACGCGTAGCTCACCCGCAGCTCCTTGATCCCGTTCAGCCAGGCCGACCGCAGCCGCCGGGGCGCGCCGGTGAGGCGGATGCCGGGGAGGGTGTCCGCGATCGCGTTGAAGATGAGCCGGATCTCCAGTTCGGCGAGGCTCTTGCCGAGGCAGAAGTGCGGTCCGCCGCCGCCGAAGCCGAGGTGGGGGTTGGGGTCGCGGGTGATGTCGAAGACCTCGGGGCGGTCGAAGACCTCGGGGTCGTTGTTGGCGGAGGAGTAGAACACGCCGACCCGCTGCCCCGCCCGGATGGACTGGCCGCCGAGGGTGGTGTCCTGGGTGGCGGTGCGCTGGAAGGACATCACGGGGGTGGCCCACCGGACGATCTCTTCGGCGGCGGTGGCGGGGCGCTCGCGCTTGAACAGCTCCCACTGGTCGGGGTGGGTGAGGAAGGCGTGCATGCCGTGGCTGATGGCGTTGCGGGTGGTCTCGTTGCCCGCGACGGCCAGCAGCAGCACGAAGAAGCCGAACTCGTCGGAGCCCAGGTTGCCCTGGTCCTCGGCGGCGACCAGGGCGCTGACGATGTCCTTGGCGGGGCACTGCTTGCGGTCGGACGCCAGGTTCATGGCGTACGAGATCAGCTCCATGGCCGACTCGGCGCCGATCTCCTCGGTGATGGCCAGCTCCGGGTCGTCGTACGCGACCATCTTGTTGGACCAGTCGAAGATCTTGGACCGGTCCTGCTGGGGGATGCCGATCAGCTCGGCGATGGCCTGGAGGGGGAGTTCGCAGGCGATGTCGGTGACGAAGTCGCCGGTGCCGTTCTCCTTGGCGCCCGCCACGATGCGTACGGCGCGGTCGTGGAGGGCGTCCTCCAGTGAGCGGATCGCGCGCGGGGTGAAGCCGCGCTGGACGATCTGGCGGACCCGGGTGTGTTCGGGCGGGTCCATGTTGAGCATGATCAGCTTCTGGACCTCGATCTGGTCGCGCTGGATGTGCTCGTTGAAGCGGATGATCGCGGTGTTGCGGTGCGAGGAGAAGATCTCGGGCCGGGTCGAGACCTCCCTGACGTCGGCGTGCCGGGTGACGGCCCAGTAGCCGTCGTCGTCGTACCCGGCGATGCCGTGCCGCTGGGGGATCCACGACACGGGGGCCGTCTGCCGCAGCTGGGCGAACTCGGGGAGTGGCACCCGGTGCTGATGGAGGTCGGGGTCGGTGAAGTCGAAGCCTTCGGGGAGCGCTGGACAGGACATCGGCCACTCCAGATCTGACGGCCTATCAGAAAGTGTCAAGAAGGTAGTAACGGGTTCTATAACTAGCAAGGGCCATGGCGGTCCTTCTTGAGGCGGACGCTCCAACTCGCCCTGTGCACAACCCTTGCGCCGTCAGGGCGGGCCTCAGCAGACTGAGCGAAGAACTAGAACGCGTACTAGTTCTGGCGCGGGAGCTGCCGGGAGCCCCCGCGGACGCGATGGAGAAGAGGACGAGTCATGGCCGCGGAACCCGTCATCGTCGAAGCCGTGCGCACCCCCATCGGAAGGCGTGGAGGCGCGCTCGCCAATCTCCACCCCGCCTATCTCCTCGGGGAAACCTACCGCGAACTCCTCGCCCGCACCGGCATCCAGCCCGACTGCGTCGAACAGATCGTCGGCGGTACGGTCACCCACGCGGGCGAGCAGTCCATGAACCCCGCGCGCAACGCCTGGCTGGCCATGGGCCTCCCGTACGAGACGGCCGCGACGACCGTGGACTGCCAGTGCGGATCCTCCCAGCAGGCCAACCACATGGTGGCCACGATGGTCGCCACCGGCGTCATCGACGTCGGCATCGGCTGCGGCGTCGAGGCCATGTCGCGGGTGCCGCTCGGCAGCGGCTCCAAGCACGGGCCCGGCAAGCCGTTCCCCGACGAGTGGAACGTCGACCTCCCCAACCAGTTCGAGGCCGCCGAGCGGATCGCCCGGCGGCGCGGACTCACCCGGGAGAACGTGGACTCCCTCGGCCTCCTCTCCCAGGAGCGCGCGGCCCGGGCCTGGGCCGAGGAGCGCTTCAAGCGCGAGACCTTCGCGGTGCAGGTGCCCACCACCGAGGAGGAGCAGGCCGCCGGAGAGGGCATGTGGCGGGCCGTCGACCGGGACGAGGGGCTGCGCGACACCAGCATGGCGGCGCTGGCCGGGCTCAAGCCCATCATGCCGACCGCCGTGCACACGGCGGGCAACTCCTCCCAGATCTCGGACGGCGCGTGCGCGGTGCTGTGGGCGTCCAAGCGGATGGCCCGCGCGCTGAAGCTGCGGCCCCGCGCCCGGATCGTGGCCCAGGCCCTGGTCGGCACCGATCCGCACTACCACCTGGACGGACCCGTAGACGCGACCCGGGCCGTGCTGGGGAAGGCCGGGATGACGCTCAAGGACATCGACGTGATCGAGATCAACGAGGCGTTCGCGTCGGTCGTGCTGTCCTGGGCGCGGGTCTTCGAACAGGATATGGAGAAGGTGAACGTCAACGGTGGCGCCATCGCGCTCGGCCACCCGGTGGGGGCGACGGGGGCCCGGCTGATCACCACGGCGCTGCATGAACTGGAGCGGGCGGACAAGGAGTTCGCGCTCATCACGATGTGCGCGGGCGGGGCGCTGGCGACGGGGACGATCCTTCAGCGGCTCTGATTCTTCGAGCGATGCTCGACCGGTGGGTGGCTAGCCTCTGGCATCTCATCGGATCGGCCGCTTGAGGTGATGTGTGTTGTTATCACCTTTCGCGTGGCCGGAGTCGAAAAGGAAGCGACGACATGTCAGCTCGCCGAATGCTCACCGGTACGTTCCTGGGGCTGGGAGCCCTGCTCATGGTCTCGACCGCGGTCGCTCCGGCGGCCAGTGCGGCACCCGTCCCCGTGACCACCCTCAACTGCGACGGTGACACCTACAAGTGCACGGCCGGTCTGCGGTTCGGCGACGGCAGGTGGTTCGCGGACTGGAATGTGAACGTGTTCCACCAGAGTGCGGCCCGGGCGGCGTCCACCCGGTCCGCCGAGTCCGTCAATTCCGCCACGTCCGCCGAGTCGGTGCGGGCGCCGGTCCCGGTGACGACCCTCAACTGTGACGGTGACACCTACAAGTGCACGGCCGGCCTGCGCTTCGGCGACGGCAGGTGGGTCGCCCAGTGGGACGCGCGGGTCTTCCACCAGGCGGGGGCGCAGGCGATGAAGGCGCCGCGGGGCGAGGCCGCGCCCGTACCGGTGACGGCCCTGAACTGTGACGGCGACACCGGCCTGTGTACGGCCAACCTCCAGTTCGGTGACGGCAGGTGGGCCGCCCAGTGGGGGGCCAGGATCTTCCACCAGTAACCGGCTCGCGATGGGCGGGCCCGGTGCGCGACGACGCGCACCGGGCCCGCCTCGTCATGGGCGCTCGAACGCCACCGGCGCCTCGAACGCCGCCCGGCGCGTGGCGCGCCGCAGCGCCCCCAGGATCGGCCCGCCGAGGGTGAGGGTCAGCGCGACCGTCACCACCGCGCGCGGCAGATCCCAGCCGAGCGAGGTCGCCAGGCAGTACGCGACGAAGCGGGTCAGGTTCGCGCCGACCGCGTCGCCCGGCACATAGCTGATCCCCGAGGACATCCCCTGCGTCAGGGTCCAGCCCTGGAGGTTCATGGCCGCCCCGTACGCCACGGACGCGACCGCCCCGTACGCCGCGAGCAGCGCCAGCTCGCGGCGGCCGCGCAGCCGTCCGGCGCCGGGCAGCGCCCCCGCGCCCAGCGCGACCCACCCCATCGCCAGCATCTGGTACGGCATCCACGGCCCGACACCGCCGGTGAGCAGCGCGGACGCGAACATCGTCACCGCGCCGAGCACGAACCCGAAGCCGGGGCCGAGCACCCGCCCCGAGAGCACCATCAGGAAGAACATCGGCTCGATGCCCGCCGTGCCCGCGCCCAGCGGCCGCAGCGCGGCGCCCGCGGCCGCCAGCACCCCGATCATCGCGATGGCCTTCGCGTCCAGACCGGTGTCGGCGATCGTCGCCACGACGACCGCCAGCAGCAGCGGCAGCAGCGCGGCGAACAGCCAGGGCGCGTCGGCGGCGTGGGCGGCGACACCGGAGTGGGCGGGCGCGAAGAGGGGCCAGGCGAACGCGGCGGCGCCGGTCGCGGAGACGAGGGCGAGGGCGACGACCGAGCGCGGCCCGAGCCGGACGGCTCGTACCCGGGGAGCGGGGTTCTGGGTCATCGCGCCCGCTCCAGCGCCTCGCGCACCTGCGGCACGGTCAGCCACGGCAGCGGCGCGAGGATCTTCGCGACCTGCGGGGCGAAGGCGGGGGAGGACATCACGACCTCCCCCGTCGGCCCGTCCGCGACCACCTCGCCGTCGGCCAGGATGACCACCCGGTGGGCGAGTTCGGCCGCCAGCTCCACATCGTGCGTGGCCAGCACGATGGCGTGGCCGTCCGCCGCCAGCCCGCGCAGCACCCGCGTCAGCCGTGCCTTCGCCGCGTAGTCCAGTCCGCGCGTCGGCTCGTCCAGCAGCAGGAGCGGCGGGCGGGCGGTGAGGATGACCGACAGCGCGAGGGCGAGCCGCTGCCCCTCGGACAGATCGCGCGGATGGGTGTCGTCCGCCACCTCGGGCAGCAGGCCCCGGACCAGCTCACGGCAGGTGCCGGGCGCCGCGCCCGCGTCCTCGTCGGCGGTCGCGCACTCGGCCGCCACCGTGTCCGCGTACAGCAGATCGCGCGGCTCCTGCGGTACGAGCCCCACGTGGCGCAGGAGTTCGGCGGGGCGGGTGCGGTGCGGTACGAGGCGTTCCGCCCCGACGCGCAGGGTTCCGGCGGCCGGTTCGCGCATCCCGACGAGCGCGGCGAGGAGCGTCGACTTCCCGGCCCCGTTGCGGCCCATCAGCGCCACCGTCTCACCGGGCCGCACCGACAGGCTGACGTCGCGCAGCGCCTCGACGCGCCCGTGCCGTACGGACAGCCGCTCGGCCCGTCCCATGGGTGTGCCGTCCGGCGCGTCGCGCGGCACGGGCGGTGTGAGCGGCGCCAGCCGCTCCCGCAGCGCCCCCGCCTTGCGGCGCGCGTCCCGTACCGACAGCGGCACGGGGGCCGTCCACCCCGCGAGGCCGCCCAGCGCCACGACCGGCGGCTGCACGGGCGAGACCGGCATGATCTCGGCCGGTTCGCCGACGACCGGGGCCGCGCCGGGGGCGGGCAGCAGGATCACCTGGTCCGCGTACTGCACGACCCGCTCCAGCCGGTGTTCGGCCATCAGCACCGTCGTGCCCAGGTCGTGCACCAGCCGCTGCAACACGGCGAGCACCTCTTCCGCGGCGGCGGGGTCGAGCGCCGAGGTGGGCTCGTCCAGGACCAGGACCTCGGGGTGCGTGGTGAGTACCGACCCGATCGCGACCCGCTGCCGCTGCCCGCCCGAGAGCGTCACGATGGGCCGGTCGCGCAGCTCGGCGAGGCCGAGGAGGTCGAGGGTCTCCTCGACGCGGCGGCGCATCGTGTCGGGCGGCAGGCCCAGCGACTCCATCCCGTAGGCGAGTTCGTCCTCGACGGTGTCGGTGACGAAGTGGGCCAGGGGGTCCTGGCCCACGGTGCCGACCACATCGGCCAGTTCGCGGGGCTTGTGGGTACGGGTGTCCCGCCCCGCGACCGTGACCCGGCCGCGCAGCGTGCCCCCGCTGAAGTGCGGCACCAGCCCGGAGACGGCGCCCAGAAGTGTCGACTTGCCGACTCCCGAGGGTCCGACCAGCAGGGCCAGCTCACCTTCCGGAACGGTGAGGTCCACCCCGTGGAGGGCGGGCCGGGCGGCGCCGTCGTAGGTGACGGACACCTGCTCGAAGCGGATCACTGCGGGACCTCCTCGGAGTGGGACGGGGGAGCCGGGGCGACGAACGCCGGGAGCAGCCCCAGCAGGACCCCCGCCGCGGGCCACAGCGGCAGGTCCGGCGCGGTGAGCGGAACGGCGGGCGGATTCAGGGAGTCCGGTGCGTACGCTGCGGCCCAGATCATGACCGCCGCGACCGCCACCCCCGACCCCGACACCAGCCATGCCCGCGTCCCCCACCGGTCCGGCCGGTAGCGGCTGCGGACCGACCGGCGCCCGCCCAGCCACAGCCCGCCCAGCGCGGCGACGAGCCCGGCCAGCAGTAGCGGCAGACCGTACGCCGCGCCCTGCGAGGACAGCAGCCCGTACGTACCGCAGCAGACCCCGAGCAGCCCGCCCAGCGTCAGGGCGGCCGTCGTACGGCGCACGGCGGGCGGCACCTGCGCGGTGCGGCCGTAACCGCGCGCGTCCATCGCCGCCGCCAGTGCCACGGACCGTTCCAACGCGCCCTCCAGCACCGGCAGCCCCACCTGGAGCAGCGCTTTCACCCCGCGGTCGGGGCGGCCCCGCAGCCTGCGCGCCGCGCGCAGCCGCCGGACGTCCGCCACGAGATGCGGCGCGAAGGTCATCGCCACGACCACCGCCACGCCCGCCTCGTACAGCGCGCCCGGCAGCGACTTGAGCAGCCGCACCGGGCTGGCCAGCGCGTTCGCCGCGCCGACGCAGACCAGCAGCGTGGCCAGCTTCAGCCCCTCGTACAGCGCGAACACCAGCCCCTCGGCCGTGACCCGCCCCCCGATCCGCACCCCCTGCGCCCAGTCGGGCAGCGGCACTTCGGGCAGCGTGAACAGCACCCGGGTGCTCGGGATCGGCGAGCCGAAGAACAGCGCGAAGAGGAGCCGGATCGCCAGCACGGCCAGCCCGAGCTTCAGGAACGCGGCGTACGAGCGGGCCCAGGGCGCGTCGGTGCGGCGCACGGCCACGACATAGCCCGCGACGGCGACGATCAGCCCGAGCAGCAGCGGATTGGTGGTCCGGGACGCGGCCGTGCCCAGCCCCAGCGCCCACACCCACCACGCCCCGGCGTGCAGCGCACCCCGGCGCTGCGGGACGGGGGCACGCCGGATGACGGCCCCCTCGCCGCCGTGGGTGTCGTGCGGCCGCGCCGTGCGGCGCAGGGCGCGCGCTGCCCGCGTCCGCAGGGCATCGCGCGCTGCCCGGTGCGGCGGCCCGGTGCGCTGCGCTCCCGACGCGTTCAGGTTCGGCGGCAGCGCGTCCGCGCGGTCGGTGCGGTGCGAGCGCGGGCCCTCGGCGCTGCCCGTTGCTTGCGCCCGTAGGGCGGCGAGGGCCGTCCGGGGCCGACCCGCACCGGTCGGGCGGGCCGTGCGGCGCAGGGCAGCCGCCGCCCAGGCCCGCAGGGCGGCGAGCCCTGCCCGGGGCGGCAGTCCGTTCGCTTCCGTGCTCACCGCTGTCACGCCCGGCGGCGGCGGGTTTGCCACACCGCCGCGGCGCCGAGGGCGAGCACGACGGCCGCGCCGCCGATCAGCCCGGCCGACGGGCCGTCGTCGCTCTCGTCGTCCCCCTTCTTCTGCGCGGTCACCGCCTCCCCGCAGCCCGACTTCGGGTAGGCCGCGATGGCGCACAGCAGCGCGGAGGAGTTGTAGCGCAGCGGCTTCGCGACCGCCGCCAGCGCCTCACCGGCCGTCGCGTCCTTGCCCACCCGCGCGCACGCGGTACGGGACTTCGGCGGCGTACGGCCGTCCGGCGCGTCCCGTGCGGTGCCGAAGTCGAGGACGACCGCGATCCGCTTCGTGCCGCCCTTGGCGGGCGTCTCCGCGTCGCAGATCGCGTCGAAGCGGGCCGCGCCCCTCGGCCGGGCGGCGTCTCGGGAGTCCTCGCTGACGGCGAAACGGAAGCCGATCATGTCGCCGTTGCCGGGCCGGGCCGCGGAGGGGCCCTGCGCCGCGTACGTCCAGCCGCCGTCGCCGCCCCGCTGCCAGAACGACCAGTAGCGGTACCCCTCGGCCTGGGCGGGCGCGGCACCGGCGAGTACGGAGACGAGCGGGAGCAGCACCACGGGCAGCAGCCGGATCACCGAGCGGCCGACCATCAAAGCTGCTGCCTCTTACGCCCGCTGAGCAGGAAACCTATGCCCACACCGGCCACCGCGCAGCTTCCGACGATCCACCAGACGCTGCCCGTCCCGCCGCCACCGTCGTCCTTCGCGTCCTGCTTTTCGACGGGCTTCGGGCCGGTGGCGTTGAGCTGCTCCACGAGGTCGGCGTCGCCGAAGTGCCGGGGGTCCCCACCGGCCGCGTGCGCCGCGAGCACCAGCTTGGCCAGCGCGCCGGGGTCGTCCTTCGCCCAGGCCGTCGCGCCGCTGTCCTTGCCCTGCAGCCACTGCAGCGGCCTGGCCGCGGCCGCGCTGTGCTGACCCGCGGCGAGGGCCATGATGGCGTCGGCCGTGGCGCCGAAGTCGGGCTGGGCCTTGGCGGCGCCGGGCGTCGCGGACTTCAGGTGCATGCCGTTGCCGGACATGGTGGTGGAGAGGTAGGCGAGGGCGGCCTCGGAGGCGTCCTCCGGCGTACGGTCGTCCGCGCCGCCCTTCCCCTCGCACGCCAGCGGCTCGGGGCTCTTGCCGTCGTCCTTGCCGACCGGGGCGAAGGCGAAGCCCGAGCCCCGGGTGGCCAGCGCCGCGCTCACGGTGGCCAGGTCGTTGGCGGCGGGCTTGCCCTTACCGGAGGTGTACGCGAACGCGCCCCGCTGCCCCGCCTTCGCCGAACAGTCCAGCTGCAGCCCGAGCAGCGCGTCGTACGGGGTCTTGCCGCTCGCCGCGGCCGCGACCTCCGCCGGGTCCAGACCGGTCGCGGCGAGCGCGCCGACCGCGGCCGAGGTGGAGTTGGCGTCGCTCGTGCCGCCGGGGTTCATGCCCCAGCCGCCGTCCTCGTTCTGGCTCCGCTTGAGCCAGCCGACGCCCTTCTCCACCGCCGCCGACCGGCCGCCCACCGCGGCCAGCGCCTGCATCGCGGCCGAGGTCGCGTCCGTGAACTCGCCCTTCTTCGGATCGCACGCCTTCCCCGTGTCCGCCCGGTACGCGGCGAAGCCGCCGTCCGCGCACTGCTGCCCGGCGAGCCAGTCGATGGCCGACTTGGCCGGTTTCACCCCCACCGCGTCCTGGGCGAGCAGCGCGAGGGACTGCCGCCACACCCCGTCGAACTTGGGGTCCTTCGTGCCGTACAGCCCCTCCGGACGCTTGCCGGCATCAGCAAACGCGGCCGGCGCGGTGGCCGCGGCGGTCGCGCACAGGGCGGCGGAGATGGCCAGAGCCGCGACGCTGCGGCGTACGTTCATGGCTGGCGTGCCTCTCGATCAGGGGCGTGACGCAGCCACGCACGGCCGCCCACCCGCGTACGGAACACTCCGCCGCGCCGGTGGCACCGGGCTCAGCCCCGCATCCCACGACGGTGCCGCCGCCGGACACCCGGACGGCGGGAGCCTCCTGCGTCGCGCCCGCCCAGGTGCTCCGGCTCGCACGGCCCGCGGGGGCGCGTGCTCACGGTTGCGGGTCAGCGCCGGACTTCCACCGACTTCCCCTGATCGAACGCGGATGAAGTTCTCCCGCCCACTTTAACCGGACGCTTCACCCGCTGACGACGCCGCGGTCCCGTCCGGCCCGCCCGGCCTCGTCCCCGGCAACTCCAATGCGGAATAGCCAAGTTGAAAAATCCGTCCGCCCTCCCCGCCAACGGAATTGGTAACGCGTCGAAAACATCGTTGTGAAACGACCGTGAAGGCGGTTTCGGTATGTTCGGCCCGGCAAGGAGATGCCCATGAGCAACCCCCATGGCCACATAGCGGATAACGCTTCTCCGTACCAGCGCGACCCGAATGCTCCCTACCAGGGAGATCCCGGTCCCCCCGCCCCCCGGCGCCGAGCAGGCAATTCGAGTGGTCGCGGGGCGGATCGGACAGCCTTGATCATTCACAGCCTCGCGGACATCGCCGCCGTTTTCCTGGGGCTGTGGCTCCTGCTGTACCTGCTCGACGCCAACCAGGCGAATGTCTTTGTCGACTTCGTGCACGGCGTGGCGGACTGGCTCGCCGGATGGTCGCAGGACATCTTCACGATGGAGCCCGAAGGTGTGCGCGTCTTCTTCAACTACGCCCTGCCTGCGGTGATTTACCTCGCTATCGGCCATGGCGCCGCGGCGTGGGTGCGGCGGCTCTGACCTCGCGCCCGCCGGGGCATCCCCCGCCCGCCGGGGGGTGCCCCGTAGTCCCCCGTTGCCCCCGGGTAACACTTTCCGGCCGGTCGGCGCTGACGACGATGAGGCTGCCTCCAGGAGAATCCGGCAGCGTAATCACATGACCACCGGAGGGTCACCGAACACGCGGAATAATGGAAGATCGCAGGCGTGCTCGCGACGCGCGAAGATCACGCTGCTTTCTTTCGTGGGCAGTCACGAATAGGAATCGGGTCGCAACCCAGAGATGATGTCTCTGGCGATGCGGCGGTATTTTCCTTGCGCTGTTGAGGATGCTGTTCTCATCGACTTGCATTTACTCCCCAGGAGTAATGCAGACTGCCGGGCATGCGCCCATACGACAGCAGAAACGATGGTTACCAGAACCCCGCCACGCGTGCGATGCCGCAGGGTGGGGGTCCCGGTGCCCAGCCTCAGTACGGCGTCCCGTCCCAGTACGACGACTACTACGCCGACGATGAGCCGTACCGACGCCCACGCCGCCGCGGCCGGACCGTCAAACGTGTCCTGATCACCCTGGTCGTCGTCCTGCTGGTCGCTTCGGTCGCCACGTACTTCTGGGCCGACTCCAAGCTGCGCAAGGAGGTCGACCTCAGCCAGGTGATCGACCGCCCCGAGGCGGGCGACGGCACCAACTACCTGATCGTCGGCTCCGACAGCCGCGAGGGCATGTCCGACCAGCAGAAGAAGGACCTGCACACGGGCTCCGCCGAGGGCAAGCGCACGGACTCCATGATGATCCTGCACGACGGCTCCTCCGGCCCGACCCTCATATCCCTGCCGCGCGACTCGAACGTGACCATCCCGAAGTTCCGCGGCTCCGAGTCCGGGAAGATCAAGGGCCCCCTGGGCGCCACCAAGCTGAACGCCGCGTACGCCATGGACGGCCCGCAGCTGCTCGTCCGCACCGTCGAGGCCAACACCGGTCTGCACATCGACCACTACGCGGAGGTCGGCTTCTCCGGCTTCGCCAACATCGTGGACGCCATCGGCGGCGTCGACATGAACCTCAGCAAGGGCTTCAAGGACAAGCAGGCCGGCGCCGACTTCCAGGCGGGCGAGCAGACGATGAACGGGCAGCAGGCCCTCGCGTTCGTCCGCAGCCGGCACGCGTTCGCCGCCAGTGACCTGGAGCGCACGAAGAACCAGCAGAAGTTCCTGTCCTCCCTCGCCTCCCAGACCGCGGCGCCCGGCACCGTGCTGAACCCCTTCAAGCTCTACCCCGCCATGGGAGCCGGGCTGGACACCCTGATCGTCGACAAGGACATGAACCCGTACTACCTGGCCCAGATGTTCCTCGCCATGAAGGACGTCACCAGCAACGGGGGCAAGTCGCTGAACATGCCGACCTCGGGCAGCGTCGGCGGCAACCTCCAGTGGGACCAGGCCAAGGTCAAGCAGCTCGTGCAGCAGCTCAACAACGACGAGCCGGTCACCGTCACCGACAGCACCCCCTGACCCGCCCCTCCGCGCGCGAGCCCCCGCCCCTCGCGCGCGGAGACGCGAACGCGTTACTCCGCCGTGTCCGGGGCGCCCGCCTCGACGAACCGCGCGAGCTTCGCGAGCGCCATCCGCGTGCCGGTCTCGTTGTCGGCGGCGGGCACGCTGTCGGGAATCCCTTCGTGCACGACGAGGACATCGGTGCCACCGCGCGCGGCGGTGAGGGTGGTCGTCATCGTCATCGTGCCGCGCAGCGCGGGATCCTCGGCCTCGAACTCGATCGCCTCCACCACCCGCTCGTCCGGTACGAGCTGCACGAAACGGCCGCGGTACGTATCGGTGCGCGGGGCGGACTTGCCGATGCCGGTCGGCGCGTCGTAGATGAGCGAGACGCGGAACCTCCCGCCCTCGCGGGCCTCGAACTCGTGCACCCGGCCGCTCATGCCGTCCGGCACCCGCCACGCCGCGATCGCGCTCCCGTCCACCAGCGCCCGGTAGACGGCCGCCCGCGAAGCCCGCACATGCCCGGAGACCCTCGTGGTGTACATGGGGCGAATCTAGCCCCTCGGGCAGCCGGGTTCCGCCCAGTTTGCACCGTATCGAGCGCACTCGTCCGCGATGTCCGCCGAGACCACTGTCATCCGGGCCGACCGCGCCCCTGCGGGCAAGTTCGTGACCTGGGCCAAACAGCACCTCAACCTCACGATCAAAGCCGTCAGCCGGCGGTTGGTGACCGGCTGCACGTGCCCGCCCCAGCCGTCGGTGGCGGCTGGGAGGCAGTGGCCGATATGGCTGGCAGATGTGCGGCATCACCCGTGCCTCGAGACGGTGATGGCGCAGATCCGCCAGCCCTGAGTCACTGGAGCCTGTTGAACTGATCGCGCAACGCAGGTCTCATCACAGGACGGAATTCATGGCGTCGACAACCACTGCCACTACGCATTCCTTCGGGGCCGGCTTACCGACCCGATCACCCCTGATCGGATGGCTGGCCGTGGTCTCGGTAATGCTGGGCCTCTTCTCGATCGTCACCACTGAGATCCTTCCCATTGGTCTGCTCACTTCGATCGGGTCCAGCTTCACCATCTCCGACGGCATGGCAGGACTGATGATGACCATGCCCGGTTTCCTCGCGGCGATCTCGGCGCCGGTGGTCACCGTCGCAACCGCGCGCATCGACCGCAGACTGATGCTGTGCACGTTCATGCTCCTGCTGGCCGTGGCGGACTTCCTCGCCGCTGCGGCACCGGACTACTGGCTGGTGCTGGTGTCCCGCGTTGTGGTCGGCATCGTCATCGGAGGATTCTGGTCGATCGGCGCCGGGCTGGCCGAACGCCTGGTGCCGACCGAATCGGTTGGTCGCGCCACAGCGGTGATCTTCTCCGCGGTTCCTCTGGGCTCCGTGCTCGGAGTGCCGGCCGGTACCTTTCTCGGGGATCTGGCTGGCTGGCGGGTGGCGTTCATCGTCATGGGAGCGCTGACTATTGGTGTGCTTGTCATGCTGTCGCTGTTCGTGCCGATGCTCCCGCCGGTTCAAGCGACCCGCCTGAGCGTGCTGCGGTGTGCGTTCCGCAGCACTCATACCCGCGTCGCGCTGCTGCTGACATTCCTCATCGTTCTTGCTCACTTCGGCACCTACACCTACGTGACGCCGTTCCTTGAACAGGTCTCCGATGTGGGTTCCGGGCCGATCACCGTCTTCTTGATGATCTACGGTGCCGCCGGGATCGTCGGGAACTTCCTGGGCGGCGCCGTGGTGGGCCGCTGGCCGCGAGCCACTTTCGGCCTCGCCGCAGGCATGATCGCGGCAGTCACACTCCTGCTTCCGGTACTCGGCCGCTCGGAGGCCGGTGCCGTAGTCCTGCTGATCGGCTGGGGCGTCGCGTACGGGGCCGTTCCCGTCGCGTCTCAAACCTGGTTCTCCAAGGCGGCCCCGAACGCACCCGAGGCGGCCTCCGTGCTGTTTACCGCTTCCTTCCAGGCGACTTTTTCACTCGGTGCACTGGTCGGAGGGATCATCGTGGACCGCACCTCCCCGTCAACGGTCATGACACTCGGCGGCATTACGGCCATGCTCATGGTCGTTGCCGTAGTGGCCCACTTCGCACAACGTCTTACCTGGCCAGACCAATCCCAGGCCTGAACGGCGAATCGGAGCGCTCGGCTTCGTGGAGGTGGTCACGGCTTGCGTTCGACGCGCAGCTCGGACCAGACACGCTTCCCCCAGGGCAGCCGGTCGGTTCCCCAGCGGTCGGAGAGAGCCTCGACGATGCCGAGGCCGCGTCCGTTCTCGTCGTCGGCCTTCGCCGTCCTCCGTACCGGGAGCCTGCGGGACTTGTCGATGACGGCGATCCGAACCCAGCGCGGGCCGGGGCGGCTCACGGTGACGCGCAGACAGCGGCTGCCGCTGTGCACGACGGCATTGGCGACCAGCTCCGACACGATCAGCTCCGCGGAGCCGATGAGATCGGACAGCCCCCAGGCACCGCACGCCGCACGAACCAGCCGCCGGGCGCCTATCGCCGACGCGGCCTCGCACGGCATGGTCTGGCTGTAGGCGGGCCGACCGGTCGCGGCGGGGCGTACGCGATGAGCGGGCTGCGGGGGCATCGTGGATCCTTCCTGGCAGGGCGGTGCGTGGAGCGCGGCGTGGACCGCCGCGTCCGTGCTCAACCAGGTAACCGATGGAGGCAACGGGTCGGGCATGCCGCTTCGGGCAAAGGCCCATGGGGCCCGGGGTGTCGTTTTGACCCTTTCGTTTTCCCTGTGTGTCGGATCAATGCCTTAACGTCCTGTCATGGAGCGGACACGGAACGAGGCGCTTGCCGCCTGGATGCTTGAGCACCAGGTCACCGCCAACGAACTCGCGGACCGGGTGAACACCGCGATCGCCGAGTTCACGGGCTCCTATGGCACCTGCACGGAACGAGGGGTGTTCCGGTGGCTTTCGGGCGAGATCACGTGGCCGCATGCGCGCCAACGCGTTGCGTTGGAGCGGGTCACCGGCCGAACATCGCTTCAACTGGGTTTCCGACCGAGGGCCCGGCAACCCGGCCCGGCCCCGGTGTCACCGGAGGAGGACCCCGTGTACCGACGTGCCTTCCTCGCGGCGGCGACGGCCGCCGGAGTATCCGCCACCGCCCCCGGGGAGGGCCCGCCCCGAAGGGTGGGCATGGCCGACGTGGCGCGCTTGAACGCCGAGTTGGCCAACCTCGTGACGGCAGACCACCGGCATGGTGGCACGGTCACGCACGAGCAACGGGCGGTCGACCTGGCCCGGAAGACCCTGGAGATGCAGCGGCACGGCAGCGCCAGTCAGCGCGTACGCGGACATCTCTACGCGACGGCGGCCGCGTTCACCTCCAGCGCGATGTGGGCCGCGATCGACGGTCGGCGACTGGACAGCGCACAGGAGCATCTGCATCGCGCCGTCACCTTGGCGGGGCTCTCCGGAGACCCCGCTGCTCAGTTCCGTATCTGGAGCCACGCGGGCATGCTGTACCGGCAATTGGGGCGCCGCACCGATGCCGTAGCCGCCAGAGAGGCGGCACGCTCCACCAGCATCGTCCGCCGCGACCCGCTGTACCTATCCCTCGCGCACGCCCGGATTGCCATCGCGCACGCGGATGCGGGCGAGGCCACAACCGCTTTACGCAGTCTCGGTCACGCCCAGGACGCGCTGAACCGTGCTGACGTGGCGTTACCTCGTCCACCGTGGTTGGACTTCTACGATCAGGCCGAATGGGAATCCCTGGCCGTGACGGTTCACCTCGGGCTCGGTCGATGGGCCGACGCCGAGGCGCACGCCCACCGGAGTCTGGCCCTCCTCCGCCCTCAATTGGTCCGCAACCGCGCCATGGTGAGCGCACAGCTCGCCCGGGCTCAGCTCAAGGGTGGGGCGGTGGAACCCGCCGTTGCCACCGCATTGGCGATCCCCACTGAAATGGCCCTGAGCAGTGGGCGCCTCCGTGGTCTCCTCGACGGATTCGGCAGTCGTCTGGAGGCCGTGGCGCCGCGCACCCCCGAAGCCCGCGCCTGGGCAGATCACATCCGCAGCCTCAGGAGGACCACAGCATGACGGAACCCACTTCCCCCGACTTCCGCCACGTCACGGATGTCGAGCAGGTGCGTCAGCTCCTGCTCGATGTGCACGTCGAGGTGCGAGGCGACTTCGGCCTCCTGGCCCAGCCGTTCCAGCACGTGGACCGGTTCAACGAACGCCTGAGCGGCTACGCCGCACGGCCCGGCTGGGAAGCCGTCCTCGGTCACGTGAAGGGAGAGGCGGCCGGATATGCCTTCGGCGTCCCTCTCGCCCCCACCACCCGCTGGTGGGCCTCCATGATCAACCCGCTTCCGGAGGACTTCACCACGGAGACCGGCACCCGCACCCTGGCCCTCAACGAGGTTCTGGTGCGCAAGCCATGGCGTGGCACGGGTATCGCCCGGCGCATCCATGACGAGCTGATCTCCGGCCGGGCCGAGGAGCGCGTCGTCCTTCTGGTCAATCCCCAGCACGGTGACGGCAAGCTGAAGGCGGTGTACGAGGGGTGGGGGTACGGACACGTCGGAACGCAGCAGCCGTTCCCCGATTCCCCGGTGTACGACGTCATGGTGCGACCGCTCTGATCAGTCGCTGAGATCCACGCGCACGGTCAGCAGGTCGTTGCCGAGGGCGCGGACCGCCGCGCTGTTGTAGCGGGGGAGGGTCTTGAGGCGGGCGCGGGGGTCGTCCTCGGGGAGGGGGTGGGCGGTGCCGGGGTGCCAGGTGCCCTTGATGCGGACCCGGACCCTGGGGTCGGCCCGGAGGTTCCGTACGTACTGCGACTTGTCTCCGAACTCCGAGACGAACCAGAACGCGTCGCCGACGCGGCGTCCGCCGACCGGGGTGCGCCGGGGCAGACCGGATGTGCGGCCGGTGGTCTCCAGGAGGGTCTGGAACGGCAGCCGGGAGGCGAGTGGGTTGGCGACGCGCCGCTGGAAGGTCGTGACGACGCGGTGCTTGAGCTCGTGGTGGCGGGACATCCGTGGCCCTCTCGTTCGTCGGTCGGTGATCGCCTCAGCGCGCCTGGTAGGCGACGGGGTCGGTGCCGGGCACGGGTTCGGCCCGGCCCAGGTTGACCAGGCGGCGGAGGTGGGCCTCGGCCTCGGACACGGCGATGTTACGGGAGCCGTAGGGGATGTCGGGCCAGGGACGGTTCCACTCCATGCGCTCGGCGAGCTGCCAGGGGGTGAGCGGCGCGGCGAGGAGGGCGCGCAGGTTTTCGAGGCGGGCCTCGTGGTGGTCGAGGAGGGCGCGGACGCGGGCGGGGGCGTCGGTGAAGGCGTGCTGGTGGGCCGGGAGGACTTCCGCCGGGTCGAGGGCGGCGACGCGCTCCAGTGAGCTGAGGTAGTCGCCGAGGGGGTCGGTGCGGTGGGTGTCGGTCGGGTCCTCGTACAGGCCGATGTGCGGGCTGATCTCGGGGAGGAGATGGTCGCCGGAGAAGAGCCGGCCGTGGCCGCGAAGGGTTGCGGGGTGGGCCTCTTCCAGGTGGAGGCAGATGTGGCCGGGGGTGTGGCCGGGGGTCCAGATGGCGCGGAGCCGGCGGCCGGGGAGGTCGAGGAGCTCGCCGGGGGCGATCTCGCGGTCGGGGAGGGCGGCCCGTTGTCCCGGGAAGTCCGTACGGCCTTCGGTGCGGGCGGCGCGCAGCGGGGCGAGGTGGTCCTCGGGGGCGCCGGCCGCGGCCAGCTTTTCGGCCAGGTAGTCGAGCCAGAGGGTGGGGTCGGCCTCGCGGGTGCGGCGTACGACGTGGGCGTCGGCGCCGTGCATCGCTATCCACGCCCCGGAGGCCTCCCGCACCTGGCCGGAGAGGCCGTGGTGGTCGGGGTGGTGGTGGGTGACGAGGATGCCGTGGATCGCGGAGACGTCGGTGCCGCAGGCGGCGAGCCCGGCGGTGAGGGCGTCCCAGGCGGTCGGATCGTCCCAGCCGGTGTCGATGAGGACCGGCCCCCGGTCGGTGTCCAGGAGGTGGACGAGGGTGTGGCCGAGCGGGTTGTCGGGGATGGGGACGGGGATGCTCCACACCCCGCCGCCGTGGTCGGTGACGTCGGTCGCCTCTGGCACGGGGTGCCCCTTTCCGCGAGTGCGGCCGAGCCGCGGCAGCGCATGCATTGCTGACTATAACGGGAACTGGTATCAGTTCTGATGCATCGTCAGATATGCGATGTGCGGGCAGTCTTCGGCAGGAGGCATCAGCGATGGGCGACCTCATCGAGTACGGGCAGCTCTTCATCGGCGGGGCGCTGGTCGATCCGGCCGGGGCGGAGACCATCGAGGTCGTCTCGCCGCATACGGAACAGGTCATCGGGCGGGTTCCGCACGCCGCGCGGGCCGATGTGGACCGGGCGGTCGCGGCGGCGCGGCGGGCGTTCGACGAGGGGGAGTGGCCGCGTACCTCCCTGGAGGAGCGGATCGCCGTCGTCACGCGGATCAAGGACGCGGTCGCCGTACGGCATGAGGAGATCGCGAAGGTCATCAGCGCGCAGAACGGCTCGCCGTACTCCTGGAGCGTCCTCGCCCAGGCGCTCGGCGCGATGATGGTGTGGGACGCGGCGATCACGGTGGCGCGCGGCTTCACCTTCGAGGAGCGGCGGGCCGGGGTGCTCGGGCCGCTGCTGGTGCGGCGGGAGCCGGTCGGGGTGGTGGCGGCGGTCGTGCCGTGGAACGTGCCGCAGTTCGTGGCGGCGGCGAAGCTGGCCCCGGCGCTGCTGGCGGGGTGCTCGGTGATCCTCAAGCCGTCGCCGGAGACGCCGCTGGACGCGTATCTGCTGGCGGAGATCGCGACCGAGGCGGGGCTGCCGGAGGGGGTGCTGTCGATCCTTCCGGCGGACCGGGAGGTCAGCGAGTACCTGGTCGGGCACCCGGGGGTCGACAAGGTGTCGTTCACGGGGTCGGTGACGGCGGGCAAGCGCGTGATGGAGGTGGCCTCGCGCCGGCTGACCCGGGTGACGCTGGAGCTGGGCGGCAAGTCGGCCGCGGTGATCCTGCCGGACGCGGATCTGGAGGCGGCGGTCGCCGGGATCGTGCCCAACGCGTGGATGAACAACGGGCAGGCGTGCGTCGCCCAGACCCGCATCCTCGCCCCGCGCAGCCACTACGACGAGCTGGCCGAGCGCTTCGCGGCCGCCGCGTCGGCCCTGGTGGTGGGCGATCCGCTGGACCCGGCGACCCAGGTCGGCCCGCTGGTGGCGCGGCGCCAGCAGCGGCGCTCGCTGGACTACATCGCGCTCGGCCAGCGCGAGGGCGCCAAGGTACTGACGGGTGGCGGGCGTCCCGAGGCCCAGGAGACGGGGTGGTACGTGGAGCCGACGCTCTTCGGGGACGTCGCCAATACGATGCGCATCGCCCGGGAGGAGATCTTCGGCCCGGTCATCTGCCTGCTGCCGTACGGGGACGAGGAGGAGGCGGCCCGGATCGCCGACGACTCCGACTACGGGCTGTCGGGCAGCGTCTGGACGGCGGACGTGGCGCACGGCATCGACTTCGCGCGGCGCATCCGCACCGGTACGTACTCCGTGAACACCTTCAGCCTGGACATGCTCGGGCCGTTCGGCGGCTACAAGAACTCCGGCCTGGGGCGGGAGTTCGGCCCCGAGGGGCTGTCGGAGTATCTGGAGCACAAGATGATCCACCTGCCGCAGGGGTGGGACGGTGAGCAGAGCTGATGGGGGACCGCTGGCGGGTCGAGGTCGACCGCGACGTCTGCGTCGGCTCGGGGTTCTGCGTGAGCAGCGCCCCCGAAGGGTTCCGGCTGGACGCGGCACGGCAGTCGCATCCGGTCGAGCCGGAGGCCGACGCGTCCGAGGCGGTGCTCGTGGCGGCCGAGGGCTGCCCGGTCGAGGCCATCGCGATCCGGCTGCTCGAAAGCGGCGAACAGGTCTTCCCGCCGGATGAGTAGCGGGCGCGCGGAGAGTGCGCGAGGGCGGGCCCTCCGGGGACGGTAGGTCCGCTTCGGTAGGCATGGGTCCCGCAAAAGACGTACGCCTTCTGCGGCGGC
This sequence comes from Streptomyces sp. NPDC007983, assembly GCF_042958345.1. Classification (NCBI taxonomy): domain Bacteria; kingdom Bacillati; phylum Actinomycetota; class Actinomycetes; order Kitasatosporales; family Streptomycetaceae; genus Streptomyces; species Streptomyces sp. NPDC007983. The sequence continues at coordinate 314,059 of NZ_JBIBJI010000002.1, forward strand.
GTCCGCGACACCCTCCACCATCGGCACGAGTCGGACCCCGGCGGTGGCTACGACGGAGCCGGTACGGAGACCGGCACCGCCGTCAAGGCCGCCCCGGACCGGCCGTCAGACCCAGCCCTCACACCGTGAGATGCGAATGGCGTCCACCCGGTTGCGTGCCCCGGTCTTACGGGTGATCGCGGCCAGGTAGTTGCGTATCGTCCCGTTGGACAGGTGAAGGGTCCGGGCGATCTCCGCGATGGAGGCGCCGTCGGCCGCGAGTGACAGGACGCCCAACTCGCGCTCGGTCAGCGGGATCTCCGCCGCCTTGAGGAAGCCGTAGCCCAGCGAGTCATCGATGAACCGCTCCTGCTTCGCCACGTGCCGGATGCCGTCCAGCAGCCGCTGGGGCGGGGCGTTCTTGTCGATGTACCCGAGGGCCCGGGCCTTGTGCGCGCGGCGCAGCTGGCCGGGGCGCCCGGCGTTGGCCAGCACGAGCAGCCCGGACTCGGGGCCGCTCTCCTCCGCCGGGGCCTCCGCCATGAGCTTGGCCAACTCGCCCTTGCGCGCGGCCTTGTCGGAGCCGGGGCAGTCCGTGTCGACCACGCAGACGTGCGGCCGTAAGGAGCGTGCTCTGCTACGCGCGTCACGCCATGCGGCGGAAACCACCTCGAACTCAGGTTCGGCTTGTATCAGTGCGGCCAAAGCGGACCGCAGCAGGTATGAATCATGTACCAGAAGAACCCGTATCACGGAGTTCTTCACCCCCTGTAGACGTTGATCCGTCGCACGCCGTCGTCGCTCTGTCGCGCGCCGTTCATGAATACCGGGATTGCCCAACCCGTGAACGCGATATTTGCGCCAAAGGGGGGCGTGCGGGCGCACACAGTGCTGCCTCCGTGCGCCCCAAGAGCGCAACGCGCGCTGTTTGCGCCCCTTTCGCGCCCATCGCGTCTCGCAGCGCGATCGGCGAAATGGATAAAAGGGTCAGGCGTGCTCTGTTGGCGCCGTCAGATCGATCAGTCGGCAGACAGTCTCGATATCGATTTTCACCTGGGCGATCGAGGCCCGCCCCGACAGCCAGGTGATCAGCGCCGAGTGCCAGGTGTGCTCGATGACCCGCACGGCGGACAGCTGCTCGGCCGTCGGCGGACCCTCCAGCCCCATCGCGTCGAGGATGATCGCGGTGGTGAGCCGGGAGACCATGTCCACCTCGGGGCTCACCGAGCGGTCGGCGAAGGTGAGGGCCCGTACCATCGCGTCCGCCAGATGGGGTTCGCGCTGCAGCGCGCGGAAAGCGCGCATCAGGGTCTGGGCGACCCGGGTGGCCGGGTCCTCCTCGGTCGGCGGGCGCTTGCGCAGCGTCTCGTGCATGTGCTGCAACTGGTCCTGCATGGTCGCGACCAGCAGATGGACCTTGGACGGAAAGTAGCGGTAGAGGGTGCCGAGCGCCACGCTGGAGTGCTCGGCCACCTCGCGCATCTGGACCGCGTCGAAGCCGCCGCGGCTGGCCAGCCGGGCACTGGCGTGCAGGATGCGCCGACGGCGCGCCTCCTGCCGCTCGGTCAGCTGCAGGGAGGCCGGCTTGACTTCTGCGGTCATTTGTCTCACTTCGGGTGCATAGTGTCTGCGCTGCGGTTGACAAACGGACACCGTGCATGATGGCAGGGTCGGCCTAGGGGCGCGAGTCAGTGAAACTCGTTCTAGGGTCGCGTGTCGCTCGAGCCCGCCGTCCGTCGCGTTTGCCGGGCTCGCGCCGATATGACCCCGTCCCCGTGAACGGCCGCCGCACGCAAGGGGCTACCGAGTGGTAGGGATCACCCGTCCCGGCGCCGGGAGCGCTGGGTTCGCCAGGTATCTTCGAGACTTCTCGGGCTATCCGTTAGTGAAACTTGTTCTAGATAATCGTGAGCGGCTACGCTCCCGCTGACGTGCATCAAGGGAGGGGCGCGAGTGACCGCAGAGGCCGCGCAGGAGACCGGAGTCGACCCACTTCGGACGGCGCCCCCCACGGCCGCCGCGGAGGACCGGGATCAGGCCGGCGACCGGCCGCTGCGCATCGCGCTGCTGAGCTACAAGGGGAACCCGTTCTGCGGAGGCCAGGGCGTCTACGTACGTCATCTCTCCCGCGAACTCGCCCGGCTCGGCCACACCGTCGAGGTGATCGGCGCCCAGCCGTACCCGGTGCTCGACGCCGAGGACGGCGTGACCCTCACCCGGCTGCCCAGCCTCGACCTCTACCGCCAGCCCGACCCGTTCCGCACGCCCGGGATCGAGGAGTACCGGGACTGGGTGGACGCCCTGGAGGTCGCCACCATGTGGACCGGGGGCTTCCCCGAACCGCTCACGTTCAGCCTGCGCGCCCGCCGCCATCTGGCCGCCCGGCGCGGCGCGTTCGACGTCGTCCACGACAACCAGACCCTCGGCTACGGGCTGCTGGGCATGGAGCGGACCGGCTTCCCGCTGGTGACCACCATCCACCACCCGATCACCGTGGACCGTCAGTTGGAGCTGGACGCCGCGGACGGCTGGAAGCGCCGCCTGTCCGTACACCGCTGGTACGGCTTCACGCGCATGCAGAAGCGGGTGGCCCGGCGGCTGCCCTCGGTGCTCACCGTCTCCAGCTCCTCGCGCCGGGAGATCGTCGAACACCTCGGCGTACGGCCCGGGCGCGTGCACGTCGTCCACATCGGCGCGGACACCGGGCTCTTCTCGCCCGACCCCGCCGTGCCGGTGATCCCCGGCCGGATCGTCACCACCTCCAGCGCCGATGTGCCGCTCAAGGGGCTGGTCCACCTGGTAGAGGCGCTGGCGAAGGTCCGCGCCGACAACCCCGACGCCCACCTCGTGGTCGTCGGCAAGCGCCCCGAGGAGGGGCCGGTGGCCGCTGCCATGGCCCGCTACGGGCTCCAGGGCGCCGTCGAGTTCGTCAAGGGCATCAGCGACCCCGAACTGGTCGACCTCATCCGCGGCGCCCAGATCGCCTGCGTGCCCTCCCTGTACGAGGGGTTCTCGCTGCCCGCCGCCGAGGCCATGGCCACCGGCACCCCGCTGGTCGCCACCACCGGTGGCGCGATACCCGAGGTCGCGGGCACGGACGGCGAGACCTGCCTGGCCGTACCGCCCGGCGACGCGGGCGCGCTCGCCACCGCCCTCAATCGGCTGCTGGCCGACGCGGATCTGCGCAGGCGCCTCGGCGCCGCCGGACGCGAGCGGGTGCTGCGCCGCTTCACCTGGGAGCAGGCCGCCCGCGGCACCGTCGAGCACTACCGCGCGGCGATCGGGGGACAGGCCCGCGCCGCACGGACCCGCGCCGCGCGCTGACCGCCGCCCCCTGGCCCCGATTCGATCCGACGACCCCGCCTGACGAAAGCAGACCCCCGTGCTGACCGTCGATTTCTCCCGCTTCCCCCTCGCCCCCGGCGATCGCGTCCTCGACCTGGGCTGTGGCGCCGGGCGCCATGCCTTCGAGTGCTACCGGCGCGGTGCGCGGGTCGTCGCGCTCGACCGCAACGGCGATGAGATACGCGAGGTCGCGAAGTGGTTCGCCGCCATGAAGGAGGCCGGTGAGGCCCCCGCCGGGGCCACCGCCACCGCCATGGAGGGCGACGCGCTGGCCCTGCCGTTCCCGGACGACAGCTTCGACGTCGTCATCATCTCCGAGGTCATGGAGCACATACCGGACGACAAGGGCGTGCTCGCCGAGATGGTGCGGGTGCTGCGCCCCGGCGGCCGGATCGCCGTCACCGTGCCGCGCTACGGGCCCGAGAAGGTGTGCTGGGCGCTGTCCGACGCGTACCACGAGGTGGAGGGCGGCCACATCCGCATCTACCGCGGCGACGAGCTCCTGGAGCGGATGCGCGAGGCCGGACTGCGGCCGTACGGCACCCACCACGCGCACGGGCTGCACAGCCCGTACTGGTGGCTCAAGTGCGCGTTCGGGGTCGACAAGGACGGTCAAGAGGCTCCGCTGCCGGTGCGCGCGTACCACAAGCTGCTGGTCTGGGACATCATGAAGAAGCCGCTGGCCACGCGGCTCGCCGAACAGGCGCTGAACCCGCTGATCGGCAAGAGCTTCGTGGCGTACGCGACCAAGCCCCGCACCTCCCGCGAGGACCAGGCGTGACGGCGCGCGGCCCGCGCCCCGGCCCCCGTACCGAACGGCTGGCGCTGCCGGGCGTCCTCACCGCCGAGGAGGCCCTGCGCACGGTCGAGGGCATCGCCGCCGTCCAGCGTGCGGACGGCGCCATTCCGTGGTTCCGCGGCCACCACCTCGACCCGTGGGACCACGTCGAGGCCGCGATGGCGCTGGACGCGGCGGGCGAGCACCAGCGCGCCGAGGCCGCCTACCGCTGGCTCGCCGACCACCAGAACCCCGACGGCTCCTGGTACGCCGCCTACCCCGACACCCCGGCCGGGGTGGCCGCCGACGCCCCCACCGACCGCGCGCGCGAGACCAACTTCTGCGCGTACGTGGCCGTCGGCGTCTGGCACCACTACCTGGCCACCGGCGACGACACGTTCCTCGACCGGCTGTGGCCGACCGTCGTCGCCGCCGTGGAGTTCGTGCTGGGGCTGCAGCAGAGCGGCGGCCAGATCGGCTGGCGGCGCAAGGGCGACGGCACCGTCGACCCGGACGCCCTGCTCACCGGCTCGTCCTCCATCTACCAGGCCCTGCGCTGCGCGCTCGCCATCGCCGAGCACCGCGAGGACCCGCAGCCGGACTGGGAGCTGTCCGCGGGGCTGCTCGGGCACGCGATACGCCATCACCCCGAGCGCTTCCTGGACAAGAACCGCTACTCGATGGACTGGTACTACCCGGTCCTCGCCGGTGCCCTCACCGGCCCCGCCGCCACCGCCCGCATCGAGGCGGGCTGGGACCGCTTCGTCGTCCCCGGCCAGGGCATCCGCTGCGTCTCGCCCAACCCCTGGGTCACCGGCGGCGAGAGCTGCGAACTCGCCCTGGCCCTGTGGGTGGTCGGCGAATCCGACCGCGCGGTGGAGATCCTGCGCTGGATCCAGCGGCGGCTGCGCGCGGACGACGGGATGTACTGGACGGGATACGTCTACGAGGACGACGCGGTGTGGCCCGAGGAGCGCACCACCTGGACCGCGGGCTCCCTGCTGCTGGCCGTGGCCGCGCTGGGCGGGGACGAGGCGACCACGGCCGTCTTCAGCGGCGAGCACCTGCCGCGGGGGCTGGACTCGGACTGCTGCGCGTAGGCGCTGTACGGGTCCTCAGCCGCGGCGGATGCGGCCGGCCACGGCGTGCCCGATGAACAGGTACACCACGGCGGGCAGCCCGTAGTTGAGGACCGTCCGCAGCCAGTCCGTGTCCATCGTGAACAGGTCGTGGGACCAGCCCGCGAGCCAGCCCGCCGCGTCGCGGACCACGGTCACGAGGTCGTTGGCGGGGTTGGCGTCCAGAAGGGCGAAGAGGATCCACAGGCCGAGGATCACGGCGGTGATGTCCGCGACGACCATCACGACGGTCGCCGCCTGATTGTTTCCGTAGCGATAACTTCGGGACATGTCCGGACGTGTTGCCCCGCCGTGCGGAGCCAAACCACCTACCCGGCCAGTTTCGCCAGCACCCGCAGCGTCCGTTCGTCCGGCGCGATCACCAGCAGATCCGTCACCGGGCCCTCGCGCCACAGCTCCAGCCGCTCCGCGATGCGTCCGCGCGGGCCGATCAGGGACACCTCGTCGGCGAAGGCGTCCGGCACCGCCGCGATCGCCTCGTCGCGGCGGCCCGCGAGGAACAGCTCCTGGACCCGGCGCGCCTCGTCCTCGTAGCCCATGCGGGCCATCAGATCGGCGTGGAAGTTGCGGGCCGCGTGGCCCATGCCGCCGATGTAGAAGCCGAGCATCGCCTTCACCGGCAGCAGTCCCTCCGCGATGTCGTCGCACACCCGCGCCTGGGCCATCGGCGCCACCATGAAGCCGTCGGGCGCGGTGGCGAGGGCCGCCTCGTACAGCGGGGTCCGCCGCGGCGACCAGTACAGCGGCAGCCAGCCGTCGGCGATGCGCACGGTCTGGGCGATGTTCTTCGGCCCCTCGGCGCCGAGCAGCACCGGGAGGTGGGGGCGCAGCGGGTGGACGATGGGCCTCAGGGGTTTGCCGAGGCCGGTGGCGTCCGGTCCGGCGTACGGATGCGCGTGATAGCGCCCGTCGAGCCGTACGGGCGCCTCGCGGCGCAGCACTTGCCGGATGACGTCGACGTACTCCCGGGTGGCGGTGAGCGGGCTCGCGGGGAACGGCCGCCCGTACCAGCCCTCCACGACCTGTGGCCCCGACAGGCCGAGGCCGAGCATCACGCGCCCGCCGGAGAGGTGGTCGAGGGTGAGCGCCTGCATCGCGGTGGCGGTGGGGGTGCGCGCGGCCATCTGCGCGATCGCCGTGCCGAGCTTGATACGGGAGGTGTGGGCGGCGATCCAGGTGAGCGGGGTGAAGGCGTCCGAGCCCCAGGATTCGGCGGTCCAGACGGAGTGATAGCCCAACCGCTCGGCCTGCCGGGCGAGCTCCAGATGGCGGGGGTCGGGGCCGCGGCCCCAGTAGCCGAGCGCCAGGCCGAGCCGCATGACAACCCCTCTCTGACGTCACGTCAGGTCGCTTGCCGCCTGGACTGTACGGCCCGGGTGCACACATGGCAACGGGCGGGAAAGCGGACGGCCCCTCGCCCGGTAGTGGGCGAGGGGCCGTGTCATGGGGAGCTCAGCCGCGCTGGATCCCGGTGGTGTCCTGGAGTACGCCACGCCGCCCGTCCTGGGTCTGCGCGACGAGCGCCTGCCCGCGCTGCTCGACGGCCAGGTACCAGGTGCCCGGGGCCAGTTCGGCGATCGTGCCGGACGAGCCGTCCTCGGCGTACAGCGGCCGGGTCACCGGCACCGCGAACCAGAACGGCGCGAAGTCGGAGCCGCCCGCCGCCGGGGCCGGGGCCGGGGCCGGCTGGCCCGGCTGACCGCCGAAGGAGGGCTGACCGGGGCCGCCCTGCGGCTGACCGGGCTGGGCGCCGCCCGGGCCCGGGTAGCCGTAGCCCGGCTGCGGGGCCTGTGCGCCGTACGGGGCCTGTGCGCCGTACGGGGACGGGGCCGCCGGAGCGGAGGCGTTCATCAGCGGCGCCTTGAGGGCCGGGACGCGCGGGGTCGCGATGACCGCCGCGGCACTGGCGAGGGTCGCCACCAGCGCGAGAATGGCGCCGACACCGGGGCTGAGCTTGTCCGGCGTGACCATGAGCGACCACAGCGAGTCCCAGGCGGCGACCACGACGAAACCGGCGCCCCACTGGTCGAGGGTGAGCCCGCTGACCTTACGGCTCTCGGGCTGGAACCGCCCCGCGATGACCAGCCCCGCGCCGATCAGCCCGATCAGGAACACCGACGGAAGGACGACCAGGAGCAAGTCCGTGTCCCAGCCATTCGGCATGTCGGTGCAGTACGCGCCGTCACAATCGGCCGAGTAGAAGTCGAGGAAGGAGGCGATGAAGAGCAACACCGCTGCTCCGATCACCACGCCGTCGCCTCGAGTGAGCGAGCGGATGTTCAACGTGAGTCCTTTGTCGTTTTCTTGTATGCGGAATGCTGCCGCCAGGCGCGGTGGCGCGAAGGCGTCGGGGGTGGACCCATCGTACGGGGGAATCAAGCTGCTGAGACCGGGGGTGGGGCATCGGTATCCCGGTCGTGACCTCGCGTTCGGTTGTTGGAGACTTAGCGGTTCAAGAAGTCCGTAATGCCCTGCGCGATGCCGAGGGCCGCGCGCTCACGCCACTTCGGATCGGTCAGTTCCGACGCGTCTTTCGGGTCGCGCATATTGCCGCACTCGATGAACACTTTCGGAACGGTGGAGAGATTGAGACCGCCGAGATCGCCGCGGACATTCAACCCGCTGCCGTCACCGATGTAGTCGGCGGGCGCACTGCCGGTGGCATCCATGAATTCACTGCGCACCCGTTCGCCGAGCAGCCGGGAGGGCGCGGCGATGTTCGAGGTGTCGGCGCCGCCGCCGCGTACGGACTTGGGGAGGATGACGTGGAAGCCGCGATCCCCGGCGGGGGCGCCGTCCGCGTGGACGGACACCACGGCGTCGGCGTGCGCGCTGTTCCCGATCCGCGCGCGCTCGTCCACGCACGGCCCGTACGAGCGGTCACCGTCCTGCGTGAACTTCACCGTCGCACCGCGCGCTTCGAGCAGGGCGCGGGCGCGGCGGGAGACGTCGAGGGTGAAGGCCGCCTCGGAGTATCCGGCGTCGGTGGCCGTGCCGGTGGTGTCGCACTCCTTCTTGTTGGTGCCGATGTCGACGCGGCGGGCGATCTCGGAGGTGTGATCGCGGTTGTCCGGATTGTGGCCGGGATCGAGCACCACGACCTTGCCGGTGAGCGACTTGCCGTCGGTCTCGTTCTTGGGCGAGGCCGACGGTGGCTGGGGAGGCAGCGGGGATGAGGTGGACGAAACGGTCGGAAGGGAGGAGGCCGGTGCGCCGCCGCCGTTGTTCTGCCCTGACCCCATGGTGTCCCACACCAGCCAGCCGCCGAGGCAGACGGGTGCCAGGGCGGCCAGCACGAGGGCGAGGGTGCCGCCGCGGCGGCCGGACGCGGAGGGGAAGCTGCCTTTCGACACGTCGGCGATGGTAGCGGCTGCGGGTCAGGCGGACGGGGTGGTCCCGGTACCGGTCCCGGTACGGCGCAGCACGCGCAGCGAGCGGGTCGCGGAGACCTCGGTGAACGCGCCGGAGGCGAGGGCGCGGCGGTAGATCCGGTACGGGGCCTGCCCGCCGTCGGCCGGGTCGGGGAACACGTCGTGGATGACCAGGAGTCCGTCGGGCGCCACGTGGGGCGCCCAGCCCTCGTAGTCGGCGGCGGCGTGCTCGTCGGTGTGCCCGCCGTCGATGAACACGAGTCCCAGTGGCTTCCCCCATACCGCGGCGACCTGCGGGGACCGGCCGACGGCGGCGATGACGTGATCTTCGAGGCCCGCGGTGTGCAGGGTGCGGCGGAAGGTGGGCAGCGTGTCCATCCGGCCGACCTCGGGGTCGACGACCTCCGGATCGTGGTACTCCCAGCCGGGCTGCTGCTCCTCGGAGCCGCGGTGGTGGTCGACGGTGACGGCGACCGTGCCGGTCGCGCGTGCGGCGTCGGCGAGGAGGATCGTGGAGCGGCCGCAGTACGTGCCCACTTCGAGCAGCGGCAGGCCCAGGCGCCCGGCGGCGTCGGTGGCGGCCGCGTGGAGGGCCAGGCCCTCGTCGGTGGGCATGAAGCCCTTGGCCGCTTCGAAGGCGTCGAGGACTGCGGTGGCGGGTCGGGTCACGGTGTCATCCTGCCGTATGGGGGCCGGGGTTTCGTTGCCGGGTGCGGGCCGGTGGACGGTTTGTGCCCACCCGTCCCGCCCCGCGGGACGATTGCCCACAGACCGGCGGGTCCGGTGCCCGTGAATCGGTGAAGGCCGGGAAGGGGCGGGGTGGGGGAATGGCCCCGGCGCGCACCTGACCTTCCGTCAGATTGCAACAGGTTCTACTATCCGCCCATGGGCATCGCGGTCACGGAAGACCAAGAGGAACTGGCGCGTGCGGTGCGGGGGTGGCTGGGCCGGGCGGTGCCGCCGGAGGCGGTGCGCAAGGTGCTCGACGCCGCGCCCGGTGGCGGCGAACGGGCCGCCTACTGGCCCGGGCTGGCCGCGCAGGGCCTGCTCGGGCCGCATCTGCCGGAGGAGCGGGGCGGAGGCGGCGGGGGACTGGTCGACCTCGCCGTCGTCCTGGAGGAGACCGGGCGGGCGGTGCTGCCCGGGCCGTATCTGCCCACCGTGCTGGCCTCCGCCGTGCTGCACCGGGCCGGCCGGGACGAACTGGTCGCGGGCCTCGCCGACGGCAGCCGCACCGGCGCCGTCGCGTTCGGCGCCGGATCGCTCACCGCCGCGCCGGGCCCGGACGGCGGACTGGTCCTCGACGGATGCGCGCCGCCGGTCCTGGGCGCGGCGGACGCCGATGTGATCGTCCTCGCCGCGGCCCGGGGCCCGGCGACCGTCTGGCTGGCCGTGGACGGCGCCGACCTCACCCTCCGCGTCCACGACAGCGCAGACCCCACCCGCCCGACCGCCGAGGTACGCGCCTCCGGCGTGGCCGTACCCCGGGCCCGGGTGCTGGACGTCGACCCCGCGCTGGCGACGGACCTGGCGTCCGTCCTGCTCGCCGCCGAGGCGTGCGGCACCGCGGGCCGGGCGCTGGAGACGGCGGTCGGGCACGCCCGGGTGCGGGAGCAGTTCGGGCGGCCGATCGGGCAGTTCCAGGCCGTGAAGCACCTGTGCGCCGACATGCTCGTCCGCGTCGAGCAGGCCCGCGCCCTCGCCTGGGACGCGGCCCGGGCAGCGGACGACACCGACGGAAACGCGCGCGGCCTCACCGCCTCGCTCGCCGCCGCCACCGCGCTCGACGCCGCGTACGGCTGCGCCAAGGACTGCGTCCAGATCCTCGGCGGCCTCGGCTTCACCTGGGAACACGACGCTCACCTCCATCTGCGCCGCGCCACGGCGGCCCGCGCGCTGCTCGGCACCGGCGCCCACCACCGGTCGCGCGCCGCCCGCCTCGCCGCCACCGGCGCCCGCCGCGAACTGCGGCTCGACCTCCCGCCCGAGGCCGAGGCCCACCGCCGCGACGCCCGCGCCGTCATCGCCACGGCGCGCGGGCTGGACCCGGGCGCCGCCCGGCGCGCCCTCGCGCCCACCGGGTACGCCGCACCGCATCTGCCACCCCCGTACGGCCTCGGCGCGAGCCCCCTGCGGCAGCTCGCCATCGCGCGCGAGCTGCGCGACGCGGGCGTGGCCCTCAGCGATCTGGGCGTCGCCACCTGGGTGGTGCCCTCGCTCATCGCGTACGGCACGGACGCCCAGCGCGAGCGCTTCCTGCTGCCGACGCTGCGCGGCGAACTGCGCTGGTGCCAGCTGTTCTCCGAGCCCGAAGCGGGCTCCGACCTCGCCGCGCTGCGCACCCGGGCCGAGCGCGCGGCCGAGGGCTGGTGGCGGGTCAACGGGCAGAAGGTGTGGACGTCGGGGGCCCGGTCGGCGGACTACGGCATCCTGCTGGCCCGTACGAACCCCGAGGCACCCAAGCACAAGGGGCTCGGCTACTTCCTGGTCGACATGAAGCGGACGGCCGGGATCACCATCCGCCCGCTGCGGGAGATCACCGGGGACTCCCTCTTCAACGAGGTGTTCCTCGACGATGTGCTGCTCCCACCGGACGCGGTGGTGGGCGAGGTGGACGCGGGCTGGGCGGTCGCCCGCAACACCCTCGGCAACGAACGCGTCCACATGGCCGACCAGCTGACCTTCGACACCGGCCTGGAGGCGCTGATCGCCCACACCGCGGTCGCCTCGGACGGCGTGCTGTGTGAGCGCGTCGGCGGGCTGATGGCCGAGGCCCACGCCCTCGCCTGCATCGGGCTGCGCACCACCCTGCGCCAGGTGTCCGGGGTGGAGCCGGGCGCGGGCGCGAGTGTCCGCAAGCTCGTCCAGACCGCCCACCAGCAGAAGGTCGCCGAACTCGCCCTGGAACTGCTGGGCCCCGGCGGCGCGGTGCGCGAGGGCGCGGGCGAACGGGCCCTGCACGGCTTCCTGATGTCGCGCTGTCTGACCATCGCGGGCGGTACGACCCAGGTGCAGCTGAACGTCGTCGCGGAACGGCTGCTCGGCCTGCCCCGCGATTGAGGCCGGGACCAGGCCTAGGTCCATCGACCCGCGCGAATGCGCAGAAATGCCGATGCGGGGGGCGGGCCCGGGGTGCGAGCATCACCGCCATGGCCACCCCGACTCCGCCTCCGCGTGCCATCCCCTCCGCCACCGACCCCGCCTCGCGCCCGCCGCGCGCCTCGCCGCCGGTCTGGGCGGTGCTGCTGGCCGCGTGTGCCGGACAGTTCGTGGTGGTCCTCGACGTATCGGTGGTCAACGTCGCCTTGCCGTCCGTGCGCACGGACCTGGGGCTCGGCGAGACCGCGCTGCAGTGGGTGGTCAACGCCTACGCGCTCACCTTCGCCGGGTTCCTGCTGCTCGGCGGGCGCGCGGCCGACCTCTTCGGCCGCAAGCGGGTCTTTCTCACCGGGCTCGGGCTGTTCACCGCCGCCAGCCTGGCGGGCGGCGTCGCCCAGCAGCCCTGGCAACTGATCGCGGCCCGCGCCCTGCAGGGCCTGGGCGCGGCGGTGCTCTCACCGGCCACGCTCACCATCCTCACCACCGCCTTCCCGCACGGCGCCGCCCGCACCCGCGCCATCGGCACCTGGACGGCGGTCGGCGCGGGCGGGGGCGCGGCGGGCGGACTGGTCGGCGGGCTGCTCACCGAGTATCTGTCCTGGCGCTGGGTGCTGCTGGTCAACGTGCCGGTGGGCGTGGTGGTGCTGGTGGCCGCGGCGGGGTGGCTGACCGAGGGCCGCTCCGGGGTGGCGCGACGGCTCGACGTCCCGGGCGCGGTGCTGGTCACGGCGGGCGTCGCGGCGCTCGCGTACGGCATCGTGCAGACCGAGCCGTACGGCTGGGGCGCCGCCGCCTCGCTCGGGCCGCTGCTCGCCGGGCTGGCGCTGCTCGCGGTCTTCGTGGCCGTCGAGGCGCGTACGGCGGAACCGCTGATGCCGCTGCGGCTGTTCCGGATCCGGGCGGTCACGGCGGCGAACGCGGTGATGGTGGTGTGCGGCGGCGGCATGTTCGCCATGTGGTACTTCATGTCGCTCTACTTGCAGAACGTGTTGCACTACAGCCCGGTCAAGGCCGGTCTCGCCTTCCTTCCGCACACCATGTCGATCATCCTCGGCTCGAAGCTCGCCCCCCGGCTGATGGCTTGGCTGGATGGAAAGCTGCTGGCGATCGCGGGCGGATCGCTGGCGGTCGTCGGCTACGCGTGGCAGAGCCGCATGGACGCGGACGGCACCTTCGCCGGTACGGTGCTGGGCCCCGCGATCGTCATGTCGCTCGGGTCCGGGCTGATGATGACCCCGCTGGCCACCGCCGCCACCTCGGGCGCCACCCCGGCCGAGGCCGGGCTGGTGTCGGGGCTGGTCAACACCTCGCGGCAGATCGGCGGCGCGCTGGGCCTGACCGTGCTGGCGACGGTCGCGGCCGAGCGGATCGCGGCCCGTGGCGGGGCCGGGCCGGAGGCGCTGGCCGCCGGGTATGGCCACGCGTTCGTCGTGGCCACGGGGATCATCGCGACGGCGGTGGTGCTGATGGCCGTCGCCCTGCCGCGTACCCCGGCCGCGGCACGTGCGGACGGGTAGGGCCGGTCACAGCCAGCCGTTCTGGCGGGCGGCCCGGACTGCCTCCATGCGGTTGCGGGTCTGGGTCTTGCCGATGGCGGAGGAGAGGTAGTTGCGCACGGTGGCGGGGGAGAGGTGCACCTTGGCCGCGATGTCGGCCACCGTGGCGCCGTCCACCGCCGCCGACAGCACATCGCGCTCGCGCTGGGTCAGCGGATTGGGGCCCGCGCTGAGCGCGGCCGCCGCCAGGCCCGGGTCGATGACGCGCTCACCCGCCAGCACCCGGCGGATCGCCACCGCCAGCTCCTCCACCGGCCCGTCCTTGACCAGGAAACCGGCGGCCCCCGCCTCCATCGCCCGGCGCAGATAGCCGGGGCGGCCGAAGGTGGTGAGGATCAGCACCTGGCAGTCCGGCAGCGTCCGGCGCAGCTCGGCGGCGGCGTCCAGCCCGCTGCGGCCCGGCAGTTCGATGTCCAGCAGCGCGACATCGGGTGCGGTCTCCAGCGCGCGCGGCACGATCTCGTCGCCGTCACCGACCTGCGCGACGATCTCGAAGTCCTCCTCCAGGCCGAGCAGCAGGGCCAGCGCGCCCCGCATCATTCCCTGGTCCTCGGCGAGCAACAGCTTGATCACGCCGTGCGGACCCCCTTGTTCTGCGGGCCCTGCCCGGGCTCCGTGGTCTCCATCGGACCCTCCGTATCCACCGGCAGTTCGGCGACGAGCCGGAAGCCCCGGCGGCCGTCGGGGCCGGACGTCAGCGAACCGCCCGCCGCGGCCAGCCGCTCGGTCAGCCCCTTGAGGCCCGTACCGCCGACTTTCGTCACCCCGCCGCTGCCGTCCTCCCCGGCCGGAGGGGAGCCGCCGTGCCCGTTGTCGGCGATCACCAGCCGTACCCGGTCGATGTCCCCGCGGACGTCGATCTCGCAGCGGGCCGCGCCGCTGTGCCGCACCACATTGGTGACGCCCTCCCGCACCACCCAGCCGAGCAGCGCCTCCGCCTGCGGCGACAGCGGCGGCCCGGAGCGGTGGACGCCGGCCTCGATGCCGGAGGCGTCGAGCACCGAGCGGGCCCGGTCCAGTTCGGTGTCGAGGCTGCCCTCGCGATAGCCGGTGACGGCCTCGCGGATCTCGGTCAGGGCCTGGCGGCCGACCGCCTCGATGTCCGCGGCCTGGCCCAGCGCGGCCTCCAGGTCGCGCGGGGCGAGCCGCCGTACGGCCTCCGCCTTGACCACGACGACCGACAGGGTGTGCCCGAGGAGGTCGTGCAGATCGCGGGAGAAGCGCAGCCGCTCCTTCTCCACCGCCGTGCGGGCCAGCTCCTGGCGGGTCGCGCGGAGCTGGGCGACGGTCTCGAAGAGGGTGAGGACCGCTGCCGTCACCAGACCGGAGAGGACGGTGCCGTATCCGACCGTCAACGAGTCCGAGGGGCCGCCGCGCAGACCCGCGATGATCCCGGCGGACCCGGCGAAGGTGAGGATGACGCGCCCCAGATGCCGGCGGCCCCGGAGCACGACCCCGGTGGCCAGGGACAGCAGCGGGAAGCACAGCAGCCAGTCCCCGGCGTAGCCGATGCCCAGCGCGAAGGTGACCACGGCCAGCCCGGCGAGCAGGAGGAGCGGGGTCCGGGTGTGGCGGCGCCGCGGGTCGAGACCGGTGGAGATGGCGGTGGCGTAGAGCGCGATGAAGGCCAGCACACCGATACCGCCGAGCCAGGGCAGCGGTGTCCCGCCGTCGAAGAGGTCCCGTACGTCCCCGGTGATGATGAGGAGCCAGGGGGTGAAGGCCTTGCGGCCCGGCGGCTTGAGCTCCTCGATATTCGCGGCGGTGGCGTACATGGGTCCGACCTTACGGAAGCCGGGGTGATCCGGGCAGATGCGGATGTCGGGGGATGGCCGTGACATTTGTCCCGGGGGCCGGTGACGAAGGGCCTTGGCCGGGCGTCTTCCTGGCGCGCTGCGTACGCGGCGTTCGGGCGGGCACGGGGCGCGTAACTGACGGCCCGTCAGCAGTCTTCCCCCTCCAGGGGGATTGGGCTATACATGGGTGCCATCGGCTAGAACGCGTTCTAAACGCGGCGCGGCCCTGCCGACCAGTGACGACCCCGGCGCGGCCGACGGTGCGGACGGGCGGGCCGGGGTCTTCCCGCCAGCCCGGGGGCTTCCGCCCCTCCCGCCAAGGAGTGCTGCCGCCTATGCCCATCGACGCCGCCGAGGCCGTCTCGGCCGAGCCCCGGAACACCGCCCTCGCCTGGGGACACAAGGACATCCAGCTCTACCACCTGGGCATCGGCGCCGGAATCCCGGCCGCCGACCCCGATGAGCTGCGCTACACCCTGGAGAGCGAGCTGCACGTCCTGCCCAGCTTCGCCACCGTCGCGGGCGGCCGCATGGCGCTCGCCGGGGGGCTGAACGGCCCGGGGATCGACGTCGACCTCGCGGCCGTCCTGCACGGCGGCCAGACCGTCGAGGTGCACCGGCCGATCCCGGTGACCGGGGACGCCACCCAGACGTCCCGGGTCGCGGCGGTGTACGACAAGGGCAAGGCCGCGGTCATCGTGCTGCGCACCGAGGCGGCCGACGCGGACGGCCCGCTGTGGACCTGCGACAGCCGCATCTTCGTACGCGGCGAGGGCGGCTTCGGCGGCGAGCGCGGCCCCTCCGAGCGGCTGGAGACCCCCGCCCGCGAGCCCGACCGCACCGTGGAGCGGGCCATCCGGGAGGACCAGGCGCTGCTCTACCGGCTCTCCGGGGACTGGAACCCGTTGCACGCCGACCCCGGGTTCGCCAAGGTCGCGGGGTTCGAGAAGCCGATCCTGCACGGGCTGTGCTCGTACGGCATGGTCCTCAAGGCCGTCGTGGACACCGAGCTGGGCGGCGACGTCGCCCGGGTGCGCTCGTACACCACGCGCTTCGCCGGGGTGGTGTATCCGGGCGAGACCCTGCGCATCCGGATGTGGCGGGACGAGGGGCGCGTCCAGGTGACGGCGAGCGCCGTCGAGCGGGACGACGCGCTCGTCCTCGGCGACACGGTCGTGGAGCACGCCTGACCCCGTGATCCGACACATCCGTACCCCCTGATCTTCCCTGATCCGAGAGGAGCCGCTGTGCGCGCAGCCGTACTGCACGAGACGGGACAGGACAAGCTCGAAGTCCTCGACGACATCGAGGCCGTGGGCTTCGGCCCCGGCAAGGTCCGGCTGCGCATCCGGGCCACCGGGCTGTGCCACTCCGACCTCTCCGCGATGAGCGGCGTCCTGCCGCAGCCCGTGCCCTTCGTCCCCGGCCACGAAGGCGCCGGGGAGATCGTGGAGGTCGGCGACGGGGTGACCGGGCTGAACCCCGGCGACCGGGTCCTGGTGTGCTGGCTGCCCGCCTGCGGCGGCTGTCCGTCCTGCAAGCGCGGCCAGACCCAGCTGTGTCTGACCGGGTTCATGAACGCCGGAACGGCCAACTTCAAGCGCGCGGGCGACGGCGCCGACCAGGTCTTCGGCATGGCCGGGACCGGCACCTTCGCCGAGGAGGTCGTCCTCCCGGCGTCCTGCGCAGTGCCGATCCCCGACGACGTCCCGTACGACATCGCCGCCCTCATCGGCTGCGGGGTGACCACCGGACTCGGCGCGGCCCTCAACACGGCGCGGGTGGAGGCCGGTTCGTCGGTCGCCGTCATCGGCTGCGGCGGGGTGGGCATCAGCGTCGTGCAGGGCGCCCGGGCGGCGGGCGCGGCCCATATCGTCGCCGTCGACCCCATCACCTCCCGGCGCGAGGCGGCGCTGCGCTTCGGCGCCACCGAGGCGGTCGCCCCGGACGGGCTCGACGATGTCAAGAACAGCGTCACGGCGGGCGAGGGCTTCGACTACGTCTTCGAGGTCGTCGGCAAGTCCGCCACCGCCCGCCGCGCGTACGAGATCACACGGCGCGGCGGCACCCTGTGCGTCGTCGGCGCGGGCGCGGTGGACGACTTCCTCCAACTCAGCATGTTCGAGCTGTTCTTCGACGAGAAGCGGATCCTGCCGTCCCTGTACGGCGGGGGCGATGTGCTGCGCTCGTACGAACGGACCATCGCGCTGTGGCGGGCGGGCCGCATCGACCTCGCCGGGCTCATCACCCACCGGGTGCGGCTCGGCGAGATCAACGACGCGCTCGACCAGATGCGGACGGGGGAGGCGCTGCGCACATGCATCGAGATCTGAGCCGGGACGGGAAGCGTCCGCTGGCGGGGAAGACCGCGATCGTCACCGGCGCCGGGCGCGGGCTCGGCCGCGCCGAGGCCCTGGAGCTGGGCCGACTGGGCGCCGCCGTCGTCGTCAACGACTACGGGCAGGGCGGCCGCGACGGCTCGGGCGAGGCGTCATCCGGCCCCGCCGAGGAGGTGGCCGAGGAGATCCGCGCGGCGGGCGGCCGGGCCACGGCCCACGGTGGCGACGTGGCCGACTTCGACACGGCGCGCGGGCTGGTGGGGCTTGCGGTCGACACGTACGGCGCGCTGGACATCCTGGTCAACAACGCGGGCATCCTCCGCGACCGGATGGTCTTCTCGATGAGCGAGGACGAATGGGACTCGGTCATCCGCGTCCACCTCAAGGGCCACTTCAACACCACCCGTTTCGCGGCCGCGCACTGGCGTGACCGCTCCAAGGCCGCCGGGGGCGGGCCGGTGCACGGCCGCATCGTGAACACCTCGTCCGAGGCCTTCCTCGCCGGGTCGCCCGGCCAGCCCAACTACGCGGCCGCGAAAGGCGGCATCGTCGGCCTGACGCTCTCCACGGCGGGCGCGCTCGCCAAATACGGCGTGACGGCGAACGTCATCTGCCCACGGGCGCGCACCCGGATGACCGAGGACGTCTTCCCCGACGCCGGGCTCGCCGAGGACGGCCGCCCCGACGCACTGTCCCCGGACCATGTGGCCCCGCTCGTCGGCTACCTCGCCTCGCCGCAGGCGACGGGGGTGAACGGCCAGGTGTTCGTGGTCCACGGGGGCATGGTGGCGATCGTGGAACGGCCGAGGGTGGCCGCGAAGCTGGACGCGGCGGGGGACGTCTTCGGCTTCGAGGAGCTGGACGGCCTGCTCACGCCGTATTTCGGCGAGCGGCGCGGTGAGGGGTTCGCGGCGCTGGAGGTGCTGAGCCTGAAGCGGGGGTGAACGACGGCGGGGGTGAACGACGGCGGGGGTTAACGACGCCCACCCCTCCCTTTCCCACAGCCGTGAACGACTGCTGTGGGAAAGGGAGGGGTGGGATGTTGCGGTCCCGGCGGCCGCTACGAGGCGTTCTCCCTCGGGCGGCGGTGGCGGCCGTGCACCGGGGCCTGCGGCTCCTCGGACGCGGCCTGCGGACCTCGGTGCTTGCCCTGGCCTGCGGTGGCACTGGCCTCGGCAGCCTCCTGCGGGCGCGCCTGGGGCATGTCGGTTCGGGTATCGGACATGTGGGAAGTCACCCCGGTAAGTTCGCTCCGTACTCTGCGCGAGGGGCCCGCCACAACGTCGATATGCGCCGTGCCAATCGGCTGCGCAGCCCCGAGCGACCGAGTCTAACCAGGGCGGTGATCGCGAACCCAGCGGGGTGGCCGGGGCTCCTGTGACCTGGCGAGAGGCGCCTGCTGGAGCGGTACGGGCCGCGGGGCGACCACGGTCAGCTCGGGTTCCTGCCCGGTCTCCTGCTCGACCCCGGGCCAGGACCCCGTCCCGGCCCACGGCTCCACGCCGGACTCCCCTCGCGCCCCGCCCGCGCCCGCGCGCGTGATCACGCCCGCGCCCGCGTCCGTGCCCAAGCGCACTCGGACGCTCAAGCCCGCACGGGGGTCCGCGCCCGGACCCGCCCCCAAGCGCCCGCCCGCGCGCAAGCCCGTGCCCGGGCCGGTGCCCACGCCCGGCTCCGTGTCCACGCTCATGCCCGCGCCCAAGCGCCCGCCTGCGCTCAAGCCGGCGCCTGCGTCCAGACCCGCGCCCGCACTCGCATGCGGGCCCAGGCCCGCACCCGCGCCCGCGATCCCGCCCGAGCCCGCGCCTGCGCGTAAGCCCGCATCCCTGGGCAAGCTCACGCCCGCGCTCGCGCCCGCTTCCGCACCCGCGCGAGGGCCCGCGCCCGCGTGGGTGACCGCCTCCGAGGCCGCGCCGCCGTCGCCCACCTTTCGCCACGGCGTGATGCCGGTCGCCTCCACCGGGCGGGCGGCGGCGCGGGGCGCCCGCCGGATCACCCGCGGCCCGGCGGGCGTCCGCGGCGCCGCTGCCTCCGGCAGCCACACCCGCGCCAGCCCGCACGGCACCTGCCGCGTCGCGTACGGCAGCCACAGCTCGCCGTCCCGGCTCCACAGACCGGCCCCCGGCAGCCACCCCTCCGGGGCCGAGAACTGGCGCAACCGCCGCTCGGACGGCCGCCAGACGCCCACCCACGGCCGCCCGCCCGCCGCGGCGTCGATGCGGAAGGCGACCGCGCACGCCTCCGGCGTCAGCATCTGCCCCGGCTGGATCGCGAAGGGCGCGGCCGTCGCCTGGGCGGGCGGGCGGAGGCAGTCCGGGAAGCGGACCGGGAGGGTGCTGCCCAGGACGCCCCACCCCAGCCGCTCGTCGCCGGGCGCGTCGGACCGTACGAGCAGCAGACCGCTGTCGGGGTCGGCGAGGAGCAACCGGTCGTTGCTGCGCTCGGTGATCTGGAGCAGCGGGCTGGTCTCACCGCCGCGCCCGAGGTCCACCACGATGGTCTTGGTGCGGCCCTCCAGCTCGCGGTCGAGGGCGAGCAGCCGGCCCATGCGGTCCAGCCAGGCGCCGCCCGTGCAGCGCCCGGGCACTTCGGTGAGGTGCTGGAGCCCGCGGGCGCCGCCGTGGATCAGCCAGACGGAGGTGGAGCGGGGGCCGCGCCCCAGGGCGTACGCGCAGGTACCGCCGGGCGCGGGCGGCAGCAGCGAGACGTCGGCGCGGTCGATGCCGCCGAGGACCCGCTCGCCCGTGCCCGGGCCGGTGGGGTAGAGCAGCGAGAAGGCGTGGTGCCCGGCCACCCGGCGGTGGATCAGCACCTGCCCGTCGGAAAGCGGCAGCACCTCGCTGTCCGGCTCCTCGGGCTGGGCGCCCGGCAGCGGCACGGCGTACGGCTCGGGCCCATCGAGCGTCCAGCGCTCAGGGAACCAGCAGCCGGTGTCGCCGCCGAGGGCGAGCCGCGCACCGTACGAACGGTCCGGGGTGATGGTGAAATCCGTGGACCTTTCTCGTGGCCGGGCGCTGACTCCCGTGGTGAGGGCGGCGTCGAAGGCACAGGCGGTCATCGTTCAGTCACCTCCGGCCACTGAACGTAGGTTTCGTACCCCCTCCCGGTGGTCGATAAGGGGTCGACTCCACCCTTACGTGTGGCTGTTGACCGATTCGCCTGAGAGGTCGCGGATGAATGTGCTGTAAGTGGCGGCTCCCGCGGTGCGATTAAAGTAAGGCACGCCTAAGTGCCCGAATACCTTGATCCTGGAGCGCAAGATGTCCGTACACCGCCGCGGCAGCGCCGCCCTCGCCCTCGCCCTGGCCGGGGCCCTCTCCCTCGCCGCCTGCGGCGCGTCCGACAGCGGCAAGGACGGCGCCAAGGGCAACGGCGGCGGCGGGAAGTCCGTCGCACAGGGCGGCAAGGACTTCGGCAAGGCCGCCGAGCAGACCGCGAAGATGGGCACCGACGCGAAGCCCGGCCAGTTCCCGCGCACCATCACCCAGGCCATGGGCAAGACGGAGATCAAGAGCAAGCCGAAGCGGGTCGTGGTGCTCGACGTCGGCGAGCTGGACAACGTCGTCTCGCTCGGCGTCAAGCCGGTCGGCTACGCGCCCTCCGAGGGCGACCAGGCCATCCCCGGCTACCTCAAGAAGGCCGCCGGGAACCCGAAGAACGTCGGCACCATCAACAACCTCAACCTGGAGGCCATCAACGCCCTCCACCCCGATCTGATCCTGGGCAGCAAGCTGCGCGCCGAGCCGCTGTACGACGAGCTGAAGCAGATCGCCCCGACCGTCTTCTCCATCCGCCCCGGCTTCACCTGGAAGGAGAACTACCTCCTCAACGCGGCGGCCCTGGACCGCACCGCCGAGGCGAAGCGCAAGGTCGACGCGTACGAGACGAAGGCGAGGAAGCTGGGCGAGGACATCGGCCCGAAGAAGCCGACCGTCACCATGCTGCGCTTCATGCCGGAGTTCACCCGGCTCTACGCCAAGGCGTCCTTCATCGGCACGATCCTCCAGGACGTCGGCCTGCCCCGGCCCAAGAACCAGCAGGTCGACGACCTGGCCACGGAGATCGGCCCGGAGCGGATCAAGGAGGCCGACGCCGACTGGATCTTCACCGGTGTCTACGGCGACCCCAAGGCCACCAAGCGGGACCAGGCGGAGTCCAACCCGCTGTGGAAGAAGCTCAAGGCGGTCAAGGCGGGGCACGCCAAGAACGTCAAGGACGAGACCTGGTACCTGGGCCTCGGCGTCACCGCCGCCGACCGGGTGCTGGACGACCTCCGCGGCTACCTGGTCCGCTGATCGCCTTTCAGCTGTCCACCGGCGACGGCCGTCGCGCTGGGTGAAGGCAGGGGCAAGGCTTCCCGGTGATCTGGGAGGTAGCCTTGCCCCGTGCCCGCTCTCACCGATGTCCTCGCCGCCCTCGACGCCCTCTGGCCGCCCGAGCGGGCGGAGCAGTGGGACGCCGTCGGAACGGTCTGCGGGGACCCCGAAGCCCAGGTCAGCCGCGTGCTGTTCGCCGTCGACCCCGTCCAGGAGGTCGCCGACGAGGCGGTGGCGCTCGGCGCCGATCTGCTGATCACCCACCATCCGCTCTATCTGCGGGGCACGACCACGGTCGCCGCCTCCACCTTCAAGGGGCGGGTGGTGCACACCCTGATCAAGAACGACATCGCGCTGCACGTCGCGCACACCAACGCCGACCGCGCCGACCCCGGCGTCTCCGACGCCCTCGCCGGCGCGCTCGACCTGCGGACCGTCGGCCCGCTGGTGCCGGACCCGGCCGACCCCACCGGACGCCAGGGGCTCGGCCGGATCTGCGAACTCGACCGCCCCGAGTCGCTGCGCGAGTTCACCGAGCGCGCCGCCACCCGGCTGCCCGCCACCGCGCAGGGCATCCGCGCCTCGGGCGATCCGGACCGTACGATCCGTACCGTCGCCGTCTGCGGCGGCTCCGGGGACGGCCTGTTCGCCGAGGCGCGCGCGGCCGGGGTCGACGCGTACCTCACCGCCGACCTGCGCCACCACCCGGCCTCCGAGGCGCGCGAACACAGCGACCTCGCGCTTGTGGACGCCGCGCACTGGGCCACCGAATGGCCCTGGACCGAACAGGCCGCGGCGCAGCTCGACGAGATCTCCGACCGGCACGGCTGGGACCTGCGCACCCATGTCTCGCGCAGGGTCACCGACCCGTGGACGGCCCACGCCGCGGCCGCCGCCCCGTTCCGGGCCTTCGTGCCCGACACCGCCTCGGCCTCACCCGCCTGAGGCCCCGCCTCTTTCCGTCCCCTACGAACACCTCTGGAGCCCCCCGCTGAACGCCGCGCCCGCAGACCAGATCCGCCTGCTCGACGTCCAGGGCCTCGACGTACGGCTCTCGCAGCTCGCGCACAAGCGCAGGACGCTGCCCGAGCACGCCGAGCTCGAGACCCTGAACGCCGACCACACCCAGCTGCGTGACCTCCTCGTCGCGTCCCAGACCGAGGAGAGCGACACCGCCCGCGAGCAGACGAAGGCGGAGCAGGACGTGGACCAGGTGCGCCAGCGCGCCGCCCGCGACCAGAAGCGTCTCGACTCCGGGGCCGTCACCTCGCCCAAGGACCTGGAGAACCTCCAGCACGAGATCGCCTCCCTCGCCCGCCGCCAGAGCGACCTGGAGGACGTCGTCCTGGAAGTCATGGAGCGCCGGGAGTCCGCCCAGGAGCGGGCCACCGAGCTGACCGGCCGGGTGGAATCCCTCCAGGCCAAGATCATCGACGCCACGGCGCGGCGCGACGCGGCGGCCGAGGAGATCGACAACGAGATCGCGAGGGTCACCAAGGAGCGCGAGGTCATCGCCGGGACCATCCCCGCCGATCTGCTCAAGCTCTACGACAAGCTGCGCGAGCAGCAGGGCGGCGTCGGCGCGGCCCGGCTCTACCAGCGGCGCTGCGACGGCTGCCGCCAGGAGCTGGCCATCACCGAGCTGAACGAGGTCCGGTCCGCCGCCCCCGACACCGTGGTGCGGTGCGAGAACTGCCGCCGGATCCTGGTCCGTACGCCCGAGTCCGGGCTGTAGCCGATGGCGCGGCGTCGCTTCATCGTCGAGGCCGACGGCGGCTCCCGGGGCAACCCGGGGCCCGCCGGCTACGGCGCCGTCGTCCTGGACGCGGTGACGGGCGAACCGCTCGCCGAGGTCGCCGAGTACATCGGCACCGCGACCAACAACGTCGCCGAGTACAAGGGCCTGATCGCCGGTCTGCGGGCCGCCCACGCCCTCGACCCGGAGGCGGACGTCCAGGTCCGGATGGACTCCAAGCTGGTCATCGAGCAGATGTCCGGCCGCTGGAAGATCAAGCACCCGGACATGCGGCCGCTCGCCGCCGAGGCCAAGGGGCTCGTGCCGCCCGGCCAGGTGACGTACGGCTGGATCCCGCGCGAGCAGAACAAGCACGCGGACCGGCTCGCCAACGAGGCGATGGACGCGGGCAAGCGGGGCGAGCAGTGGCAGCCCAAGGTGCCGCCGGGCGGCACCCTCGCGACGGCCGCTCCCGAGGCCCCGGCCGACGACGCGCTCGCCGCCGACGCCCTCGCCGAGCCCGCCACCGCCGAGCCCGCCACCGCCGAGCCAGCCACCGCCTCCGCCGCCCCGGCCGCTTCCGCAGTGGGCTGGGGCTCCGCCGACCTCGGCGCGCCCACCACGTTCGTCCTGCTCCGGCACGGCGAGACGCCGCTCACCCCGGAGAAGCGCTTCTCCGGCAGCGGCGGCACCGACCCCGGCCTCTCGGACATCGGCCACCGCCAGGCCGAGCTGGTCGCGGCGTCACTCGCCGCGCGCGGCACCATCCAGGCCGTCGTCACCTCGCCCCTGAAGCGCTGCCGCGAGACCGCCCGGACGGTGGCCGCGCGCCTCGGCCTCGACGTCCGCGTCGACGAGGGGCTGCGCGAGACGGACTTCGGCGCCTGGGAGGGTCTGACCTTCGCCGAGGTGCGCGACCGCTACCCGGACGACCTCGACACCTGGCTCGGCTCCTCCAAGGCCGCCCCCACGGGCGGCGGCGAGTCCTTCGCCACGGTCGCCCGCCGCGTCGCCCTCTCCCGCGACAAGCTGATCGCCCGCTACGCGGGCCGCACGGTGCTGCTCGTCACCCATGTCACGCCGATCAAGACCCTGACCCGGCTGGCCCTCGGCGCCCCGCCCGAGTCCCTGTTCCGCATGGAGCTCTCGGCGGCGTCCCTGTCGGCGGTGGCGTACTACGGCGACGGCAACGCCTCCGTCCGCCTGCTGAACGACACGTCCCACCTGCGGTAGGCGCCCCTGGCGCCGCGCCCTATCGCAGGGCCGCGGCCTCCCGGGCCAGGGACTCGACGCGCGCCCAGTCGCCCGCCGCCACCGCCTCCGCCGGGAGCATCCATGTGCCGCCCACGCACCCCACGTTGGGGAGCGCCAGGTAGCCGGGCGCGCGGGCGGCGTTGACGCCGCCGGTGGGGCAGAAGCGGGCGTCCGGGAGCGGGGAGGCGAGGGCGCCGAGGTAGGCCGTACCGCCTGCCGCCTCCGCCGGGAAGAACTTCATCTCGGTCACCCCGCGCTCCAGCAGCGCCACGACCTCCGACGTGGTCGAGACCCCCGGCAGCGACGGAATCCCCGAGTCCCGCATGGCGCCCAGCAGCCGGTCCGTCCACCCCGGGCTGACCAGGAAGCGGGACCCGGCCGCGACGGCGGTGTCCACATGCCCGGGGGTCAGCACCGTGCCCGCGCCGACGATCGCCTCCGGCACCTCCGCCACGATCGCCCGGATGGCGTCGGCGGCGGCCGGGGTGCGGAAGGTGACCTCGATCGCAGGGAGGCCACCCGCGACCAGCGCGCGGGCCATCGGCACCGCGTCGGCCGCGTCGTCGATGACGACGACGGGGATGACGGGGGCGAGATCGAGCAGGGAGGAGGGGGAGGGCGCGGTGTCTGTCACGGGACCATTCTGATGGCGGGTGTCATGACTCGCAACGCTCGTTGCGGAGGATGCAATATCAGAGGCTGTGGGCGCCGGAAAGGGCCGCATGGTCGTACGAGGGCTACAGCTCCGTCACCACCACATCCAGCGCCCACGGCCGCCCCGCCCGCTCCGGAGCCGTCGCCTCCACCACGTACCCGAACCCCCGCAGCGCCTCCACCAGCTCCCCGGGACCCTTCGGCTCGGCCCCTGCCGTCAGCAGGTCCCGTACCATCCGGCCCTTCGTCGCCTTGTTGAAGTGGCTCACCACGGACCGCTTCTCGACCCCGTTCACGATCTTCGACTGCAGCACCCGCACCGTGGCCGTGCGCTCCGCGACCTCCCCCTTCGGCTTCCACGCCGTCGCGTACGCCGCCGACCGCAGGTCGAGGACCAGCCCGTTCCCGGCGGCCTCCGGGAGGACGGTGGCCATCGGCGTACGCCAGAAGGCGCCGAGCGCGCCGAGGCCCGGCAGCTTGACCCCCATCGAGCAGCGGTACGACGGGATGCGGTCCCCGATCCGTACCGCGCCCCACAGCCCCGAGAAGACCAGCAGCGAGCGTGTCGCCCGCCGCCGGGCGGGGGCGGGGAGGGAGGCGAGGCCGAGCGCGTCGTACAGCACACCGGTGTAGATCTCCCCGGCGGGCCGGGTCCCGGCCGACCGGAGCGCCGCGTTCTTGGCGACCTCGCCGCGCAGCCCCGCGCTCAGCCCCAGCGCCTCGGCCGCCTTCGCCTCGTCGCCCGAGCACAGCGTGACCAGCTCCTCCAGCACCCGGGCCCGGGCCTCGCCCAGCCCCGGAAGCGACAGCGATCCCAGGTCCAGCGGGGATCGGGAGCCTCCCGTGGCCTTTCCCTCGGACGGCGGCAGCAGGACGAGCACGGTCTCTCCTCGGAGCTTCGGCGGTACGGCGCGGGGCGGTGCCGGTGGCGGCCCGCCCCGGCCCCGCAGCCTACGTGCTACGCGCCCGCCGCCCGCAGCCACACCGTGGTGTCCGGCGGCAGCCCGGCCCTGCCGTCCGTCAGCGGCCCGCTGCTCAGCATCACCTCGCCCACGGCGGGCAGCGGCACGGCGGCCGCCGACAGGTTGGTGACGCTGTGCCAGCCGTCGGCGCGGCGGAAGTGCAGCACCCCGGCGCTCAGTTCGGCGACCGAGCCCAGCCACTCCACCCTCTCGTCCGTCCCCTCGCGCAGCAGTTCCCGCCGCAGCCGCAGCGCCTCCCGGTACAGCTCCAGCGTCGAACCGGCGGCCCCCTGCTGCGCCTCGACCGACAGCTCCCCGAACCCCTCCGGCTGCGGCAGCCACGCCCCGCCCGTGCCGAAGCCGTACGACGGGCCGGTGCGCGTCCACGGCAGTGGCACCCGGCAGCCGTCGCGGCCCTTGACCCGGTGGCCGCTGCGCTCCCAGGTCGGATCCTGGAGGACATCCACGGGCAGGTCGGCGACCTCCGGAAGCCCCAGCTCCTCGCCCTGGTAGAGATACGACGAACCGGGCAGGGCCAGCATCAGCAGCGTCGCCGCACGGGCCCGCCGCAGCCCGAGCGCGAGGTCGGTCTCCGGCTCCCGGCCGTCGGCCAGCAGCCAGGCGCCCCGGCCCGCGCTCGTCAGATCGTCCGGCAGGGCGAGCCGGGTGCGGTGCCGGATCACATCGTGGTTGGAGAGCACCCAGGTGGCCGAGGCCCCCGCCTCCCGGGCGGCGGACAGCGCGCCGTCGATGACCGAGTGCAGGGCGGGGGCGTTCAGCGGGGCGTTGAGGAAGTCGAAGTTGAACGCCTGGCCCAGCTCGTCCGCGCGGGCGTACGACACCCGGCGCGAGTTGCGCACCCACGCCTCGGCGACCGCGATGCGCGGCGGATCGTATTCGTTGAACACCGTGCGCCACTCGCGGAAGATCCCGTGCACCTCGTCGCGGTCCCACAGCGGATGGCTGCCGTCCTCCGGCAGGTCCTCCGGCTCGTAGCCGGGCACGTCGCCGATGTCGCGCAGCGGCTCGGCCAGGTCCTTGGCCAGGCCGTGCGCGACGTCGACCCGGAAACCGGCCACGCCCCGGTCGGACCAGAAGCGCAGCGTGGTGAGGAAGTCGGCGCGCACCTCCGGGTGGTCCCAGTTGAGGTCGGGCTGCTCGGGGGCGAAGAGGTGCAGGTACCACTGCCCGTCGGGCACCCGGGTCCACGCCGGACCGCCGAAGCACGAGACCCAGTCGGTGGGCGGCAGCCCCCCGCCCGGCCCCCGCCCCTCCCGGAAGACATACCGCTCCCGCGCCGGATCGCCGGGGCCCGCGCGCAGGGCCTCCTGGAACCAGGCATGGTCGTTGGAGGTGTGGTTGGGGACGATGTCCACCATCACCTTGAGCCCGAGCCGGTCCGCCTCCGCGACCATCCGGTCGAAGTCGTCGAGGGTGCCGAGCCGCGGATCGACATCGCGGTAGTCGGCCACGTCATAGCCGCCGTCGGCGAGCGCGGACGGATAGAAGGGGCTCAGCCACACGGCGTCCACGCCGAGCCCGGCGAGGTAGGGCAGCCGGCTGGTGACCCCGGGCAGATCACCGATCCCGTCGCCGTCGGAGTCGGCGAAGCTGCGGGGATAGACCTGATAGATGACGGCCTGCCGCCACCAGTCGCTGTTCACGGGGTCGTCGCTCACGGTGTCCTCGCGGGTGGTGGGGTGCGGTACGCGGCCCAGCCGTCGAGGCAGTGTCCCCGGGCGCGACGCGGTCTGTCGAGACCGGCCGCCGCGGCATGTCTTCCGGGGCGCCGGGGATTGGATGCCCTGCGAGGGCGTGTCCATGGTCGCCGAGGTCACCCCGACCACACCGGACCGGTCGTCTGAGCCGCCCCGCCAAGGCCGGTACCATGGTCACTACGGCGGACGAGCCGGCCGGGCGGTCGCGTCGGGGCCCTTCGGGGTCCCGCCGAGGAACGTCCGGGCTCCACACGGCAGGGTGGTGGGTAACGCCCACCCGGGGTGACCCGCGGGACAGTGCCACAGAAAACAGACCGCCGGGGCCGCAAGGCGCCCGGTAAGGGTGAAACGGTGGTGTAAGAGACCACCAGTGCCCAGGGTGACCTGGGCAGCTAGGTAAACCCCACCCGGAGCAAGGTCAAGAGGAGCCACCGCGAGGTGGCTCTGCGCGGATGATCGAGGGCTGCCCGCCCGAGTCCGCGGGTAGACCGCACGAGGCCGGCGGCAACGTCGGCCCTAGATGGATGGCCGCCTCCCCGCGGGCCGTAAGGCCCACGGGAGACAGAACCCGGCGTACAGGCCGACTCGTCCGCCGTTTCCCCCTTTCGCCTGGTCGAAGGGGGGCGACGCCGTCGATAGGCGAAAGGTCGTATTGCGCGAGTCGACAGAGTTCGAGAGTATGCGGCTCGTCAACTCAACGCGCTTCTTGCCTGTTCCAGAAATGATTCGCGCATCTCCCAAACCATTTTCTCGTACTCTATCCACACCTCCCTCGTGAAAGTGCCGACTGCTTTGGTCTTGCGCGTGCGGCGCGCCTTCTGTGCGGCTATCTCCATCTGTTCGATCTGCCTTTTTGCCGCGGTGTGGTACGTGTCTGCCGCCTGAGCCACGGGCGGGGGGCCTTCCAGGGCCAGCACGTAGGATATGCCTTGAAGTCTCCGCAGCCGTGAGCGGAGATCCCTTAAAACCGACTCGTAATTCTTGGGCAGCGGATTGCTCCAGAACCGGTCCGACTCGGCCTCCAGCGTCGCTGCCTCGCTGATGAATTGCACATACACATCGCGGCGCAGTCCTCGCTTCCACGCCGCCAGTTGCTCCTCATGTTCCTCGCGCCGCTGCCGTAACGTAACCAGGCCGGTGAGAAAGATCCCGAGCAGTGTGGACAACGCCGTGACCAAAGCAATCGCAATCGTGTCACTCATGCCTGAAGGGTCTCCGCCGCGCGCGGCGCGTACACGATTCGTCGTCGAAATGCGACAACCGTGCCCTGTCGTGTCTACCGCGTCGGTTACCTGCCTGCGGGCGGCGTACTCACCCTGGACGGGCAGTTTCGCGCCATTGCTTTTGCGCCATGCAGTGCTGGACCCGGTGGCACAAGAGAGTACCCACCGCTTGGTGACCAAAACTAGGGAAATTGACCATAGTCGATTCATATCATCGAGTCCTGAGTGAATCAGGAGGTTATGGGTGCTGGTCGAACGAAATGAGCAGCTCATGCGGGTCGATGGCTGGCTCAGGGACTGCGCCATGGGGACTGGCCGGGTCGTCCTGCTGGAGGGGGCCATCGGCTTCGGGAAGACCGCGATTCTGCGCGAGGTCGCTGACCGTACGGCGGGGACCGACACCATCTCGCTGACGGCCACGTGCTCTCCGGGAGAGCGTGATCTGCCCTTCGGCGTCCTCAGCCAGTTGTTCGACAGCCCCGGTCTGCCGTCCGGCCTCCGCCAACGGGCCGCATCGGTACTGCGCGAACTCATGGTCTCCGCGGCCGCGCATTCCATACGGGAGACCGTGGACCGCAACCGGGCGCAGATCCACTATGACTTGTTGGGGCCGCTCATCGACTTATCGGCAGACGTCCCGATCATGGTGGGAGTCGACGACATCGGGCACGCGGACGAGGCGTCGCGGCACTGTCTGCTGCACCTGGTCCGAAGACTCGGCTCGGCGCGCATCCTTCTCCTTCTCGGCGAACAGCCCGAGCCGACACCGGTGCACTCGCCCTTTCACGCGGAAATCGTCCGGCAGCCCCGCTCCGTCCGGCTTCCGCTGGCGCCGCTGACCCTGTCGGGCGTGCGCGAATTGCTCCAGCGGCGGCACACCGAGGCCGAGGACGCCGAGGACACGGAGGAGAGGGACGAAACCGTCGCCGAGCGCTTTCACGACCTCAGCGGCGGCAACCCGCTCCTGCTCCACGCGCTGATCGAGGACGAGGCCGAAGGCGGCGACGGTCCTCAGCGCGCGTACGGGCGGGCCCTGCTGGGCTGCCTGTACCGCAGCGATCCGGTGATGCTGTCCGTGGCCCGGGCCATGGCGGTCCACGGCGACGACATCTGGCCCGAGGATCTCGTCACCCTGCTCGACACCGAAGGCGACGGAGATACCGGAGGCGACCTGGACCCCGACGGAGACAGAGGCGCCGACAAAGACAGAGGCGCCGACGGAGACGGAGGCGCCGACGCCACGACCGTCGCACGGGCCCTTCAGGTCATGGCCGAGACCGGGATGCTGCGCGACGGCCGGTTCCGGCACCCCGCCATCGCCCGCACCGTACTCGACGACCTGCCCACCCCCGACCGGGCGCGCCTGCACCACCGGTGCGCCCGGCTGCTGCACGGCCGGGGCGCCCCGCCGGTCGCCGTGGCCCGCCATCTTCTGCGGGCGGGCGAGGTCCGGGACCCATGGGCGTCGGCGCTGCTGCTGGAAGCGGCGGGGCACGCGTCGCTGCACGGCGAGGTGCGGCTGGCGGTGGACTGCCTGGAGCTGGCCCGGCGGTCGGGCACGGACGAGACGGCCCGTACGGCGATCCGGACCAAGCTCGCCCAGGCCGAATGGCAGCTCAACCCGTCCGCCTCCGCCCGCCATCTGACGGCGCTGACGGCCGCGGCGCGGGGAGGCGGGCTCGGCCTCGGGGACACGATCTCCCTCATACGCCAGCTCTTATGGCTGGACCGCGCGCAGGAGGCCAACGACCTCCTGGGCGTGGTCCGGGACACCGCGCGCGACCCCTCCGGTGACCTCGCGGACGAGGTGCGGGATCTGGAGATGTGGCTGGCCTGCTCGTATCCGCCGCTCGCGGGCCGACTCCACGGCGGCGCCGTACCGGCCGGTCCGCACAGCGCCCCGACGGCCAAGGGCGCGGACCCGGGGCTGCGTACGGTCGCCGTCCTGTCGAGCGGCCTCATCCACCGGCACAGCCATGAGACGCGGGAGCGCACCACCCGGGCGCTGGGCCAGTCCGATCAGCACTACGACTCCCCCTGGGCGGAGGAGTCCACTCTGCTCGCCCTGCTCAGCCTGATCTACGGCGGTGAACTGGGCGCCGCCACGGCACGCTGCCGGAACGCCGACGGCAGGCGCGACACCACTCCCACCCCCACCCGGCAGGCGATCTACGCCGCGGTGGAAGCGGAGATCGCGCTCCGCAAGGGGGATCTGCCGACCGCGGTGGAACGGGCTCAGACAGCGCTGGACCTGGTGTCCGCCCGGGGGTGGGGCACCGCTGTCGGACTGCCGCTCGGCTGCCTGATCCTGGCGCACACCAGGATGGGCAACCTGGAGGTGGCCGCCGAACTCGTCAGCCAGTCCTTTCCGGTCACCCTGTTCCAGAGCCGCTACGGACTGCACTATCTGCAGGCGCGGGGTCACTACTACCTCGCCACCGACCGCACCCACGCCGCGCTCGCCGACTTCCTCACCTGCGGTGAACTCATGCGCGGCTGGGGCCTGGACCTGCCCGGCATCGTGCCCTGGCGCACCAGCGCGGCGGAGGCGTGGCTGCGGCAGAACAACCGCGACCAGGCCAAGCGGCTGGTCAAGGACCAGCTGGCGCTGCCGGGCGTCAACGACACCGTCACCCGCGGGCTGTCGCTGCGGCTGCTGGCCGCCTTCAGCTCGCCCGGCCAGCGCCCGAAGCTGCTCAGCGAGGCCGCCGACATCGTCGAGACGGCCGGTGACACCTTCGAACTGGCCAGAACCCTCGCCGATCTGGGCCGCGCCCACCACACCCTGGGCAAGCACCGCCGTTCGCGCATGGTCATGCGCCGGGCCTGGCATGTGGCGAACATGTGCAAGGCGGCACCGCTGTGCCAGGAACTCCTTCCCGACGTACGCGGTTTCGACGAGGGCGCCGAGCCGGGGCTGACGGCGGCGATCGCCTCCCTCACCAACTCGGAACGGCGCATCGCCTCCCTGGCGGTGATGGGATACACCAACCGCGAGATCGCGGAGAAGTTCTTCATCACCCCCAGCACGGTGGAGCAGCACCTCACCCGGGTCTACCGCAAGCTCGCCATCAAGAACCGGCGGGGACTGCCGGACTGTCTGCGGGCCGACGTCGCCAGACGAGCCTGACGCCGGGCCCGTACGAGCCTGACGCCGGGGCCCGTACGGGCCTGACGCCCGGGCCCGTACGGGCCCGACGCCGGGCTCGTCCGGCAACGAACAGCGCCGTGCCGGGGCGGTGTTCGCACACCACCCCGGCACGGCCGGACACGTGACAGACCCGGTTCTACGGAACCGCCACCACCGGGCACAGCGACAGCAGCTCGGCCGGTTCGCGCAGCACCACATCGGGCTCCGCCGCGAGCAGGGCCTCCTCCTCCGTCTCACCCCACAGTGCGGCCACGGCGGTGACCCCGGCGCCCCGCGCGCTGGCCAGGTCGGTGACCGCGTCCCCGACCATCACGGTCCGTTCGGGCCGCGCGCCCAGCACCTCCATCGCCTTCAGCACGATGTCCGGCGCGGGTTTGGGACGGGCCACCTCGTCCGAGCCGAGGACGATGTCGAACAGCGGGAGGATGCCGAGCCCTTCGAGCAGCGAACGCGCCCGGGGCCCGCTCTTCCCGGTGGCCACCGCGAGCCCCAGCCCGCGGTCGCGCAGCTCCGACAGCAGCTCGGGCACACCGTCGAACATCTCCACGCGGTGCGCGAGCCGGTAGCTTTCGCGGACGAACGGAGCCTCCATCTCCAGCGGCAGGCCCATGATCCGCATGATGTCGGGGAAGTAGCGCCCCAGGTGCCGGTTGTACTCCTCGAAGGGCGGCTCGCCCTCGCCGACGACCTCGGCGTAGGCGAGGGTGAACGCCTCGCGCATCACCGCGAAGCTGTTGACGAGCACCCCGTCGAGGTCGAAGACCACCGAGGTGATCGGGGCGTCGGCCACCTCGAGGGGCGGACGGCCGTGGCCGGTCGGTTGGCTGTTCATGAGTACTCCCGCTGCCGGGGCTCCCGGGCGACCCGGGCCGAGGTGTAGACCCGCTCGATGGCGCCGATGGTCCGCCGGACCTCCTCGATCGCCCGGCCCCGCTCCGCCGGATCGGCCAGCAGCGCGGGAAGCGCGTCGAGTTGCCGGTCGTACTCCGTGCCGACCGGCTCGGTGTGCACGGCCACCGGGCGGGTCCTGCCGTCGACGGTGCGGGTCAGGGTGGACCGCTCCAGACGGTTCGGGCTGAACCCGAAGGTGCAGTGCAGCGTCGCACTGCCCCCGCTGCCGTCGATGGTGATCCGGGTGGTGTCGAGCGCCTCGTGCGACGCCCAGCTCGCGTGCAGGACGACCGAGCGGCCGTCCTCGGTGATGAGGAATCCGCGCGCGGTGTCCTCGACGTCGGTGCTGCCCGAGCGGGCCTCGCCGCCGTCGTCGTCGCCCCGCCACGCGGCCCCCGAGGACGTCTGGGTGATGAAGTCGGAGGACACGGTGCCGACGGCGTGCCGGAACGTGGTGGAACCGAGCAGCGGAACCGCGATGTCGAACAGGTGCCAGCCCAGGTCGACCAGCGCCCCGCCGCCCGCGAGCGCCCGCTGGGTGAACCAGCCGCCGCGGTCGGGTACGCCGCGCGAGCGCACCCAGGCCAGCTCGATGTGGCGGATGTGGCCCAGCCGGGCGCCGATTTGGTACAGCGCGCGCACATCGGCGCGGTAGCGTGCCGCGCTGCCCGCCAGCAGCACCGCGCCACCGGAGCGCTCCGCGTCGGCCAGCCGCTCGGCCTCCTCGGACGTCAGGCACACCGGCTTCTCCAGGAACACCGGAATGCCCTTGGCCAGCAGCTCGGTGGCGACGGCGCAGTGCAGATGGTTGGGCACCGCCACCACGGCGAGGTCCACCGTGGCGGGATCGATGTCGTGGACGGCGGCCAGCAGCGGCAGCTCCGCTCCGGCCGGCGTCGCGGCGATGGCCGCGCGGCTGCTCTCGTCGGGATCCACCGCGGCGGTCACGGTGAACGCGGAGTGGCGGGCGAGCCGGGGCAGCCAGATCGAGCCGGCCGCCCAGCCCAGCCCGACCACCGCGGTCCGGATCGGCCGCTCGCGATACGAACGGACGCTCATGCGCTCGCGAGGACGTCGGCGACGACGGCGGCCACCTCGTGCATCTGCTCCTCGCTGCCCAGCAGCACCCGGTGGTGCAGCCACACGCAGTCCCGGGTCAGCTCCTCGGAGTGCGGGCAGCGGCGGGCGAGTTCGTCCACCGACAGCTCCGGGGCCGCGACCTCCCAGAAGGCGTCCGTGCGGTACACGGCGCGGAAGGCGACGAACGCGGGCAGCCCACGCTCGATGAGCGTGTCCACCACCTTGGCGCGCCGCTCCTCGGTGATGCCCGGGATCCGGAACATGGCCATGTAGTGCGGATTGCGGTCGCCACGGTCGTCGCGCCCCTGCGGCACGACACCGGGGATCTCGGCGAGCAGCCGGCTCAGCACCGGCCAGCGCGCCTCGCGCGTGGTGATCTGGTCCTCCAGCCGGGCGAGCTGGGCGCGCAGCACCGAGGCGGAGAACTCGTTCATCCGGAAGTTGGAGCCCGAGGTGCGGTGGAAGTAGCCGCGGTCCGTGCGCGGCCGTCCGCAGCTGTGCCGTACGAAGCCCTTCTCGTACAACTCGGCGCTGGGGAACAGCACGGCGCCGCCCTCCCCGGCGGTCATCAGTTTCCCGTTCTGGAAACTGAACGCCGCGACCGAGCCCAGCTCGCCGAGCTTCTTGCCGCGCCACTGGGCGCCGTGCGCGTGCGCCGCGTCATGGACCAGCGGCACGCCCCAGTCGGCGGACAGCTTGTCCAGCGCGTCCATGTCGCACATCTGACCGGCCATGTGCACCGGCATGATGGCGCGGGTCTTCGGGCCGATGGCCGCCTCGACGGCCGAGGGGTCGATGCAGTACGTGTCCGGGTCGACGTCCACCGGAACCGCCACCGCGCCCAGCCGCTGCGCGGCCTGCGAGGACGAGATGAAGGTGAACGCGGGCACGATGACCTCGGTGCCGGCGCCGACGCCCAGCACCTCCAGGGCGAGTTCCAGCGCATGCGTTCCGTTGGTGACCGCGAGCGCGTGCTCGCCGCCGTGGGCCGCGGCGAACTCGGCCTCGAAGGCGTCCACCTCACCGCCCCCGATGCGCCACCACTGCCCCTGCTCCAGGGCCCGGATCAGACCGCCCCGCTCCTCGTCGCCGAACTGCGGCCACGCCGGGAGCTCCGATCCCAGTCGCACACCATTACCCATGATTTTCCTACTCCTTTTTACGTGAGGAGACAGCCCCGGCGAATGCAATAGCACGCTAACCGGCACAAGGGGAATCGTCATTCCCCTGGCGACCCCCCTATATCCCCCCTTACAATCCTGCTCGGCCATTTTCTCGCGTCGCTCACACGGCCGCCGTGCTACAAATGTCACGGCCACATTTAGCCGCTGTAATTCAGCCAACCCCACCCGGTGAGGTACGCATTGAGCAGGCTGCTGTTGGTGAACGGACCGAATCTCGGCATACTCGGAACACGTCAGCCCGAGATCTACGGCACCGACACCCTTCAGGACATCGAGCGCTGGGTCGGCGAAGAGGTCGCGGACCGCGGCTGGAAAGTGGATTCTTTCCAGTTCGACGGCGAAGCCGAGACCATCCGAACCATTCAGGAGAACTACGACACGGTCGGCGCCATCATCAATCCGGCCGCCCTGATGATGGCCGGATGGGGCCTCAGGGACGCACTCGCCAACTATCCCCGGCCCTGGATCGAAGTGCATCTGTCGAACGTCTGGGCGCGCGAGCAGTTCCGGCACGAGTCGGTGACGGGTCCGCTGGCCGCGGGCGTCATCTTCGGGCTCGGCGCACTCGGATACCGGCTCGCCGCACGAGCCCTGCTGGAAAAGGTGCCGGACGAGCGTCCGTGACCGCCGCCCCGGACGCGCCGGCCCTGGAGTTGCCATGAGTTACCTGGGAATCGACGTCGGCGGCACCAAGGTGGCGCTGCGCCTCGAACACGACGACCTGAGCATCGCCGAGTCCACCTTCCGCTGGCCCGAACCGGGCACGCCTCCCGGTGACCCTGGTGACGCGGGCCATGATCTGGACGTGCTGGCGCACCACGTCAAGGAGCTGGCGACCGGTCACCCCGAGCGGCTGACCGGCGTCGGGGTCGCCATGCCCGCCACCCTCGATGCCACCGGCACGGTCCTCGCCTGGCCCGGCCGCCCCGCGTGGGCCGGGCTGGACCTGCGGGGCGCGCTGGCCACGCTGTTCGGCGACGACGTCGAGGTGGGCTGCGCCGACGACGGTGACCTGGCCGCGCTCGCCGAAGCACACGAAGCGGGCTGCCCCGATCTGCTCTACCTCGGGGTGGGCACCGGTATCGGCGGCGGCATCGTGGTGAACGGCACCCCCCTGCCCGGCGTGGGCCGCGGCTCCTGCGAGGTCGGCCACATGGTCGTGGACCGGGACGGGCCGCTGTGCGACTGCGGTCGGCGCGGCTGCGTCCAGGCCGTGGCCTCGGGCCCGGCCACTCTGCGCCGGGCGGGCCGACGGCGGGGCGGGGAGGTGACGTTCGCCGGGCTGCGCGAGGCCGTGGAGCGACGGGAGCGGTGGGCCGTGGCGACGCTGGGGGAGAGCTGCGCGGCGCTGGCGGCCGCCGTGACCGGCGTATCGGAGCTGCTCCAGCCCGCACTGGTGCTGATCGGCGGAGGCTTCGCGGCGGCCATGCCGGACCTGGTGACGATGGTGGCCGAGCGGACGGCGGCCCTGGAGCGGCCGGGGCATCCGCTGCCACCGGTCCGTCCGGCGCGGCTCGGCGGGCTGTCCTCGCTGCACGGCGCCGTCCTGCTGGCCAGGGGACTACCGGGCTGACCCCCTCCGCCTCACGCGGTGTCCCGGTCCGCGGTGTCCCGGTCCATGGTGGCGAGCGCCGCGGCGACCGTCTCCTCGGCGAGCCCGGAGACCAACTCGGGGCCACCGGGCCCGTCCAGGACGAAGGTGAGCCCGTCCGTCGCCTTCTTGTCCAGCCGCATCACGTCGATCAGCCGCCCCGGGTCGACGTCGGCGGGCAGGGCGTACGGCAGTCCGTAGCCCCGTACCACCTCCAGGTGCTCCGCCGCCCGCGCCTGGTCGATCCGGCCCAGGGCCAGGGCGAGACGGCCCGCGAAAACCGTGCCGATCGCCACCCCCTCACCGTGCCGCAGCCTGAAATTCGTGACGATTTCCAGCGCATGGCCCAGGGTGTGGCCGTAATTGAGCACATGACGCAGCCCGGAGTCCCGCTCGTCCGCGGAAACCACCGACGCCTTGAGCGCCACACTCGCCGCAATTTGCTCCGGCAGCGTGAGCCCGCGCAAGTCACCGGCGCCGATGAAGTGACAGCGGGCGATCTCCCCGTAGCCGTTGAGCATTTCGGCAGCCGGTAGCGTCTCCAGATAGTCGGTGTCGCACAGCACGGCCGCGGGCTGCCAGTAGGCGCCCGCCAGATTCTTCCCCTCGGGGAGGTTCACCGCCGTCTTCCCGCCGACGCTGGCGTCCACCTGGGCCAGCAGCGAGGTCGGCAGATGCACCACCGGAACGCCCCGGTGATACAGGGCCGCGGCCAGTCCGACGACATCGGTCGTGGTCCCGCCACCGCACGAGACAACCGCATCCGACCGGGTCAGGCCGAAACGGACGAACTCGCGGCACAGTTCTTCCACCGTCGACAGCGTCTTGTCCGTCTCGCCGTCGCGGGCCCGCAGCACCACCGAGGGCACCCCGGGATCGGGCAGCCAGTCCTCCGGCCGGGCGGAGACCACCGCCACGCGCTGCGCGCCGAGCCCCGCGATCACCTCCGCCAGCGAATTCCGGACACCCGGCCCTATATCAACGGGATAGGAACGGTCACCGAGTTCCACCATGACACGGGTATGCGGACGATCGGATGTCGTCATGCGCTGTCAGTCCCTTCATGAGCGATGACCGGAAATTCCCCGTCGCCGAATCTAGCGCCGGTACACCGGCACCATCCAAGAACCCCCGGCATTGCCTCCATCACTCATCAAGTTAGGGATGACATAGGGGGGTGTTCAGGGGGTAATTCGGGGCCCGCCGTGGCGAGACTGGGGCGGGTGAGGCGACCTTCTGCCACCGCGGCGTGCCCGTCTCTTATCCGTCCGGAGGGATAACGACATGTTGCGCACGGAGCTGATCCGCCCGCTGCACGAGCTGCTCGTTACACAGGCCCGGCGCTTCGGCGACAAACCCGCCTACCGGGATGCCCGAACCAGCGTGAGCTACCGGGAATTGGAGCTGCGCACCCGACGGCTGGCCGGACACCTCGCCGAACTGCGCCTCCAGCCCGGCGACCGGGCCGCGATATGCCTCGGCAACCGGGTCGAGACGGTGGAGAGCTACTACGCGATCGCCAGGGCCGGCGCGGTCGGCGTACCGGTCAACCCCCGCAGCACCGACGCCGAGCTGGCCCATCTGCTCGACGACAGCGGCGCCCGAGTGATCATCACCGACCTCGCCCACGCCGGGCAGCTCGGCCGGCTGCTGCCCCGGCGGCCGCATCTGACGGTGGTGATGGTCCACGACGAGGCCGCCCCCGTACCGGCCGGCTTCCTGCCCTACGGCACCTTCGTGACCACCGACCCCGCCACCCCCGCCCGGGACGACCTCGGCCTGGACGATCTGGCATGGATGCTCTACACCTCCGGGACCACCGGCAAGCCCAAGGGCGTGCTGTCCACCCAGCGCAACTGCCTGTGGTCGGTGGCCGCCTGCTACGTGCCCGTGCCGGGGCTCGGCCCCGAGGACCGCGTGGTGTGGCCGCTGCCCCTGTTCCACAGCCTGTCCCACATCGCCTGTGTGCTCTCGGTGGCCTCCGTCGGCGCCACCGCCCGCATCGTCGACGGGCTCTCCGCCGAGGACGTCCTGCGCGCCCTGAACGAGGAGCGGGCCACCCTCCTCGCCGGGGTCCCCACCCTGCTGCACTATCTGCTCGACGCCGCGCGCGACCACGGCTTCACCGCGCCCGATCTGCGGGTGGCGCTGGTCGGCGGCGCCGTGACCACCGCCGCGCTCCGCCGCTCGTTCGAGGCGGTCTTCGGTGTCCCGCTGATCGACGCCTACGGATCCACCGAGACCTGCGGCTCGATCACCGTCAACTGGCCCGTCGGCGCCCGGGTGGAGGGCTCCTGCGGGCTTCCGGTGCCCGGCCTCGGCGTACGGCTCGTCGATCCCGAGCGCGGCGTGGACGTCGCCGACGGCGCGGAGGGCGAGGTGTGGGTGCGCGGCCCGAGCGTCATGGCGGGCTACCACAACCAG
This sequence comes from Streptomyces sp. NPDC007983, assembly GCF_042958345.1. Classification (NCBI taxonomy): domain Bacteria; kingdom Bacillati; phylum Actinomycetota; class Actinomycetes; order Kitasatosporales; family Streptomycetaceae; genus Streptomyces; species Streptomyces sp. NPDC007983. The sequence goes on from NZ_JBIBJI010000002.1 coordinate 353,644, forward strand.
CCCGAGGCCACCGCCGCCGCACTGAAGGACGGCTGGTACCACACCGGCGACCTGGCCCGCCGCGACGAGGCCGGATACTTCACCATCACCGGCCGCATCAAGGAACTCATCATCCGCGCGGGCGAGAACATCCACCCCGGTGAGGTGGAGGAGGCGGTACGGGCCATCCCGGGCGTGGCCGACATCGCGGTCGTCGGGAAGCCGCACGATCTGCTCGGCGAGGTCCCGGTGGCGTTCGTGGTGCCCGGGCCCCAGGGCATCGACACCCAGCGGCTGTTCACCGCGTGGCGCGACCGGCTGTCGTACTTCAAGGTGCCCGAGGAGCTGTACGAGATCGACGCGATCCCCCGGACCGCGTCGGGCAAGATCACCCGCCATAAGCTGCTGGAGGTCCGCGCCCGGCTGCGCGCGTCCAGCAGCGGCCACCACGACAACCTGTTCCGCCTCGACTGGATCCCGCGCACCCCCCTGTCGCCCACGGCGGAACCGCCGCACCGCTGGGCCCTGGCCGGGGGACCGGAACCGCTCGGCGGACAGCCCTTGGGCCTGGCCGCGCATCTGGACGCCGAGGGCGTGCCGCACGACGTCCACCCCGACCTGGCGGCCGCGCGCACCGCGGTGGCGCAGGCGGCGGACGGCACGCTGCCCGAGGTGCTGCTGCTGGACATGACCGGCGGCCCCGACCACCCGCGACGCGCCGCCGAAGCCGCCGCCGGCCTGGAGTCATGGCTCGCCGACGACCGGCTCGCCTCGGTGCGGCTGGTCGTCGTCACCCGCCACGCGGTGGCCACCGGCGGACACGAGGACGTCACCGACCTCGCGGCCGCACCCCTGTGGGGACTGGTCCGCTCGCTGCAGAACAGCCACCCCGGCCGCATCGCACTGATCGACCTCGACACGGACGACCCGACGGGCGCGGCCTCGCTCGCGGCCGCCGTGACCTGCGGCGAACCGCAGCTCGCCGTACGCTCCGGAGTCCTCCTGCTGCCCCGGCTCGCCCGGGTGTCCCTCGACCCCGACGAGCTGTCCGCACCGCCCCTCGACCCCGAGGGCACCGTGGTCATCAGCGGGCCGGACACCGCACCGGGTGCCGCCGTCGCCCGCCACCTGGCGGCCGCGCACGGAGCGCGCCACCTGCTGCTCGTCACCGCCCCCGGACCCGGGCACGAGGCGGCCGAAAACCTCCGCGCCGAGCTGACCGGCCACGGCGCCCACGTGGCCGTCGCCGTCTGCGACCCGACGGACCGCACCGCCCTGCACACCGTCCTGAACGCCGCGCGACCACCCCTGACCGCCGTGGTGCACACGGCGGGGGACGCCGGACCCGAGGCCACCGTGGCCGGTGCGCTCGCCCTGCACGAGCTGACCCGCGACCGCGAACTGTCCCTGTTCGTCACGTTCTCCTCCGCCACCGGCACCCTCGGCGCCACCGGAAACCACCAGGACGCCGCCACGAGCGCCACGCTCGACGCCCTGGCACACCACCGCCGCGCACACGGCCTGCCCGCCCTGTCCCTGGGCTGGGGGCCGTGGCAGGGCGCGCCGACGGGCGGTGCCATACCGCCCGGGGCGGGAGCGCTCGCGCAGCAGCAGGCGCTGGTCGCGTTCGACGCCGCCTGCGCGAGGAACGAAGCGGCGTTCGTCGCGCTGAAGCTCGACCACGCCGCGCTGCGCGACGGCCCGGTCCCCGCCGTACTGCGCGGCCTGATCGACACCCCCTCCCGGCCAGGCGCGCCCGGCGACACCGCCGGATCCGGCTTCGCCGACCAGATCGCCGCGCTCCCCGAGCCCGAGCGGACCACCGCGCTGCTCACGACGGTACGCACGGAAGCCGCCGCGGTGCTCGGCCTCCCGGCGGCGGACCGGATCGACGCCGAACGGGCCTTCAGCGACCTGGGGTTCACCTCGGCCACGGCCGTCCGGCTGCGCGACCGGCTGCGCACGGCCACCGGACTCGGCCTGCCCGCCACCCTCGCCTTCGACCACCCCACCCCCCTCGCCCTGGCGCACCGGCTGCGCGCCGAGCTGCTCGGCGAACACACCGCGCCACCGGCCGCCACCCGGCCCGCCCCGTCGCTCGCCGACGAGCCCATCGCGATCGTCGGGATGGGGTGCCGTCTGCCGGGTGGGGTGGCCTCTCCCGAGGACCTGTGGCGGCTGGTGTCCGAGGGTGTGGACGGGATCTCGGAATTTCCGTCGGATCGCGGCTGGGATCTGGTGGGGCTGTACGACCCGGATCCGGACGCGGCCGGGACGTCGTACGTGCGCGAGGGCGGCTTCCTCGACGACGCGGCGGGCTTCGACGCGGAGTTCTTCGGCATCAGCCCGCGCGAGGCAGTGGCGATGGACCCGCAGCAGCGGCTGCTGCTGGAAACCTCGTGGGAGGTCTTCGAACGGGCCGGAATCGACCCCGCGACGCTGCGCGGCAGCCACACCGGTGTGTTCGCCGGGGTGATGTACCACGACTACACCTCGGGCGTGCGCCGGCCGTCCAAGGAGATCGAGGGCTACCTCGGTGTCGGCGGCGCGGGCAGCGTGGTGTCCGGCCGGGTGTCGTACACCTTCGGTTTCGAGGGCCCGGCGGTGACGGTGGACACCGCGTGTTCGTCGTCGCTGGTGGCCATCCACCTGGCGGCGCAGGCGCTGCGTTCGGGTGAGTGCGCGATGGCGCTGGCCGGTGGCGTCGCGGTGATGGCGACGCCCCGGAGCTTCATCGAGTTCTCGCGGCAGCGCGGTCTCGCCGTGGACGGCCGGTGCAAGGCGTTCGCGGAGGCCGCCGACGGCACGGGGTGGTCCGAGGGTGTCGGGCTGCTGCTGCTGGAGCGGCTGTCGGACGCCCGGCGCCACGGCCACGAGGTGCTGGCCGTCGTACGGGGATCCGCGCTGAACCAGGACGGTGCGTCCAATGGGCTGACGGCTCCGAACGGCCCCTCTCAGCAGCGGGTGATCCGGCAGGCGCTCGCCAACGCCGGTCTGGACCCCGCCGACGTCGACGCCGTGGAGGCGCACGGTACGGGTACGTCGCTGGGCGACCCGATCGAGGCGCAGGCCCTGCTGGCCACGTACGGGCAGGAGCGTCCGGTGGATCGTCCGCTGTGGCTGGGGTCGTTGAAGTCGAACGTCGGGCATGCGCAGGCGGCCGCGGGCGTGGCCGGGGTCATCAAGATGGTCGAGGCGATGCGGCGGGGTGTGTTGCCGAAGACGCTGCATGTGGATGCGCCGACGTCGGCGGTGGACTGGTCGGCGGGTGCGGTGGAGTTGCTGACGGAGGCGCGTGAGTGGCCGGAGGTGGGCCGTCCGCGCCGGGCCGGGGTGTCCTCGTTCGGCATCAGCGGCACCAACGCGCACGTGATCCTCGAACAGCCCGAGGCAGCGGCGGAGGACGAGCGGGTGGTGCCACAGGGTGTGGTGCCGCAGGGTGTGGTGCCGCTGGTGCTGTCCGCGAAGTCGCCGGAGGCGCTGACCGCACAGGCCGAGCGCCTGGCGTCCTTCCTGACGGAGCATCCCGCCGCCGAACTGGCCGATGTCGGAGTGTCGCTGGCCGCACGCCCGGAATTCGACCACCGCGGCGTGGCGGTGGCCGCGTCCCGGGCCGAAGCGCTGACCGCCCTCGCCGCGTTCCACGACGAGCACTCCGCCGCCACCCCCGGTGGTGGGCTGGCCGTCGTCTTCCCCGGCCAGGGCTCCCAGCGCGTGGGCATGGGGCGGCGGCTCCACGCCGCGTACCCCGTCTTCGGCGACGCCTTCGACCAGGTGTGCGCCGCCCTGGACGCCCGGCTCGGACGGCCCCTGCGCGACGTGGTGTTCGCGGAGCCGGACTCCCCCGAAGCCGCGCTGCTGGACCGGACGCGTTTCACCCAGGCGGCCCTCTTCGCCGTCGAAGTGGCCCTCTACCGCCTGGTCGAATCCTGGGGCGTACGACCGGACTTCGTCGCCGGACACTCCATCGGCGAGCTGGCCGCCGCCCATGTGGCGGGCCTGTGGTCCCTGGAGGACGCCGCGACGCTGGTGGTGGCCCGGGGCACGCTGATGCAGGAACTGCCCACGGGCGGGGCCATGGTGGCCATCCGGGCCACCGAGGACGAGATCACACCGGAACTGTCCGACCAGGTGGCCATCGCGGCCATCAACGGGCCCGATTCCGTGGTCATCTCCGGTGACGAACGGGCGGTGACCGACCTCGCCGCCGGATTCGCGGCACGCGGCCGCAAGACCAAGCGGCTCCGGGTGTCCCACGCGTTCCACTCGCCGCTGATGGACCCCATGCTGGACGCGTTCGCCGACATCGCCCGGGCCTTGCGCTACACCGCGCCCACCCTGCCCGTCGTGTCCAACCTGACCGGCACCGTCATCGAACCCGAGCGGCTGTGCACCGCCGAGTACTGGGTGGACCACGTACGCGCCACCGTACGCTTCGCCGCCGGAATGGCCGCGCTGAGCGAGCAGGGCGTGACCACCGTCCTGGAACTCGGCCCCGGCGCGGCGCTGACCGCCATGGCCCAGGAGTACCTGCCCGCCGGGACCGAGTGCGTGGCGAGCCTGCGCGAGGACCGGCCGGAGCCCCACGCCCTGCTCACGGCCGTCGCCCGGGCCTACGTACGCGGCGCACGGGTGGACTGGCGGGCGGTGTTCGCGGACACCGGCGCACGCCGCGTCGACGTGCCCACCTACGCCTTCCGCCACCAGCGCTACTGGCTGGACACCGGCGGCTTCGCGGGCGACATGAGCGCGGCGGGCATCAGCCCCACCGAGCACCCGTTGCTCACCGCCACCGTCCACCTCCCCGACTCCGGCGGTGTGGTGTGCACCGGGCGGCTGTCCCTGGCCACCCACCCCTGGCTCGCCGACCACGCCGTCTCGGGAACCGTCCTGCTGCCCGGCACCGGGCTCGTCGAACTCGCCGTACGCGCGGGTGACGAGGTCGGCACGGACTGCCTGCGCGAACTGGTCATGGAAGCGCCCCTGCCGCTGCCCGGCACCGGCGCAGTGGACGTACGCGTCTGCGTCGGCGGCCCGGACGACACCGGCGACCGCCCGGTGGGCGTGTACTCCCGCCCCGCCGACGCGGACCCCACGGACGCCGCGTGGACCCGGCACGCCACCGGCGCGCTGATGGCGGCGGCACCGGACCCCGAGCCGGGCCTCACCCAGTGGCCCCCGGCGGACGCCGAAACCCACCCGGTGACCGGCTTCTACCCCGAACGGTTCGCGGCCGGGTACGAGTACGGCCCGGTCTTCCAGGGCGTACGAGCGGTGTGGACGCGGGGCAAGGAGGTGTTCGCCGAGGTCGCCCTCGACGAGGAACACCACGACGACGCCCGCCTGTTCGGCCTCCACCCCGCCCTCTTCGACGCCGCGCTGCACCTCAGCGCCTTCGGCGCCATCGCCGAACCGGAAGGCGAGGAGCGCCTGCTGCCCTTCGCCTGGACGGGGACACGGCTGCACGCCTCCGGCGCGTCGGCCCTCCGCGTCCATCTGGAACCGGTCGGCGACGACGCGGTGTCGCTGCGCATCGCCGACCGTACCGGCGCCCCGGTCGCCACCGTCGCCTCGCTCGTGCTCCGCCCCGTGGCGGCCGAACGGCTGCGCCCGGCGGCGGCACCCCTGCACGGCGCGCTGTTCCGCACCGCGTGGACACCACTGCCCACCGAGGCAGGGCCCACCGAAGCAGGGCCCACCGAGGCACAGCCCGCCCCAGGGCAGCCCACCGAAGCGCGGCCCGGCGGGCTGGAAGCGGCCCAGGTCACCGAGGCCGTCGCCGACGGGCCGGGCGCAGCCCATGCCCACGCGCTGACCTCGCGCGTGCTCGCCGAACTGCAGGCGTTCCTCGCCAAACCGGAGGACGACACGGCCCGGCTGGTCGTGGTCACCCGTGGCGCGGTCGCCGTACGCGACGGCGAGACGGCGGACCCGGCCGGGGCGGCCGTCTGGGGTCTGGTGCGCTCCGCCCAGTCCGAGAACCCGGGCCGGATCGTCCTCGCCGACCTCGACGAGGACCCCGCCTCACGCACCGCGCTCTCCCGAGCGCTCGCCACCGGCGAACCCCAACTCGCCGTCCGCGAGGGCGCGGCCTCCACGCCCAGGCTGGTCAGGGCCACCGCCGACGGGCTCACCATCCCCACCGGCACCGGCACCGGCACCGGCACCGGCACCGGCACCGGCACCGGCACCGGCACCCGCACCTGGCACTTGGACACCACCGAGCCCGGCACGCTCGACCATCTGGCCCTCGTGCCCGCCGACCCGGTGGCGGACCTCCCCGAAGGCCACGTCCGCGTGGCGATCCGCGCCGCGGGCATGAACTTCCGGGACGTCCTCATCGCGCTCGGCATGTACCCCGGCAGCGCCGCCATCGGAGGCGAAGGCGCCGGAGTCGTCCTGGAGACCGGGCCCGGGGTGACCGGACTGGCCCCCGGCGACCGCGTGATGGGCCTCTTCCCCGGCGGCACCTTCGGACCCGAGGCGGTCACCGATCACCGCACCCTCGTCCGCGTCCCCAAGGGCTGGACATTCCCGCAGGCCGCTGCCACCCCCATCGCTTTCCTCACCGCCTACTACGGCCTGCACGACCTGGCCGCAGTCCAACCCGGAGAAGCGGTGCTCATCCACGCCGCGGCCGGCGGTGTCGGCATGGCGGCCGTCCAGGTGGCCCGCCACCTCGGAGCCGAGGTGTACGGCACGGCGAGCCCCGGCAAGTGGCCGACACTACGGGCCGGCGGACTGGACGACCACCACATCGCCAACTCCCGCACCCTCGCGTTCGAGCAGGAATTCCTCGCCGCCACCCAGGGCCGTGGCGTGGACGTCGTACTCGACGCCCTGGCGGGGGACTTCGTCGACGCCTCCCTGCGCCTGCTGCCCCGCGGCGGCCGGTTCCTGGAGATGGGCAAGACCGACATCCGGGACGCCGCCGACGTCGCCGAGCACCACCCCGACGTCACGTACCGCGCCTTCGACCTCGCCGAAGCCGGATCCGAGCGCATCCAGCAGCTGCTCGCCGAGCTGGTGGAACTCTTCGACAACGGCACCCTCACCCCGCTTCCCCTGACCGCGTGGGACGTACGGCACGCCCCGGACGCCTTCCGCCACCTCAGCCAGGCACGCCACACCGGCAAAGCGGTCCTCACCGTGCCCCGCCGCCCGGACCCCGACGGCACCGCGCTCATCACCGGCGGCACCGGCACCCTGGGTGCCCTGCTGGCCCGCCACCTGGTCACCGCGTACGGAGTCCGCAACCTGCTGCTCACCAGCAGGCGAGGCCCTGACGCACCCGGCGCGGCCGAACTCCACGCCGAACTGACCCGGCTCGGCGCCACCGTCCGCATCGAGGCGTGCGACGCCGGCGACCGCGACGCGCTGGCCCGCCTGCTGGCGTCCGTCCCCGCCGAAGCCCCGCTGACCTGCGTGGTGCACACCGCGGGCGTGGTCGACGACGGCGTGGTCCCCGCGCTCTCACCCGAGCGCATCGCCGGGGTGTTCCGGCCGAAGGCCGACGCCGCGCTCCATCTGCACGAGCTGACCCGCGATGCGGACCTCGCCGCCTTCGTCCTCTTCTCCTCGGCCGCGGGCGTCCTCGGCAACCCCGGCCAGGCCAACTACGCCGCCGCGAACGCCTTCCTCGACGCCCTCGCACGGCAGCGCCGCACCCAGGGCCTGCCCGCCGTCTCCCTCGCCTGGGGCTTCTGGTCGCTGACCAGCGAGATGACCAGCGGGCTGACCGAAGCCGACCTCCAGCGCACCCGGCGCGACGGCATGCTGGGCCTGACCGCGGACGAGGGGACGGCCCTGTTCGACGCGGCGCTCCTCGGCGGTGACGCGGCCGTCGTACCCACCAGGCTCGATCTGACGGCGCTCCGCAGCCAGGCGGAACACGGCGAACTGCATCCGCTGCTGCGCGGCCTCGTACGCCCCCCACGGCGTGCGGCACGCGCGGCTACGCCCACCGGCCGCACCCTCGCCGAGCGGCTGGCCACCCTCCCCGCCGAGGAGTGGCCGGAGCAGGTGCTGGACGTGGTGCGGAAGGAGGCCGCCACCGTCCTCGGCCACCGGGACCCGGAGCTGATCGTGCCCGACCGGGCGTTCAAGGACGCCGGATTCGACTCGTTGACCGCGGTGGAACTGCGCAACCGCCTCGGCCGCGTCTCCGGTCTGCGCCTGCCCGCGACCGCCGTCTTCGACTACCCGGCGCCCACGCTGCTCGCCGGCTATCTGCACCAGGAACTGTCCCAGGACACCGACCCGGTCACGTCCACCCTGGATTCGCTGGACTCGCTCGACGCCGCGGTGGCCGCCCTCCTCACCCAGGACCTCACCGACACCCGGATCGGCACCCGTCTGCGCGTCCTGGGCGCGCGGCTCAGCGAGGCCGCCGTCGAGACGAACGGCACCGACGTGGATCAGCTCGCCTCGGCCACGGCGGACGACGTCTACGCCTTCATCGACAACGAACTCGGGCTCGCCTGACCCGCTGCCCTACGGACACACGAGACGAGGAACCATGACGAACGACGACAAGTCCCTCGCTTACCTCAAGCGGGTCTCCACCGAACTGCAGAAGACCCGCGAGCGGCTGCGTGAGGCCGAGAACGCACAAACGGAGCCCATCGCGATCGTGGCGATGGGGTGCCGTCTGCCGGGCGGGGTGGCCTCTCCCGAGGACCTGTGGCGGCTGGTGTCCGAGGGTGTGGACGGGATCTCGGAGTTCCCGTCGGATCGTGGCTGGGACCTGGCGGGGCTGTACGACCCGGATCCGGATGCGGCGGGGACGTCGTACGTGCGGGAGGGCGGCTTCCTTGACGACGTCGCCGGTTTCGACGCCGGATTCTTCGGGATCAGCCCGCGTGAGGTGCTGGCGATGGATCCGCAGCAGCGGTTGCTGCTGGAAGCCTCGTGGGAGGTCTTCGAACGGGCCGGGATCGACCCCGCCGGACTGCCCGACCGACGCGTCGGAGTGTTCGCGGGCGTGGCCGGCCAGGAGTACGCGCCCCGCATGGGCACGGGATCCGAGGAGATCGAGGGCTATGTGCTGACCGGTGGCGCGGGCAGTGTGGTGTCCGGCCGGGTGTCGTACACCTTCGGTTTCGAGGGTCCGGCGGTGACGGTGGACACCGCGTGTTCGTCGTCGCTGGTGGCGATCCATCTGGCGGCGCAGGCGCTGCGTTCGGGTGAGTGCGCGATGGCGCTGGCCGGTGGCGTGTGCGTGATGTCCACACCGGGGAGCTTCATCGAGTTCTCGCGGCAGCGCGGCCTGGCGGTGGACGGCCGGTGCAAGGCGTTCGCGGAGGCCGCCGACGGCACGGGGTGGTCCGAGGGTGTCGGGTTGTTGCTGTTGGAGCGGTTGTCGGATGCGCGGCGTCATGGTCATGAGGTGTTGGCTGTGGTGCGGGGCAGTGCGGTGAATCAGGATGGTGCGTCGAATGGTTTGACGGCGCCGAATGGTCCTGCGCAGCAGCGGGTGATTCGTCAGGCGTTGGCGAATGCGCGGTTGTCTGCGGTGGACGTGGATGCGGTGGAGGCGCACGGTACGGGTACGTCGCTGGGTGACCCGATCGAGGCGCAGGCGCTGCTGGCGACGTACGGACAGGAGCGTCCGGCGGATCGTCCGCTGTGGCTGGGGTCGCTGAAGTCGAACATCGGGCATGCGCAGGCGGCTGCGGGCGTGGCCGGGGTCATCAAGATGGTCGAGGCGATGCGGCGGGGTGTGTTGCCGAAGACGCTGCATGTGGATGCGCCGACGTCGGCGGTGGACTGGTCGGCGGGTGCGGTGGAGTTGCTGACGGAGGCGCGTGAGTGGCCGGAGATGGGCCGTCCGCGCCGGGCAGGGGTGTCCTCGTTCGGCATCAGCGGCACCAATGCGCATGTGATCCTCGAACAGCCCGAGGTGGTGGTGGAGGACGAGCGGGTGGTGCCGGGGGGTGTGGTGCCGTTGGTGTTGTCGGCGAAGTCGCCGGAGGCGTTGAGTGCGCAGGCGGGGCGGTTGGCGTCTTTCTTGAGTGAGAACCCTGCTGTTGAGCTTTTCGATGTGGGTGCGTCGTTGGTGGGGCGTTCGGGTTTTGGGTGTCGTGGTGTGGTGGTGGCGGGTTCGTGTGGTGAGGCTGTGGGTGGGTTGTCGGGGTTAGTGGGTTCTGGTGGTGTGGGTTCGGGGGATGTGGTGTTTGTGTTTCCTGGGCAGGGGGCGCAGTGGGTGGGTATGGCGGTGGAGTTGTTGGGGGAGTCGGAGGTTTTTGCGGGGTGGATGGAGCGGTGTGGTGAGGCGTTGGCGCCGTTTGTGGGGTGGTCTTTGTTTGATGTGTTGGGGGATGAGGTTGCGTTGGGGCGGGTGGATGTGGTGCAGCCGGTTTTGTGGGCGGTGATGGTGTCGTTGGCGGGGTTGTGGCGGTCGTTTGGTGTGGAGCCGGTGGGTGTGGTGGGGCATTCGCAGGGGGAGATTGCGGCGGCGTGTGTGGCGGGTGGGTTGTCGTTGGGTGATGGTGCGTTGGTGGTGGCGCGGCGGAGTCAGGTGATTGCGTCGCGGTTGGCGGGTGGTGGGGGGATGGTGTCGGTGTCGTTGCCGGTGGATGTGGTGGGGGAGCGGTTGGGTGAGGGGTTGTCGGTGGCGGCGGTCAATGGCCCGTCGTCGACCGTGGTGGCCGGTGAGGTCGAGGCGCTTGAGGCTTTGGTGGGGGCGTTGGAGTCGGAGGGGGTGCGGGTTCGGCGGATTCCGGTGGATTATGCGTCGCATTCGGTCCAGGTGGAGCAGATCGAGGCCGAATTGCTGGAGGTTTTGGGTTCGGTGCGTCCGGTGTCGTCGTCGGTTCCGTTCTATTCGACGGTGACAGGCGAGATGGTCGATACGGCTGCGTTGGATGCGGGGTATTGGTATCGGAATTTGCGGCAGCCGGTGTTGCTGGGGGATGTGACCGGGTCGCTGTTGAAGAGCGGGCGTCGGGTATTCGCGGAGATGAGTCCGCATCCGGTGTTGGGGTTTGTGCTGGGTGAGTCGATGGACGCGGCGGGCGTGGACGGTGTGGTCGTGGGGTCGCTGCGGCGTGATGAGGGTGGGTTGCGGCGGTTCTTGTCGTCGGTGGGTGAGGCGTATGTGGCGGGGGTGGAGGTGGATTGGGCGGCCGCGTTCGACCAGGCCAACACCCGCCACGTCACCCTGCCCACGTACCCCTTCCAGCACCAGCGCTACTGGCTGCGGGCCGAGCGTTCGGCGGGCGATGTGGCGACGGCCGGACTGTCCGCACCCGACCACCCCCTGCTGGGCGCGGCAGTGGAACTGCCCGGCTCCAACGCCCTTGTGCTGACCGGCCGTTGGTCGATGCGCACCCACCCCTGGCTGGCCGATCACGCCGTGTGGGGCACGGCCCTCCTGCCCGGCACCGGCTTCGTGGACCTGGTCCTCAGCGCGGGCCACGAGGTCGACTGCGGCGTCATCGAGGAACTGGTGATCGAGGCGCCCCTGATCCTGCCGCAGGACAGCGACATCCAGGTGCGCGTCGAGGTCGGCGGGCCGGACGAGACCGGCCGCCGGGCCGTGTCGGTGTACTCCCGGCCCGAGCCCGGGACGGCGGCGGAGGGCGCCCACGCGGAGTGGACCTGCCACGCCAGCGGCACCCTGGTGGCCGAGGGCCCGGAGCCCGCAGAGCCGCTGGTGGCCTGGCCGCCGGCCGGGGCCACCGCCGTACCGCTGGACGTCGACACGGTGTACGAGCGTCTGGCGGAGCGGGGATACGAGTACGGGCCCGCGTTCCAGGGGCTGCGCGCGGTGTGGACCCGCGGTGACGAAATCTTCGCCGAGGTGGCCCTGCCGGAGCAGCAGCGGGAGGACGCGGCCCGGTTCGCCCTGCACCCCGCACTCCTGGACGCGTCGCTGCACGCCCCGCTGATCTACGGCACCGGGCTTCCCCGGCTGCCGTTCTCCTGGAACGGGGTCACGCTGTGGGCGCACGGCGCCGCACGGCTGCGCGCGCATTTCGTACCTCAGGGCGACGACGTGTGGCAGGTGACCGTCACCGACCACAGCGGCCTGCCCGTCGCACGGATCGACGCCCTCGTAGGGCGCCAGGTCACACAGGAACAACTCGCCGAAGCCCGGCTGACGCTGCAGAACCGGGCGTCCGGTCTCGACAGCCTGGCCTACCGGACGGGCTGGGCACCGGTCGACCTGCCCGACGCGCCCTCGCTCACCGGCACCTGGCTGGTCGCGGCTCCCGCCGCGCACGCGGACGGCGATGTCGTACGGGCGAGCATCGCCGCGCTGAGCGAACACGGCGCGCGGCCCCTCCTGCTTCCGGTGACCGACACCGACCGAGCCGCGCTCACCCAGCGGATCGGGGAAGAGGCCGAGGGGCAGGACATCGCGGGCGTACTGTCGCTGCTCGCCCTGGACGAGACCGCGTTTCCCGGCCGTCCGGGCGTCTCCCAAGGGCTCGCGGCGACGCTCGGCCTCGTCCAGGCGCTGGGCGACGCCGCGATCGACGCACCGCTGTGGTCGGCCACCCAGGGCGCGGTGACCACGGGCAGGGTTACCACCGGCGCGGTGACCACTGGCGAGGTGACTACGGGAGCGGTGACCACCGGCGACACCGACCCGGTGCGGTGTCCGGCCCAGGCCGCGCACTGGGGCCTCGCTCAGGTGGCCGCCCTGGAACACCCCGCGCGCTGGGGCGGACTCGTCGACCTCCCCGCGAAGCTCGACGCCCCGGCCCGTGCGCGGCTGGCCACCGTGCTGGGCGGGGGCTGCGAAGGCGAGGACCAGTTCGCGCTGCGCGAGGACGGCGTGTTCGTACGCCGCCTGGAGCGGGCACAGACCGACCGCTCGGCGGACGAGCCCTCGTGGCGGCCCTCGGGCACGGTCCTCATCACCGGCGGTACGGGGGCACTCGGTGCCCATGTCGCGAGGTGGCTCGCGGAAAAGGGCGCCGAACACCTCGTACTCGTCAGCCGCCGCGGCGGGAACAGCACCGGTGCCACCGAATTCGAGGCCGAACTCACCGGGCTGGGCGCCCGTGTGACCCTCGCCGCCTGCGATGTGGCGGACCGGCAGGCGCTCGCGGAACTCCTCCGGAAGCTGCGGGCCGACGGCGACCAGGTCCGGGCAGTGGTGCACGCCGCCGGAGTCAACGGCTTCGGTGCCCTCGCCGACACCACCGTGGCGGAATTCGCCGACATCGTGTCCGCGAAGGTCGCCGGCGCCGCACACCTCGACGAACTGCTGGAGGGGGATTCCCTCGAAGCGTTCGTCCTGTTCTCCTCGATCGCCGGGGTGTGGGGGAGCGGCAACCAAAGCGCCTACTCCGCCGGAAACGCCTTTCTGGACGCGCTGGCCCAGCACCGGCGCAGCCTCGGCAAGCCCGCCACCTCGGTGGCCTGGGGCGCCTGGGCAGGCGGTGGCATGGTCGACGCCACCTCGGCGCCCCAGCTGCGCCGCCAGGGCATCGGCCCCGTACCGCCCGAGGCGATGCTCTCCGCGCTGGACCAGCTGCTGACCGGCGGCGAGACCACGATGACCATCGCGAACATCGACTGGAAGAAGTTCGTCCCGGCCTTCACCTCCGCCCGGCCGAGCGCGCTGCTGCAGGGCCTGCCCGAGGCCCGCCGCATCGTTGCCGCCGAGGCCAGGGCCCGGCGTACCGATCTCGCCGCGGCCGACTCGCTCCGCCGGCGACTGGCCGGACTCGCCGAGGACGAGCAGGCGGACATCCTGCTGGAGCTGGTGCGGGCGGAGGCGGCGGTGGTGCTCGGACACACCGGTGTGCAGGCCATCGAGCCGGGCCGGGCCTTCCAGGAGCTGGGGCTCGACTCGCTCACGGCCGTCGAACTGCGCAACAAGCTGTCCGCGGCCACCGGGATGCGGCTGCCCGCCACCCTGCTCTTCGACCACCCGACTCCGGAAGTCCTGGTGCGACATCTGCGGGAAGGGCTGGTCCCGGACAGCGGTCCCGCCGTCCACCACGCGGTGACCGAGGCGGAGAAGCTGGCGGCCTCGCTCGCCTCGGTGGCAGACGACCCCGCCGTGCGCGGCCGGGTCACGACGATCCTGCAGGCCCTTGCGGCCAAGTGGAGCCCGGACTCCACCGCCGTGGGCGAGAGCGGCGACGATCTCGCGTCGGTGAGTGACGACGAGGTCTTCGACATCATCGACAACGAATTCAGTATTTCCTGACGAATTCAGTGATTCCTGACGCCCCGGCCTGCTGGATTCCCGCGAGGAGCTGACCTTCCATGGTGGACAACACGAAGTACCGCGACTACCTCAACAAGGCGGTCGCCACCGCGCGTCAGGCCACGCGGCGGCTGCGCGAGATCGAGGAAAAGGCGTGGGAACCCATCGCGATCGTCGGCATGGCCTGTCGTCTGCCGGGCGGCGTGACCTCTCCCGAGGACCTGTGGCGGCTGGTGTCCGAAAGCGTCGACGCCATCACGGAGTTCCCCGCGGACCGTGGCTGGGACGTGGCGGGGATGTACGACCCGGACCCCGACGTGCCCGGGAAGTCCTACGTGCGCGAGGGCGGCTTCATCGAGGACGCGGCGGGCTTCGACGCGGAGTTCTTCGGACTCTCCCCGCGTGAGGCGCTGGCGATGGACCCGCAGCAGCGGCTGCTGCTGGAAACTTCGTGGGAGGTCTTCGAACGGGCCGGTATCGCCCCGAACTCCCTGCGCGGCCGGAACATCGGCTTCTACACCGGGCTGATGCACCACGACTACGCCCCCCGGGTGCACGAGGTCCCCGAGGACCTGGAGGCCTACCTGGGGCGGGGCAGCGCGGGCAGCTTCGCCTCGGGCCGGGTGTCGTACACCCTGGGCCTCGAGGGCCCGTCGGTGACGGTGGACACCGCCTGCTCGTCGTCGCTGGTGGCGATCCACCTCGCCGTGCAGTCGCTGCGCTCCGGCGAGTCGGAGATGGCGCTCGCCGGTGGCGCCGCCGTCATGTCCGACAACCAGATGTTCGTGGAGTTCTCCCGCCAGCGCGGGCTCTCCCCGGACGGCCGGTGCAGGGCGTTCGCGGCGGGAGCCAACGGAACCGGCTTCTCCGAGGGTGTCGGGTTGTTGCTGTTGGAGCGGTTGTCGGATGCGCGGCGTCATGGTCATGAGGTGCTGGCTGTGGTGCGGGGCAGTGCGGTGAATCAGGATGGTGCGTCGAATGGTTTGACGGCGCCGAATGGTCCTGCGCAGCAGCGGGTGATTCGTCAGGCGTTGGCGAATGCGCGGTTGTCTGCGGTGGATGTGGATGCGGTGGAGGCGCACGGTACGGGTACGTCGCTGGGCGACCCGATCGAGGCGCAGGCGCTGCTGGCGACGTACGGGCAGGAGCGTCCGGCGAACCGTCCGCTGTGGCTGGGGTCGCTGAAGTCCAACATCGGTCACGCCCAATCGGCGGCCGGTGTGGCCGGGGTCATCAAGATGGTCGAGGCGATGCGGCACGGTGTGCTGCCCAAGACGCTGCACGTGGACATGCCGACACCGGAGGTGGACTGGTCCGCGGGCGCCGTGGAGCTGCTGACCGAGGCCCGCGAGTGGCCCCAGCGCGATGAGCCGCGCCGCGTCGGCGTCTCGTCCTTCGGGCTGAGCGGCACCAATGCGCATGTGATTCTCGAATCGGCGGAGACCGAGGTTGTGGAGCGGACTCTGGTGCCGGAGGGTGTGGTGCCGCTGGTGCTGTCCGCGAAGTCGCCGGAGGCGCTGACCGCTCAGGCGGAGCGGCTGGCGTCCTTCGTGGGGAGCAACCCCGAGGTCGAGCTGTGCGATGTGGGCGCGTCGCTGGTGGGGCGTTCGGGTTTTGAGTGTCGTGGTGTGGTGGTGGCGGGCTCTCGTAGCGACGCCGTGTCCGGGCTGCTGGGGTTGTCGGGTGTGAGCGGCGGTGGTGCGGGTGCTGGTGATGTGGTGTTCGTGTTCCCGGGGCAGGGGGCGCAGTGGGTGGGTATGGCCAGCGAACTGATCGCGTCGTCCGAGGTGTTCGCGGAGCACATGGCCGCGTGTGAAGAGGCGCTGGCGCCGTTCGTGGACTGGTCGCTCCGCGATGCGCTGGGCGATGAGGCCATGCTGGAACGGGTGGATGTGGTCCAGCCCGTGCTGTGGGCGGTGATGGTGTCGCTGGCGGGGCTGTGGCGTTCGTTCGGCGTGGTGCCGGGGTGTGTGGTGGGGCATTCGCAGGGGGAGATCGCGGCGGCGTGTGTGGCGGGTGGGTTGTCGTTGGGTGATGGTGCGTTGGTGGTGGCGCGGCGGAGTCAGGTGATTGCGTCGCGGTTGGCTGGTGGTGGGGGTATGGCGTCGGTGGCGCTGCCGGTGGACGTGGTGACGGGTCGGTTGGGCGAGGGGCTGTCGGTGGCGGCGGTCAATGGTCCGTCGTCGACCGTGGTGGCCGGTGAGGTCGGTGCGCTGGACGCGCTGACGGAGGCGCTGGAGTCGGAGGGGGTGCGGGTTCGCCGGGTGCCGGTGGATTACGCCTCGCACTCGGCCCAGGTGGAACAGATCGAGGCGGAGTTGCTGGAGGTGCTGGGCTCGGTGCGTCCGGTGTCCTCGCCCATTCCGTTCCACTCGACGGTGACCGGTGAGGTGATGGACACCGCTGGTCTGGATGCCGCGTACTGGTACCGGAATCTGCGCCGGACGGTGCTGCTGGGCGAGGTCACCGGGCAGCTGCTGGACCGTGGCCAGCGGGTGTTTGTTGAGATGAGCCCGCATCCGGTGCTGGGGTTCGTGCTGGGTGAGTCGATGGACGCGGCGGGCGTCGACGGCGTCGTAGTGGGGTCGCTGCGGCGTGATGAGGGTGGGTTGCGGCGGTTCTTGTCGTCGGTGGGTGAGGCGTATATGGCGGGTGTGGAGGTGGATTGGGCGGCCGCGTTCGACCAGGCCAACACCCGGCACGTCACCCTGCCCACGTATCCCTTCCAGCACCAGCGCTACTGGCTGGACGCGGGTGACAAGCCCGTGCAGGCAGCCGACCCGGTCGACGCGGCGTTCTGGGCCGCCGTCGACTCCGGAAACACCGACTCGCTCGCCGAGGACCTGCAACTGGACGCCTCGGTGCTGCACCAGGTGGTGCCGGCGCTGTCGTCCTGGCGGCGGCGACACCACGAACAGTCCGTCGTCGACGGATGGCGATACCGCCTCGACTGGGAGCGGGTGAACCCCGGCCCCCACACGGCCTCCGGCACCTGGCTGGTGGCGCTCGGCGCCGAGCCGGGCACACTCACCGACGCGATCCTCGACGGCCTCACCGAGCGCGGCGTACGGGTCCTCCGCGTCGAGGCCGACGACCGCGACCGCAAGCACCTCGCCGACCTGCTGCCCGACGAGCCGGTGACCGGTGTCCTGTCCCTCCTCGCTCTCGACGACCGCCCCCACCCCGTCCACTCCACCTGGTCACGGGGCGCGATCAACTCCGTCACCCTGGTGCAGGCACTCGGCGACGCGGGAATCACCGCCCCCCTCTGGGCGGTGACCTCCGGCGGTGTCGCGGTGGCCGATTCCGCCGAGCTGACGAGCGAGCTGCAGCACATGATGTGGGGTGTCGGCACCGTACTGGCGCTGGACCACCCGGACACCTGGGGTGGGCTGGTCGACCTGCCCGCCGACGGCGAAGCGGATGGCCACGCGATCGGCCTGCTCTGCGCCGCGCTGGGGGCGGCGGATGGTGAGGACCAACTCGCCATTCGTACCGACGGCCTCTATGCCCGACGCATGCTGCGTGCGCCCCTGGACGGCCCGCCCACCACTCCCTGGACGCCATCCGGGACCGTCCTGATCACCGGCGGCACCGGCGGCACCGGCGCGCATGTGGCCCGGTGGCTGGCCGAGCGGGGCGCCGAACACCTGATCCTGACCAGCCGTCGCGGTGCCGACGCCCCAGGCGCCGCCGACCTCCGCGCCGAGCTGGAGGAACGGGGTGCGCAGGTGACCATCGCCGCCTGCGACGTCGCCGACCGGGACGCCGTGGCCGGGCTGCTCGACCTCATCCCCGACGAACACCCCCTGACCGCCGTACTGCACCTCGCCGGGGCGAACCAGACCGAGGCGCCCCTGTCCGAACTCGACGTGGAGCAGTTCGTCGAGATGGGGAACGCCAAGATCGCCGGGGCCCGCCATCTCGACGAGCTGCTGGCCGATCGTGAGCTGGACGCGTTCGTGCTCTTCTCCTCCGGCGCCACCGCCTGGGGCAGCTCCGGCCTCACCTCGTACGCCGGCGCCAACGCCTACCTCGACGCCCTGGCTCATCGCCGCCGTGCCCGAGGCCGCGCCGCCACCTCGATCGCCTGGGGCGCCTGGGCGGGCGGTGGCATGGTGGACGAGGCGATGGCCGCCGAGATGACCCGGCTCGGCGTCACCCTCATGGACCCCCACCTCGCCGTTGCCGCCCTGGTGCAGGCGGTCGAGCACGACCGGACCCACCTGGTCGTCGCCGGAATGGACTGGAGCCGCTTCGCCCCTACGTTCACCATGGCGCGGCCACGACCGCTGCTGCGCGGCCTTCCGGAGGTCACCGACCTGCTGGCCGCCACCGGCGAGGACGCCCCGGATGTCGTCGCCTCCGCTCTCCGTGCCCGGCTGCTGGAACTGACCGAGGCCGAGCAGCGGCGGACGCTGACCGATCTGGTGCGCGAGCAGGCGGGTTCCGTACTGGGACACGCGGACCGCGAGACCGTGGCGGCGGAGCGGGCGTTCAAGGAGATCGGGTTCGACTCGGTCACGGCGGTGGAGCTGCGGAACCGCCTGGCCGCCGCCACCCAACTGCGGCTCCCGGCCACCCTGGTCTTCGACTACCCGAACCCGGTGGCGCTGGCGGACTACCTGCGCACCGAACTCCTCGGCGATCAGGGAACCACCGTCGTGGCCACCGCGGCCACCGCGGCCGTCGCGGCCGTCGGTGTCGCTGCGGGGGCCGAGCCGGGTTCGCCCGCCCATGACCCCATCGCGATCGTGGCGATGAGCTGCCGGCTGCCCGGCGGGGTACGGTCCCCGGAGGAGCTGTGGACCCTGCTGTCCGAGGGGCGCGAAGCGGTCTGCGACTTCCCGACCGACCGGGGCTGGGACCTGGAGAACCTGTTCTCCGACGCCCCGGACGCCGCGGGCACGTCCTACGTACGCCGCGGTGGCTTCCTGCACGACGTCGCGGCCTTCGACGCCGGGTTCTTCGGCATCAACCCGCGTGAGGCGCTGGCGATGGACCCGCAGCAGCGGCTGCTGCTGGAGACGTCGTGGGAGGTCTTCGAACGGGCCGGCATCGACCCGATGTCCCTGCGTGGCAAGGACGTCGGCGTGTTCACCGGCATGGGATCGCAGGACTACACCCCGCGTCTCGGCGGCGGCGCCGAGGGCACCGAGGGGTACGCGCTGACCGGCAGCGCGGGGAGCGTCGCCTCCGGGCGCATCTCCTACACGCTGGGACTCGAAGGGCCCGCGCTCACCATCGACACGGCCTGCTCGTCGTCCTTGGTGGCGTTGCACTCCGCGACCCAGGCCCTGCGCGGTGGCGAGTGCTCACTGGCTCTGGCCGGAGGCGTCGCCGTGATGTCCACTCCGGGTGTGTTCGTGGAGTTCTCCCGGCAGCGCGGCCTGGCCCCGGACGGCCGTTGCAAGGCGTTCGCCGACAGCGCCGACGGCACGGGGTGGTCCGAGGGTGTGGGGTTGCTGTTGCTGGAGCGGTTGTCGGACGCGCGGGCGAACGGGCACCAGGTGCTGGCCGTGGTGCGGGGCAGCGCGGTGAACCAGGACGGTGCGTCGAACGGCCTGACGGCGCCGAATGGTCCCGCGCAGCAGCGGGTGATCCGGCAGGCTCTCGCCAACGCGGGTGTGGCGCCCGCCGACGTCGATGCGGTGGAGGCGCACGGTACGGGTACGTCGCTGGGCGACCCGATCGAGGCGCAGGCGCTGCTGGCGACGTACGGCCAGGAACGCCCGGCCGACCGCCCCCTGTGGCTGGGAGCCCTGAAATCCAACATCGGCCACACCGGGGCCACGGCGGGTGTCGCCGGTGTGATCAAGATGGTGGAGGCGATGCGGCGGGGCGTGCTGCCGAAGACGCTGCATGTGGATGCGCCGTCGTCGAAGGTGGATTGGTCGGCGGGTGCGGTGGAGTTGCTGACGGAGGCGCGTGAGTGGCCGGAGGCGAACCGTCCGAGGCGTGCGGGTGTGTCGGCATTCGGCATCGGCGGGACGAATGCGCATGTGGTGCTGGAGGCCGCCGTCGAGGAGGAGCCTGCCGTCGAGCGTGTGGTCTCCGGTGGTGCGGTGCCGCTGGTGGTGTCAGGGAAGTCGGCGGAGGCGGTGAGCGCGCAGGCGGAGCGGCTGGCGTCCTATCTGGCGGCTCACGGCGATGCGGTGAGTCTGGTGGATGTGGCGTATTCGTTGGCGACGTCGCGGGCGCAGTTTGGCCATCGTGCGGTGGTGGTGGCGGAGTCTGCTGGCCAGGCGGGGGATGCGTTGGCGGCGGTGCGTGGTGAGGAGGTGGTTTCTGGTCGGTTGGGTGTGGTGTTCACCGGTCAGGGGTCGCAGCGGCTGGGTATGGGGCGTGCGCTGTACGCGGCGTATCCGGTGTTTGCGGAGGCGTTCGACGAGGTCTGTGAGGCCGTGGATGTTCCCCTTGGTCGGTCGTTGAAGGAGGTTGTCTTCGGGGCGTCGGAGCTGCTGGATCAGACGGGGTTTGCGCAGCCTGCGTTGTTTGCGGTGGAGGTGGCGCTGTTCCGTCTGGTGGAGTCGTGGGGTGTGCGGCCGGACTTTGTGGCGGGGCATTCGATCGGTGAGGTCGTGGCCGCCTATGTGGCGGGTGTGTGGTCGCTGGAGGATGCGGCGGCGTTGGTGGTGGCCCGGGGCCAGCTGATGCAGGCGTTGCCCGAGGGCGGCGTGATGGTGGCGGTCGAAGCCACCGAGGACGAGGTAGCCCCGCTGCTGACCGACGGTGTGAGCATCGCCGCGATCAACGGGCCGACATCGCTGGTGCTCTCCGGAGCCGAGGACGCTGTTCTCGCGGTGACGGAGCGCTTTGAGGGCCGTCGCGTCAAGCGGCTGCGGGTCTCGCACGCCTTCCACTCCTCGTTGATGGACGGGATGCTGGAGGACTTCCGCCAGGTCGCCGCCGGTTTGGCCTACGCCGCGCCGCAGCTTCCGGTGGTGTCGAACCTGACCGGTGAGCTGGCTGACCCCGCACGGCTGTGCTCGCCGGAGTACTGGGTCGAGCACGTCCGTGGCACCGTCCGCTTCGCTGATGGGGTGGAGGCCCTGCGGAAGCAGGGGGTGGCGACGTTCCTGGAGCTGGGTCCGGACGGTGTGCTGACCGCGATGGTGGGCCAGGACGGCGTACCGACCCTGCGCCGTGACGTGGCCGATGAGCGTCGGGCATTGCTCACGGCCGTAGGACGACTGCACGTCCGAGGGGTCGAGGTCGGCTGGGAGCAGGTGTTCGCGGGGACCGGCGCGCGGCGCGTCGACCTGCCCACGTACGCCTTCCAGCAGGAGAAGTTCTGGCTCGCCGCGACCACACCCGCCATGAGCGACGTATCGATGGATCATCCGCTGCTCAGCGCCGTGGTGGCCGTTCCGGACACGGGCGGTGTGCTCTGCACCGGTCGATTGTCGTTGGCCGCACAGCCATGGCTCGCCGATCACGTGGTGTCGGGTGTGCCCGTCGTACCCGGGTCGGCGCTGGTCGAGCTGGCGCTCCGCGCGGGCGACGAGGTCGGCGCGGGCTCCTTGTCGGAGCTGGTGAGCGAAGCTCCGCTCGTGCTGCCGGAAACGGGCTCGGTACGGGTGCAGGTCTCGGTGGGCGCCTCGGACGGCACGGGTCGGCGACCGGTGGACATCTATTCCAGGCCCGAGAAGGGCGATGCGCCCTGGACCCGTCACGCGACCGGGACGCTGGCGGCCGCCGAGACGAGCCCGCCGGCGACCGTGGACGTATGGCCCCCGGCCGGCGCGGAGCCCGCCCAGGTCGCTGCCCTCCCCGGAGAGCTGCGTCGGGTGTGGACTCGCGGTACCGATGTCTTCGCCGACATCGGCCTCGGCGAGCAGCACACCGCCACTGCCGGGCGTTTCGGCGTCCACCCTGCGCTGCTGGAGGCCGCGGCACGGGCTGCCGGGCTACCGGGCCGGGCCGCCGAGTGGCGTGGCGTGACGCTGCACGCCACCGGCGCGTCGGAGGTGCGGGTACGGCTCTCGCCCACGGGCCCCGCGTCGATGTCGATGGAGATCGCTGACGGCCAAGGTGCGCCGGTCGCGTCGGTGGACTCGCTCGTACTACGGGCGATAGCGGACGAGGATCTGAGGACGACGGCCGGACACGACGCACTGTTCCGCGTCGAGTGGTCGCAGGTGGCGGCACAGGCTGGGGGCGGTCCTGTCGGCAGCGCCGGGTCTGCTGCTTCGGAAGATGCGGCGTTGCTGGAAGCGATGTCGGCCGAGGACGGAGCCGCAGGTGCGCACGCGCTTGTCGCGCGTGTCCTCACCGAGCTGCAGGCATTCCTCGCTTCGTCCGCCACGCACCGTCTGGTGGTGGTGACGCGGGGCGCGGTCGGGGTGTCCGGCGACGCGGAGGTGACCGATCCCGCGGGTGCCGCGGTGTGGGGCCTGGTGCGCTCGGCGCAGGCGGAGAACCCGGGCCGCATCGTGCTGATGGATGTGGACGGGGACGTGGACGAGCACGGTCAGCGGCCCTCCGATGAGGTTCTGGCGGGTGTGCTGGAGTCGGGTGAGCCGCAGGTGGCGGTGCGGGCCGGGAAGGTCTACGCACCACGGCTGACCAGGAACGCCACGACATCCGCCCAGCCCGGTGCGGAGCGGGCGCTGAACCCCGAGGGCACGGTGCTGATCACGGGTGGCACCGGAACCCTCGGCGGTGTGGTCGCCCGTCATCTGGTGTCGGCCCACGGTGTCCGCCACCTGGTGCTGGCCAGCCGTCGTGGACCGGCGGTGGCAGGTGCGGACGAACTGAAGGCCGAGCTGGAAGGGCTCGGGGCGAGCGTCGCGCTGGTCGCCTGCGACGTGGCGGATCGGGATTCCCTGTGTACGGTGCTGGAAGCCGTGCCCGAGGACAGGCCCTTGACCGGTGTGGTGCACACCGCCGGTGTACTCGACGACGGTGTGATCACGAGCCTGACCCCGGACCGCCTGAGCGCGGTCTTCCGGCCGAAGGTCGATGCGGCGCTGGTGCTGCACGAGCTGACCGCCGGCTTGGACCTGGACGCGTTCGTCCTGTACTCGTCCGCGTCCGGAATGATCGGCGGCCCGGGGCAGGGCAACTACGCGGCGGCGAATGCCTTCCTGGACGCCTTCGCGCAGTGGCGCAGGGCACAGGCGCTGCCCGCGGTGTCCCTGGCATGGGGTCAGTGGGCCGAATCGAGTGCCATGACAGGGAAGTTGGGCGACACGGACCTGGCCCGGTTGAGTCGCGCCGGTATCGAACCGCTGTCTTCGGACGAGGGCATGGCCCTGTTCGACGTCGGCCTGCGTGGTGAGCAGGCGGTGCTGGCGCCGGTGAAGTTCGACTTCGCCTCCTTGACGGAACAGGCAGGGGCCGACCTCCTCCCGTCGATGCTGCGGGGCCTGGTGCGTCGGCCCCGCCGTACCGCGGGCGTGCCCGGCGGCGTCCCCGCCGCGGCCGGTGTCTCCCTGACCGACCGTCTGGCGTCGATGCCGGAACCGGAGCAGCGGCGCACGTTGGTGGAGCTGGTACGCGGTGACGCGGCGACCGTCCTCGGCCGACCGGGCAAGGACGTCATCGCGCCGGACCGTGCCTTCAAGGACATCGGGTTCGACTCCCTCACCGGCGTGGAATTGCGCAACCGGCTCACGGCTGCCACCGGGCTGGCACTGCCCGCCTCCGCGGTGTTCGACCACCCGACGCCCGTGGCCCTCGCCGAGCACTTGTTGGGGCAACTGGTCGCCCCCGAGGTGTCCGTGCTGTCCGAACTCGACCGCCTGGAAGCGGCGTTCGGCTCCACGGACCTGGAGGACACGGTGAAAGCACAGGTGGTCAAGCGCCTCCAGGCCCTGGCCACCAGGTGGGCGTCGTCCGGTGGCGCCTTCGAGGCCGACGAGGAGTTCGACTTCGACTCCGCCTCCGACGACGAGCTCTTCGACTTCGCCGAGAGCGAGCTCGGCTCCTCATGACCGCCGGCCCCACCGCCCGAACCTCCTGATGGGGAGAGACCTTCCATGACGACGAACGACGACAAGCTCCGCGGTTACCTCAAGCGCGCCCTAGCCGACCTTTCCCAGGCCCGTACGCGGCTGCGGGAGATCGAGTCGGAGAAGACGGACCCGATCGCGGTCGTCGCCATGGGCTGCCGTCTGCCGGGCGGGGTGGCGTCGCCCGAGGACCTGTGGGAGCTCGTCGCCGGTGGCACCGATGGCATCAGCCCCTTCCCGTCCGACCGGGGCTGGGACCTGGAGAGCGTCTTCGATCCGGACCCCGAGCGGGCCGGGAAGTCGTACGTCAGGGAAGGCGGCTTCATCGACGGCGCCGCGGACTTCGACGCGGCCTTCTTCGGCATCAGCCCGCGTGAGGCGCTGGCGATGGACCCGCAGCAGCGGCTGCTGCTGGAGACGTCGTGGGAGGTGCTGGAACGGGCGGGTATCGACCCGACCACCCTGCGCGGACGCAACGTGGGCGTATTCGCCGGAGCCAAGCCGCAGGACTACATCCCCAGCCTTGAGGGCGGCGAGGAGGGCGCCGAAGGCTATGCGCTCACGGGCAGCGCGGGCGCCGTCACCTCGGGGCGCGTGGCCTACAGCTTCGGCTTCGAAGGTCCTGCGGTCACCATCGACACGGCGTGCTCCTCGGCGCTCGTCGCCATCCACCTGGCCGCGCAGGCGCTGCGCTCGGGCGAGTGCTCGCTGGCGCTGGCCGGTGGCGTCGCGGTGATGGCCACCCCGGGCGCGTTCGTCGCGTTCTCCCGGCAGCGCGGCCTCGCCCCGGACGCCCGGTGCAAGGCATTCGCGGCTGGTGCGGACGGTACGGCGTGGGCTGAGGGTGTGGGGTTGCTGTTGCTGGAGCGGTTGTCGGACGCGCGGGCGAACGGGCACCAGGTGCTGGCCGTGGTGCGGGGCAGCGCGGTGAACCAGGACGGTGCGTCGAACGGCCTGACCGCGCCGAATGGTCCCGCGCAGCAGCGGGTGATCCGGCAGGCCCTCGCCAACGCCGGTCTCATCGGCACGGACATCGATGCGGTGGAGGCGCACGGTACGGGTACGTCGTTGGGCGACCCGATCGAGGCGCAGGCGCTGCTGGCCACGTACGGCCAAGGGCGCAGCGCGGATCGCCCGCTGTGGCTGGGTTCGTTGAAGTCCAACATCGGCCACACGCAGGCGACGGCCGGAGCCGCCAGCGTGATCAAGATGGTGGAGGCGATGCGGCGGGGTGTGTTGCCGAAGACGCTGCATGTGGATGCGCCGTCGCCGAAGGTGGATTGGTCGGCGGGTGCGGTGGAGTTGCTGACGGAGGCGCGTGAGTGGCCGGACGTGGATCGGCCGAGGCGTGCGGCGGTGTCCTCGTTCGGCATCAGCGGGACGAATGCGCATGTGGTGCTGGAGGCCGTCGTCGAGGATGACGTTGCCGAGCGTGTGGTGTCCGGTGGTGTGGTGCCGCTGGTGGTGTCGGGCAAGTCGGCCGATGCGGTGTCCGCGCAGGCGGAGCAGTTGGCGTCCTATCTGGCGGCTCACGGCGATGCGGTGAGTCTGGTGGATGTGGCGTATTCGTTGGCGACGTCGCGGGCGCACTTTGGCCATCGTGCGGTGGTGGTGGCGGAATCTGCTGGTCAGGCGCGGGATGCGTTGGCGGCTGTGCGTGGTGAGGAGGTGGTTTCCGGTCGGTTGGGTGTGGTGTTCACCGGTCAGGGGTCGCAGCGGCTGGGTATGGGGCGTGCGCTGTACGCGGCGTATCCGGTGTTTGCGGAGGCGTTCGACCAGGTCTGTGAGGCCGTGGATGTTCCCCTTGGTCGGTCGTTGAAGGAGGTTGTCTTCGGGGAGTCGGAGCTGCTGGATCAGACGGGGTTTGCGCAGCCTGCGTTGTTTGCGGTGGAGGTGGCGCTGTTCCGTCTGGTGGAGTCGTGGGGTGTGCGGCCGGATTTTGTGGCAGGGCATTCGATCGGTGAGGTCGTGGCCGCCCATGTGGCGGGTGTGTGGTCGCTGGAGGACGCGGCGGCGTTGGTGGTGGCCCGAGGCCAGCTGATGCAGGCCCTCCCGGCGGGTGGGGTGATGGTGGCGGTCGAGGCCACCGAGGACGAGGTCACCCCGCTGCTGACCGACGGTGTGAGCATCGCGGCCATCAATGGGCCGACGTCGCTGGTGCTCTCCGGAGCCGAGGACGCGGTCATGGCGGTGGCCGGGCGCTTTGAGGGGCGTCGGGTGAAGCGGCTGCGGGTCTCGCACGCCTTCCACTCCTCGTCGATGGACGGGATGCTGGAGGACTTCCGCCAGGTCGCCGCCGGTCTGGCCTACGCCGCGCCTCAGCTGCCGGTGGTGTCGAACCTGACCGGTGAGTTGGCTGACCCCGCACGGCTGTGCTCGCCGGAGTATTGGGTTGAGCACGTCCGTGGCACGGTTCGCTTCGCCGATGGGGTGGAGGCCCTGCGGGCGCAGGGGGTGGCGACGTTCCTGGAGCTGGGCCCGGACGGTGTGCTGACCGCGATGGTGGGGCAGGACGGAGTGCCGACCCTGCGCCGCGATGTGACCGATGAGCGTCGGGCGTTGCTCACTGCTGTAGGGCGGCTGCATGTGCGCGGTGTCGCGGTGGACTGGGAGGCGGTGTTCGCGGGGGCGGGCGCGCGGCGCGTCGACCTGCCGACGTACGCCTTCCAGCGGCAGCGCTTCTGGCTGACGTCTGGCGTCTCGGCAGCCGATGGGGCATTGGCGGCCGAGCACCCGCTGCTCAGCACTGTCATGCCGGTACCGGATACCGGTGGTGTGGTGTGCAGTGGTCGGTTGTCGTTGGCTGTGCAGCCGTGGCTGGCTGATCACGCGGTGTCGGGTGTGGTGTTGTTGCCGGGGTCGGCGTTGGTGGAGTTGGCGGTCCGTGCTGGGGATGAGGTGGGTGCGGGGTCGCTGCGGGAGTTGGTGATCGAGGCGCCGTTGGTGGTGCCGGAGTCGGGTGCCGTACGGGTGCAGGTCTCGGTCGGCGGGGAGCAGGCCGATGGTGGGCGTTCTGTCGCGGTGTACTCGCGGCCTGAGGATGCGGTGTCTGAGACGGCTTGGACCCGGCACGCCAGCGGTCAGGTCGTGAGCGAGGCACCGGCCTCTGTCGGCTCCTTTGAGGTGTGGCCGCCGGTGGGGGCTGAGGCGGTGGATGTGTCGGGTCTGTATGAGGAGCTGGCTGGGCGGGGTTATGGCTATGGGCCGGTGTTCCAGGGGTTGAGGTCGGTGTGGCGGCGTGGTGGCGAGGTGTTCGCCGAGGTCGCTTTGGGGGCGGAGGCTGCGGGGGCAGAGTCGGGGTTCGGGTTGCATCCGGCGTTGCTGGATGCGGCGCTGCACGCGGGGGCGTTTGTGGAGTCGGGTGGGACTGCCGGGGATGGAGTGTTGCTGCCGTTCGCGTGGAACGGCGTGACGTTGCACGCGGCGGGGGCGTCGGCGCTGCGGGTGCGGTTGTCCTCTGCGGGTTCTGAGGCGCTGTCGTTGGAGATCGCTGACGGCGCCGGTGCGCCGGTGGCGTCGGTGGAGTCGTTGGTGATGCGGGCCGTTTCCGATGAGCAGCTGAGGGCTGCGGCCGGGAACGACGCGCTGTTCCGGGTGGAGTGGTCGCGTCTGCCGCTACGCGCCCAGGCCGACCCGGAGCCGGTTGCTGCGACGGTGGTGCGGGCGCGGTCCGAGGGGCAGGGGAGTGAGGAAGCTCATCGCCTGTGTGCCGAGGTGCTGGACCAGCTGCAGACCTTCCTGGCCTCTGCGGACTCCGGCCGCCTGGTGGTGGTCACCGAGGGCGCTGTGGGTGTTGAGGATGACGCCGAGGTGAGCGATCCGGCAGGTGCGGCGGTGTGGGGATTGGTGCGTTCCGCGCAGGTGGAAAACCCCGACCGGGTCGTGCTGGTCGATACGGACGGAGGTGAGCCGTCCGATGAGCTGATCGCGACCGTGCTGACCTCGGACGAGCCCCAGGTGGCGGTCCGAGCCGGCACGGTGTACGCACCACGGCTGGTGCGTACGCCCGCGAAGAAGGCCACGTCCGCATCCCCGCTGAACCCCGAGGGCACGGTCCTGATCACCGGGGGTACGGGGACATTGGGCGCTGTGGTCGCTCGCCACCTCGTATCGGAGCACGGCGTACGCAACCTGGTGCTCGCCAGCCGTCGGGGCATGGCCGCCGCCGGAGTCGAGGAGTTGAACACCGAGCTGGAGCAGCTCGGGGCGAACGTCCGCGTGGTCGTATGCGATGTGGCCGATCGTGAGGATCTGAGCCATGTGCTGGCGTCGATTCCGGTGGATGCGCCGCTGACGGGTGTGGTGCATACGGCGGGTGTGCTCGATGACGGTGTGATCTCGAGCCTTTCGCCGGAGCGTCTGGGGGCCGTGTTCCGGCCGAAGGTCGATGCGGCTTGGGTGCTGCATGAGCTGACCGCGGATCTGGAGCTGGATGCGTTTGTGGTGTTCTCCTCCGCGTCGGGAGTGCTGGGCGGTCCGGGACAGGGCAACTACTCGGCGGCCAATGCGTTCCTGGACGCCTTCGTGCAGTGGCGTCGGGCGCAGGGGTTGCCTGCGGTGTCCCTGGCGTGGGGCCTGTGGGGCGAGACCAGCGGTATGACCAGCACGCTCGACCAGACCGACCAGGCCCGGATGAACCGCAGTGGCATCAAACCGTTGTCCTCCGATGAGGGCATGGCGTTGTTCGACATCGGCCTCGGCGCCGGCGAGTCGGCGTTGGTGCCGGCGAAGTTCGACCTCACCTCTTTGGCTCATCAGGCAGAGGCAGGCCAGCTGGCCGCGATGCTTCGCGGACTCGTACGCGTGCCTCGGCGCCGCACCGCAGCCACCGGCGACACCACTACCGGTGAGTCCTTGGCGGGGCGGTTGTTGGGGTTGTCGCGTGAGGAGCAGGGGCGGGTGTTGGTGGGTGTGGTGTGTGGTGAGGTGGCGGTGGTGTTGGGGCATGCGAATGCCGGGAGTGTGGGGGAGCGGCAGGCGTTCAGTGATTTGGGGTTTGATTCGCTGACGGCGGTGGAGTTGCGTAATCGGTTGAATGCGGTGTCGGGGTTGCGGTTGCCTGCGACGTTGATTTTTGATTATCCGTCGCCGGTGGTGTTGGCGGAGTTTTTGCGGGTGGAGTTGGTGGGGGAGGCTGCGGTCGAGCCGGTGGTGGGTTCGGCTGTGGTGGGGTCGGTGTCGGATGATCCGGTGGCGATTGTGGCGATGGGGTGTCGTTTGCCGGGTGGGGTGGGTTCGCCGGAGGATTTGTGGCGGTTGGTGGTGGAGGGGCGGGACGGTATTTCGCTGTTTCCTGAGGATCGTGGTTGGGATGTGGCGAATCTTTTTGATCCGGATCCTGGTCGGGTGGGGAAGTCGTCGGTGCGGCATGGTGGGTTTTTGCATGACGCGGGTGAGTTCGATCCGGGGTTTTTCGGGATCAGTCCGCGTGAGGCGTTGGCGATGGATCCGCAGCAGCGGTTGCTGCTGGAGGTGTCGTGGGAGGTGCTGGAGCGGGCGGGTATTGACCCGACCTCGCTGCGCGGGAGCCGGACCGGTGTCTTCGCGGGAGCCATGTACCACGACTATTCCGAGGCCGTCGCTGCGGGCAGCCTGGTCTCGGGCCGCGTTTCCTACGCCCTTGGACTCGAAGGTCCCTCTGTGACGGTGGATACGGCGTGTTCGTCGTCGTTGGTGGCATTGCATTCCGCGGTCCAGGCATTGCAGTCCGGGGAATGCTCACTGGCATTGGCAGGCGGCGTGGCCGTCATGTCAACGCCCATCGCCTTCATTCAATTTTCGCGGCAGCGTGGGCTTGCTCCGGATGGTCGGTGCAAGTCGTTCGCGGCTGGTGCGGATGGGACGGCGTGGGCTGAGGGTGCGGGGTTGCTGTTGTTGGAGCGGTTGTCGGATGCGCGGGCGAATGGGCACCAGGTGCTGGCCGTGGTGCGGGGCAGTGCGGTGAATCAGGACGGTGCGTCGAATGGCATTACGGCGCCGAATGGTCCGTCGCAGCAGCGGGTGATCCGGCAGGCGCTGGCCAATGCCGGACTGAAGGGCACGGACATTGACGTGGTGGAGGCGCACGGTACGGGTACGTCGTTGGGCGACCCGATCGAGGCTCAGGCGCTGCTGGCCACGTATGGGCAGGAGCGTGCGGCGGATCGTCCGCTGTGGCTGGGCTCGCTGAAGTCGAACATCGGGCATGCGCAGGCGGCTGCGGGTGTGGCCGGGATCATCAAGATGGTGGAGGCGATGCGGCGGGGTGTGCTGCCGAAGACGCTGCATGTGGATGCGCCGTCGCCGAAGGTGGATTGGTCGGCGGGTGCGGTGGAGTTGCTGACGGAATCACGTGAGTGGCCGGAGGTGGATCGGCCGAGGCGTGCGGCGGTGTCGTCGTTCGGCATCAGCGGGACGAATGCGCATGTGGTACTGGAGGCCGTCATGGAGGATGACGTTGCCGAGCGTGTGGTGTCCGGTGGTGTGGTGCCGTTGGTCGTGTCGGGCAAGTCGGCGGACGTTGTGGCCGCGCAGGCGGAGCAACTGGCGGCCTTTCTGAAGGCTCGCGATGACGTGAGCCTGGCCGATGTGGCCTATTCGTTGGCGACGTCGCGGGTGCATT
Source organism: Streptomyces sp. NPDC007983 (assembly GCF_042958345.1). Classification (NCBI taxonomy): domain Bacteria; kingdom Bacillati; phylum Actinomycetota; class Actinomycetes; order Kitasatosporales; family Streptomycetaceae; genus Streptomyces; species Streptomyces sp. NPDC007983. The sequence continues at coordinate 384,350 of NZ_JBIBJI010000002.1, forward strand.
TTGATCACCGTGCGGTGGTGGTGGCGGAATCTGCTGGCCAGGCGCGGGATGCGTTGGCGGCGGTGCGTGGTGAGGAGGTGGTTTCTGGTCGGTTGGGTGTGGTGTTCACCGGTCAGGGGTCGCAGCGGCTGGGTATGGGGCGTGTGCTGTACGCGGCGTATCCGGTGTTCGCGGAGGCGTTCGACCAGGTCTGTGAGGCCGTGGATGTTCCCCTTGGGCGGTCGTTGAAGGAGGTTGTCTTCGGGGAGTCGGAGCTGCTGGATCAGACGGGGTTTGCGCAGCCTGCGTTGTTTGCGGTGGAGGTGGCGCTGTTCCGTCTGGTGGAGTCGTGGGGTGTGCGGCCGGATTTTGTGGCAGGGCATTCGATCGGTGAGGTCGTGGCCGCCCATGTGGCGGGTGTGTGGTCGCTGGAGGATGCGGCGGCGTTGGTGGTGGCCCGAGGCCAGCTGATGCAGGCCCTCCCGGCGGGTGGGGTGATGGTGGCGGTCGAGGCCACCGAGGACGAGGTCACCCCGCTGCTGACCGACGGCGTGGACATCGCTGCGATCAACGGGCCGACGTCACTGGTGCTCTCCGGGGGCGAGGACGCGGTCATGGCGGTGGCCGGACGTTTCGCAGGTCGTCGGGTGAAGCGGCTGCGGGTCTCGCATGCCTTCCACTCGCCGTTGATGGACGGGATGCTGGAGGAATTCCGCCAGGTCGCGGCCGGTTTGGCCTACGCCGAGCCGCAGCTTCCGGTGGTGTCGAACCTGACCGGTGAGCTGGCTGAGCCCGCACGGCTGTGCTCGCCGGAGTACTGGGTTGAGCACGTCCGTGGCACGGTTCGCTTCGCTGATGGGGTGGAGGCCCTGCGGTCGCAGGGGGTGGCGACGTTCCTGGAGCTGGGTCCGGACGGTGTGCTGACCGCGATGGTGGGCCAGGACGGCGTACCGACCCTGCGCCGCGATGTGAGCGACGAGCAGCGCGCGTTGCTCACGGCCCTGGGGCGGCTGCATGTCCGAGGGGTTGAGGTCGACTGGGAGGCGGTGTTCGCGGGGACGGGCGCACGGCGCGTCGACCTGCCCACGTACCCCTTCCAGCGCCAGCGCTACTGGCTGATTCCGGACGAGTCTGCGGGCGACCTTGCGCTGTCGGTGGGCCATCCGTTGCTCAGCTCGGTGGTGAGTGTTCCCGACTCCGGTGGTGTGGTGTGCAGTGGTCGGTTGTCGTTGGCTGTGCAGCCGTGGCTGGCTGATCATGCGGTGTCGGGTGTGGTGTTGTTGCCGGGGTCGGCGTTGGTGGAGTTGGCGGTCCGTGCTGGGGATGAGGTGGGTGCCGGGTCGCTGCGGGAGTTGGTGATCGAGGCGCCGTTGGTGGTGCCGGAGTCGGGTGCGGTACGGGTGCAGGTCTCGGTCGGCGGGGAGCAGGCCGATGGTGGGCGTTCGGTCGCGGTGTATTCGCGGTCCGACGATGCGGTGTCCGGGACAGCGTGGACTCGCCACGCCAGCGGTCAGGTCGTGAGCGAGGCACCGGCCTCTGTCGGCTCCTTTGAGGTGTGGCCGCCGGTGGGGGCTGAGGCGGTGGATGTGTCGGGTCTGTATGAGGAGCTGGCTGGGCGGGGTTATGGCTATGGGCCGGTGTTCCAGGGGTTGAGGTCGGTGTGGCGGCGTGGTGGCGAGGTGTTCGCCGAGGTCGCTTTGGGGGCGGAGGCTGCGGGGGCGGAGTCGGGGTTCGGGTTGCATCCGGCGTTGCTGGATGCGGCGCTGCACGCGGGGGCGTTCGTAAAGTCGGACCACGACGACGGGGTGTCGTTGCCGTTCGCGTGGAACGGTGTGACGTTGCACGCGGCGGGAGCGTCGGCGCTGCGGGTGCGGTTGTCCTCTGCGGGCTCTGAGGCGCTGTCGTTGGAGATCGCTGACGGCGCCGGTGCGCCGGTGGCGTCGGTGGAGTCGTTGGTGATGCGGGCCGTTTCCGATGAGCAGCTGAGGGCTGCGGCCGGGAACGACGCGCTGTTCCGGGTGGAGTGGTCGCGCCTGCCGCTACGCGCCCAGGCCGACCCGGGACCGGTCACCGCCACGGTGGTGCGGGCCCGATCCAGCGAGAAGGGCGCTGCGGGGGTGCACAGGCTGTGTGCCGAGGTCTTGGGGTCGTTGCAGACCTTCCTGGCCTCTGCCGACTCCGGCCGCCTGGTCGTCGTCACCGAGGGCGCTGTGGGCGTCGAGGGTGACGCCGAGGTGAGCGATCCGGCCGGTGCGGCGGTGTGGGGATTGGTACGTTCCGCGCAGGCGGAGAACCCCCACCGCATCGTGTTGCTGGATACGGACCAGGGCGAGCCGTCCGACGAGCTGATCGCGAGCGTCCTTGCCTCGGGCGAGCCGCAGGCAGCGGTCCGAGCCGGCACCGCATACGCGCCACGACTCGTGGCGACCTCCGCCTCTTCCCAGCCGGGATCGCCGCCCGCCTTCACCTCCGAAGGCACGGTGTTGATCACCGGAGGAACCGGAACACTGGGCCGATCGATCGCGCGTCATGTGGTGTCGGCACATGATGTGCGGAGCCTGGTGCTGACCAGCCGCCGGGGGCCGGCGGCGGACGGCGCGCAGGAACTGCGGGCCGAGTTGGAGGCCCTTGGCGCCCGGGTCGACATCGTCGCCTGCGACGTAGCCGATCGTGCCGACCTACGCGAGCTGCTGGCGTCGGTTCCGGTGGATGCGCCGCTGACGGGTGTGGTGCATACGGCGGGTGTGCTCGATGACGGTGTGATCTCGAGCCTTTCGCCGGAGCGTCTGGGTGCGGTGTTCCGGCCGAAGGTCGATGCGGCTTGGGCGTTGCATGAGCTGACCGCGGATCTGGAGCTGGATGTCTTTGTGGTGTTCTCCTCCGCGTCGGGAGTGCTGGGCAGCCCGGGGCAGGGCAACTACTCGGCGGCGAACGCGTTCCTGGACGCCTTCGCCCAGTGGCGTAGGGCGCAGGGGTTGCCTGCGGTGTCCCTGGCGTGGGGCCTGTGGGGCAAGGCGAGCGGTATGACCAGCACGCTCGACCAGGCCGACCAGGCCCGGATGAACCGTGGCGGTGTGCAGCCGTTGCCGACCGAAGAAGGAATGACGTTGTTCGACGCTGGTCTGCACGCCGAGGAGCCGGTGTTGGTGCCGGTGAAGTTCGACTTCATCGGCTTGGCGGAACAGGCCCGGGCCGGACATCTGCCGCCCATCTTGAGCGGACTGGTGCGTCAGCCACGCCGCGCCGCGGGTGGCAGTGCCACGACGAGTGTGTCCCTGGTGGACCGACTGATAGCGCTGTCGGCTGAGGAACAGACGGCACTGTTGCTGGAGTTGGTGCGCGGAGAGATCGCCGTGGTGCTGGGCCATGCCGATGCGACGAATATCGCGGCAGGGCAGGCATTCAGCGAACTCGGCTTCGATTCGCTTACCGCCGTGGAGCTGCGTAATCGCCTGGCAAACACGACGGGAATTCGGCTGCCCGCCACGCTCATCTTCGACTATCCCTCGCCGGCGGTTCTCACCGAGCACCTGCGAACGGAACTGGTGCCGGAGGCGGGTATAGGTGACATTTCAGAAGTGGATGAGGCCGGACTGCGCCGTGTGCTGGCGACCGTGCCGCTCCAGCGATTCCAGGATCTGGGCGTGCTGGAAAAGCTGGTGGAGCTGATGAACTCCGGGGCGGCGGCACCTCAGGTTCGGGAGAGCCAGTCGCATCTGATCGCAGACATGGACGTCGACAGCCTCATCGAACGGGCGATGGGCACCACCAACAACTGACCCCGTCACGGGCTACGGAGGAACTGAAATGTCTGTGTCCGAGGAAAAGCTCATCACCGCCTTGCGCGCCTCGCTCATGGAGAACGAGCAGCTCAAGGAGGAGCGAGACCAAGCCCTGGCGGCCTCGGCCGAGCCCATCGCGATCGTTTCGATGGCCTGTCGGCTGCCGGGTGGCGTCTCCTCACCCGAGCAGCTCTGGCAGTTAGTGGTCGACGGCGGCGATGGCATCTCCTCGTTTCCGGTGAACCGTGGCTGGGACATCGACAACGTCTTCGACCCCACACCTGGCCAGCCGGACAAGTCGTATGTGCGGGAAGGTGGATTTCTGCACGACGCGGACGAATTCGACCCCGCGTTCTTCGGGATCAGTCCGCGTGAGGCGTTGGCGATGGATCCGCAGCAGCGATTGCTGCTGGAGGCGTCGTGGGAGGCGCTGGAGCGGGCCGGTATCGACCCCAGCGAGCTAAAGGGCAGCCGGACCGGCGTATTCACCGGATTGATGTACCACGACTACGAAGCGGCGGCAGCGGCAGGGAGTCTCGTATCGGGTCGGGTGGCGTATACGTTCGGCTTCGAGGGGCCGGCGGTGACGGTGGATACGGCGTGTTCGTCGTCGTTGGTGGCGTTGCATTCGGCGGTTCAGGCGTTGCGGTCGGGTGAGTGTTCGCTGGCGTTGGCCGGTGGCGTTGCGGTGATGGCCACCCCGGGGAGTTTTGTTGAGTTTTCGCGGCAGCGTGGTCTTGCTCCGGATGGTCGGTGCAAGTCGTTCGCGGCTGGTGCGGATGGGACGGCGTGGGCTGAGGGTGTGGGGTTGCTGTTGTTGGAGCGGTTGTCGGATGCGCGGGCGAATGGGCGCCAGGTGTTGGCTGTGGTGCGGGGCAGTGCGGTGAATCAGGACGGTGCGTCGAATGGCATTACGGCGCCGAATGGTCCGTCGCAGCAGCGGGTGATCCGGCAGGCGCTGGCCAATGCGCGGTTGTCGGCGGTGGATGTGGATGCGGTGGAGGCGCATGGGACGGGTACGTCGTTGGGCGACCCGATCGAGGCTCAGGCGCTGCTGGCGACGTACGGCCAGGAGCGTGCGGAGGATCGTCCGCTGTGGCTGGGCTCGCTGAAGTCGAACATCGGGCATGCGCAGGCGGCCGCGGGTGTGGCCGGGATCATCAAGATGGTCGAGGCGATGCGGCGGGGTGTGTTGCCGAAGACGCTGCATGTGGATGCGCCGTCGCCGAAGGTGGATTGGTCGGCGGGTGCGGTGGAGTTGCTGACGGAGGCGCGTGAGTGGCCGGAGGTGGATCGGCCGAGGCGTGCGGCGGTGTCGTCGTTCGGTATCAGCGGGACGAATGCGCATGTGGTGCTGGAGCAGGTGGTGGAGGAGCCTGCCGTCGAGCGTGTGGTCTCCGGTGGTGCGGTGCCGTTGGTCGTGTCGGGGAAGTCGGCGGACGCGGTAGCCGCGCAGGCGGAGCGGCTGGCGGCCTATCTGGCGGCTCACGGCGATGCGGTGAGTCTGGTGGATGTGGCGTATTCGTTGGCGACGTCGCGGGCGCACTTTGGCCATCGTGCGGTGGTGGTGGCGGAGTCTGCTGGTCAGGCGGGGGATGCGTTGGCGGCTGTGCGTGGTGAGGAGGTGGTTTCCGGTCGGTTGGGTGTGGTGTTCACCGGTCAGGGGTCGCAGCGGCTGGGTATGGGGCGTGCGCTGTACGCGGCGTATCCGGTGTTTGCGGAGGCGTTCGACGAGGTCTGTGAGGCCGTGGACGTTCCCCTTGGGCGGTCGTTGAAGGAGGTTGTCTTCGGGGAGTCGGAGCTGCTGGATCAGACGGGGTTTGCGCAGCCTGCGTTGTTTGCGGTGGAGGTGGCGCTGTTCCGTCTGGTGGAGTCGTGGGGTGTGCGGCCGGATTTTGTGGCGGGGCATTCGATCGGTGAGGTTGTGGCTGCGTTTGTGGCGGGTGTGTGGTCTCTGGAGGATGCGGCGGCGTTGGTGGTGGCCCGGGGCCAGCTGATGCAGGCGTTGCCCGAGGGCGGCGTGATGGTGGCGGTCGAGGCCACCGAGGACGAGGTAGCCCCGCTGCTGACCGAGGGCGTCAGCATCGCGGCCATCAATGGGCCGACGTCGCTGGTGCTCTCCGGCGTCGAGGACGCGGTCATGGCGGTGGCCGGGCGCTTTGAGGGGCGTCGGGTGAAGCAGCTGCGGGTCTCGCACGCCTTCCACTCGCCGTTGATGGACGGGATGCTGGAGGACTTTCGCCAGGTCGCCGCCGGTCTGGCCTACGCCGCGCCTCAGCTGCCGGTGGTGTCGAACCTGACCGGTGAGCTGGCCGATGCTGACCGGCTGTGCTCGCCGGAGTATTGGGTTGAGCACGTCCGTGGCACGGTCCGCTTCGCCGATGGGGTGGAGGCCCTGCGGAAGCAGGGGGTGGCGACGTTCCTGGAGCTGGGTCCGGACGGTGTGCTGACCGCGATGGTGGGCCAGGACGGCGTACCGACCCTGCGCCGTGACGTGACCGATGAGCGTCGGGCATTGCTCACGGCCGTAGGACGGCTGCATGTGCGCGGTGTCGCGGTGGACTGGGAGGCGGTGTTCGCGGGGACCGGCGCGCGGCGCGTCGACCTGCCCACGTACGCCTTCCAGCGGCAGCGCTACTGGCTGACGTCTGGCGTTGCGGCAGCCGATGGCGCATTGCACCCGCTGCTCAGCACCGTCGTGGCCATACCGGACACCGGCGGTGTGCTCTGCACCGGTCGTCTCTCCCTGACAGCTCAGCCCTGGCTGGCCGATCACGTCGTATCGGATGTGGTTCTGCTGCCCGGCACCTGTTTGGTCGAGTTGGCGATCCGTGCCGGCGACGAGGTGGGCGCGGGGTCGCTGCGGGAGTTGGTGATCGAGGCGCCGCTGGTGGTGCCGGACACGGGTGCCGTACGGGTGCAGGTCACGGTCGGCGGGGAGCAGGCCGATGGTGGGCGTTCTGTCGCGGTGTACTCGCGGCCCGACGACGCGGCGTCCGAGACACCGTGGACTCGCCACGCCAGCGGCCAGCTCGCGAGCGAGGCACCCGCCCTCGCCCGCTCCTTTGACGTCTGGCCCCCGGAGGGCGCGGAGGGCGTCGATCTGAAGGGGTTCTACCAGGGGCAGATCGAGGCGGGGTACCACTACGGGCCGTTGTTCCAGGGACTGAGGTCCCTCTGGACCCTCGACGGGACCATCTTCGCCGAGGTCGCTCTGCCCGCGGAGGAGACGGAGGCGGCGGCCGGGTTCGGGCTGCATCCGGCACTGCTCGACTCGGTGTTGCACTGTGGTGCCTTCACTGAGCGGAAGGCCGAGGCAGGAAAGGTCATCCTTCCGTTTGCGTGGAGTGGAATGACCCTGCACGCGGTCGGCGCGTCGGCGCTGCGGGTGTGTATGACACCGACTGGCCCGGAATCTGTCGCCCTCGAGATCGCTGACAGTGACGGCGCCCCGGTGGCATCGGTCGAGTCGCTGGTGCTGCGCGCCGTCGACGCGGACCAGATGAAGACGGCCGGACAGACACCCGGAGTGGACTCCCTGTTCCGTGTCCAGTGGACGGAGTTGCCGGTCGAGGCCGCGGCGGGGGGCCTCGCTCCTCGCTCGGTGTCGATGTCCTGGGACGTCGAGGAGCTGGTCAGCTCCGGTGCGGCGCTACCGGATGTGCTGGCCGTCGACGCGATCGACGGCGTGGTGACCGCTGAGCGGGCCCGGGGCCTGGCAGGCAGGGTGCTGGGCATCATCCAGGCGTTCCTGGCCGCTCCGGAGCTGGACGCCAGCCGGTTGGTGGTGGTCACGCGGGGCGCGGTCGGCGTGTCCGACGATGCGGAGGTGACCGACCCGGCCGGTGCCGCGGTGTGGGGTCTGGTGCGCTCGGCGCAGGCGGAGAACCCGGGCCGCATCGTGTTGATGGACGTGGACGAGCACCACGCCTCGCGCAACGCGCTGGCGGGCGTGCTCGCGGCAGAAGAACCGCAGGTGGCGGTGCGCGGCGGGGCGGTGTGGATCCCACGGCTGGTACGTACGTCCGCCGAGGCCGACCCCTCCCCGCGCCTGGACCCCGAGGGCACGGTGCTGATCACGGGCGGCACCGGGACGCTGGGCGGCCTGGTGGCCCGCCACCTCGTCACCAGGCACGGCGTTCACAAGCTGCTCTTGGTGAGCCGGCGTGGCCCGGAGGCGGCGGGCGCCGACGAGCTGACGGCCGACTTGGAGCGGCTCGGCGCGGATGTCACCGTGGTGGCCTGTGACGTATCGAAGCGTCGAGCGGCGAAGAAGTTGCTGGCGGGCATCCCCGCGGATGCGCCGCTGACGGCCGTGGTGCATACGGCCGGTGTGCTCGACGACGGTGTGATCGCGAGCCTGACCCAGGACCGCCTGGGCGCGGTGTTCCGGCCGAAGGTCGACGCGGCGCTGATGCTGCATGAGCTGACGCGTGACCTCGACCTCTCGGCGTTCGTGGTGTTCTCCTCCGCGGCCGGAGTGATCGGCGGTCCGGGGCAGGGCAACTACTCGGCGGCCAACGCGTTCCTGGACGCCTTCGCGCAGTGGCGTCGGGCGCAGGGGCTGCCCACCGTGTCCCTGGGGTGGGGGCTCTGGGCGCAGTCCGGCGGAATGATCGAGGCGATGAGCGAATCCGACCAGGCCCGCATGGGGCGTGGCGGGGTGCAAGCACTCTCTTCCGATGAGGGCATGGCGCTCTTCGACATCGGCCTGCGTACCGACGACTCGGTGTTGGTACCGGTGAAGTTCGACTTCGCCGCCCTGACGGCACAGGCCCGGGCGGACCGACTTCCGTCCATGCTGCGCGGGCTGGTCCGTCAGCCACGACGCACGGCCCAGACCACTGCCGCCACGCCGCAGCACGAGGGGCTGGCGGGGCGGTTGTTGGGGTTGTCGCGTGAGGAGCAGGGGCGGGTGTTGGTGGATGTGGTGTGTGGTGAGGTGGCGGTGGTGTTGGGGCATGCGAATGCCGGGAGTGTGGGGGAGCGGCAGGCGTTCAGCGATTTGGGGTTTGATTCGCTGACGGCGGTGGAGTTGCGTAATCGGTTGAATGCGGTGTCGGGGTTGCGGTTGCCTGCGACGTTGATTTTTGATTATCCGTCGCCGGTGGTGTTGGCGGAGTTTTTGCGGGTGGAGTTGGTGGGGGAGGCTGCGGTCGAGCCGGTGGTGGGTTCGGCTGTGGTGGAGTCGGTGTCGGATGATCCGGTGGCGATTGTGGCGATGGGGTGTCGTTTGCCGGGTGGGGTGGGTTCGCCGGAGGATTTGTGGCGGTTGGTGGTGGAGGGGCGGGACGGTATTTCGCTGTTTCCTGAGGATCGTGGTTGGGATGTGGCGAATCTTTTTGATCCGGATCCTGGTCGGGTGGGGAAGTCGTCGGTGCGTCATGGTGGGTTTTTGCATGATGCGGGTGAGTTCGATCCGGGGTTTTTCGGGATCAGTCCGCGTGAGGCGTTGGCGATGGATCCGCAGCAGCGGTTGCTGCTGGAGGTGTCGTGGGAGGTGCTGGAGCGGGCGGGTATCGACCCGACCTCGCTGCGCGGGAGCCGGACCGGCGTCTTCGCGGGAGCCATGTACCACGACTACGGCACCATGGTGAAACGCGTACCGGATGAGCTGGAAGGCTTCCTGGGTAACGGCAACGCGGGCAGCTTCATCACCGGTCGGGTGGCGTATACGTTCGGCTTCGAGGGGCCGGCGGTGACGGTGGATACGGCGTGTTCGTCGTCGTTGGTGGCGTTGCATTCGGCGGTTCAGGCGTTGCGGTCGGGTGAGTGTTCGCTGGCGTTGGCCGGTGGCGTTGCGGTAATGGCGACGCCGGGGAGTTTCGTCGAGTTTTCGCGGCAGCGTGGTCTTGCTCCGGATGGTCGGTGCAAGTCGTTCGCGGCTGGTGCGGATGGGACGGCGTGGGCTGAGGGTGCGGGGTTGCTGTTGTTGGAGCGGTTGTCGGATGCGCGGGCGAATGGGCACCAGGTGCTGGCGGTGGTCCGAGGCGTCGCGGTGAATCAGGACGGTGCGTCGAATGGCATTACGGCGCCGAATGGTCCGTCGCAGCAGCGGGTGATCCGGCAGGCGCTGGCGAACGCGGGTGTGTCGTCCGCCGATGTCGATGTGGTGGAGGCGCATGGGACGGGTACGTCGTTGGGCGACCCGATCGAGGCGCAGGCGCTGCTGGCCACGTACGGGCAGGAGCGTGCGGAGGATCGTCCCCTGTGGCTGGGGTCCCTGAAGTCGAACATCGGGCATGCGCAGGCGGCCGCGGGTGTGGCCGGGATCATCAAGATGGTGGAGGCGATGCGGCGGGGTGTGTTGCCGAAGACGCTGCATGTGGATGCGCCGTCGCCGAAGGTGGATTGGTCGGCGGGTGCGGTGGAGTTGTTGACGGAGGCGCGTGAGTGGCCGGAGGTGGATCGGCCGAGGCGTGCGGCGGTGTCCTCGTTCGGCATCAGCGGGACGAATGCGCATGTGGTGCTGGAGGCCGTCGTCGAGGATGACGTTGCCGAGCGTGTGGTGTCCGGTGGTGTGGTGCCGCTGGTGGTGTCGGGCAAGTCGGCCGATGCGGTGTCCGCGCAGGCGGAGCAGTTGGCGTCCTATCTGGCGGCTCACGGCGATGCGGTGAGTCTGGTGGATGTGGCGTATTCGTTGGCGACATCGCGGGCGCACTTTGATCACCGTGCGGTGGTGGTGGCGGAGTCTGCCGGTCAGGCGGGGGATGCGTTGGCGGCTGTGCGTGGTGAGGAGGTGGTTTCCGGTCGGTTGGGTGTGGTGTTCACCGGTCAGGGGTCGCAGCGGCTGGGTATGGGGCGTGAGCTGTACGCGGCGTATCCGGTGTTCGCGGAGGCGTTCGACGAGGTCTGTGAGGCCGTGGATGTTCCCCTTGGTCGGTCGTTGAAGGAGGTTGTCTTCGGGGAGTCGGAGCTGCTGGATCAGACGGGGTTTGCGCAGCCTGCGTTGTTTGCGGTGGAGGTGGCGCTGTTCCGTCTGGTGGAGTCGTGGGGTGTGCGGCCGGACTTTGTTTCGGGGCATTCGATTGGTGAGGTTGTGGCTGCGTTTGTGGCGGGTGTGTGGTCGCTGGAGGATGCGGCGGCGTTGGTGGTGGCCCGGGGCCAGCTGATGCAGGCCCTCCCGGCGGGTGGGGTGATGGTGGCGGTCGAGGCCACCGAGGACGAGGTCACCCCGCTGCTGACCGAGGGCGTCAGTATCGCGGCCATCAACGGACCGACGTCCCTCGTGGTGTCCGGCGGTGAGGATGGGGTGCTTCACGTTGCGGCCGAGTTGCAGTCACGGGGGCGTCGGGTGAAGCGGCTGCGGGTCTCGCATGCCTTCCACTCGCCGTTGATGGACGGGATGCTGGAGGACTTCCGCCAGGTCGCGGCCGGGTTGGCCTACGCCGCGCCTCAGCTGCCGGTGGTATCGAACCTGACCGGTGAGCTGGCTGAGCCCGCACGGCTGTGCTCGCCGGAGTATTGGGTTGAGCACGTCCGTGGCACGGTTCGCTTCGCTGATGGGGTGGGGGCCCTGCGGGCGCAGGGGGTGGCGACGTTCCTGGAGCTGGGCCCGGACGGTGTGCTGACCGCGATGGTGGGGCAGGACGGCGTACCGACCCTGCGCCGTGATGTGAGCGACGAGCAGCGCGCGTTGCTCACGGCCCTGGGGCGGCTGCATGTGCGCGGTGTAGTAGTCGACTGGGAGGCGGTGTTCGCGGGGACGGGCGCGCGGCGCGTCGACCTGCCGACGTACGCCTTCCAGCGGCAGCGCTTCTGGCTCGAAGGCGAGGCCGACACCGAACCTCTCGTCAGCGACTACGACGCCGAGTTCTGGGAGGTTGTCGAGCGCGGCGACACCCATGCGCTGGCGCAGACGCTCAGCGTCGAGACGACGGCGCTGGATGAGGTGTTGCCCGCCCTGTCCTCGTGGCGCAGCCGTCGGCAGGAACGGTCGACGGTCGACGGGTGGCGGTATCGGATCGCGTGGCAGCCGATCGACGCGCCCGCCGACACCACCGCCCAAGGCGCCTGGTTGCTGGTGGTGCCCGCCGGGTACGACGGTCCGCTGGTGGAGTCGGTCGACGGCGCGCTGGCCGAGCGCGGCGGCCATGTTCTGCGCGTAACGGTGGACCAAGAGAACCGTCGGTCGCTGGCCGACCTCATCGGTGCGCGGCTGGAGACGGCGGCAGGCGAGCTGTCGGGGGTGGTGTCCCTGCTGGCCCTGGACGATCGCCCGTATGACCCGTACCCCACCCTGTCCGCCGGGCTGGCCGCGACGGTGACGCTCGTGCAGGCGCTGGGCGACCGGGACATCACCGCACCCCTGTGGTGTGTGACGACGGGTGCGGGGGCCGTCAGGGAGGACGGCGAGCTGACGAGCCTGTTCCAGCACATGCTGTGGGGCGTGGGCACGGTGCTGGCCCTCGACCATCCCAGGACGTGGGGCGGTCTCGTCGATCTGCCCGCCGAGCCCGACCAGCGGGCGCTGGGGCACCTGGCCGCGACGCTGTCCGGGGTGGACGGCGAGGACCAGGTGGCGATCCGCCCGGAGGGCGTGTTCGCGCGCCGGATGGAACGGGACAGGGCCGGCGCGGACGCGGGTACGGGCGCGGTGTCATCGCCATGGACCCCGCGCGGTACGGTCCTCATCACCGGTGGCACGGGCGGTATCGGCGCCCATATCGCCCGCTGGGCCGCCGGTCGGGGCGCCGACCATCTGTTGCTGATCAGCCGCCGTGGGCGGGATGCCGAGGGCGCCGCCGAACTCGAGGCGGAGCTGAGCGCGCTCGGTGCGCGCGTCACCATCGAAGCGTGCGACGTGACGGACCGCGCGGCGCTGGCCAAGCTGATCGCCGATGTGCCGACGGTCCATCCGCTGACCGCCGTGTTCCACACGGCGGGTGTCGCTCAGGAGCCGCGGCAGCTCGCCGACAGCACCATCGAGCAGTTCGCCGAGGTGGGGTTGGCGAAGGTGGCCGGTGCGATCCACCTCGACGAGCTGCTGGCCGATCAGGAACTCGATCAGGAACTCGACGCCTTCGTGGTGTTCTCCTCCGGCGCCGCCGCCTGGGGTGCCGCGGGGCAGAGTGCCTACGCGGCCGCGAACGCCTTCGTGGAGGCGCTGGTCCGGCGCCGACGGGCCGCCGGGCGCCCCGCCACCGCGGTGGCCTGGGGCGGCTGGGCCGGTGGGGGCATGGTCGACGCCTCCGTGGCGGACGAGTTCGCCGAGGCCGGGGTGGTGCTCATGGAGCCCCGGCTGGCCGTATCGGCGCTGGCCCAGGCGATGGACCGGGACGAAGGCCACCTGGTGGTGGCGGGCATCGACTGGGCCCGGTTCGCGCCCTCCTACCTGGTCGCGCGGGACCGGCCGCTGCTGCGCGGCCTGCCGGAGGTGGCCGCGCTCACCGCCGCGAGTAAGAACAAGAACACGAACAAGAACACCGCCGCGGAGCCCGGCGGCGCGCACGAACGCGGTCGGGATGCCGCGGAGTTGCACTCACGCCTGACGGGGCTGCCCGCGCCGGAACAGCACCGGGCCCTGGTCGACGTGGTGTGCGGCGAGGCCGCGAGCGTGCTGGGGCACGCGGGGAAGGACCTGGTGCGCGACGGTGTCGCCCTGCTGGACATCGGGTTCGACTCGCTGACCGGGCTGGAGCTCCGTAACCGGCTCAATGAGCTGTCCGGGCTGGAGCTGCCGCCCGGGTTGATCTTCGACCAGCCCACCGCGGGCATGATCGCCGACCTGATGCTGGAAGCACTGCTGCCCGGTCTCGCCGTGCCGTCGGCTTCCGTGGCGGAGGAGCTGGACAAGCTGGAATCCGCCATGTCGAGGGCCGCACAGGACGACGACACGACGCGCGAGCTCGTGGTCACGCGACTGCGCGAGCTGTTGGTCAAGTGGGACGACGTGAACGCGTGACGATCCGGGAGAAAAGAGAAAACCGCATGTTCGAGGTCGACACCTATCTGCGCCGTATCGGATTCACGGGGGAGCCCGAGCCCACCGTCGAGACCTTACGGGCGCTGCACAAGGGACACCTCATGTCGGTGGCCTACGACAGCAGCCACTTCATCAACAGTTTCACCGGCTTCCGGAACGTGGTCGACATCGACCTCGACCAGGCGTTCACCGACATCATCGTGAACGGAAACGGCGGAGTGTGCCACGACCTCAACGGCCTCTTCCGCCGGCTCCTGGCGGAACTCGGCTACGACGTCGCGATACTGGCGGCCTCGCAGCGGTGGCCGAACGGCCGGTTCGGCCCCGACCTCGAGCACACCTTCGGCTGTGTGCGGCTCGACGGCGACATCTGGCTGGTGGACGTGGGCTTCGCCGGACCGTCCTACCTGGAGCCGCTGCGGGTGTCCGGCGAGGTCACCCGTCAGTACGGATGCGACTACCGGCTGAGCGAACAAGGCGCCTATCACGTCGTGGAGCGCAAGGACCGGGCCGGCGAATGGCGACCCGTCTACCGGTTCGAGCTCAGGCCCCGCGAGGTCTCCGAGTGGGACAGCCCGGAGCGCACGGGGGTGGACGAGGTCGTGGGCGACTCGCTGTTCGCGGGCACCGCGCTACGGGGACGCGCCCTGCCCAACGGCCAGCTGGTGCTGACCGGGAAGCGGCTGCTGCGGGTGGAGGACGGCTACGAGAAGATCCGCACCCTGATCGATCCGGCGGAGTACGACAGCGTCGTCAAGGACATCCTGGCCGGGAACGGCTGAGGTCCGGGTCGAATGGAGACGACGATGCGACCCGAATCCGACGTGGCCATCATCGGCTACGGGCCGGTCGGCCAGGTGCTGTCCATCATGCTGGCCCAGCGCGGATGGCGCGTGATGGTCATCGAGCGCTGGCCCGAGCCCTATCCCATGCCGCGCGCCGTCGGCTTCGACGACGAGGCCGCCCGAATCCTCGCCACCATGGGAATCGGGCAGTTCCTGGGCCAGGTGGGCGAGAACTCCCGGGACTACGGCTGGCGCAACGCGGCGGGCGAAACGCTGGTCTACATGGAGAGCGCGGCGGACGGCCACTGCGGCTGGCCGCAAGCCACGGCGATGTATCAGCCCGGGCTGGAATCGACGCTCATCACCCGGGGCGAGGACTTCCCGAACCTCCAGGTGATCCGTGGCCGCGAGGCGGTGGAACTGGAGGACCACGGAGACCACGTCGAGATCGTCACCGAGGACACCGACGCGAACGAGCACACCCTGACCGCCCGTTGGGTCATCGGATGCGACGGCGCGAACAGCTTCGTGCGGGAGTGCATGGACGCCTCGCTGACCGACCTGGGGTTCTTCTACGACTGGCTGATCTGCGATGTGGTGCTCCACGAACCACGCGAATACCAGCCGAACAACCTGCAGATCTGTGACCCGGCCCGGCCCCGGACCGCGGTGTCGGCCGGGCCCGGACACCGCCGCTTCGAGTTCATGCGGCTGCCCGGCGAGAGCATCGACGAGCTGGAGAAGGAGGACACCCTCTGGCGCTTGCTCGCGATGTTCGACATCGGCCCCGAGGACGCGACGCTGGAGCGCCACGCCGTGTACACCTTCCAGGCGCGCTGGGCCGGGCAGTGGCACACCGGACGGCTCGTGCTCGCCGGAGACTCCGCCCACCTCATGCCCCCGTTCGCGGGGCAGGGAATGTGTTCGGGGCTCCGGGACGTGGCCAATCTGTCCTGGAAACTCGACCTCGTGCTGCGGGGACTCGCGGATGAGCGGCTGCTGGACACGTACACCGCCGAGCGGCGCGCGCACGTCCAGCACGCCATCAGCACGTCGGTGAAACTGGGCAAGGTCATCTGTGTCACCGATCCCGTCGCGGCGGCCGACCGTGACGCGATCATGCTCGCGGGGCGGGAACGCACCGGTGCGGCGGCCCTGCCCATGTCGACGCCGATACCGCTGTCCGAGGGGCTGCTGCACTGCGCGGCGGACGGCACGCCGATCGGCCCGGCCGGTGCCCTGACCCCCCAGGCCCGGGTGGCGAGCGGGGAGCGGACCGGCCTGTTCGACGAGGTGATCGGGCTGGGCTTCGTGCTGCTGGCGTCGGTCGACCCGAGGCCTTTCCTCGACGCCGGGCAGACGGAGTTCCTGGAGGGCCTTGGCACCCGGTTCGTCCATGTGCTGCCCTCCGGCACCGCGCCGGAAGGGCTGGACGCCGGAACCGTGGTCGATGTCGACGACCGTTATCTGCCCTATCTGGCCGAGGCCGGTGCGACGGCCCTTCTGATTCGCCCGGACTTCAACGCGTTCGGCGCGGCGGAACGGGCCGAAGAATTGGGCCCGTTGGTCGACGAGCTGCGCCGCCGGCTCCGGGACCCGGAGCCCGCACCCACCAAGTAGAAAACCGCAAGAGAGGAAGACCATGGGTACACGCGAGGATATGTACGGGCTGTTCTCGAGCGTCAACGAGATCAACCTCACCGGCGAACGGAACCGGGGGGACGCCAAGGACGGGAAGCTCAAGAAGTCCATCGCCACCAGTTACGATCTGCAGGCACAGATGTCGAAGAAGGGAATCCTGTGGAACTGGGGATTTCATGACGACCAGATCGCCAAGGAGATCAACGCGAGGATCCCGGATTTCCTGGACTACGACACCGATGGATTCTCCGAGGAACTCTACTTCTTCGCGCTCAAGCAGGTACCCTTCGACCTGGACGACTTCGCGGACAAGTCCGTGCTGGAAGTCGGCTGCGGCCTGGGCGAGGGGCTGAACTTCCTCTCGCGCGTCACCAAGGCGGCCGGAATGGTGGGCCTCGATCTGTCGGAGCAAGCCATCAAGCGGGCCAATGCCTCGCTGGGCAGAGACGGTCTGAGCTATGTCCAGGGGGATGCCGAGAAGCTTCCCTTCGAGGACGGGGAGTTCGATGTCGTCATCAACATCGAGAGCGCGCACAACTACCCCAACCTGGAAACGTTCCTGACCGAGGTCGCGCGGGTGCTCAAGCCGGGCGGCTACTTCTCGCACGTCGATCTGTTCACCACGCAGCGGCATGCGGAGATGGCGGAGCTGAAGGCGAAGGACCTCGGTCTGGAATGGGTGCACGAGCGCGATATCTCGCCGGAGGTCAGGGCCGCGATTCACCGACGGCTGGCTCCTGAGGGCTCCTTCCACAAGGCGCTGCGCGAGCAGCGCATAGGAATGGTGCAGCGCCATATGGCCAAGCGGGTGGGGCCGGAGGCCGTCGGCGGTTCCTTCGCCGGCTACTACGACAGCCGTTCCACCAAGCTGCTGAAGAAGATGGGCGTCCTGCCGTCGCAGTTCATGCCGCCGGTCGACAGCTACCGCCACCTGGTGGCCAAGAAGCGCTGACCTGCGGCAACGGTACGAAGGAGGGAGAGGAAATGCGGAACCCGAATCTGGTCAACATGGACCTCAACCTGCTCGTGCCCCTGCACGCGCTCCTCGTCGAGCGAAGCGTCACGAAGGCCGGGGAGCGGCTGTCCGTGGGGCAGCCGACGATGAGTACCGCGCTGGCGAAGCTGCGTCGCGTCTTCGACGACCCGTTGTTACTCAAAGACGGCCGTGGGTGGGTGCTGAGCCCCTTGGCGGATTCCCTGGTGGAGCAGCTCGAAGACGTCCTGTCACGGATCGGGTATTTGCTGGGCGGTACGGCGAGTTTCGACCCCGCCTCCGCCCGGCGGACCTTCACCGTGGTCGCCGACGATTACTCGGCGGTCCTGATGATGGGCCCGCTGTGGGAAGAGGTGGCCGACCTCGCGCCGCAGGTGCGGATCAATCTGATCTCACATCAGGCGGGGTCGCTCGATATGCTGCGCCAGAAGAAGTGCGACCTGGTACTTCGGCACCAGGCGGCGGTTTCCGACGACGACTCCGCGTTCCCCAGCGCCGTGCTGCTGTCCGACGATTTCGTCGGGGTGGTGGCCGAGGACCACCCCGATGTCGGCGGCCGTCTCTTTGCCGAGCACCTTTCACGCCTGCCCTATGTGCGGGTGAGCGGATCCGCCATGGCCTTGGCCGAGACGCATCTCGTGAAGAACATTCGGCCGGGGCCGGGGAACGCGGTCGCCACCACGGAGACCTTGACCTCTGCCCTGCACATGCTGTCCGGCACGCGGATGTTCACGATCACGCAGCGGCGGATGTTCGACCGATTCGGGCGGGCGCTCGGGCTCCGGGCGGCCGAGATCGAGATGCCGGCGACCGCCGTGTCCGAAGTGATGTACTGGCATCCCCAGTCCTCGGCGGATCCCGCACAGCAGTGGCTTCGCTCGACAATCCTGGGAATCGCCGCGGGATTGTCCGGCACGGCGCGGCCCCGAGCGGCGGCCGCGTGACAAGTGCCGCGTAACCAAGTACCGCGTGATCGAGTGCCGGTGACGAAGTATCGATGGCAGTGATGGCAGGTATGGGAAAGTCGTCGCTTTCACGCTCGGGCCCCGCCCGCTAGCGTTATCTTCGGCGCCTGATCGATGAATCCGGGGCGGGCAGCCTTTCTCTGCCGACGCGATGCACATCCCTTATGAACCAGCGGATCGGGAGACTGGAATTGCGGTTATTGGTGAAGCGGTTGTCCGATCAGGTCAAGGGACAGCTCGTCGTTCCTGCCTCGAAATATCATGCGCACCGGGCCCTGATCCTGGCGTCCCTCGCACCCGGGGTGAGCCGGATCGTGGGCCTGTCGGACGCGGGCCACGTGCGGCACACCCTCGCCGCGCTGCGGAGCCTCGGTACCCGGATCGAGGTGGACGGCGACGCGTTCGTCGTGCACGGCGGCCCGTACCGTCCGCGGCGGACCGAGATATCGGTGGGCAGTTCGGGTACGACGCTCTACTTCCTCGCCGGACTCGCCTGCCTCGCGGAGTCGCCGGTGACCGTCGTGGGACAGAAGTACTTCCAGCGGCGCCCGATCGGCCCGCTGCTGCGCGCGCTGTCCGACCTCGGCGTCGACCTGGACTCGCCCACGGGCTGCCCGCCGATCTCCGTGCGGCCGCGCCGTCCGAAGGGCGGCCACGTACGGATCCAGGGCACCCTCTCGCAGTGGATCTCCGGGTTGCTGCTGGTGGCGCCGTTCGCGACGGGGCCGAGCACCATCACGGTGGAGGGTGATTTCAACGAGCGGTCCTATGTCGACCTGACGGTCCGGACGATGAAGCAGTTCGGACTGTACGTCGACGTCTCCGAGGACGGGCGCCGGTTCGAGATCGCCCCGGACCAGCAGCCCGGCCCGGCCACCGTGGTCCTGCCCCCCGACATCGGTTCGGCGGCGTTCGGCCTGGCCGCGGCGGCGCTGCACCCGGCCGACGTGCTGTTCCGGGGCCTGCCGGCGATACCCGCGCACGAGGTGGACCACCCCGAGGCGGACGTTCTGCAGATCTTCGCCGACATGGGCCTCACGATGACGCCCGATCCGGAGACCGGCATGGTCCGGGTCCGCCACGAGGGGACGCGGCTGAACCCCGTCCGGGTCGACTGCCGGTCCGTACCCGACATGCTGCCCGTGCTGTCCGTGCTCGGGGCGGTGGCCGACGGCACCACCGTGTTCGACAACATCGGCCACGTCCGGCTCAAGGAGTCCGACCGGGTCGCGGCGATGTCGCAGCTCAACAAGATGGGCGCCCGGATCGAGCAGCGCGGCGAGCAGCTGCTCTGCCACGGTGTCGACCGGCTGACCGGCGCGGATCTCTCCTCGTACAACGACCACCGCGTGCTCATGTCGCTGGCCGCCGCGGGCACGGTGGCCGCCGGCGAGACCCGGCTGACCTACCCGAACGCGTACCGCATCTCCTACCCGCGCTTCCTCGACGACATGAACGGCATAGGGCTGGGGCTGTCGGTGGAGAAGAGCCGTAGGACCAGTCCGGCGCCGTCCCGTCCCGCCGAGTTCACCGCGCCCGCCCGCGCCGCCACCGTCCCGATCGGGGACCATCTGCGCCGATGCGCCGACACCCGTCCCGACGATCCCGCCGTGTTCGACCCGGGCACCGACGGCGGACCGGGCCTGAGCTGGACGTGGCGCGACCTCGACGAACAGGTCGACCGGATCGCGACGCTCCTGCTCGACCTCGGTGTGCGGCCAGGCGAGCCCGTCGCCTACCAGTTGCCGAACCAGGCCGAGTTCGTCGCACTCGCCCTGGCCGTCGCCCGTATCGGAGCCGTGAGCTGCCCGCTGATGCCGATGCTGCGGCAGCGGGAGACGGCCTTCATGCTGCGCCGGTCACGGGCCCGGGTGCTGGTGGTCCCGGCACGTTTCCGCGGCCGCGACTATCCGGCCGAAGTGGCGGAGCTGCTGCGCGTGGACGACCCGCCCGCCCTCGCACACGTCCTGGTCATCGGCGGGGACACGCTGCCGCCGGACACGGCGGGACCGGCGTGGCACGACTTCGCCGACGCCGTGCGCCGGGTGCCGGACCGCGGCCGGCTCGACGCCCGCCGCCCGGAGCCCGACGCCCCGGCCCAGCTGCTGTTCACCTCCGGCACCTCCGGCGAGCCCAAGGGTGTGCTGCACCGGATGGATGCGCTGACCAGAGCCGCTGCCATGGAGATCCACCACCTCGGACTGACCGGCGAGGACCGGGTCTTCGTCCCGTCGCCGCTGGCGCACCAGACCGGCTTCCTCTACGGCATGTGGCTCGCGGTCCTGCGGGGCGTGCCGCTGATCCTGCAGCCGGTGTGGGACGGCAAGACCGCCCTCGGACTGCTCCGCCATCACGGGGGCACCTTCGTCCAGGCCGCGACGCCGTTCCTCGGCGACCTCGTCGAGGCGGTCGAGGAGACGGGGGAGGCCCCGACCTCGCTGCGGATCTTCGTCGCCACCGGAGCGGCGGTGCCGCGCGCACTGGCCGAGCGGGCCACCGAGGTGCTGGGCACGTCGGTGTGCGGCGCGTGGGGGACGACGGAGACGTGCCTGGGCTCGCTGTCCGCGCCCGGCGACGAACCGGCGAAGATGTGGGGCACGGACGGCCGTGCGCTGGCGGGCATCCGGCTGCGCGTCACCGATGACGCGGGCGAGGTGCTGCCCGCCGGGCAGGAAGGCAACTTCGAGGTCTCCGGACCGTGCATGTTCCTCGGGTACTACGACCGTCCCGAGTGGACGGCCGAGGCGATGACCGCCGACGGCTGGTTCCGCAGCGGTGATCTCGCCGTCATCGACGAGTCCGGATACGTGCGCATCAGCGGGCGGGTGAAGGACGTCGTCAACCGCGGCGGCGAGAAGGTGCCCGTGGGGGAGATCGAGCAGCTGCTGCACACCCATCCCGCGGTACGCGACGTGGCGATCGTGGCGATGCCCGATCCGCGGCTCGGGGAGCGGGCCTGCGCGTACGTCGTTGCGGGCGAGGAGTTCGACTTCCAGGAGATGCGGCGCTTCCTGGACGAGCGGCAGGTCGCCAAGCCGTACTGGCCCGAGCGGCTGGTGCGGGTGGACCGGCTGCCCCGGAACCCGGCGGGCAAGGTGCAGAAGTTCCTTCTGCGCGAAGACATCCAGAAGCTGATGAGGAGCGGGGCGTGAGCATGGACGAGAAGGACTTCCGGCAACTGGCCGCGGACATCGAGGATTTCGTCCGCGGACCCGGCGAGCGGTACGCGGAGGAGATCGAACGCACCCACAAGGTGCCCGCCGCGCTCAAGCAGGATCTGCGCGACCGCGGCTATCTGCGGCTGGCCGCGCCCGAGGAGTACGGCGGCCTGGGCATCGAGTTCCCCCGGTTCCTGGAGCTGATGGAACTGTTCTCGATGTCGCACGCGTCGCTGCGCATGATCGTGCACGTCCACAACGGGGTGTGGCGGGCGATCGACCAGTTCGCCACCGATGAGCAGCGCAAGCGGTTCGTGCTGCCCCAGGTGTCGGCCGACGCCACCGTCGCGTTCACGCTCACCGAGCCCACCGCGGGTACCGGCGCCGACCTGCGGTGCAGCGTCGTACAGGAGGGCGACACGTACTTCCTGTCCGGGGAGAAGCACCTCATCACCTTCGGTGTCGAATGCGACTACTGGCTCCTGTTCGCCCGGCTGGAGGGGACCACGGGCAAGGACGGGACGGTCGCGCTGATGGTGCCGCGCGACGTACCCGGCGTCGACGTCAAGCCCATGTCGGAGACCATGGGGGTGCGCGGCACCGACCACGCGCATCTGGTCTTCGACCGGGCGCCGGTGCCGGTCGCCAACCGCCTCGGCGAGGTGGGCCGGGGCCTGGACGTGGCGCTGGGCGGCTTCCTCACGCCCAGCCGCATCTCGGTCGCCATGACGTGCGTCGGCCTCGCCCGCCGGGCCCAGGAGCTGGCCGTCGAGCACGCGAAGGGGCGTACGACGTTCGGCAAGCCGCTGGCCGCGCGGCAGGCGATCTCCTTCGCGCTCGCCGAGAACGCCACCGACATCGAGGCCGCCCGCCAGCTCACCCTCCACGCGGCGCGGCAGTGGCAGGCCGGGGACCCGGCGGCCGCCGGGCTGTCCTCGATGGCCAAGCTGAACGCGGTCGACATGCTCACCCGGGTCACCGACAAGGCGCTCCAGGTGCACGGCGGCATCGGCTACTGGGAGTCCAGCCCGATCGAGCGCGTGTACCGCGACGCCCGGGCGCAGCGGTTCGAAGAGGGCACCAACGAGATACAGAAGACCGTGATCGCACGGGACGTTCTGGGGGCGGTTCGATGAGCGACAGCAAAGTCACCCTGATCACCGGAGCCTCGCGCGGCATCGGCCGCGAGCTGGCGGTGCGCCTCGGGCGCGACGGCGGCAGCGTGGTGGTCAATTACAAGAAGAACGCCGAACTGGCCGAGGAGACCCGCAAGCTCGTCGAGCAGGCGGGCGGGCGGGCGATCACCGTGGCCGCCGACGTCGAGATCCCCGAGGACATCGACCGGCTCTTCGACGCCGCGCGCGACGAGTACGGCCGCCTGGACCACTTCGTGAACAACGCGGCGGCCAGCGCGTTCAAGCCGATCATGGATCTGAAGCTGCACCACATCGACCGCTCCTACGCGATGAACGTCCGGGCCTTCCTGCTCGGGGCGCAGCGCGCGGTGGCGTTGATGCCCGAGGGCGGCCGGATCGTCACGCTGTCGGGCTACGGCAGCACCCGCGCCTATATGACGTACGCCGCGCTGGGCTCGGCCAAGGCGGCCACCGAGGCCCTGGTCCGCTCCATGGCCGTCGAGTTCGCCGGGCGGGGCATCAACGTCAACGCGGTCAGCGGGGGGCTCATCGAGTCCGACTCGCTCGACTACTTCTACAACGTGCCCGGCATGGCCCCCATGTCCAAGGTGCTGTCGAAGATCCCCAAGGGGCGGCCGGGCACCGTGGCGGAGATGGCGGAGACGGTGGCGTTCCTGCTGTCCCCGGGGGCGGAGTACATCACCGGCCAGACGATCGTCGTCGACGGCGGCCTGTCGGTGGCGGTGCCCCCGTACATGGAGGACATGACACCGCCGCTCGTACCGTGACGACCGAGCGCTTCCGCCATGTCTTCCAGCCGTCGCGGATCGGCACGCTCACCCTGCCGCACCGCATCGTCATGGGCCCCATGCACCTGGGCCTGGAGGCCCGTGACGACGGCGGCGCCGCGCTGGCCGCGTTCTACGCCGAGCGCGTACGGGGCGGCGCCGGGCTGATCGTCACCGGTGGCGCCGCGGTCAGCCGGGTGGGCGCGGGCGGGGCCGGTTACGGGGTGCTGTCCGACCCCGCCTTCCGGTCCCGTCTGGGCCGGGTGGCCGACGCGGTCCACGAGGCGGGCGGACTGATCGCCCTGCAGCTGTTCCACGCCGGGCGGTACGCGAGCCCGAGCGCCGTCGGGCCGCACCCGGTGGCGCCGTCGGCGGTGTACAGCCGGGTCTCCCGGTGCACACCGCACGCGCTGACCGAGGCGCAGATCGAGGCCACGCTCGCCGACTTCGCCGAAGGGGCCTCGTACGCCCGCGCCTTGGGGTTCGACGGGGTCGAGGTGATGGGGTCGGAGGGCTATCTCGTCGACCAGTTCCTCTCCCCGCTGACCAACCACCGCGACGACGGCTGGGGCGGCGACGCCGAGCGGCGGACCCGGTTCGGCGCGGAGCTGACGAGCCGGGTCCGCGCCGCGGTGGGGCCGGACTTCCCGGTGATCGTACGGTTCACCGGGGCCGACTTCCTCGACGGCGGCACCGGCCCGCAGGACGTCGAACGGTTCGCGCGGAAACTGGTCGCCGCGGGCGCCGACGCGCTCAACGTCGGCGTGGGCTGGCACGAGTCGCCGGTGCCCACCGTGCAGGCCGTGGTGCCGCCCGGGGTGTGGACGCCGATGGCCGAGGACCTGGCGCATGCCGTGGCTCCCCTGCCCGTCATCACGGGCAACCGGGTCAACCGCGTCGAGCAGGCCGAGTCGATCCTCGCGGCGGGCCATGTGGCGCTGGTCTCGATGTCCCGGCCGTTCCTGGCCGACCCGGAGTTCATCGCCAGGGCCCGGGACCACCGGTCGAGCGGCATCTGCATCGGCTGCAACCAGGCGTGCATCGACCGCTCCCTGTCCGACGCCGAGGTGAGCTGCCTGGTCAACCCGCGGGCCGCGCGGGAGCTGGAGTTTCCGCGGGTCCGCCGGCCCCGGCCGCGGCGGATGGCGGTGGTCGGCGGCGGACCGGCCGGTCTCCAGGCCGCGCGCACCCTCGCCGAGTCGGGGTGCCGGGTCGACCTGTACGAGGCGGAAGCCCGGCTCGGCGGCCAGTTCCGGCTGGCCTCCCGGGTCCCCGGCAAGGCCGACTACGCGGCCGCGATCGGCCACCTCGATGAGGAACTGCGCCGGCTCGGCGTCACCGTACGCCTCGGCCGCCGCATCACCGGGGCGGACCTGGACCTCTTGCGGTCCTACGACGGGGTGCTCATCGCCACGGGCGTCCGGCCGCGCACGGCGCCGATCCCCGGGGCCGGCCTGCCCCATGTCCTGCCCTACCCGGAGGCGTTCGCCCCCGGTGTGCTCGGCGAGCGGGTGGCGATCATCGGTGGCGGCGGGGTCGCCGTCGACCTCGCCCACTTCGCCGCCCACACCGAAGCCCGTACGGCTCGCCAGGCCGCACACCCGGCCGACCCGGCGGAGCGGTTCCGCCGCGAGTACGGGCTCGTTCCGGGCGCGGCGCCGGAGGTGCCGACACCCGAGCGGCGCGTCACGATCCTGCACCGCGGTGAGCGTCTCGGAGCCGCGCTGGGACGCTCCAGCCGATGGGTGGCGCTCGACGCGCTGCGCCGCAGGGGGGTGCGCACCGTGTTCGGGGTGCACTGCTCACGGATCACCGCCGAGGGCGTGCACACGGTCGACGCCGCCGGGGAGGAAGCCGTCGTGGCGGCGGACACGGTCGTCATCGCGGTGGGCCAGGAGCGCGAATCGGCCCTCGGCGGGCTCCTGCGCTGGGCCGGGATCGACCACCGGGTGATCGGCGGCGCCCGCGTCACGAAGGGGCTGGACGCCGTGCTGGCCACCGCGGACGGCCTGTCCGTCGCGTCCGAGTACGCCATGGGCCCGCCGTGAGGACGGGCTCACATCCCGCCGAGGGCCGGGGGCGCGAGGCGGGGTGTGAGGGCGGCGCCGGGCCGCCGGACGTGCGGCAGCCCGGCCAGTACGCTCCCCAGCGGCTCCAGCGCCGCCGCGGCCTCGGCGAGCTTGTCCCGCAGCCAGATGTGCGCCGGGTCGGCGGTGTGCCGGTGATGCCAGTACATGGTGTGGACCAACGGCGGCAGCTCCGCGTCCAGCCTCACCGCACGCAGCCCGCACGCCGGCCCGATCAGCGAGAACAGCCGGGCCTGCGCCAGGGTCACCAGCCGCGTCCCGGCGACCACGTGCATGGCCACCGAGCAATAACCCCCGGAGAGGATGCGTCCGGCGCTCGTGGCGGGGGTTTCCGGACCGGACTCCTGGAGGACCCGCGGAATCGCCTCCAGGTATCCGAGCCGGTGGAGTTCGTCGATGCCGACGGTCTCACCGATGCGGTCGTTGTCCTGGTCGGCGATGACCAGCAGCTCGTCGGTGAACAGATCCCGGTTCCGGTAGCTGAGGATCTCCTTCGGCATGAGCGGGCCCGGTGCCACCAGCAGATCGCACTGAGCACGCCGCACCAACGGCACCATGCCGTCGCGTGGCGCGACGATGTTCAGCCGCAGACGCGGCGCTTCGTCCGCGATCGTCCGCAGAAAGGGCTTCAGCAGGACGATGGATATGTAGTCGCTGGCGACGACGGTGAACGTGCGGTCCAGAAGGCCCGGGTCGAAGCAGGACGTGCTGTCCATGACCGCGTGGATGGACTCGATCGCCCTGGTCACCGGCCCCCGAAGGGACGCCCCCAGCGGGGTCAGGGCCATCGTGCGGCCATCGCGCACGAGCAGGGGATCGCCGAAGTGCTTGCGCAGTTTCGCCAGCGACGCGCTCATGGCCGGCTGGCCCACCATGGTCCGCTCGGCGGCGCGTGTGACGTTCGCTTCGGTCAGCAGGGCGTGCAGCGGAATCATGAGGTTGATGTCGATTTTGCGCCGTAGCAGAGAAGACGCCTCTTCCGCCCCCGACACCACTTCCTCGGCGGAGGGCGTGGAACCACTCTCGCTTGCCCCGAACGTGTGCTGCCGCATCATTCTCCGTAAGTGAACCCGAGCTGCTGCCCCCTACAGCATTAAGCGGGCACAGTCCCTAGCAAGTTCCTTACTTTCCTTCCGCCGGGCCATCCGCCGCGGCGGCAGCCTGGCGACGGGAACCGCACGACCTCGGCGACGGGCGAACCCGTCGCCGAGGTCGGGCTGGACGCGTACGGCGTACGGGTCCTGGAGCTGATCCGAGCGGTGCCCGCTACGCGCCGGCGACGGGGTAGTCGGTGTAGCCGGTCTCCCCGCCCACGTACATCAGGTACCGGTCCCGGACCGGGTTGACGGCGCTGCCGTCGCGCAGCCGCTCGACCAGGTCGGGGTTGGCGAGGAACGGGCGGCCGAGGGCGATGAGGTCGGCGTCGGCGGCCAGCAGGCGTTCGGCCGCGTGCCTGCCGCCGTCGGCGGGGATCCGGTCGGCGGGCAGCACGGGGTTGGCCATGAGCGTGCCCGGCCACCGCTTGCGGATGTCCTGGTAGACGGGGGAGTCCGGGTCGGCGAAGCCGATGTGGAGATACGCCAGACCGCGGTCGGCCAGTGCCGAGACGAGCGCCGCGTACAGGTCGCCGGTCTCCTCGCCCTCCTCGATGCCGTTGACGGTGTTGCCGGGGGAGATGCGCAAGCCCGTCCGCTCGGCGCCGATTTCGGCGGCCACCGCGTCCGCGACCTCGACGGCGAAGCGGACGCGGTGGTCGATCGGGCCGCCGTAGGCGTCGGTGCGCCGGTTGGTGTTCGGGGCGAGGAACTGGTGGAGGAGATGGCCGTTGGCGCTGTGCACCTCGACACCGGCGAAGCCCGCCTCCAGTGCGTTGCGCGCGGCGGTCGCGAAGTCGGCCACGGTGGTGCGGATGTCGTCGGCCGTCATCTCGCGCGGGGTGACCGCGGGCTGCTTCCCGGCCGGGGTGTGGATCGCCTCGGGGAGCGGGATCGGAGAGGGCGCGATCGGGGTGAGCCCGCTGGTGTCGGGGTGGCCGTTCCGGCCGCCGTGCTGGAGCTGCAGGAACATCTGCCCGCCGCCCGCGGCGCGCACCGCTTCGGTGACTCGGCGCCATCCGGCCACCTGCGCGGCGTTGTGGATGGCGGCGATGTTCGGGTAGGTCTGGCCGACCGCGCTGGGCGTGGCGGCCTCGGCGATGATGAGCCCGGCGGAGGCGCGCTGGGCGTAGTAGGTGGCCATGAGGGGCGTCGGAACGCCGTCGGCGGTGGCGCGGTTGCGTGTCATCGGCGCCATGACCAGGCGATTCGCGAGGCGCAGCGGGCCGAGGCGGGCGGGGGCGAAGAGGTTCGGGGCCAGGTGTGTGTCCGTCATGCCCGCCAAGCTAGGAGTTAACATCAGTGTCAGGTTCAACCGCGAAGGCAGTGAGGTGCGTCATGCGGATCGGTGAGCTGGCCAGGCGTACCGGGGTGAGCGAGCGGTCCCTGCGCTACTACGAGGAGCAGGGCCTGCTGACGGCGGAGCGCACCCCCGGCGGGCACCGCGACTACACCGAGGGCGCGGTCGACCGCGTGGTCCGCATCCAGGAGCTGTACGCGGCCGGGCTGTGCAGCTCCAAGATCGCGCAGCTGCTGCCCTGCATGCGGGACGCGGACGGCGGACCCTCCGCCACCGCCGACGCCCGGCTGGTCACCGACCTGCTGGCGGAGCGCGACCGCATCGACCGGATGATCGGGGACCTGCAGCGCTCCCGGGCGACCCTGGGCGAGGTCATCGACGCGGCCGCGGACGCCTCGACGCCCCGCCCGGAGCCGTCCGACCGGGGCTGACAGCCCCGGCAGTCCCCCTGGTCAGTCGAGGCAGAACTCGTTGCCCTCGGGGTCGGCCATCACCAGGTGCCCGGTGCCGAGCGGGGGAGCGGGCTCATGGCGCTCCAGCCGGGTGGCGCCGTGGGAGATCAGCCGTTCGGCCTCCGCCTCCAGCGCCGCCATCCGCGCGTCGCCCTCCAGCCCGGGCGCGGCCCGTACGTCGAGGTGCACCCGGTTCTTGGCCCGCTTGCCCTCCGGCACCCGCTGGAAGAACAGCCGCGGCCCGGAGCCGTCGGGGTCGAGCAGCGCCGAGGCGTCGCCGCGTCTCCCGGGCGGCACGCCCATCGCCTCCAGGGCCTGATCCCAGGACTCGAAGCCCCCGGGCGGGTCCTGCACCCGGTAGCCCAGGGCCTCGGCCCAGAACGCGGCCAGCCCGGCCGGGTCGGCGCAGTCGAAGGTGATCTGAACGTCGCGGGCCATCTCAGCTCGCCTCCCGTGGGGTCCGATGGGTGTGCAGATGGAGGTCGCGCAGCAGGCACACCTCGGACAGATGGTGGATCATCTCGCGGTTGATGTGCAGCACGAGCGCCGCCATCGGATGGTCGGCGTACGGCCCCTCCGCCGCCCCGCACGGGCGGGCGAGCCCGGCTTCGCCCAGGGCCTCGACCCCGGCCTGCCAGGTGGCGTACTCCGCGTCGAGCTGGGCCAGCGCCTCGGCCGCGGTCGCGGCGTAGGGATACGACTGGTAGTCGGTGGGCGTACGGCCGAAGTGCGCGGCGTTGCGCATCGCCAGGACGCCGACGATCACATGGCCGAGGCGCCAGGCGATCGTCGAGAACGGCGGCGGGTCGGGCTCCGGCATCGCGAAGTCGATGGTCATCGCGCCGGACCCGGCCCGCACCGGGGCGGTGCCGGTGCCGCGCGGGCGCACGTTCCAGCAGCCGGGGGCCGGTTCCCAGAAGTACTCGTCGTCGGTGAGTCCGTCGAGCCGGTCGCGCAGCTGGTGGGTCCAGTGCCAGGCGAGCTGGTCCCGCAGCAGGGGGTTCCACATCTGGTCGGTCATGAGCGCAGCCTTGCGCACATCGCGGACAGGATCGTTCCGTGATCGGTGGAAGGATGAGCGCATGACCGTCGAGGGCACGACCGAACGGGTGCTGCGGCTGCTGGCGCTGCTCCAGCGCCGGGCGTCGTGGACCGCCGCCGAACTCGCCGCCGAGCTGGGCGTCACCGACCGCTCGGTGCGCCGCGACGTGGAGCGGCTGCGGACGCTCGGCTACCCCGTCCACGCGACGGCGGGCGTCGGCGGCGGCTACCAGCTCGGCGCGGGCACCCGGCTGCCGCCGCTGCTCCTCGACGACGAGGAGGCGATCGCGACGGCGGTCTCGCTGCGGCTGGCGTCCGGCGGCACGGTCGCCGGGGCGGGCGAGGCGGCGCTGCGGGCGCTCACCAAGCTCGACCAGGTGATGCCGCCCCGGCTGCGCGCCGAGGTGCGGGCGGTGCACGGCGCCACCGAGACCCTGGTCGGCCCCGGCGTCGAGATCGACGCGGAGCTGCTGGTGACCCTCGCCCGGGCCTGCCGCGACGCCGTGCGGGTGCGCTTCCGGTACGCCGCCCGAGGCGGCGACGAGCGCGAGCGCACGGTCGAGCCGGTGCGGATGGTCACCACCGGCCGCCGCTGGTACCTGATGGCCTGGGACACCGACCGCGACGACTGGCGCACCTTCCGGCTGGACCGGATGCGCGAGGCGGTGGCCACCACCTGGCGCTTCCGGCCGCGGGAGCATCCGGACCCCGTCGCCTACGTACAGCGGTCCGTGACCGGCGCGCCGTACCGCTACCTCGCCCGGGTGCGGCTGCACGCCCCGCCCGACCGGGTGCGCGAGCTGGTCCCGCCCCAGGTGGGCCGCGTGGAGGACGACCGCGACGGCTGGTGCGTGCTCGTCGCCGGCGGTGACGACCTGGACTGGCTCGCCGTCCACGTGGCCCGGCTGGGCTTCGAGGCGCAGGTGCTGGACCCTCCGGAGCTGCGGCAGGCCGCCGCCCGGCTCGCCCGCCGCATCGCGGCCATGGGCGGGCCTGCCTGACGACGCGTCGCCGTACAAGGTTTTCCAGGGAGATTCACAGATCCGTTCGACTACGCTCACTGGCGACTACGTTGAAAAAGCTTCTCGTTTCGCCCTGTTCGAAGGGGACGATGGATTGACTGTGGACAGCCTCGCGGGCCCCGAAGCCCAATGGCAGACCTCCCGAGCGAAGGCGCTGTGCTATCGCGGACCCCGTTACGTCACCGGTGCGGACCTCGTCCGTATCGCCCGCACCCTGGCACTCGAGCCGTGGCACTTCACGCAGACCGCGCCGGCCGCCGCCAACGATCCGACCGGGGTGGTGCTGGACAACGCGCGGCGCCGGGTGAACGTCCGGGTGGCCAACGCCGCCCACGGCTGCGTCTTCCACATACGCACCCTGGAGGGCACCGGCCGCTGCGGGCTGGGCGAACTCGCGCCCGTGTCCTGCCGCATGTTCCCCTCGCTGCCCGGTGCGAAGGCCGAGCGCACGGACGGGCCCGGACACCGGCTCGACGAGGAGGAGCTGGCCGAGGCCGAGCGTCAGTGGACCGCCGACCGGGACCACTGGTTCGAGCTGGTCGCCCGCTGGAACACGCTGGCCGGGAAGGCCGAAACCCCGCCGGACGCCGAGGACTTCCAGCGCTATCTGCTGGAGGCGCAGGCCGCGCGCGAAGCCGGTGCGCCCTGGCCCGAGGACGTGGTCGCGTGAACGGCGGCGGAGCGAACCTGGCGGGCTGCGCCGACTGCGGGGGCAGGTGCTGCCGGGAGTACAACGTCCATGTGACCGTCGCGGACGTCCGCAGGCTGGCGTCCGGAATGGCCGTCCACCCCAGGGAGTTCGTCTACCTGAAGGAGGGCAAGGAGGAGGACAACAGCGACTTCCGCTTCCGGCCCGGCGGTCCGCTGTACGACCTCCACCTCCGGCACCGGCCGGATACCAAGGGGTGCGTGTTCCTGATGGAGATCGCCCCCGGCAAGGCCCGGTGCGGCGCGTACGTCCACCGCCCGATGGTGTGCGCCACCTTCCCGGCCGCGCTCGACCAGGGCTCGGTGGGCATCCGTGCGAAGACCCTGTGCGGCGGCCCGGACTCCTGGAACCTCGCCACCATGGACCTGGTCACCTACCGGCGCGACATCATGCGCAACCGGGCGGCCTGGCGCGAGCACCTGGACCTGGTGGAGCGGTGGAACGCCAGGATCGACGGCGGTGAGCTGGGGCTGACGCACGAGGACCTGTACGAGTTCATCCTGGCCACCGCCCCCGGGGAGGACACGGAGGCCGTCTCGGCGGAGACGGCCTCCCCGTAGCGGCGGCGCCGATCAGCCGGCGGGTTGCGCGGAACCCGCCGGCAGGTCGCCGGGCAGCAGCAGCCGCAGGTCCTCCAGACCGGGCGCGGCCATGGTGCCGATGCGCCGGGCCTGCCGCGTCATCATCGCCTCCAGCAGCTGGCGGGCGGTGCGCGCGTTGCCGAAGGAACGGTCGCGCGGGATGAGGTCCACATAGGCGCGCAGCGCCGCCAGGGTCTCCTCGGGGCAGTCGTAGCCGGAGGCGGCCGCGTAGCCGCTCATGATGGTGACCAGCTCCTCCGAGTTGTAGTGCTCGAACTCGACGGTGCGGCTGAAGCGCGAGGCCAGACCGGGGTTGGAGGCCAAGAAGCGGCGCATCTCCTCGGTGTATCCGGCGGCGATGACCACCACCTCGTCCCGGTGGTCCTCCATGAGCTTCAGCAGGGTGTCGACGGCCTCCTGACCGAAGTCGGAACCCGCGCCCTCGGGGGTGAGGGTGTACGCCTCGTCGATGAACAGCACCCCGCCGAAGGCGCGCTCGAACACCTCCTTGGTGAGCTGCGCGGTGTGTCCCACGTAGCGGCCGACCAGATCGGCGCGGGCCACTTCCACCAGCTGACCGGTGTTCAGCACGCCGAGGGAGTGCAGCAGGTCCGCGTAGAGCCGGGCGACGGTGGTCTTACCGGTGCCGGGCGGGCCGGAGAAGATCAGATGGTGGCTGATCTTCGGCGTCGGCAGGCCCGCTGCCTGCCGCTGCCGGGTGGCCTCCAGCAGGTTGACCAGGTCGGTCACCTCGTGCTTGACGGCGTTGAGGCCGACCATCGCGTCCAGCTCGGCCAGCAGGTCCTTGGAGTTACGGGGGCTGTCCGCGCCGCTGACGGACGCGTCGTCGGCGACGTCCTCGGGCAGCAGCAGCGTGAGGTCCGCCTCGGCCGGGTTCGCCATCGACCCGAGGCGGAACGCCTGCCGGTCCACCATCTCCTCGAACACCCGGCGTGCCGCACGGCCGTTGCCGAACGTGGAGTCGCGCGGCATGCGCTCGTAGAGGCGGGCGAGCGCGTCCAGGGTGCTCGGGTCGAGTTCGTACCGGTGCGTCCCGCACATGGACTCGGTGATGGTGACCAGCTCGTCCACCGAGTAGTTGGCGAACTCGATGGTGCGGGTGAACCGGGAGGCCAGACCGGGGTTGGAGCTGAGGAAGGTGGTCATCTGGTCGGTGTATCCGGCGGCGATGACGACCACGTCGTCGCGGTGGTCCTCCATGAGCTTCAGCAGCGTGTCGATGGCCTCCTGGCCGAAGTCGGCACCGGAGCCCTTGCTGTCGGAGAGCAGGGTGTACGCCTCGTCGATGAACAGCACCCCGCCCAGGGCCTCGTTGAACGCCTCGGTGGTCTTGATGGCCGTACCGCCGATGATCTGGGCGACGAGGTCGGCCCGGGAGACCTCCACCAGATGGCCGGAGCGCAGCACGCCGAGGTCGGCGAGGATGCCGCCGTAGAGCCGGGCGACGGTGGTCTTGCCGGTGCCGGGCGGGCCGGAGAACACCAGGTGGCGGCTCATCGGCGGGGCGGGCATGCCGAGGCTGGCGCGGCGCTGGGCGAGCTGGTTGAGGTTGATCAGGGTGCGGACCTGGTGTTTGACGTCGGCCAGGCCGATGAGCGACTCCAGCTCCTCCAGCGGGCCCTCCGGCGTCTTCGCCCCGCCGCCCGCGGCCGTCTCGGCGCCGGTGCCCCCGGCGGTCTCGCCCCAGGCGTCCTCGGCGACGTTGCCGCTGCTGTCCAGCCCCTCGACGGTGAGCCGGTCGCTGGGCCGGGACTGCTTGAGTCCCGCGCCACGGTTGTCCCGGGTGGTGCAGCCGGTGAGGGTGACCTTCTCGGCGCTGTCGACCCGGATGCCGTCGCCGGTGCTGCCGGTGACCTGGCATGCCTCCAGCGTGGCCCGGGCGCCCTCGGCGACCAGGACGCCGTGCGCGCCGGACTCGGCCAGGTGGAGGCGGTGCGCGGTCACCTCGCCGCCGCCCTCCACGTGCAGGGCCGAGGTGGCGCTGGAGCGGACCTCGCAGTCGCTGAGGGTGCCGCGGCCCCCGGAGCCGACCGCGATCCCGGCCTGGCCCGTCCCGCGCACCGCGCAGTCGCGGATGTCGGGGGCGCCGCCGTCGGATATGCGGATGCCGACGCCCTCCGCGTTCTCGATCGTGCACACCTCAAGACGCCCGCGGCCGTCCTCGGCCACCTCCAGGCCGTGGCCGCGGGCGTCGGCCACCCGCGCCCGGCTCAGCAGCGGATTGGCGTTGGTACGGATGGAGATGCCGACCCCGGCGGCGTCGGCCACCTCCAGCCGGTCGAACTCCGCCGAGCACCCCTCGGCCAGCAGCACGGACGCGGTCTTGTCGGCGCAGTCGCGCACGGTGGTGCCGGTGAGCAGCGGCGCGCTCGATCCGATCACCCGGATCGCGGGGGCGGTCGCGGCGTCGAACGCGCAGTCCTGGAAGGTGCCCCGTGAGCGCTCGGTGACGGCGAGTCCGTTGCCCTTGGTGCGGGAGGTGACACAGCGCAGCAGTTCCGGGTCGGCACCGGAGGAGAGGACGATGCCGGGGCCGGAGGTGTCGGTGACCGTGACCTCTTCGAGGGTGGGCCGGGAGCTGCTGGTGATGTAGACGCCGACCGAGGTGTCGTGCACGCGGGCGCGCAGCACATGGGTGGAGCACTTGCCCTCGAGGGCGATGGAGGGCTTCTCGGTGCCGGACACGTCGCAGTCCTCCACCCGGCCCTGCGCCTCGCCGTTGGCGAGGATGCCGTTGCCCTGGGCGTCCCGCACCCGGCAGCCGCGGACGGTGGTGCGGGCCTGCTCGCCGAGGACGATGGCGGAGGTGCCCAGGTGCTCGAAGACCGAGTCGGCCACCACGCTGCCGGTGGGCGCGGTGTCCACGACCCCGGCGCCCTCGGGGTTGGAGATCCGGCAGTCCCGGATGGCCACCGAGCCGTTCTCGCGGGCGAGGACGGCCGTCCAGCCCGAACCCACCACGGTGCAGCCGTCCATGGCCACCTGGCCCCGGGGCGCGTCCACCACCGGCAGGTCCTCGTTGCCGCCGCGCAGGGTCAGGTCGGTGAGCATCACCGCGTCCGCGACGAGCACCACGGCGGTGCCCCGGGGCGGGCAGATCTCCACGCTGCCGCGCTCCCCGTCACCGGCGATGGTGATGCGCGTGCGGACCGTGAGGTTCTCGCGGTAACGGCCGGGCCGGACGCGTATCACCGCTCCTGTGCGCGCCTTCTCCAGGGCCTCGCCGATCGTCCGGAAGCCCTCCGGCTGGTCCGGACCGACCGTGAGCAACTGCCGTGACACGCTGGGACCTCCTCGTTGTGATGCCGCTGCCGACCCTCGGTGCCCGAAGCCCGGGCTTGCTGGAAGCGGGGGAGGGAGGGACGACCACGCGGGGAAAGGCTACGGGAACCGCGGCACCCTCATCCAGGTGTCTCCGGCGCCGGTCCGCAGGACCGGCCGTGGACCCGCTCCCGGGTCGCACCACGGTAGTTGGTACCCGGTGCACGTTACCTCGTGGTGATGTCCTGCGCGTATCGTGCGCGCCATGCGACGTGCTCGTTCTCCTCGCCGTACGGCGGCACGGGCGGTGGCCGCCGCCCTGTTGGCCACGGCACCCCTGGCCGCCCAGGCTCCCCCCGCCGCCGCGGACTCCGTCGAACTGCCCGTCATCCCGGCCGTTCTGGGCCCCGACGCGCCGTGCACCAAGGCGTCGGGCGAGACGGCCCGTGACGAGCCGTGGACGCGGCAGGCGCTGGGCCTGAGCCGCAGCTGGCGGCTGGCGGACGGCCACGGCGTGACCGTGGGGGTGGTGGACACCGGTGTGGGGACGGACATCCCCGCCCTGACCGGCCGGGTCACTGCGGCCGGCGACGCGGGCACCGACTGCGTGGGGCACGGCAGTTTCGCCGCCGGCCTGATCGCCGCCGCGCCCGGCAAGGGCTCGGGCGTGGCGGGCGCGGCGCCCGCGGCGCGGATCCTCGCGGTGCGCGGTACGGACAGCCGCGGCAACCCCACGGCGGACCGGCTGGCGAGCGGGATACGGGCCGCGGTCGACGGCGGCGCGAAGGTCGTCTACGTGGGGCGCGCGGTGCCCACCGGCAAGTCCGTGCTGACCGCCGCCGTGGCGTACGCGACGCGGAACGACGCCCTCGTCGTCGCCCCGTTCGCCCCGGACGCGATGCCCGACGACCCGGAGACCAACGAACCGGCCGAGCCCGCGCCCTGGTACTGGCCCGCGGCCGCGCCCGGGGTGCTGTCGGTCATGGACTACGGCCCGGACGGCAGCCGCCCGAAGAACGCGCCGGAGATGGACGGGGCGGACCTGGCGGCGCCGGGGGACGTGGCGGTCAGCGTCGGTCCGAGCGGCTCCGGGCACTTCATCGGCTCCGGCTCCTCGCTGGCGGCGGCCAACGTCGCCGGGGCGGCGGCGCTGGTGCGTTCGCGGCACCCGGGGATGAGCGCCGCCCAGGTGTCCCGCCAGCTGGTCACGGCGGCCTATCCGGCGGTCCCGCCGCGGCTGGACCCGTACGCGGCGCTGACCACCGTCCTCACCGACCGGCAGGGCACCACACCCCGTCCGGCCCCCGCGAAGATTCCCCCGGCCGCCTCCCCGCAGCCGCGCCACCGCGCGCTGCTGATCGCGGGCGCGGGCGGCGGCGTGGTGCTGCTCGTGGCGGCCGCCGCGGTGGTGATCCCGCGCGGCCGGGCGCGGGGCTGGCGCCCGGCGGGCCAGGAGGACCGGCCGGCGGTCTGAGAACGCCCGGACCGCGCGTGATCCCTGCCGCGAATTCTGGGGAATCCCCTAGATGTTCGCACCGGATTTTCCGCTGAGCCGGCCGGTTACCCCGACCGGATAAGACCACCGGACACCCCGGCCGGATACCCGGACCGGATACCCGGACCGGAACCCCGGGCGGATACCCCGGCGGATGCCCCCGCCGGAATCTCCGCCGGAATCCTCGCCGAGAACGGGAACCGCCCCCGGTGCCGAGCACCGGGGGCGGAACCATTTACGGGTTTTACTCCTCTGGGCCGGCTTACGTGGCCGACGTGTCCACGAGCGCCGTCTGGACCTGAGTGGTCTTGCGGCGGGCGACCCGGATGGCCCGCCCGGGGTTCAGGCTCCGGCCCTTGACGTTGCCCAGCAGATAGCCCTCCGAGGGCGGGCAGGACATCAGCAGGGCGGGCGTGTTGACCTCCAGCAGCCGCCGCATGAGCATCTCGTTCAGCCCGCGCCCGGCGCCGGACGCGGAGCGGGTGACGATGATGTGCAGCCCGACCTCCCAGCCCAGCGCGAGGTGGTTGAGCAGCGGGTCGAACGGCGAGTTGCCGATGCCGGCGCCCAGCATGTCGTAGTCGTCGATCAGGATGAACAGCCGCGGCCCGGGCCACCAGTCGGCCTGCTTCATCCGGCCCGGGGCGATGTCCGGGCCCGGCACCCGGGTCTGTACGGCGCGGGCGGTCCCGTCGATCATGTCCTTCAGCGCGCCCATGGACACCGCGTGGCCCAGCCGGTACTCCTCCGGCACCGCTTCCACCAGGTCACGGCGGTAGTCCACGAGCACGATCTGCGCCTCGGCGGGGGTGTACCGGTCCATGATGGACTTGGCCATCAGCCGCAGCAGGTTGGTCTTGCCGCTCTCGGTGTCGCCCACCACGACCATGTGCGGGCTCTCGCTGAAGTCGTGCCAGACGACCGACAGCCGCTCCTCCTCCAGGCCGATCGGCACCCGGAAGTCGCCCCCGGCCGGGGGAAGCTGCTTGGCGGGCAGCTCCGTCGGCAGCATCCGCACCCGCGGGGCCGCCGGGCCCGGCCAGCTCTCCTTGATCGCCGACACCAGACCGGAAACCCCTTCCGACAGGTCCTCGGCCGACTCCATCCCGTCGATGCGGGGGAGCGCGGTGAGGTAGTGCAGCTTGCCCTCCCGGGTGAGGCCGCGGCCCGGGATGCGCGGCACGGTGGAGGCGCGGCGGTTGTCGATCTCGGAGTCCATGGCGTCACCCATCCGCAGCTCCAGATGGGTGCCGGCCTGGTCGCGCACCGCCGCGGTGAGCTCCACCCAGCGGGCGGTGGTCACGATGAGGTGGATGCCGTAGTTCAGGCCGCGGGAGGCGATGGAGGCGAACGTCTGGATGTTGCGGTCGTAGTCCTGGCGCACCGTGGACCAGCCGTCGATCACGAGGAACACATCGCCGTGCGGCTGGTCCGCGAACTCGCCCGCGGCCCGGCGGCGGCGGTACGTCGCCATCGAGTCGATGCCGTGGGTCAGGAAGAACCGCTCGCGGTCCGCCAGCAGCGAGGTGACCTCGGAGATCGTACGGCCCACCCGCTCGGAGTCCAGCCGCGCCGCGACCCCGGCGGTGTGCGGCAGCTCGGCCAGCGACGCCAGCGTGCCGCCCCCGAAGTCCAGGCAGTAGAACTGCACTTCGCGCGGGGTGTGGGTGAGGGCCAGCGCGGTCAGGATGGTGCGCACCATGGTGCTCTTGCCGCTCTGTGGACCGCCCGCGATGGCGACGTGGCCGCCGACCCCCGACAGGTCGATGCTCAGCAGGTCGCGCAGCTGCTCGAAGGGCTTGTCCACGATGGCGATCGGCACCGTCAGCCGCCCGCGCAGCGGCGAGCCGACCGTGGTCAGCCCCAGCTCCGGATCGGGCGTCAGCGGCGGCAGCACCTGGTCCAGTGTCGCGGGCAGGTCCAGCGGCGGCAGCCACACCTGGTGGGCGGCGGGTCCGGCGCCCAGCAGCCGGTCCACGGCCACCGACAGCAGGGTGTCGCTGGTCTCCTCCTCCGGCTCCGGCTCGGGCTCGGGAACGTCGGGGAGCTGGCGGGGCACCACGTACGCCGCCGTCCACGGCACCGTCTGGCTGGCCACCCGGGCCTGGTTCACCCGGCTGCGCCGCTGCTGGTACGGGCCGGAGACGTACGCGGCGCGGAACCGGGTCAGCGCCTCCACACCCGACTTGAGGTAGCCGCTGCCGGGCTGCGGCGGCAGCTGGTAGGCGTCGGGCACGCCCAGCACACCGCGGCTCTCCATGGCGGAGAAGGTGCGCAGACCGATGCGGTACGACAGATGGCTCTCCAGCTGGTGCATCCGCCCCTCGTCCAGCCGCTGCGAGGCGAGCAGCAGATGGACGCCGAGGCTGCGCCCGAGCCGTCCGATCATCACGAACAGCTCCATGAACTCGCGGTGCGCGGCGAGCAGCTCACTGAACTCGTCGACGATCACGAACAGGCTGGGCAGCGGCTCCAGCGGGGTGCCCGAGGCCCGCGCCTTCTCGTAGTCCAGGGCCGAGGTGTAGTTGCCGGCGGACCGCAGCAGCTCCTGGCGGCGGATCAGCTCACCGTGCAGGGCGTCCTGCATGCGGCCCACCAGCGCGGCCTCCCCGGCGAGGTTGGTGATCACCGCGGAGGTGTGGGGCAGTTCGTCCAGGCCGAGGAAGGTGGCGCCACCCTTGAAGTCCACCAGGACGAAGTTGAGCGTCTCGGAGGAGTTGGTCAGCGCGAGCGCCAGCACCAGGGTGCGCAGCAGCTCGCTCTTGCCGGAGCCGGTGGCCCCGATGAGCATGCCGTGCGGCCCGGTGCCGCCCTGCGCGGACTCCTTGATGTCCAGCTCCACCGGGGTGCCGTCGGGGCCGACCGCGATCGGCACCTTGAGCCGGTTGGACCCGGTGGCCTGCTTCCAGAGGGTGTCCGGGTCGTGGCGGTACAGGTCGGAGATGCCCAGCAGGGTGGTCAGTTCGACGTCCGAGGACAGCGGCTCGGCGGCGTCGCCGCCGCCCATGCCCATCCGGTACGGGGCGAGGCGCTTGGCCAGGGCCGTGGCGCCGACCGGCCCGAAGGCGTCGGGGCGGCCGAGCCGGGTGGTCTGCTCCTTGCGCTCGCGGTCGGTGCGGACCAGCTCGAAGGAGTCCTCGCTGACGTCGAAGCGCAGGGTGACCCGCCCCGGGCGCCAGGTCAGCGCGCCGGTCAGGTCGAGCACGACGCAGTTGCGGAAGCCCGCCCCGTCCAGCCGGTGCCGGCCGGGGACGGCGCCGCCGTCCACCACGATCACGGTGAACGGCTCGTCACGCCCGGTCGAGGCGTCCGGGTCGAACGAGGGCCGTTCCATGAATTCCGCGCCGAGCAGGTCCTCCAGCTCGTTGAGGGCGGAGACGAACATCCGGGCCGCTCCCGCGCCGTCGTTCTCCTGGGGGTGGAGGTTGTGGGGGAGCCACTTCACCCACTCCCAGTCCGCGCGCCGCTCGTCCGACACGCACACCGCCACCCACACGTCGTCCGGGGCGTGGAAGGTGGCCAGTTGGGCGATGATCGCGCGGGCGAGGGAACGTATCCGCTCCTCGTCGCCCCGGAACATCACCCGCGCCCAGGCCCGCAGATAGATGGCGATGGGCTGTTCGGGCACGGTGGAGTAGGCCCGCATGAAGCTGCGCAGCGCGTGCGCCGTCAGCGGCTCCAGGTCCTCGACCGGGGTGGTCGCCGTGGGCGTCAGCCGCAGGCCCAGCTTCTGCTCCCCGACGGCCACCCGGATCTCGCCGAAGTCCTCGTCCTGCGGGCGGCGTTCCCACAGCCGGGTGGTGCCCGCCAGCGACCACAGGGCCGAGGGCGGCGGGTGCCGCCACGCCAACGCCTTCTGCTGATCGGTCACGGCGGTGCGGACCTTGCGCCGGATCTGGGTGAGATAGCGCAGGTAGTCGCGGCGCTCACCCTTCAGACGCTGTTTGCGCTCGCTTGTCTTGCGCATCATCTGACCGAGCATCATGGCTGCCGAGGACAGCACCATCAGACCCATGGCCAGGTACATGAAGTGGCTGCTGCCGCCGCCGCTCATGCCCGGTCTCATGAACATCAGCATCATGGAGACCGACATGAGCGCCATGGGCAGATAGGTCCAGATGGCGGAGCTGTCCGGAACCACTTCGGGCAGCGTGGGGGGTTCCTGCAGCTTCAGCTCGCCGTCGGGCATTTCGGGGCCGCGCCGACGGGCCGGGCGGCGGAACAGGACCACACTCAAGGAATGGTCTCCTCACGGGTGGGACAACGGTGGGGGCAATGCTCTCGGTCGGTGGCGTATCGTCACGTCCGCACAGACAACCGGAATACAACAACTGTGCAACTCGGTATACCAGTACAGGGACGGGGCCAGTAATGTGCACCCTCCCGGAGACACATATGGCACGCACATACGCTGGTGTCTCATCAGCATCATCCGTCCCACATCATTCCGTCACAACGGAAACCCGGGAACCCCCCTCGCAGACCCCCGGAAGAAGCGTGAGCCAGCCCGATGACTGACAACCAGGTGGCCGGTCTGTGCCGCCTGACCGTACGCGCGCCGGCGAAGACCATCGACCTCGCGGTCCCCTCCGACGTCCCGGTGGCCGACCTGCTGCCCGCCGTCCTCGGCTACAGCGGCGACGACCTCGCGGAGACCGGCATCGACCACGGCGGCTGGGTGCTCCAACGCCTCGGCGGCGAACCGATGGACGAGGAGCGCACCCTCGACTCCTACGACCTGCGCGACGGCGAGACGATCTACCTCCGGCCGCGTATCGAGGCCCTCCCCGAGGTCCACCTCGACGACCTGGTCGACGGCATCTCCACCACCATGCAGGACCGGCCGCACGGCTGGTCCCCGCTGGCCAGCACCCGGCTGCTGCGCGGCTTCGCGGTGACCGCCCTGGCGGCCGGACTCGCCGTGCTCGCCCTGCCCGGCGGCTCCCCCTGGCTGCGCGCCCTGTGCGCGGCGGCGGCCGGAGTGCTGCTGCTCGCCGGGGCGGGCTCGGCCAGCCGCGCGGTCGGCGACGCCGCAGCCGGCGCGGTCCTCGGCTTCATGGTCGGCCCGTACCTCGCACTCGCCGGATGGCTGCTGCCCGGCGGCGACTTCGACGGCCCGCACAGCCACGAGGTCCTGGGCGCCCGGATGCTGGCTGCCTGCGCCGCGGGCGCGGGCGGCGCGATCGTCGCGCTCGCCGCCGTGGCCTCCTTCGCCGCGCTCTACCTCGGTCTCGCCGTGGTCATGGTCTTCGGTACCGTCGCCGGGGCCCTGATGGTCATCACCGACCTGGGACCGGCCCATGTGGCCGGCATCCTCGCCCTGGTGGCCGTCATCCTCGGCGCGTTCGTCCCCTCGCTGTCCTTCCGGATGTCCGGCATGCGCATGCCGCCACTGCCGACCAACGCCCAGCAGCTCCAGGAGGGCATCGAGCCGCACGCCACCTCCGTGGTCGCCGCCCGCGCGGTGCTCGCCGACGGCTGGATGAGCTCGCTCTACGGAGCCGTGGGCGCCGCCTGCGCCGTCTGCCTGGCCGTGCTCACCCACGACGGCGGACTCCCCGAGGTCATCATGGCCGTCGTGCTCTCCCTGCTGCTGTTGCTGCACGGACGCGGTCTGGGGAACGTATGGCAGCGGCTTTCCCTCTTCCTCCCCGGGGCCGGAGGTTTCCTCCTCCTGGTCCTCTTCAACGCCCTGTCCTACTCGCCGGACCGCCGGCTGCTGCTGGCCGCGAGCCTGCTCGCCGCCACCGCGGGCATCGCCATCGCCTCGTGGACCGTGCCCGGCCGACGGCTCGTGCCGTACTGGGGCCGGGCGGCGGAGATCCTGCACACCGCCGCCGCCATCGCCCTGCTGCCGCTGGCCCTGTGGGTGCTCGGG
Organism: Streptomyces sp. NPDC007983; assembly: GCF_042958345.1. Taxonomy (NCBI): domain Bacteria; kingdom Bacillati; phylum Actinomycetota; class Actinomycetes; order Kitasatosporales; family Streptomycetaceae; genus Streptomyces; species Streptomyces sp. NPDC007983. The sequence goes on from NZ_JBIBJI010000002.1 coordinate 426,444, forward strand.
GTGTACAGCGCCCTGCGCGGCCTGAACGGCTGACCGTCCGAACCGGAGGAAACGCACAGTGCAGTCCAAGCGCGACCAGGTCCAGGCGCACATGTTCATCATGGGGCGCCTCACCTCGGGCATGCTGCGCGCCGACCCCGACGCCCCGGAGAGCCCCCAGGGCCGGACCAACCGGGGCGTGGCCATCAGCGTGATCATCGCGATCCTGATCGCCGCCGGATCCTTCGTCTTCGGCCTGATCAAGCCCGGTGCGAAGAACTCTTGGCGGGCCCAGGACACCCTGGTGGTCAACAAGGAGACCGGCGGCCGGTACCTCTACCTCGACGGACGGCTGCGCCCGGTGCGCAACTACACCTCGGCGCGGCTGCTCCTCGGCGCGAAGATGAAGACCGCCTCCGTCGGCAGCACATCGCTCGGCGGCACCCCGCACGGCGCGCCGGTCGGCATCACCGGAGCCCCCGACGACCTGCCGAGTGGCGACAGCCTCACCACCGACCCGTGGCAGGTGTGTTCGGGCACCACCGGCGGCTCCACCGCCACCGCCCTGGCCGTCGGCCAGGACATCGACGGCACCGGGCTCGGCGACTCCGAGGGGCTGCTGGTCACCGGGCCCGACAAGGCCGACTACCTGGTGTGGCAGGGCAGCAAGCTCCGGATGGACACCACCGGCCGGGCCCGCGAAGCCCTCGGCTACGCCTCCCGTACCTCGGTGAAGGTGTCCGCGGCGCTGCTCAACTCGCTGCCCACCGGCCCCGATCTGACCGCCCCCGACATCCCCCTGCGCGGCGGCCGGGGGCCGTCCCTGGGCGGCGGCCAGACCCGGATCGGACAGGTCTTCCAGGTCTCCGCGCCCGGTGCCGACGCCCGGTACTACGTGCTGCGCAAGGAGGGGCTGACACCCGTCAACGCCACGGTCGCCGCGCTGCTCATGGGCAACCCGGAGACCAGGCAGAAGGCGTACGGGGGCGGGGCGGTCAGCGCCGTCCCCCTGGGCGCCGACGCGGTGATCGGCCACCTGGCGCCCGACGCCGAGGACGCCGACACCACCGAGGACCTGCCCCCGAGCCCGCCGAAGGCGGCGGACCTCGGCGAGGGCGAGACCCCGTGCGTGGGCATCCAGTCCGGCGACGACGGTACGCGGGTGAGCGTGACCCTGGCCGCGAGCGACCAGCTCGGACGGGCCGCGCAGGCGACGCCCGAGGGGCTGACCCCGGCCTGTGTGACGGTCAACCGGATCGTGACGCCCCCCGGCGGCGGCGCCCTGGTGCACACCCTCGGCGCGGACGGCTCGAACGTCGGCAGCACCGTGTATCTGGTGACGGACAGCGGGGTGAAGTACCGGGTGCCGACGGCCAAGTCACTGGAGGCGCTGGGCTACACCGTGGGGCAGGCGCAGCGGCTGCCGTCGTCGCTGCTGTCCATGGTGCCGACGGGCCCGGATCTGACGCCCTCGGCCGCGGTGTCCGGCCGGGGCAAGGCGACGGCGCCGCCGTGCGGCGACAACGATAAGAAAAAGGTGGGCCACTGAGGGCAATTGGGGCCTTCCCCCATCGGCATATCGACATTTGAGGATGGCTTGAGCTTGCGTCGGAGCGGCGCGCGTCGCGCAAAACTAGGGAAACTATTGAAACCCTTCTGTTGCGGCGTTTCTTGTCGGCAAGCATTGCTCATCGCTTGTTCGGCCTCTTACCATCCTTGTCTGGACCAACTGGATGTTGGTGCTTCCGCATCCGGTTGCGCAAGCCACGCCAGCGCATCGGGCCTGGCGGCGGAAATCCACCGGAAAGGGCAGCGTCATGGCAGGCATGCAGCGGTCAGAGGAACAGGGGACACGGAACGGCATCCAGGCCCTCGAGATGGCGTTCTCGGGTGTCCAGAGCCGTCGGCAGGACGTCGAGAGCACCAAGCAGGGCATGATGCAGGCGCTCCAGGGCAGTGACGGTGGCGCCTTCCAGAAGCTGCTGGACTCCTGGGACGAGCACGCGGAAATCATCTCCAAGAACCTGCAGGACATGATCAACCAGCTCAACGAAACGCTTCGTTCCAAGGGTATGACTCAGGGGTCGTCGAACGAGGCCGTCAACCAGGCCTTCTCTCAGTCGCAGACCATTTTCGACAATCTGATGGGCAGCACCGCCGGAAAGTGACCCGGAGCGGGCCGGTGTCGCACCGGCCCGATATCGGCTGACAACGGGTCGAAACACATTCCACACCCCCATACCCCCAGAGCGAGACGAGGTCCCCGATGTCCGACAACCTCACTGACGGATATATCTACGTCAGCTACGCGCACGTCGACAACGCCGTTGATGACATGCGGCTGCAGACTCAGGAGATCGCGAAGATCATCAGCAGTCTCAATGACGAACTCCAGGCACTGAAGAACACCTGGGAAGGTGACGACCGCCTGGCCTACGACGAGAAGCAGACCGCCTGGAACCAGGCCGTCGACAACATGGGCAATTGGCTCGGCGACAATGCTCAGACGCTGAACCACATCCGCGATCTGTACACGCAGAACGAGAAGAGCCAGACGCAGAGCTGGCAGGACGTGAAGATTGGCGGCTGACCTCAGCGCTGTGCGGGCGGCCGTTCCACATAAGGAAAGACGTGGGGCGGCCGCCCGCTGTGTCATCCGGACAGTGAGGTAAGAGAAAGGGCGAGAGCATGGCCGAGACCAATCAGCCGACGACACAGCTCAACAAGGAGTGGCTCGAGAACTTCCGCAAAGTCGATCTCGCGGACTTCAAAAAGGCGCTCAAAACGGTAACCGAGAACGGCAAGACGGACCCTGTGATTCCTTCGATGAAGGCGCTCAAGGGGGACGACGACGGCGTCCCCAACCTTCCGTTCGGCACGCCCGTTCCGTTGGCGATCGGAAATCTGGCGTCGGATCCGGGCACGCACGGGGAATCGATCAACAAGGCCGTGGTGGACATGGTGACGCTCCTCGACGGGATTCTGAAGAGCCATGTGACACTTTTCGATGACATTGATGACGCCATCGAGGAAACCATTGACTCCCTGTTCAAGACCCAGGGAGAGAGCCTTGATGCCGTCGAGGGTCAGAAGCTGGTCGACATCTTCGAGGATGTGGAGGACGACCTGACGACGCCGGCGAACGAGAAGGAGGGCGACGGGGACGACAAATAAGCCCGGTCACCGACGTCGTTGAGTCTTTCCCTGCTTGAGTAACCGACCCTTCTGATGGAGCCTCGCCATGGCCGATGACAAAGAGTACGACGACTACTGGTGGAAAGCGGTCAAGCTCTTCACCGGCTATGAAGCGCCGGCGAGGAACACGCTGTTCGACCAGATCGTCGGCAACGCCGGCATCAAACAGATGAAGGTGGAGATCACCAAGCAGGGCAGCGTCGAAACCATCGACGCGGATGACTTCAACTGGATGGTCGAGAACGCCGGGTGGGACATCCAGAACACCGACTTCGTGATCCCGTTCTATACGTACAGCGGAGGCGACGTCGATTATTACAAGGCTCGTTTCACGCTGCTCGGCGCCAAGATCGCGGACGGCAAGCCGGTGGGTGGCGAGGTCGTCGGCGGTGAGGGAAAGAGCAAGTACGGCAAGGAGTTGGAGGGTGGCCACTTCAAGCCGAGCGACAACGGGACGGTCTGGAACACCTTCGACCTGACCAGTTACTCGTATGGGACGGGTAAGGCGCTGAAGGCTCTGCTGGAAGAGCCCAATGGAACCCTCGGGTTCTCCTGGGGCGGGAAGCCTCCCATTCCGCTCGACAAGGGCGTGCGGCTGGCTTCCTTCGACATGGCCGGGGATGCCTTCGACCGGGTGGCCAAATTCTTCTGGGACAGCAACGCCACCATGACCGAGTGGCAGAACAAGGTGGGCAAGGACGAGAACGATGCCTGGAAGGGACAGGCCGCCGGCGTCTTCTGGGACCTCATCCATGAACTCGGCAGGCGATACGGCCACTACGCCGACGACATGGAGGCAGTCGGCAGCGTGTCCAAGCAGGGCAAGGCGCTCAGGCAGGCGGGGACGGATCTCAGGACGCAGGCCCAGAAGATCTACAACAAATGGGATTACTGGAATGTGGCCATGGGCAACCCGCTGCGGTGGCTCGTCGACCTGTTGTCGGACATCGCCACGCAGACCTGGAACAACAATCTGACCCAGGTCGACGCCGACTACCAGTACAGCTACAGCGCTTATGGCGGCACCGGTTACTGGGACTACAGCACGACCTCGGACTTCACGCAGCTCGCCTGGGACAACGGGAAGGCCGGCGGTCGTGCCCAGCGGTCCTATGGCGACATGAAGGAGCTGAGCACCTGGAAGGAAGTCGGCGATCAGGCGATCGCCGACTGGGAGGCGTCGGTCAAGACCAATCTGATCGACCCCGCCGAGCAGGCGCTGAAGGATCTGGCCACGGCCTGGGGATCGTCGCACTTCGATCTGGGCTCCATCCGGACCAAGGGCGACAAGGGCATTAAGGAAGAGTACACCGAGGACAAGGCGTACAAGGAGAAGAAGGACGCGGAGGACAAGGCCGCGAAGGAGAAGAAGGAGGCCGAGGAGAAGTACGCCAAGGAGAAGAAGGAGGCGGAGGACAAGGCCGCGAAGGAGAAGAAGGAGGCCGAGGAGAAGTACGCGAAGGAGAAGAAGGAGGCGGAGGACAAGGCCGCGAAGGAGAAGAAGGAGGCCGAGGAGAAGTACGCGAAGGAGAAGAAGGAGGCGGAAGAGAAGGCCGCCCAGGAGAAGGCGGAACAGGAGAAGAAGGAGAAGGAGCAGGAGGCCAAGCAGGAGCAGAAGGAGAAGGAGGCCGAGCAGAAGCAGGCCGAGCAGCAGGCCAAGCAGGAACAGAAGGAGAAGGAGCAGGAGGCCAAGCAGGAGCAGAAGGAGAAGGAGGCGGAGCAGAAGCAGGCGGAGCAAGAGGCCAAGCAGGAGCAGATCCGCCAGGAACAGGAGGCCAAGCAGGAGCAGAAGGAGAAGGAGGCCGAGCAGAAGCAGGCCGAGCAGCAGGCCAAGCAGGACGAGGCGCAGAAGCAGGCGCAGGCGTTCCAGGTCCAGCAGGTTAATCAGCAGAAGGCGGAGCAGGAGAAGCGGGACAAGGAGCAGGCGAAGAAGCAGGCGGAGCAAGAGGCCAAGCAGGAGCAGATCCGCCAGGAACAGGAGCAGAAGCAGGCCGAGCAGGAGAAGAAGCAGGAGGAGAAGGAGAAGGAGGCCGAGCAGAAGCAGGCGGAGCAGCAGCAGAAG
>NZ_JBIBJI010000002.1:431776-787020 GCF_042958345.1 Streptomyces sp. NPDC007983
AAGCAGGAGCAGATCCGCCAGGAGCAGGAGAAGAAGCAGGAGGAGCAGCAGAAGCAGGCGGAGCAGAAGCAGGAAGAGCAGCAGCAGAAGCAGGAGCAGATCCGCCAGGAGCAGGAGAAGAAGCAGGAGGAGCAGCAGAAGCAGGCGGAGCAGAAGCAGGAAGAGCAGCAGCAGAAGCAGGACCAGATCCGCCAGGAGCAGGAACAGAAGCAGGAAAAGCTCCAGGAGGAGCAGCAGAAGCGGCAGGAACAGCTTCAGCAGCAACAGCAGCAGAAGCAGGAGGAGTTCCAGAAGCAGCAGCTCAAGCTCAATGGTTCACTGAACAATGGCGACTTGAATCAGCTCGGCAACCGAGATCTGAGCCAGCTCAACAATGGCGATCTGAGCCAGCTGAACAACGGCGACCTGAATCAGCTCTCGCCGAACATCTCCGGACCGGTCAACGGCGATGACTCGCTGACCAACCCCGACGGCAGCCAGTCGCACCTGGATTCCCAGGGCCGCGTGGTGACGGACTTCCCGGACGGCAGCAAGTCCGAGATCGACCCGAACAGCCAGACGGCGACCATCACCCGGCCGGACGGCAGCCACTACTCCGGGCCGCTCAACGCCGGCGACTCGCTGACCAACCCCGACGGCAGCACCACCCACCTGAACCCGCAGGGCCAGGTGGTCACCGAGTACCCCGATGGCAGCAGCTCGCGGGTGGACCCGGACACCGGTGCCACCTCGATCACCAGCCCGGACGGCACGACGACCACGGGCTATCTGAACGACCCCGACAACGCGCTTCCCGACTACCGGAACGGCGGCCCCGGAGGCAGCTCCCACCCGGGCGGTGGGTACTCGGGCGCGCTGAACCCGCCCTCCTACGACTACGGCGGCCCCTCCTACGAGGAGGAGCTGTACGACGACAAGGCCTATCAGGAGCCGTCGTTGGGCAACCCCGGCCAGTCCGCCGGCGGGTCCCCCGGTACGGGCCGTGGCACTCCGCTGAACAACGGCCCGGTGCCCCCCGGCGTCAGCGGCATGGGCGGCATGGGCGGCATGGGCGGCATGCCCATGGGCGGCATGGGTGGTATGGGTGGTATGGGCGGCGGCAAGGGCGGCGAGGGCGGCCCCTCCGAACGCGTCCGCAACGTGATCGACAGCGGTGACGTGGTCAGCAACCGCCGCGGCGCTCCCGCCCCGCGCGGCAAGGGCGGTGTGTACGAGGACCGGCAGGCCGTCAGTACCAGTGGCGGCAACCCGTTCCTGCCGGGGATGGGCGGCGGTGCGGGCGGACCCGGACAGACGGAGACCGAGAGCAGCGACCGTGAGCGTGAGGTCTGGGAGCCGGAGGAGGACGACGTCTGGGGCACCGACGAGGGAGGTGCACCAGCGGTGATCGGACGCTGACGAATCTCAAATTCCTCTTGTCGTCCCGATGTTGCACAATGATCGACATCTGACCTTACGCAGGAGTATTCGTTGACCGAACCGCTGCAGGAGCGCATCGCCCAGGCCATGGCCGAGCTCCAGGCCACCCAGGCGGCTGTCGCGCGGGCGGAGGCGGATCTCCGCCAGGCGTCCGCGACGGTGCGCTCGAGCGACCGTGTGGTGGAGGCGACCGTCGGTGCCCAGGGCGAGTTGACGGGGCTGAAGTTCCTCGACAACAAGCACCAGAACATGACGGGCCCCCAGCTCGCCTCCTCGATCCTGGAGGCCGTGCAGCAAGGGCGTGCGCAGATGGCCCGCCGGGTGATGGACACCTTCGAGCCCTTCACCCGGCCGGGCCCCGAGGGCTCGGCCCGCCGGGGCATCGACCTCGACTGGAACCGGATTTTCGGATCGGCCCTCGACGGTGATCAAGCCCGTTCCCGCCGTTCGAGCCGGAACCGGCTGCGCGACGAGATCGACGAAGACAGCCAATGAGCGTTGGGGAAGGTGATCGGTCATGAGTGGTTACAACACCTATGAGGCGCGTCCTGCTGATGTGAAGCGGGCCGTCGACGGGATGAAGGCACTTGCAGGCGCGCCGAAAGAGGTCCTGAAGAGGTTCGAGGAGACGGAGCAGGCGGTCACCGGCTGGAACGGCGATGAGCACGACCAGGACGATTTCTACCGCCAGAGCAATCCGCAGTACCTGCAGCAGAACGAGGGCTGCAAGAAGTTCCTCGGCAGTCTGACCGATTTCCTGACGGGGCTGCAGGCGGCCACCTTGGAGAGCCTGCGCAGTATCGACCGGACCAGCAACGCGGTCCAGGACGAGATCGGCGCGGCCAAGGTGAACGCCGAGAACTACACCAGTGGTGGCCACGGGAAACGCTAGATGTTCGATATCGAGTATCCGGACGACGTCAGCAAGATGCTGTTCGTCCTCATCGGCGAAAAGCCGTTGAAGGCGAAGGCGGCCTTGGCGTGGGAAAGTCGTGACCTGTACACGGATCTCGGTACGGCAATTCTCGATCTGCGTCAGCAGATGCTGGCGTCCATCGACGAGGCGAAGGGGGGCCTCCCGCCGAATGTGGCGGAGGCCTACGAGCGGTCGCTGTCCCAGTTGGTGAACAGAAATGGCGGCGATGCCATGCAGCAGTTCGCCGCGCAGATGGATCAGTACGCCGCGAACCAGGGAAAGTCCTCCCTCAAGATTCAGCAATCCCACTTCGACATCATCATGGAAGTCATCACCCTGATGATCGAGCTGGCGATCCTGGCGGCGGTGTCCTGGCTCACCGGTGGGGCGTCGGCTTCGGAGATGATCCTGGCCAGGATGAGGGCCAGGCTGGCGATCCTGATGACGATCGATCGCCTCCTGCGGTACCTCCAGTTCTTCCCGTCGCTGTCCGAGGCGATCGAGGAGGCCATCCAGAGCCTCGCCGCTCAGCTCTTGGTGATGGCCATCAATCCCCCCGATCAGAAGCCCGACGGGATCGACTGGAAAGACGTCGGAATCAACGCGGCGGTCGGCGGCCTGGCCGGATTCTTCATCGGTCATTTCGGTGCGGTCTCGCACTACCTCAAGGACGCCCTGTCGAAGACCTTCAAGAATAATTTCGCCAAGGACATTTTCGGCAAGTTCGAGATCCAGTTCAACAACCTGTTCACCAAGAAAAACGCGAACAACGCGATGTTCGACATCCCCTCGCACTTCGTGAGCGAGGGTTTCGGTGAGACGATCGCCACGGCGATCGTGCTGGGCAAGTGGGACTGGACGTCCCTCGTCGGCTCCGGCCTCAGCGCCGTATCCGAATTGTTCATGATGGGGCCCACGGCGCAGGGCTCCCTGTCCCTGCACAACAAGACCTTCCCCGACGGGAACGTCTTCACCAAGTACCAGCAGAACACTCTCGACATCCTGGACAAGCGCCTCAGCGAGGGCAACGGCACGGTCACCTCGGACTTCGGCCAGAAGAACGTCACCCCCGCACCTCCCGTCCCCCCTCCCGCGACCACCGGCTCCTCCGTTCCGCCCGCTCCCTACAACCCCGCCACCGGAGCAGGCGGCACACCGGTTCCCCAGAACAATTCCGTCGACTACGACGCCTCGGACACCTCGTCCATCACGTCATCCAAGTCGTCGTACGAGCCCTCCCTCTTCGAGCCCACGGGCTTCTCGGACACCTCGTCGGTCACGTCGTACGACGGCAGCACCGACGGCGACACGCCGGACTCGTTCGCGCCGCGGCCCTCCGCGCTCACGCCGCCCAGCAGCCTGACCGCTCCGAGCGCCGCGGCCGGCTATCTGAAGAGCCCGGACCTCCTCAAGGATCCGAACTCCCTCAACACCTCCCCGGAGTTCCAGAACATCGCGTCCGTGCTGGAGATGCCGGACCCCATGGCCCCGCTCACCGGTCCGGACGCGCTGAAGACGCCGGACGCGCTGAACAGCCCGAGCCCCTTCACCAGCCCGAACAACCCGAGCAGCCCCGGCGCGCTCAACAACCCCGCCGCCCTGAACAGCCCGCTGTCCAGCGTCCCGACCGTCTCGCGGCCGGACGGCGAACTCGCCGACGACGGCAACCTCGACGCCACCGAGGAGTCCCCGGAGAACCTCGCGGACGCCCCGCACGACTCCACCGGACCCCAGAGCGGGATGCCGGCCAAGAACCCGGCTCAGAACTCCCTGCCGCACCAGACCCCCGCCGGGCAGCCCCACCCCCAGCAGGGCCCGGGGCAGCAGGACGCCCAGGGCACGCAGGGCGGGCCGCGCGCCGACACCGCCCCGGTCACCGACGAGAACGCACCGCACCCCGGCGACGCCCCGCGCCTTCCCGGAAGCGGCACCCCGGGCGCCCAGCACCAGGACGACATCGTCCGGGCGCGCGGCACCTACACGGACGCGCTCACCCGGTACGCCGACGCCATCCGCACCGTCGACCAACTCGGCGGCGACGCGGAGACCGGGCCCGGCACCGGCGCGGACAGCACCGTGGCGCTCTCGGAGGCCCAGGCCCGCGCCCAGCAGGCGCACGGCCAGCTGATCGACGCCGCCGCCCGGTTGCGCGACCTCGGCATCCCCCCGCACGCCGCGCACCCGGACGAGCCCGGCCACGCCCCGCCGCAGCCCCAGCGCACCGACGCCCAGCGTGAGTGGATCGCGAAGCAGCTCACGGCACAGGACCTGCCGGACGGCCTGGCGGAGGACCTGCTCCAGCTGCACGGCCCGGACGCCACCGTCACCCCGGCCGTGCTGCGCGCGGCGGGCGTCACACCGGGCCCCGAGCACGAAGTGGCGGCGGCGTTCCCCGGCGCGCGGATCCCCGTCGGCGCGCTGGACCCCGTCGACCAGGTACGCCTGCTGATGACCCAGCCCACCCCCTGGCCGGCCGCGGTCGACACGGTGGCGGCCAACGCCTCGCTGCGGATGTGGGACGTGGCGTACGCGGACTTCAAGGACGCGGCGCTGAACGGCGATCCGCGCCCGGCGGCGACACCGCAGGACACCACCGCACCGCAGCCCACCACCCCACCGCAGGACAGGACCGCACCGCAGGACACGACCGCACCGCAGCCGGCCGAGGCCGATGTCGACCGGGCCTGGGACAAGGCCGTCGCCCTGGTCCTGCCGTTGGCCTCGGCCCCCGTCCTGGCGGACTCCCGCCACGCCGAGGCCATGTACCGCGACGCGGTACGGCAGGTCGCCGGCCACCTGCTGAGGAACGGAGTGGACGCGCCGTCGGGCCTCGCGCTGGCCAACACGCTCCGGAAGGACCTCGGCCAGACGCCCCTCGCCACCACCCCCGGTGGCGCCACGACGCCCACCGAGCCGAGCACCCCGGCCGCCCCGCTCCCGCCGAGGCCGACCGCGACCACGTCCAGCGACCTCCCGGCCGACCCGGCGCCCGCCCCGGAGCGGTCCACCACCGACACCTCGGCGGCCGCATCCGACACCGCGGGCCGCGACGCTCCCGCCACCGCCGATGCCACGCGTACCGCACCGGTGGCCGCGGATCCGGTCCCGGACCTGGCGGTACGCCTGCCGGACATGGCGCCCGGCGACCGGGCCCGGGAGCTGTCGCTGCTGTCGTCCGCCGATCGCGAGCGGCTGGCTTCCGATCCCGCGCTGGTGGACAGGTTGCACGAGAGGCTGTCCGCCGCGGAGTTCGCCGAAGCGGCAGCCCAGCTGATGGTGCAGGTTCCGGCCGGGGTGGACCAGCCGGTGTCGGCGCGGCGCGAGGTGCTGGACCAGATCGCGCGCATGCTGCGCGACTCCGAGGTGGCGGTGAAGCTGCTGAAGGACGGCGCGCGCGTGGTCGTGGTGCCGAAGGGCGAGGCGATGACCTCGCTGGACCCGTTCCGTCACCTGGCGGGGACCACGACATCCGACGGGCGCCCGTGGGAGGAGGTACGTGGCGCCGGGATGCTCACCGCGGGCGTGACGGAGGAGAACCTGCTCGGGGAGGTGACGTCCGCGCCCGCGGAACGGCGCTCCTACCCGGAGGGCTACTCCACGACGACCCACGAGTTCGCGCACACCCTCCACAAGTACGGGCTGTCGCCCGCCGACCAGCAGCGCATCCGGAACGCGTACCACGCCAAGCTGGCCCAGGGGGACACCGCGGTCTGGCCGGACGGCCCGTTGCGCGACCCCTCCGGCAAGCGCAAGCAGCCCAACTACTCGTCCCTCGACGAATTCGAGTACTTCGCCCAGGTCACCAACGCCTACCTGGGCACCAACGGCGGCAGGGACGGGTTCACCAGGCAGCGGCGGAACAACGGCCCCGCCTGGGTGCGGCAGCACGAGAAGGCGTTGCTGCCGCTGCTGGAGCGGCTGTACGGCCCCGACCCCAAGGCCGTGCACGCGCGTCCGGCGAACCAGCTCGCCGGCCCGCGGAAGGAGAACTGGGTCTACGAGGGGTACCGGGCGTTCTGGGACCGCGCCGAGGGCACCCACCAGCCGCAGCCCCACGACCTCGCCCCCGCGCCCGAACCTGATCCGGCCCCCGCCGCGGTCGCGGGTGCGACGGCGACGAGCGCCCTGGCTCCGCCGCCGGCGAACCAGCCGAACCACCAGCAGCAGCTGCGGAGTGTGCTGGAGGCCACGTTCGGGCCGGACGTGGCCGCGCACCAGATGTTCCCGCAGATGATGAATTCGCTGGCGCTGGTGGACGCGGCGCGTGCGCGGGACGCCCGGTTCGGGACCGGGCCGATCGATCTGGAAGGGATCGCGCGGCGGGTGCTGCACATACCCGGTTCGGTCCAGTTCACCCCCCAGACCGCCTTCCAGTTCTTGTCGGTGATGGCGAGCGCGGAACGGCACAACCGGGCCGGAAGCCTGGCGGCGGTGGCGGCGTATCAGCTCGAGAAGAGAGGGGCCCTGGGGGCCCCGACAGGGCTGACCGCCCCTGACGGACGGCCCCTGGGGCGGAACTGGATGGGGCGCCCCATTCCGGAGCTGCACCTCGACGACGTCGCCCAGAGGACCGGGACCGGTGGGTGGGACCTGAAGCCCGCGCCCTGGGGCCAGGCGGTTCATGTGGTCTTCGCGGACTCCACGGACACCGGCCTGCTGGTGGTGCGTGACGGCCAGGGGGCGACGGTTGAGGTGGACCACGAGGAGTTCGCGGAGCTCGTGGCGCACGATCCGGCCCGGCCCCAGGGTGCACCGGTGCTGTTGCTGGTGCCCGGCGCCACCGGCGTGGGGACGATGGAATTCGAGCGGCTGGTGGCGGACCGGGCGCGGGCGCGGGCCTGGTCCACCGACGGCGACTTCCGGTTGCAGCCCCTGGGCGACGGCACCAGCCGACGGCTGCTCGCGCTGGCGAACGACAACCCGCGGCAGGAGCCGGTGGGCACGTGGCTGCCCCACGATCCGGGCATGGTGATCCCGGGCCCCCGGGGTCAGATCACGGCGACCAACGGGACGGTGTTCCAGGACGACGACATCCAGTCGTACGCGCTGACCACGATCGACGGACAAGCGCTGACCGGACGGGTCTTCCTGAACGCGAAGGACATGGCGGCCCTGGAGGACGCCCTTCGCACCGTGTCGGTCATGGCGCACTACACGGATTACGACGAGGGACTCGTGGGCATCGCTGCCCCCCGGGAAAGCGGACTGCGGACATTGCCCCGGTCGCTGACCGGTGCGTTCGTCGCGGTCGGGCACGGGGACAGGGGCCGTGCGGTGGTTCCGATGGTGAGCACGGGACAGAACCACACCGTCTCGCCTGAGGAGATCGGCAGGCTGCTCGCCAGGGACCCGGTGCTCCTGTCGATGCCGCCGGACGCGCCGGTGTGGCTGCTGTGGTGCGAGATGGCGATGGTCGGGCCGGGCAAGGACCGGCTGGCGCGCACCCTCGCCGCGCAGGAACTCGCGAACCAGACCGGGCGGACCGTGTACGCGATGGAGGCGCAGACCACGGTGGAGACGGCGGAGCGGGGCATGCCGCCTCGCCTGATCAAGTTCGACGATCCGGACCGCCCCAAGCACCGCATCCTGGAATTCCGCCCCGAGCCGCAGTGGGCGAACCTGAACGCCTGGGCCGATCGGGCGGGGCTGCCGGCGAACCTGCCGCAGAGGACCACCCGGATGCTGCGGTGGGTGCGGGCTCTGCGGGAGACCCACGGCGTCGACATCGACGCCACTCCGCAGCGGGCGGCGGAGTTCCAAGGGCTGATCCAGGGCTTCGCGGCGTGGGAGCGGGCACGCCAGGGCGCCGCCCCCGTGACCTGGAGCGAGCTGGAGCAGACGGTCGCGGCGTATGCCACGCAACGGGGTCTCGACCCGGCGGTGACCAAGGAAACGCTGACGAGGATGCTCGGCTCGTGGAGCAGGGCCCAGCAGCACCAGGGCGCGCACGCCGCGCCGGCCCAGGCACCGCGTTCCGCGACCCGTCCCGCACCCTCCGCCGCGCTGCCGCCGGCCAGGCTGGACTTCGCGCCGGGGTCCACGGCACTGTCCGAGGACGCCATGGCGGACCTCGATGTCCTGGCGCACGAGGTGGCGCTGGACGCCCTGGACAACTGGAATGCGGGGCGGCCACTGCGCGACGGTGTGATCACCGGCTACGGCGAGGGCCCGGCGCCCCGGGCTCCGGAGATGGGTCAGGCGCGCGCGGAGGCGGCGCGCACCTGGTTCCTGGGGCGCCTGGACGAGGTGCTGGCCGGATTCCAGGCGGATGTACCGGCCGCGGACCGTCTCACCGCCGGTCATCTCACCGTCGTCAGCCGGGGCCAGGGCGGGAACACCGGACCGGCCGCCGCGCCCGGCGGCACGAGCCCGGAGACGCCGCGCACGACGGTCGAGTTCGCCGCGCCCCCCGCGATGCGCACCGTGGCCGGGACCGGGGTGTGGGCCGGGCCGCGCTTCGACAGGTTCGTCACCAACGCCGGTAAGAAGAAGAAAAGCGGCGCCGGGACGAAGAGCAAGCAGACCGCGGCTCCGGCCGGGGAAGCCAGTAGCGCGGCCGTCCCCGCCGCTCCCACCGCCGGTATGGCTTCGCTGTCGCTCTCGGAACAGGGAGGTGCGGAGCGGAGCTGGGGTCCCGTCGAGTCGGTGCTGCCGGTGTCGAGCCGGATCAACTTCACCGAGGGCGCCGAGAAACCCAGCAACAACCAGCGGGCGCGGGTGCGGGAGCTGGTCGGGCGTGTGATCGAGGCGGGCGCGCGCAATGTCCTCGCGGGTCTTCCGGGGGCGCGGCTGGTGGTGACCGGCTACGACGACAACGGTCAGGTGTCGGAGTCGGGGGCCGCGGGGCGGCGTGCCGCGGCGGTCGCGGAGGCGTACCGTGCCGGGCTCCAACGGCCCGGGGCCGAGGGCACGTTCACGGTTGCCTCGTCCGGCCGGAAGCCGGGGGAGGACGCCGGGCAGGGTGCCGCCGGGCAGGTGGCGGTCGAGTTCGAGCTGCCGCCCGGGACGGCGGCGGTGCAGCGGCTGGACGAGCTGCGGCAGACCGACCCGGAATTGAAGGACGGCCCGTTCGATCCGGTTCAGCTGGCGCGGAAGATCCTGCACCTGGACGCGTCGGCCACCGTGGACGCGGCGGTGCGCGACGAGCTGTACGCGCTCGTGGGCGAGGCGATGGCCGAGGGCCGGGACAAGAGCCTGGCGGCCCTGGGCGCGTTCCACCTCGTCCGGCGGGGCGATGTGCTGTCCGAGCGGACCCTGGTGTTCTCTCCGGACGACGGTTCGGTGGTGGGCCGGTCGTTCAAGGGCAATCAGCCCCCGCCGCCCGTCACGCCCGGAGCCGACCAGGCCGGCAGCAACCGTCCCTACCTGGTGGAGGCGGAGGGCGGGCGGGACCACATCGTGGTGACGTGGCCGGACGGTTCGACGCGCCGGGTTCCGGGCGATGAGGTGGCCGAACTGCTCGCCATGGACGAGGAGCTGGCCAAGCGGGGTCCCCTGGCCCTGGTGACGCTGGTGGTGCCGCACGCGGGTGACGGCGGCCTGGAGATGCCGCGAGGCATCTCCGCCGGCATCCGGCGGAGGCTGATAGCGCACAGTGGCACGCCCCAGATGTTCTTCGACCCGGACACCAAGCGCTACCGCCTCCCGGCGGCGGACCGGCGGGCGCAGGGAGAGCCGCTGGGCAAGTGGATCGCCGTCGGCCCCGACGACCTGGGCCCGGACGGTGCGTGGGCCAAGGAGGGGAACGGGTTCATCGTCCTGGCCGACGGCTCGAAGCTGATGGACCGGGACGTCAAGAGCGTCACCCTCACCACGCCCGGTTCCAACCGGCCGAGCGGCCGTGCCATCTTCACCGACGCCGATCTGATCGAACGGGAAGACCTCCTCAAGGACCTCCACAACGCCCAGTACGTACACTTCGACCCGGTCACCAAGCGGCCGGTCAGCTCGCCGCACGACGCGCCGTGGAAGGGCCGGGACGCCTACCACTTCGTGCTGCACGGCCTCCCGGGCTGGTTCTTCATGGTGGACGCCACGGTCGACACCGGACACGGCGAGGCGAAGGTAACCCCCGGCGAGCAGGTCGGCGGCTACCTGAAGCGCCGCCCGAGTGTGCGGGCGCTCCCCAAGGGAACGCCGATCGTGGCGGAGGCGTGCTGGGCGAACGCCGCCTTTGGGGGCCCTGCCCTCGAACTGCACGATGGCGTCGACGCGCCTTTCGTGCCGAACCCGTTGACGACCATTTCCCAGGCGCAGAAGGCGGTCAACGCGCTGGGCGAAGACCACCCGTTGATCGTTCCCAACCGGGTGCACGCCCTGGCGGCAGACAGCGCGACGGGCGAAATCGTCCACGGCATCAACGCCACGTCGCGGGGTGAGCTGGGGGCGTGGACGGAGCTGCGGGCGGAACCCCAGCCGGAGGTGCTCGACCGGCTGGCGCGGGTGGCCTTCGGCATGCCGGACTCCGCCCCGGTGCAGGAGGCCGACCGGGACACCACCCTGCTGCTGGTGCGGGCCCTGCGCGAGGTCTTCGGGCACGAGGTCGAGGCCGACAGGGACGACCCGTCGGGGGAGTACCAGAAGCTCCTGCGCGGGATCGGGGCCCTGGAGACCATGCGCCGCGAGGACCCGAAGCTGGCCGAGGCGGGCGTGTTCAGCCTGGACCTGCTGGACTTCGTGGTGCGGGCCCGCCTCGACCAGCAGGGGACGCCGAAGCCGACGCCGACTCCGTTCGCCGACGCCGCCGAGCTCCGGGACACCGTCCGGCGGGTACTGGACGAGGCACACGGCCGACTGCAGGGCGCGTCCGGTCCGGTCACCCTGCACGATTTCGTGCCGCTCACCCTCCTCGACCAGACCGCGGCCATGATGGGGCACCTCAACCCGCAGCACCTCGGCGCCATGGGGCTGAAACTGCTTCCTGCCCTGGGCGACCCCCGCCGGCCCCTGGTGTTCTGGGCCCTGGCGAAGGCCACGCGGGCGCTGATGACCCGCCCGGATTCGGACGCCATGGCGGCCCGGATACTTCACCTGGACGGTGCCCAGCCCGACCTGGGCGCGCTGCGGCGGATGGCCCTGTGGGTGATGGCGGGAGCCGCGCTGCTCGGCATCGATGTGCACGACCCGGCCGCCCTGGCCGCGTACCACCTCAAGCGCAACGGGCTGCTCTCCCCGGCCAACACGATCACCTCGCCCAGCGGCGCGGCCACGGGCCTCAACCTGACCGGCAAACCCCTCGGCGGCCCGCTGGCCACGGACGTCTACCGGGTGTCGTCCGACGGCACGACGACAAGCGGCGAGAGCCGAACGGCCGTGAACCCGAACGTGTTCGTGTTGATGGTCGACGGCGACCAGGACCACGTCGAGGTTCCCTGGCCCGGCGGCACCACCCGCAAGGTGCCGTACGAGGAGATCGTCGCGCTCGTCGCGCAGGCCACGCGCCTCACCCGGCTCAACGTCCCCATCGCCCTGGTCGGGCCGAGCACGGGCCCGGGGGGCACCAGGATGGCGGAGGCCCTGGCCGCCCGGGAGGGGACGGCCAGGACCGTGCTGACGCCCGCCCACCCCGCCGCGGTGGTGGCGGACAGCGCGGCGAAGCGACACGTGATCGCGCTGACGGCGGACCCGGCCCAGGCGAACGCCGCGGACGACTGGGGACGTACCGAGCCTCCGGCGCTGACCACGGGCCATGCCCCCATGAAGGTCATCAGCCAGAGCCCGGCCCCGGCTGCCAAGGCCACCGCACCCGCGGATGCGTCCGACACCGATTCCGGCTACGACAGCCCGTCGGACACCGAATCGGTCGCGCCGCGCGACCCCCTCAGCCTGGCCAACTCCGCCTCCGGGGCACAGATGCCCGGTGTGGGCCAGGAGTTCTCGCTGCCGGTGCACACCGCGCCGGTGACCGGTCCGGCGTCCGGGCAGGGCCCCGAGCCCTCGCCGCTGACCACGCTCCGGTTCGAGCCGGGGTCCACCAGTCTGTCCGAGGACGACGTGGACGAGATCGCGGAGCTGGCGTACGAGGTGGCCGTGGCGGCCATACGGAACCAGCACGCGCGGCTGCCGATGCCCGCCGGCGTGGTCACCGGTTACGGCGAGGGCCCGGCCGATCAGGCGCGGGCCATGGGCGAGGACCGCGCGGAGTCGGTGCTCGACGAGTTCATTCACCAGCTGAACCTGGCGCTGGACGCGCTCCAGGCGGACGTGCCGGCGGCGAACCGCCTCACCGTCCAGCACTTCGACCTCATGGACCGCGGCCGCGGAGGCGACGTCGGCCGTCACCCCGCGCGCGGCGGGGCGAGCCGGGAGGAGCTGCGGCGGCAGGTCACGATCGAGCTGGTCTCGCCCGCGACGCTGCTCGACACGCTGCGCCGCAAGGACCCCGCGCTGCGCAACGGCCCGTACGACGTGGACGCGCTGGCCCGCCGCGTCCTGCGCCTGCCGCGGAACACCCCCGTGGACGACGCGGCGCGCGCGCAGCTGTACAGCCTGGCCGTCGAGGCGCACCGGAACGGCCGGGCGACCAGCGTCGCGGCGCTCGGCGCGCTCCACGCCGCCCGCCAGGGCCTGTTCGACGCGCGCCACCGCTTCCTGGCCCCGGGCTCCCAGGGACAGAACCGGCAGGTCACCGGCGTCGACTGGCTGGGGCTGCCCGGCAAGGAGCTGTCCACCGCCCGGATCAGCACGACCACGATCCCGAAGACCGGGACGCCGACCGAGACCTGGGCGGACGCCCCGTGGCCGGGCACCCCCTACGTCATCGCCGCCGCCGGTGCCCACGACAAGGTCACCGTGCCGTGGCCGGACGGCACGACCCGGGACCTGGACATCGACGAGTTCGTCGAGCTGATGGCGTACGACCCGGTGTTGGCGCGGCTCCCGGACGATGTGCCGATCGTGCTCGCCATCCCGCACGCGGGCGACCGTGACGTGGAACTGCCGCGGAAGCTCGCCGCGCGCTTCGACCGCATGGTGGCGGCCCACAGCGGTGAGGTGACGGCCCGGCCGGGCGACGGCGGGCGGCCCGTCATCGGCCTGACCTTCCGGGAGGGGCTCCCGGAGGGCGACTGG
Source organism: Streptomyces sp. NPDC007983 (assembly GCF_042958345.1). NCBI lineage: Bacteria > Bacillati > Actinomycetota > Actinomycetes > Kitasatosporales > Streptomycetaceae > Streptomyces > Streptomyces sp. NPDC007983. The sequence goes on from NZ_JBIBJI010000002.1 coordinate 445,182, forward strand.
GGCGTCAGCGATGTCGACATGGCGCCCGAGCCCGGCGAGAACGTTCCGGACTGGTACCGCAAGGTGGTGTCCTCGCCCGCGATCGACAGCCGTACCGGCAGGCAGACCGGGCGTTCCTCGTTCTCGCCCAGCGACCTGGCCATCCGCGAACCGGCTCTCCGGCGTGCCCACCGGATCAACAAGTACGCCCACTACAACCCCGTCACCGAGGTCGCCTCCGAGAAGATCCGCCTGCAACGGAAGCTCAAGCCGGGGGCGAAGACCCGGACCTTCGTCATGCACGGAGGCCCCGGCCACGTCACCTTCCAGCTGGAAGACGGGGAGACGCACCGCGCCGAGGGATTGGAGGGGCCGCGCTGGCTCAAGAGGCGCAAGAGCTTCTCGGACCTGGGCAAGGACGACTGGCTGATCCTGCCGATCTGCTGGACCGGTACCGCCGTGGACCGTGGTCTGCCGTCCCTGCGGCACCACTCGGCGGCCGCCCCCGACGCCTTCGTACCCGATCCGCTCGAGGACGCTCCCGTCGGACAGCTCTTCTCGAACGAGCTTGGTGTCAAGGTGAGCGCTTCCACCCGCGTGGAGGCGCTGGCGCACCACGACGCCGAATGGGTCCGGCTGCTGTTCACCGACCCGCAGGGCAACGAGTCGTCGGTGGTGGACTTCTTCCCGGAGCCCGACGACGCGGAACTGGCGCTCCGGGCACGGGAGGCCGGATTCCACCGCGGGCCGGGGCAGCCGTCCGAGGCCGCGCTGAAGCGCACCTTGCGCCTGGTGCGGGCGCTGAAGCTCACAGTGGGCAACGAGGTCGACGACGACGCCCACGTGGCGGACGACCCCGACTACGCCACGCTGCTGCGCGGCGCGGCGGCGCTGGACCACATGTGGCGGTCCGATCCGCGGGCCGCCGGCACGAAGCTCTTCACCCTCGATCTGTTCCAGCGGATCGTCGCCGCCCGGCCGGACGGCGGGCCGGACCCGGACGAGGACGCGTACCGCGCGGTGCTCACCGCGGCGGCGAACGTCACCCCGGGCACGCCGCTGAGCGACTTCGTGACGCTGCCCGCGTCGGTGGACCGGGCGGCGGTCGGGGCGACCCGGGCGGCCATGGCGGACGCGGCCGTGCAGACCCTGGGGCTGTCCGGACGGGACCAGGTGGGGGAGGCCGAGCTCGCGCGGATGTTCTGGGCACGGGTCAAGGCCTACGAGGCGCTGCCCGCGCCCGGCCCGGAGCTGGACGCGCTGGCGGCCCGCGCGCTGCACCTGGATCCGGCCGAGGTGGACGCCGAGTGGCGCGACAGCCTCCGGTCCCTGGTCACCATCGCGTACGCCGTGGGCCGTGACGCGTCCGACACCGTGGCACTGGCCTCGTACGACCTGGAGAACGAGGGCTCCTTCTCCGCCGATACCGAGATGCGCGGCCGGGACGGCGGGGGGATCGTCGGCCGGGACTACTCACCGCCCAAGCACAAGACGCCGCTCATCGACCCGTCGGGGGTCATGACCCCCGACGGGCTCTCGACACCGGAGTGGGAAGCCGCGGAGACCACGCCCTACACCGTGCGTGCCGCGCTGGACCCCAGGGATCCGGCCCACTACATCTGGCTGTACTACGACGGGCTGCGGCGGCGCGTCCCGGTCGAGGACTTCATCGAACTCCTGGCCAACGACCGGCCGTTGCTCGGCACCGGGCTCAAGACCCCGGTCCTGCTGGCCATCCCGGAGGCCGACCGGCTGGCCCCCGAGCTGGCGTCGCGCGTCGCCAAGCGGCTCGGCCGGGTCGTCTACTCGACCGCGTACCCCATCGGGCTGTCCCAGCCCGGGCCGCAGCGGCGGCCGCTCCTCTCGCTGAGGCCCTCATCGCACCTCGCGGAAGCGCCGACGGCCCAGAGCTTCACCGCCAAGCATCCGGCCGGGGCGGAGGTGCCCCCGGCGAGCCCCATATCGCCGGCGCCCCCGGAGGCCGGAGAGACGGCCGTCCTTCCGCGGCCGGACGCCACACCGCCCGCACTCGGCCCCGGGCCCGACAGCGCCAGCGACACTGGCACCGAGACCGACACCGACTCCGTCTTCGACTCGGCCTTCGGACTCGACTCCGAGACCGCGTCGTTCTTCGGCCTCGACGAGGTCCCGCCGGCCAAGCCGCAGCCGGAGCCGCAGCCGGGGCCGCATCCTCGGGCGTCGTCCGGGCAGGCGATGCCCGGTGTGGGCGGTCAGGTCACGCTGCCGGTGCACACCGCGCCGGTGGCGAGCCCGGCCGTCGCCCCCGTCTCCACCGCGCCGCGGACGACGTCGGTGTCCTTCGCACCGAAGTCCGCGGAGGTGTCCAGGAGCACCGGGAGGACGCTGGGACGGCTGGCCTACCAGGTGGCCCAGGACGCTCTGGCCAACCGCGACCGGGGCATCCCGCCGGCCTCCGTGATCCTCACCGGGTACGGCGAGGGCACCGACCCGCAGGCGGATGCGGAGGCCGACGAGCGCGCGGCCGCCGCGTTCGACGAATTCACGATGGCCCTGGACCTCGCGCTGCAGCACATCCAGGCCAAGCTCCCCCCGGGGACGACTCCGCTGAAGGCCGCCGACTTCCGCGTCGAATGGCGCGGCCACGGCCGCTACGTCGGGCAGCCCACCCCGCCGGGCGCGGACGTGGCGGCGCTGCGGCGCCGGGTGACGGTCGACGTCGTCCCGCCGCTGACGCTGCTGAACGACCTGCGCAAGGCCGATCCCGAGCTGCGGTACGGGCCGCTGGACGTGGACGCCATGGCCCGCCGTATCCTCCACCTCCCCGCGAACGCCACCGTGGACGCCGATGTCCGCGACCGGCTCTACGATCTGGTGACCTCCGCGTACCTGGACGACTGGGCGGACGGCCTGGGCGCGCTGGGCGCGTACCACGCCGCCCAGCAGGGCCTGCTCTCCAGCAAGCGGAAGCGCTACTTCACGGTGGGTGGCCAGCGCTTCCCGGGCCTCAACTGGGGCCCGGAGACGGTCCGCGCGCTGCGCACCAGCAAGGTGGCGGTGATGCGGCGGCGTTCGGACGGCCGCGACGAGGTGATCGACTGGAAGGACGCCCCGTGGGCGGGCGCTTCGCGGCCCTACATCGTGGAGGCCGAGGGCGGCCACGACAGCGTGACGGTGCCCTGGCCGGACGGTACGACCCGGGACCTGACCGTCGATGAGTTCGTGGAGCTGGTCGCGCGCGACCTGGAACGGTCCGGCCTGGCCTCGGACGCTCCGGTCGTGCTGGCCATTCCCCGCGCCGGTGACCGGGGGCTGGACCTGCCGCGGCTGCTGGCGGAGCGGACGGGCCGGACGGTGTGGGCGCACAGCGGCAACGCCACGCTCGGCTTCATCGGGTCGGGCACGTATGCCGTCGGCGAGGTCCGCGTGAAGGGCGACATCGAGGGGGACTGGATCCCCAGCGTGCCCGGTCTGGCACCCGACCGGACCGCGGACGCCCCCGCCTGGTGGCGCAAGGTGGTCACTCGTACGCTCGTCGGCGCGGGCACGGGGCGGCTGTTCGGCCGCACCGCGATCGGTCCCGAGGAGGTGGCCAGGAAGGAAGGGCTGGAAGCGCAGCAGCGCCACCTCGACTCGGTCAAGAACTACGTCCACTACAACATCGCCACGCGCGACGTCGTCTCCAAGAAGCTCCCCCGGCCGGAACCGGGCGCACCGGGGTCGAAGAAGTACTACTGGGACGGGCACGCCGGGCCCGGTTACATGGACTTCCGGCTCGATGACGGCAAGAAGCACACGGCCTGGGGCGCCGAGGGGCCGCGGTACGTCGCCCACCGCAAGAGCGTGCAGCAGCTCGGCAAGGACGACTGGATCGAGCTGGTGCTCTGCTGGGCAGGGTCGCCCCGGGACCGTGCCGTGCCGTCCGGCTGGTACCGAACGGACCGCTGGGTGGACGCCTTCCCCGGCTCCTTCGTGCCGGACCCGCTCGCGGACATCCCGGTCGGGCAGCACTTCGCGAACGAGACCCGGCACAAGACGAACTGCACCATCCGCACCGACGCCACTGCGTACCACGAGGGCGAATACGTCCGGTACATGGAGACCGACGCGCAAGGGCGGCGTGGGTCGTACGTGCAGTACTTCCCCGAGCCCGATGCCGAGGAGCTGGACCGCCGGGCGCGGGAGATCGGATACCACACGGGCCCGGGGCCGGTGCCGGAGGCGGCCAGGGCGGCGACGCTCCGCCTGGTGCGGGCGCTGCGGCTGACGCTGGGCAAGGAGATCGACGACGACGTACGGATCGAGCAGAACCCGGAGTACGCGGAGCTGCTGCGCGGGGCCGCCGCGCTGGACCGGATGTGGCAGGCCGACCCGCGGTTCCGGGGTGCGGGCCCGGTCACGCTGGACTTCTTCGAGCGGGTCGTCGCGGCGACGCTTCCCGAGGACACCGAGGCGCGCCAGGACGACTACCGGGAGGTGCTGATCGCCGCGGCGGACAACCCGCCGGGAACGCGGCTGGACGACTTCGTGACCCTGCCCGCGTCGCTGGACCGCGCGGCCCGCTGGCTGAAGACCGAGGACGTCGTCGACGCGGCCGTCGAGGCGCTGCTCCTGGACGGCCCCGACGAGGTGGGTGACGCCGAGCGGTCCCGGGTGTTCTGGGCGCGGGTCAAGATGCTGGAGGCGTGGAGCGAGTCCGGTATCGACCGGCTCGCCGCACAGCTTCTGGCGCTGCCCTCGACCGCTGATGTGAAGCCCGCGCACCGCAACTTCATCCGCGAGCTGGTCATGGCGGCGTACGCGGCCGGGATCGACGGATCCGACCCGGACGCGCTGTTCGCGTACCACCTCGACAACCAGGGCGCCCTGGCGGACACCACCGCCCTGCACCCGCTCAACGCTCCGGACATGGTGTACGGGCGCCACTTCCGGTCCGGGGCCAGGGACGCGTTCCCGATCATGTCCAAGGTCTGGACCCCCTCGGGGCTGGAGGATGCGCCGTGGTCCGGGAAGGACGCGCTGGGCCAGAGCAAGCGGCGTCCCTATGTGGTGCGGGCCTCGGTGGACCCCAAGGCCCCGAACCGGCTGACGGTCACGTACCGGTCCGTCACCAGGAGCCTGACTCCCGAGCAGTTCACCGAGCTGCTGGCCCGCGACGAGGCGCTGCTCAGCCAGGAGCTGACGGTTCCGGTCCTGCTGGACATCGCCGAGCTGGACCGCCACATGCCCGGGCTGGCGCGGGAGCTGTCCCAGCGGCTCGGCCGGCAGATCTGGTCGACGGCCGCCGTCCCGAGCCAGATGAAGCCCAAGGGCGCCGTGCACACGGTGCTGACCCTGAGCCCGCCCGCCGGGAACGCCGCGGGCCGGACCGCCCTGGAATGGCGTGCCACCGATCCCGTCGATCCGCAGAACCCGGATCCCTCCCCCCTCCCGGTTCCGCCCCCCATCACCCGGTCCTCCTCGGAGGCGGCGTCGGCTCCGGCGGGGCGGGAGCTCACGGTGCGGTTCGAGCCGGGCGAGACCATTGTGTCCGTTGATGATGTGGCGGACATCGAGGATCTGGCGCATGAGGTGGCGGCGTCGGCGCTGGTGGAGTGGCGTGCGGGGCGTCCGTTGCCGTCAGGTGTGGTGACCGGCTTCGGTGAGGGCTCCGCGGAGCAGGCGCGGGAGATGGGGCAGGAGCGGGCCGAGACGGTTCTCGAGTGGTTCATGGACCACTTGGGTGAGGAGCTGACGCGGCTTCAGGCGGATCGGCCGTGGGCGGACCGGCTCACGGCGGAGGAGTTCTCGTTCACCGCCCGCAGCCGTGGCGGGGGCCTGGAGCCGGGTACGGACCCGGAGGCCTCGCGGCAGACGACCATCGAGCTCACCACGCCGTTGGAGGAGCTGACGGCTTCGGAGCCGTTCGACGAGCCGGATCTGTTCCCCTCCGGAAGCCATTCCGACACCGACACCGCAACCGAGGTCGACTCCGTCTTCGACTCGGTCCCCGACTCCGATTCCGGCTCCGACACCGATTCCGGCTCCGACACCGAGCCGGAATCCGACCCCGAGTCGTCCGCCGGCCCCACCACCCCCGCCGAGGTACCGGACGGCAAGGCGCGGCCCCGGACACAGCCGCGGCTCCGGCCCGCACGCGGGCCGGTGGCCCGGTCCTCGGCCGGGCAGTCGATGCCCGGACTGGGCAGCCAGGTCTTGCCGGTGCACACCGCTCCGGTGACGAGCCCGGCCGGCGGGTCCGGCTCCCGCCCGCCCCGGTTGACGGTTGTGTCCTTCCCGCCGAACGACACCGATCTGACCGCGGATGCCGAGGAGTCGCTGGAGGACCTGGCCCAGCAGGTGGCCCGGGACGGTCTGGACAGCCGTGATCACGATCTGCCTCTGCCCTTCGTGCTGCTCTCCGGGTACGGCGAGGGCACGGACGCGGAGGCGGAGACCGAAGGCGAGGCGCGCGCGACCAACGCGTACGTCGAGTTCGTGGCGGCCCTGGCAGCCGAGCTGAGCGCTCTCCAGAAGAACGTCGACCCGGACAGTCAGCTCACGGCCGATGACTTCTTCATCCAATGGCGCGGCCTCGGCAGTGACGTCGGACCTGTCACGGGCGCGCAGGCGGAGGCGCTGCGCCGCCGGGTGACGGTCGAGGCCGTTCGGCCGCTGGAGCTGCTGGACGACCTGTACAAGGCCGATCCCGAACTGTGGGACGTGCAGCTTGACTCCGACGAGCTGGTCCGCCGCGTCCTCCACCGCGACGCGAACGCCCCAGTGGACCGCGGCGAACGCCAACGGCTCGCCGCGCTGCTCTTCGACGCCTACCAGGACGGCTGGGCGGTCACCCTGGGGTTGCTGGGCGCCTACCACGCCTTCGTGAAGGGGCTGATCTCCAGCAAGCGGGACCGCTACTTCACGGTGGGCGGCCAGCGCGTCCACGGCCTCAACTGGGGCCCGGAAGAGGTCGTCACACTGGACACCGGCAGGGTCGACATCCTGCGGGAGCGTCCCGGTGGCGGGTTCGACCGGGCCGGCGTGGATCACGCCCCGTGGGTGCCGGGCCCGCTCCCGTACGCCGTGGTGGCCGAGGGCGGCCACGACCGTGTGACGGCGACGTGGCCGGACGGTACGGTACGCGACCTGACCGTCGACGAGTTCGTCGAACTGGTCGCGACCGACTTCGAGCGGACCGGAGCGCCCCCGGACACCCCGATCGTGCTGGCCATCCCCCATGGCGGTGACCGTGGGCTCGACCTGCCGCAGAAGCTGGCGGACCGGACGGGCCGGACGGTGTGGTCGCACAGCGGACGCGTCACGGTCCACCAGACCGGGCCGCAGGCGTACGCCATCGGTGTGGTCCACCGGAAGGGCCACATAGAGGGCGACTGGATCCCCAGCCTGCCCGGAAAGGCGGCCGGCCGGACCGCGTACACCCCGAGCTGGTGGCGCAAGGTGGTCAACCGGACCCTCGTCGGCCCGGACGGGCGGCGCATCGGACGCACCGCGCTCCACCACGATGAGGTCGCCAGGAAGGACCTCGAAGGGGAGCAGCGTCGGCTCGACGCGATGAAGCACTACGCCCACTACAACGTCGCCGCGCGGAAGTTCGTCAGCGGGCTGCTCCCGCGGCCGCGCCCGGGCAAGCCGGGCGTACGGAGGTACTACTTCGACGCGCACGGCGGGCCCGGCCACATCATGTTCCCGCTGGAGGACGGTACAAAGGTCGAGGCCTGGGGCGCGGCGGGGGCGCGGTACATCGGGCGCCGCAGGAGCGTGCAGGAGCTCGGCAACGACGACTGGATCGAGCTGGTCCTGTGCTACGCCGGTTCCCCTGCGCACCGTGGTGTGGACAAGACGAACCGCCGCAACTACGGCGAAGGCTTCCCCGGCGCCTTCGTGCCCGACCCACTCGCGGACGTCGCCATAGGGCAGCATGTGGCGAACGAGTCCCGGCGCAAGACGAACGCCACCATCCTCATCGACGCCACGGGGGACTACCAGGGCGAAGCCATCCGGATCCTGGAGACCGACGCCCGCGGGCGGCGTGGGTCGTACGTGCAGTACTTCCCGGAGCCCGATGACGAGGAGCTGGACCGCCGGGCGCAGGAGGCCGGGTACCACAGCGGTCCCGGGCCGGTCTCCGACACGACCAGGGCGGCGACACTGCGGCTGGTGCGGGCGCTGCGGCTGACGCTGGGCAAGGAGATCGACGACGACGTACGGGTGGAGCAGGACCCGGAGTACGCGGAATTGCTGCGCGGGGCCGCCGCGCTGGCCCGGATGTGGCGGCTCGACTCGCGGTTCTCCGACGCGGGCCCGTTCACCCTGGACTTCTTCGAGCGAGTCGTCGCGGCGACGCTTCCGGCGGGCACCCAGGCGCGCCATGACGACTACCGGAACGCCCTCAAGCGGGCCGCCGCCGCACCCATGGGCATGAAGGCGGCCGACTTCGTGACGCTGCCCTCCTCGCTGGACGACGCCGCCGACTGGCTCGACACCGCGGACATCGACGGCGCGGCCGTCGACGCGCTGCGCCTGAGCGGCCCCGCCGACGTGCGCACGCCCGAGTGGTCCCGGATGTTCTGGGCGCGGGTCAAGATGCTGGAGGCGTGGGACGCGTCCGGCATCGAGAGGATCACGGCCCACTTGTTCGAACTGCCCTCGGGCGCCCAGGTGACCGACGCGCAGCGCGACTTCACCCGGAAGCACATCACGACGGCGTTCGCCCGCGGGCTCGACGGAGCCGACGCGGACGTGATGGTCGCCTTCCTCCTCGAAAGGAACGGCGCCCTGTCGGGCACCACCGCCCTGTCCGTGCCCGGCACCCCGGGCAGGGTGTCCGGACGGGACTATCTGGGGAGCCTGAACGGCACGGCCCCGGACCTGTCGAAGGTCCAGACCCCCACGGGTCCGGTGGACGCTCCGTGGGCGGGGAAGGACGCGAACAACAACGACAAGCCGGTTCCCTACACGGTGCACGCCAGGGTGGACCCGAACGCCCCGGGCCGGGTGCTCGTCACCTTCAGGTCCTCCACCGGCGCACCCCTCACCAGGAGCCTGTCGCCCCAGGAGTTCGCCGAACTGCTGGCGCGCGACGAGGAGCTGCTGTACGAGGACCTGAAAATTCCGGTCCTGCTGGACATCCAGGGGCTCGTCGCCCACGCCCCCGGCCTGGCCGGGGGCGTGGCCCAGCGCCTCGGTCGGCACATCTGGGTGGTCGGGGAGCCGGACGCCACGGAGCCCGTCGATCCGCAGAACCCGGAGCCCGCCCCCCTTCCGGTGCGGGCCCCCGTGCCCCGAGCCGACCGTACGGCCGCGGAGGCGGCGCCGGCTCCGGCGGGGCGGGAGCTCACGGTGCGGTTCGACCCGGGTGAGACCATTGTGTCCGTTGATGATGTGGCGGACATCGAGGATCTGGCGCGTGAGGTGGCGGCGTCGGCGCTGACGGAATGGCGTGCGGGGCGTCCGTTGCCGTCGGGTGTGGTGACCGGCTTCGGCGAGGGTCCGGCCGCGCAGGCGCGGGAGATGGGGCAGGAGCGCGCCGAGACGGTTCTCGAGTGGTTCATGGACCACTTGGATGAGGCGCTGATACGGCTTCAGACGGATTACCCGTGGGTGGACCGGCTCAGGGCGGAGATGTTCTCGTTCACCGCCCGCAGCCGTGGCGGGGGCGTGAGCTCCGGTACGGACCCGGAGGTGCTGCGGCAGACGACCATCGAACTCACCACGCCGATGGGGCCGGACACCGGGCCGGGCCTCTTCGACGGGAGTGATTCCGGCAGCGACACCGATGTCGATTCCGTCTTCGACCCGGCCTCCGACCCCGATTCCGGCTCCGACCCCGATCCCGACTCTGATCCCGAGTCGTCCGCCGATCTCGCCGACCCCGCCGACGTACCGGCCGCCAAGGCGCGGCCGCAGCCCGGGTCGGTGGCCCGGTCGACCCCCGGGGCGCCGATGCCCGGGCTGCAACCGGCGGCCCCGCTGCCGGTGCACGTCGTCCCGGTCACGCTCCCGCCCGCCGCGTCCGCCCCCGCGCCGCTGACGAGAGTGCCCTTCGCGCCGGGGACCGACGCGCTGTCCGAGACCGCCGCGACGGCGCTGCGGGACCTGGCCGACCGGCTCGCCCGGACCGGGCTGGACCAGCGCGCCCAGGGCCTCGCCAAGCCCACCGCGATCATCCTCGGCTACGGCGAGGGCGCGGCGCAGGACGCGGACGCCGAGGCGCTGCGGCGTGCGTCCGCCGTCTACGAGCGGTTCATGGACGACCTGGACCGCGCGCTGGAACGCCTCCAGGGGAACGTCCCCGTGGACGACCACATCACGGCGGACGACTTCCACATCGTCTGGCGCGGCCGTGGCGCGGAGGTGGGGCAGACCGGCAGCACGCCGGACGCGGACCTGGCGGCGCTGCGCCGTCAGGTGACGATCGAACTCGCCGACCCGGCCGCGAAACTGAACGAACTCCGCCTCGCCGATCCGGATCTGGTGAACGACCCGCTGGACAGCGATGTCATCACCCGCCGCATCCTCCATCTCGCCCCGGACGCCCCGGTGGACGGGGACGTCCGCGAGCGGCTGTACGCGCTGATCACCAACGCCACCGTGGACGGCTGGGCGACCAGCCTGGCGGCGCTGGGCGCGTACCACGTCTTCCAGCAGGGCACGATCGCCCCGAACCGGGACCGCTACTTCACGGTGGGCGGCACCCGTGTCCCGGGGCTCAACTGGGGCGCTGACCAGGTCGCCGAGCTGACGAACGATTCGTTCGCGATCATCGAGCAGTTCCCGGACGGCAGCCTCCAGGTCGTGGACACCCAGGACACCGAGTGGCGTGGCGGGCCGAGGCCCTATGTCGTGGCGGCCGTCGGCACGCACGAGAAGGTCTTCCTGCCGTGGCCGGACGGTACGACCCGCGAGCTGACCGCCGGCGAGTTCATCGAGCTGGTCGCGCGCGATCTGGAGCGGGAGGGCCTGCCGCAGGATCACCCGATCGTGCTGGCCGTTCCGTTCGCCGGCGACCAGGGCCTCGATCTGCCGCGGCTGCTGGCCGAGCGGACCGGCAGAACGGTGTGGGCGCACTCCGGCCACGCGCTCATCAACGAGGACCAGGGCCTGACCACCGTCGCTGTGATCCACGCCGACGGCCGCCACCAGGGCGACTGGATCCCCAGCCCGCCCGGTATGGTGCCCGACCGCAGGCCCGGCCTCCCGGAGTGGTACCGCAAGGTGCTGACCCGGACCATCATGGACGTGCGGTCGAAGCGCCAGGCCGGTCGCTCCGGTATGCCGGACGCCGAGGTCTCGCGGCACGGCATGGAGGACGACCAGCGTCACTTCGGCACGATGACGCACTACGTCCACGTGAACCCCGTCACGGGCGAGGTCGTGTCGGGGAAGATCCCGCTGCCGAGCCGGGGCAGGACGTACACCTGGGACGGGCACGGCGGACCGGGCTGGATGGCTTTCGTGCTCGACGACGGCACGATGCACCACGCCTACGGCGCCGAGGGGCCCCGGTACCTCGCGCACCGCAAGAGCGTGCGGAACCTCGCCGTGGACGACTGGATCCACATGGAGTCGTGCTGGAACGGCTCCCCCGCGGACCGTGCCATCCCGGCCATCGGGTACGCGGACGGCGTCTTCCCCGGGGCGCTGCACGCCCTGTCCGCGGCCTTCGTCCCCGATCCGCTCGCCGACATCTCCGTCGCACAGCACACGGCGAACGAGACCCGGCACAAGGTCAGCGCCGCCTTCGGGACGGTCGGGACGCTGTTCCACGACGGTGAATACGTCATGACCGTCTACACCGACCTGCAGGGGCGGCTCGGCTCGGTCGTGACGTTCTATCCCGAGCCGGACACAGCCGAGCTGGACCGCCGCGCCCGCATGGCCGGGTACCACACGGGCCCGGGAGAGGTGTCCGAGAACGCCAGGCAGCGGACGCTGCGTCTGGTGCGGGCGCTGAGGCTGACGCTGGGCAACGACGTCGACGACGACGTCCGCGTCGAGCAGGACCCCGGCTACGCGGAGCTGCTGCGCGGGGCCGCCGCGCTGGACCGGATGTGGGAGGGCGACCAGCGGTTCGGCGGCGCGGGCCTGTTCACGCTGGACTTCCTCCAGCGGGTCGTCACCGCCGGGCTCCCCCAGGGGCGGACCGAGGCCCGTCACGACGACTACCGCGCGGTGCTCGCCGCCGCGGCCGCGGCCGACGGTACGCCCCTCACGACGTTCGCCCCGAAGCTGACGGGGGCGCTGGACGAGGCGGCCACCTGGTGGAGCGGTGTGGACCCGGCCGCGGAGGCCGCCACCTACCTGTCACTGCGCGCCGGACAGAAGGCGGGGAACGCCGAGCTCTCCCGCGTTTTCTGGGCCCGGGTCAAGATGCACGAGGCTCTGGCCGCACCCGGCGCCGACCTCGACCGGTTCACCCGTGAGGTCTTCGGCCTGACGCCCTACGACGATCTGCGCGAGGCCACCCAGTGGCTGATGACCACGCTGTTCGCGGTCGGGAGGGACGGGGCCGACCCCGTCATGGTGAGGTCGCGGTACCTGGAGGGCCTGGGCGCTCTGGACGACCCCACCGGCGTGTTCCTCCCCGACGGCTCGGGGAACCTGCCGGATCTGGCGTCCGGGCGCCACTACGTGGCCGCGCCGCAGACCCCGGACCTCGATCTGTCGAAGCTATGGACGCCCGCCGGTCTCATGGACGCGCCGTGGGCGGGGAAGGACCCGCTGGGCAACGACAAGCCGGCTCCCTACGTGGTGCGGGCCGCGGTGGACCCGAACACCCCGGGCCGCCTCCGGCTGCTCCTCAACGGCTCGTACCAGAGCGCGTCGGAGGCGGTGTTCGTCGAGCTGCTGGCCAATGACCGCCACCTGTTGGTCACGCCGCGGAAGGCCCCCGTCGTCCTGGACATCCCGGAGCTCGACCGGCACCTCCCCGGCCTGGCACGACGGCTCGCCCAGCGGATCGGCCATCCTGTCTACTCGACCGCCCTGCCCCTGGAGCGGACCACGCCCGTCGCGTCCCAGGCCCCCGTGCTGTCCCTGCCCCAGGTTCCGGGCGCCCCGGCCCCGAAGGGCGCGGACTTCCACGAGACGCGGCCCGTCGCCCCGAATCCGCCCGGCAACGCCCCGCGCCCGGTGCCGGCTTCGGTACCCCGCGGCGCCGAGCAGCTCCCGCCGTCGCCCTGGGCACCGATGCCGACGCCGCCCCCGAAGCTCCGGGCCGCTCTGGCGAAGGCGTCGGCCGTCGGGTCCACGCGGCCGACGGCGGCCCCGGCCGTGCGCCTGTCCCCGGACCGGATCGCGGAGTTCGCCGCCCGGATCGACTCGGACCAGATGCACACCGTGCCCGTGGGCGAGCCGCCGGCCGCTCCGGCCCCCACGACGCCGGCTGCCCCGTCCGCCGCCCCGGCCGGGCCGTCCGCGCTGCCGCGGTCGGCCACGGTGGCGTTCGACGAGCAGTCCGCCGAGGTGTCCGCGGACCAGGAGGCGGAGATCGCACGGCTGGCGGCCCGGGTGGCCGAGACCGCCTTGCGGAACAAGCGGGCGCGGCTGCCCAGGTCCCCGATCCGGATCACCGGACACGGCAGCGGAGCCGACCAGCAGCTCGCCCGCTCGCGGGCCGACGCGGTGGCCGCGGTGTTCCGGCGCCACCTCGACCGGGCGCTGACCGCGCTCGGCGCGGCCGGTGAGGGGCTGTCCGCCGGTGGCTTCTCCATCTTCATGATGACCGGCGGCAAGAGTCCGTCGAGCCCGGCCGCCGCCGGGGTGACGATCGGGATCAACACTCACCGGCACTCGGCGGCGGTGCTGCGGCTGGACGAGCTGCGGCAGGCCGAGTCCGGTCTGCGGGACGGTCCGTTCGACCCGGCCGCGCTGGCCCGGCGCGTCCTGGGCCTGGACGAAGCCACACCGGTCACCAGCGCTCTGCGCGAGGACCTGTACGCGGTGACCGACCTGGCGATCAGGGACGGCCGGGCGGGCAGCCTGGCGGAGATGGCGGCGTACCGCGCCGAGAAGGACGCGGGCCGCTACGCGGACCACCGCTTCACCACGGGCGGCGCCCGGGGCCCGGGTCTGAACTGGACGGGTCTGCCCGGCGGCGAGCTGTACGCGGACACCGTCGGCCTCCTGGTGGAGTGGCCGGGCACCACCCCCAAGCTCCTCGATTCGACGGTCCCGAGGTGGCTGGGCGGGCCCACGCCGTACCTGCTGGCGGCCACCCTGAACGGCGACCGGGTGACGATCCCGGCGCTGGACGGCACGACGCGGGCCGTGAGCGTCGAGCGGTTCGTGGAGGAGGTCCTGAAGGACCCGGACCTGGTGAAGCTCCCCGCGGGCGCCCCGATCGTGCTGGCCATGCCGTTCGCCGGGGACGGCGAACAGTACGTGGCGCGGCTGCTGGCGGAGCGGACGGGCCGCACCGTATGGGCGCACAGCGGTGACGCACGGCTGATGACCAGGCCGGACGGCCGTCTGGCCCTCGCGGTCTTCACGGCGTCCGGGCGCCCGGTGGGCGCGTGGTTCCCCGTCCCGCCCGGCATGCTGCCCGACTCGGGCGACGAGGGAGACGGGCACGACGAGGACTGGTACGAGGATGTGCGGTCCTCGCCGGTGGGCAGTGAGCTGACGGGACGGCAGATCGGCCGCGCCTCCTTCCAGCCCGGCGAGCTGGTCATACGGGAGGACGCGTACCGCCACCTCGACCAGGTGACGAAGTACGTGCACTTCAACTTCGCCACCGGAACCTACTCCAGGACGTTCCCCCTGGAACCGGCCGCCCGGGGCAAGCTGAAGGCGTTCTTCGCCGCCCACGGCGGGGCGGGCTTCACGTCCTTCGCCCTGGACGACGGGACCACGCACCGGGCGTGGGGCGACGCGGGTGCCAAGTGGCTGAGGAAGCGCAAGAGCTTCACCAGCCTCCTGGAGAACAAGCAGGAGGACTGGCTCGGCCTGGTGTCGTGCCGGTCGGGTTCCCCGAAGGACAGCGCGGTCCCGCGCCGTACCGCCTACGGGCGGAACAACCCCGGCGCCTTCGTGCCCAACCCGCTCAGGGAGGTCGCCCAGGGTCAGCACTACGCGAACGAGATGCGGAACAAGGTGAGCGCCGCCACCGTCCGCTCCGGCGTCCTGTTCCTGAACGGCGAGTACGTCCGCGCCCTGGTGACCGACCCCCAGGGGCGCTGGGGTTCGTACGCGGAGTTCTTCCCGGAGCCGGAGACCGGCGAACTGGACCGCCGGGCGCGCGCCGCCGGGCTGCACAGCGGCCCCGGGCCGGTGCCGGAGGAGGCGCGGCAGCGGACGCTGGAGCTGGTGCGGGCGCTGAAGCTGACGCTCGGGAACGAGGTCGACGACGACGTCCGCGTCGAGCAGGACCCGGGCTACGCGGAGCTGCTGCGCGGGGCCGCCGCGCTGGAGACGATGTGGCGGGACGATCCGCGTTTCCGGCAGGCGGGCCCGTTCACCCTGGACTTCTTCCGCCGGGTCGTCGCCGCGAAGCTGTCCCCGGGACAGACCGAGCCGCGCCGGGCCGACTACCGGACGGTGCTCGCCCAGGCCCTCGCCAACGGCCCCGGCACGCCGCTGGCGGACTTCGTGACGCTGCCCTCGGCCGTGGACCGGGCCGTCGCCCGGCTGGGCAGCCCGGATGTGTCGCGGGCGATCGCCGACGCCCTCCAGCTGTCCAGTACGGACGAGGTGGGCGAGGACGAGCGCTCGCAGGTGTTCTGGGCCGGGGTCAAGGCGTACGAGGCGCTGGACGCGCTCGACGCCGCCGCCCTGGACGCGTACACCGCCCGGGTGCTGCACCTGGACCCGTCCGAGGTGGACGACGCACGGCGGGACCGGGCGCGGGACCTGACGGCCGCGGCGTACGCAGTCGGCCGCGACGGGGCCGACCCGGACCAGGTGGCCGCCTACCACCTGGAGATCGATCAGGCCCTGTCCGCCGCCACGGCCATGCCCCCGGTCACGGCCGGCGGCCCGGTGGCCGGGCGCCATCTGCTGGCCACGCCACGGGGAGACACCGCCGTGGACCTGTCGAAGGTCCACATCCCCGGCGGTACGGTCGACGCGCCGTGGCACGGGAAGACCGCGGGCGGAAGGGACCGGTCCGCTCCGTACGTGGTCCGCGCCGAGCTGGACCGCGGCGACCCGAGCCACGTCTTCGTGTCGTACGGCGGGGCGACCCGGCGGGTGCCGACCGCGGAGTTCGTCGAACTGCTCGCCAACGACCCGGATCTGCTGACCCTCGACTCGGCCGTCCCCGTCTTCCTGGCCGTCTCCGAACTGGACCGCCTCGCCCCCGATCTGGCGCAGGACCTGGCCCAGCGCATCGGCCGGGAGGTGTACTCGACCGAGTTCCCCCTCGGGGAGCACACGGCCGACGGGGCGGCGCACCCGGTGTTCTCCCTGCACCCCTCGCCCGCCACCGGGGCGGCCCCCACCGCCGCCGCCCTGCGCCTGTCCAGCCCCCGCGCACTGGACTCGGTGAACATGCCGGCGCCGGGGCCGCTCCCACCGGTCGACGCCGACACCCCCGGCTCTTCCCGTGGTGACCGCCGCGCCCCCGCCCCGACTCTGGACCTCGACGCCCCGGTGCCCGGTCTTGACGACCCGCTGCCCTTCCTCGGCGGGCGGGTGCCGGGCCTCGACGACCCGCTGCCGGACCTCACCTCCGCCCTCACCGAGGTCCCGCCGCCCCCGCCGGCGCCCCCGTCGTCGCCGCCCTCCACGCTCGGGCCCACCCCGCCGCCCGGCCAGAACCCCCGGCCGAAGCCGGCCGGGGTGCAGATCGACGAGGAGCTGGAGGAGCGCCGCCGGCCGCGCATCGACAGCGACATGCTGCCGCCGCCGCAGGTGCACCGGCCCAGCAAGTTCACCGACGACAGCCGGATGCCGGGCTATGTCGACGGCTTCCTGCCGTTCCCCGGCGACGAGTCCGACGACACCGCCATGCCCATCGCGTTCGGGCAGAGCGATGTCTACATCCGCGGCTGGGAACAGATCGTGGAGCACATCGACGCCGAGATGAAGAAGGACGACGACCCGGAGACGGCCTCGGGCGAGGAGCCGTCGAAGCGCTACCGGGTGCGCGGCGGCGGCACCGACGAGTCGGTCTTCCGCCGGATGCAGCGCGCGCTGCGCGAGCGCCCGCAGACCTTCGTCGGGGACGGCCGCGAGTTCGTGTACCGCACGGAGTCGGGGCGCCTGCGCAAGCTGCACATCAGGGTCCGCAACTACGGCGAGTGGACCAAGTTCACCGACGGCGTCTCCCTGGTCAAGGTCGACAACGCGTACCGCGCGCAGGCCAGCGTCGGCGGTTCCAAGTCCGTCGGCCAGACCCGCCAGCTGGCCCCGACGGTGCCGCTGGGGCCGCAGTCGATGGTCTTCTCCGCGTTCGGCCGGATCGGCATCCGGCTGGGCCGCGTCCGCGAGGTCAACTACTCCATGCAGGACCAGATCCTGAACGTGGGGGAGACCCGCGGCTGGGACACCTCGCACCCGTACCTGGACGACGCGTACGTCGAGGTGCGCATCACCGACGCCGAAGAGCCGCGCCCGGCCAAGCAGGGCGTGCTGGGCACCCGCTGGCGGGCGAGGCCGGCCACCGTGGCGGCCCCGGACGTGGAGTTCGCGTTCGGTGTGCGCCACGGGCTCAAGGCGCGGCTGCCGGAGGGCGCCACCAAGGAGTCCACGGTCCGCCGGACCCCGAAGACGCTGCAACTGGGGCCGGAGTCCGACTTCCGGTTCTTCGTCACCGAGGACTTCGGCCCGGTCGAGCACATCCGCGACTGGGCGGTGGACCGGATCGGCGCCGGGCCCGACTCCTCGGCCTACCGCGAGCTGGACAGGTTCTTCTCCGACCGGAACTTCCACCAGCTCTCCGGGCGGATGCGCAAGTCCGCGGTGCCAAGCAAGCCGCTGCGCGCCGACGACAAGAAGAGCACCCCGCTCGGCGCCTTCGTCATCGACGGGGTGGAGCTGAAGCGGGCCGTGCTCGCTTCGGAGACCGACAAGGCGGAGCTGCGGGACTCGAACTTCCTGACCGTGCAGAACACCCGCAAGCAGAGCAAGGCGATCACCAAGGACATCTCCCTCGTCATCGGGCCCACGTTCAACCTGCCGACGTTCGGGCTCCAGAACGTCATCTCCGACTGGATGAACCGGGTCAAGCCCCGGATCCAGGCCGGCCCCAGCATGCGGCTCGGGCACACCCGGGGCCGCTCGGCGGTGACCGGCGGCTCGGGCGCGGTCCGCATGGTCGCCCGGGCCAAGAACGTCACCACCGACCTGTACCGGGTCGAGCAGACCATCTGGATCCGCAAGACCGGGGACGCGCACGCGACGCCGTTCACCACCTGGAGCCTGGACCGGATGACGCGCACCGAGGCGCGCCGCCTGGCCGGGATGGAGGACGAGAACGCCTTCGGCCGCACCGAGCCGTACGCCCCCGCCTACCTCACCGCGGACCGCCCGCCGACCCTCGGCATGGCCCGGCCGGTGCAGTTCCTCTACGCCAACGGCCGGTACAGCCGCAAGTTCGCGGCGGCCACCGAGGGCGAGGACACCTCCGCCGACACCACGCTCCAGCCCGCCGCCGAAACCGACGGCGGGACCGGGACCTTGCCCGCGATCACCGCCGGCCCGGCCACCCCGGCGAGCCCGGAGGTCACCTTCGCCGAGCGCAACCGGCTGGACTCGCTGACCCGGCAGGTGCTGACCGCCGTCGCCCGCAAGTACCCGACGATGGTCGCCACGCTGGAGGACCTCGGCGACCCGGACGACGGCCGGTGGCGCAACCACGCGCACTACCAGATGGTCCTGCACAACACGCTGACCGTCATCAACGCGCTCTCGCACCACAGCATGGCCGGGAACCTGGAGGCGATGAGCCGGACCGGCATCCGGGTCGGCCTGGTGAACCCCGGCCGGTTCCGCCGCGGTTACCACCACATCTGGATCGACGCGGAGCTGACCAACCGCACCTATGTGTCCCCCACGGACACCATCCTGCGCCACAGCGCGCCCGGCTCCATGACCCTGGACGAGAGCCAGTACGGGGTACAGGGGGCCGAGTTCGGCTTCGAGGCGATGGCGTCGATGCGGGACACCGCCGTCGACGAGATCGGGTTCCCCGCCCATGCCCTGACCGGGCAGCTCGGCTACCAGGCGGCCTGGCAGACGCGCGACGAGTCCAACTACGGCGCGACCGCCACGTTCGACCAGATGTCGATCACCACCAAGCCGGGCAACCTGTTCTCCTACGACGTCTCCTTCACCGTGAGCACCGGCGGCTACTGGCGGCCCCGGAGCCTGCTGCGCGGCCTGGTCAGCTTCGGCATCCTCGGCACGTCCCTCTTCGTCCGCGGCCCCAAGGGCCGGGGCGACATCATCGGCGGCGACTCCGACATCCCGGCCATCCGGGGCAAGGTGCTGCTGAGCGTCCCGTCCGAGCACTCCCCGAAGACCGACCCGCACGCGAAGGGTGCCGACAACCCGTACCTGGACAAGAAGCAGGTCACCCGCTCCACGATGACCCGCGACGAGGCCAGGAAGCTGCTCGACTCGTCCGTCGAGGACGACCGGGACGCCGGGCCGCTCGACGGGCTGCCCCACCAGACTCTCTCGGTGGTGGCCGACAAGAACTCCCCGGGGATCGTGGACCGGGTTCTGGCCAAGGCGTCCCACAAGAGGTGGCAGCTGACCCGGGTCGGCGCCCCCGCGCACGACGCCGCCGTACGCCCGGAGCAGCCGCAGTTCCTGACGGCCAACGTCGACCAGAACGCGAGCGCGACCGGGTCGCGCACCACGGGCCTGTTCGGCAAGGGCCCCTACATGGACTGGCTGGCCACCGTCGTCCACCGGATGCGGGTGACCAACCTGCGCGCGCTGACCCGGCCGGTGCCGATGGAGACCGAGATGACGGTCGGCGGCAGCACCAAGGCGTCGGGGGTGCAGAGCAAGTCCTTCACCCAGTCGGCCGGCTTCACCGCCGTCTACGGCAACTCCCACCCGACGAACACGCCGGTGACCGGCAACTACGGCCTGGTGTGGCGGCCGTGGTGGCGCACCCGGGGCTCCAGCGGCACCATCACCCGCGCGGTCACCTCGGACATCAACCGGGTCGACCAGGGCCACCAGGTGCTCACCGCCGGCGACGCCGAGCACGAGGTGGCCGCCGAGATGCGCTCCTCCGGTGTGCTCTCGCCACTGGGCGCGGTGGTGCGCCATCTGCGCGACTGGGCCGGGGAGCGGCAGGTCATCAAGGGCGGCTGGCTGGGCCACCTGCCCGAGCGGATCGCCCACCGGCTCGGCCTCATCCAGGGCGACGAACTCGGCGGCGGCCCGCTGTACACCCGGCGTAACTGGACCCAGCCCGGATGGTTCCGCAAGGCCCCGTTCGCCACGTACCCGGTCAACTCCCTGGACACCTCCAAGGTGGTGGAGGAGTTCGAGCGGCAGCTGGACGACCTGGCCATCGACGACGACAGCCGGGAGGCCATCCACCGGCTGACCTCGGCCAGGGTCACCCGCGCGCTGCGCCGGGAGATGATGGGCACGGGCTCCGGGGTGACCGCCAGGATCGGCGGCCCCGGCTGGAAGCGGATCCGGATCGGCGGGCGGAACGTACGCATCCGGGCCCAGCTCGAACCCGTGGGGGAGGAGCGGTTCGTCCAGCTGTGGCCGCGTACCGAGCTGGAGGACCACCGCTGGGCGGTGGAGAGCTTCAGCGACTCCTTCTCCAGCGGCCGGGGCAGCGACGCCGGAACCCAGGTCAACGAGGGCGTCCACACCGGCGACACCAACGTGCCGATGGCGGGCCCGTCGATGGCCGAGACCGGCTCCAACCGGCAGAACGTCTCCGCGAGCGACGCCCGCGTCCGGGGCCGGCTGTGGACCTCGTACACCAGTGAGCCGCACGCCGAGTTCGCCACCCGCTACCGGCTGCGCATCACCATGGAGATGGGCCGGGTGCGGGGGAACGAGCCCCGGCACCCGGAGACCCGGCGGATCGAGCACAGCGGGGACGTCGGCGTCCAGCGCGAGATCGTCCCGCTCAGCCTGATGCGGCCGGACACCGGCCCGAGCACCGCCCCGGCGAAGGGACCCGACCCGCTGGCCCCGCCGGACCTCGGCGACGAGCCGGCCGCGGTGAACGTGCTCACCGGGAAAGACTCCCCGCTGAAGAAGAGCAGCGACATCACCGGGGTCTTCGACTCCTGGCGCGCCGTCACCCTGCCCGACGGGACCCAGGGTCCGTTCATCCCGCCCCGGAACGGCTTCCACGTCCGCAACATCATCGGCGCCGAAAGCATCCTGGCGGCCAGCACCATCGCGCTGGCCAAGGCGTACGACAACCGGCTCGCCACCACCTCGGGCCGGCTCACCGGGAAGGTGCTGGAGCGGGTCCTGCGCACCGCGCGGGTCAATCCGCTGACCGCCGAGGGGACCGGTTCCGCGCAGGTGCTGGAGGACTCCCACGGCGCCGGGGCGCTGTCCGCGTTCTTCGAACACGCCTCCGGCAACGACGGCTACGAGACCGCCGGCCTGACCGAGAACGGCTTCGCGGACCGCTCCGAGGGCGCGCTGCGGGTGTTCTCCCGGCCGGACCTGGCCGGTGCGCGGCTGATGGCGGTGGCCGACGGCGCCCGGATGGAGTCCTCGGTCCGGGTCACCCAGAGCGACAACGCGACCGCCTCCCAGGGCGGCGACCACAACACCGTCTTCGGCGCGGCGCCCGCCCTCAAGTCGGACACCGTCGGCGCGGCGAACCCGGGCGCCTCCGGCACCGGCGCCGACACCTCCGACAGCGACGGCCGGGTGATCGCCACCGATCAGGCCCGCCAGGTGAACGTCAAACCCAGCACGGGCCGGGTGTTCGCGTTCGCCATCCCCACCGCGTGGCTCAGCGTGGCCGACGTCCACCGGCAGTTCAAGGAGCTGCCGGCCAGCAGATGGATCCGCAAGCACCTGATGGGCTCGCTCGGCGGCGTCAGGCCGGGCCCGCAGACCGTCGAGGCGCAGACCCATGTGATGGCCTGGGTGCGCGAGGACGTCGCCCGCCAGCTCGGGCTGATCACCGACGACAATTTCCCCGAGACCGTCGCCCAGGCCTGGGACAAGGTCAAGGACGCGGCCAAGACATGGGCCGACGAGGACGCGAAGTACTGGGAGCTGCGCCGGGACCTCCCCGATCTGCGGGAGGCCGCCGCCGCTGCCATGGTGGCCCGCTCGGTGGCCCGGCGGCAGCGGCGGCAGGCCGAGGACGCCGCGGGAGCGGAGTCCGCGGCGGCGCGGCGGGACTTCGCGGCGGCGAGGGCCGCGGCCGACGCGGCGCTCCGGCAGGCCCCCGAGGACTTCCCGGCCCCGGTGGCCGACGAGCTGCGGTCCGCCACGGAACTGGCCGCGCAGGCGCTGCGGTCCCACCAGAGCGCCTTGCTGACCGGTCTGACGGACGACGCCACGCCCGCGAAGCGCGCCGCCGCCGCTGCCCGGGTGGAAAGCGCCCGGCAGGCGCTGACCGAGGCGGACGCCCTGGTCGACTCCATCCGGCGCCGGGAGCGGGACCGGATGGCGGCGGAGGCACAACGGGTCTTCGACAGCCGTACGGCCGCGGCGGAGGAGAGCGTGGCCAGTGCGCGGGACGCCGCCCACGCGGCGGCCCAGGCGTACCGGGCCGCCGAGCGCGCCGTGGAGACGCGTATCGCGGAGGTGCGGAGCCAGGAGCGCAAGGCCGAGGACGCGGCGGACGCCCTCCACCACCTGCGCGCCCAGACCGACCGGCTCACCCGCTGGCACCGGCTGCCCGAGGACCCGCCCAGCGGCGAGGAGGGCGCGGTCCCGACCCGCGCCGGGCTGCCCGAGCCGAAGATGACGGACTGGGAGCCGGGGAAGACCGAGCGGACGGAGAACCCGGCCAAGCACTCCGACCGGCCGAAGGTGGCCAAGGCGCCGAAGCTGGGTGCCATCACCGAGGAGCCGTCGGCGGAGCCGAAGCCGGCCAAGCGGCCGCGGGTGCCCCGCGAGCGGCCGGTGCCGCGGCCGCCGGGGCTGGGCTCCATCGCCGAGGAGACACCCGAGGAACTGTCCGAGGGAGAGACCTCCGGGTCGGACACCTCCGCCCCGGAGAGCACCGGGGCCGACACCGGCGACGACACCAGTAAGGACACCCGCGACACCGGCACGGACACCCGCGACACCGGCACGGACACCCGCGACACCGGCACGGACCGGCCGGAGGACTCCCGGGACGAGACGTTCCGCAAGGAACCCGAGACCTCCGGCACGCCGCCCCGGTACACCGAGGTCACCGCGCTCGGCGACGGCGCGCCCGCGCTGAAGTCCCCGGAGGGGACCACCCACCGGCTGCTGGACGTCCCCGCGGACAACTCCTTCCTCCGCGCCTTCCAGCGCGCCCTGCCCGCGGCCCGCACCGGCGCCGACGGCGCCCCGCTGCGCGCCGCCGGGCTGCGGAACGTGCTCGCGGACGCGGTGGAGGGGCTGCCGGACGACTCGCCGCTGCTGGCGTACTTCTCCCCGGACGAGACGGACACCTTCACCTCCGCCGAACTCGGCGCCGCGACCCTGGACCTGGGCGCCGACACCCCGCAGCGCCGGGAGTTCGACGCCCTCGGCGTGATCCCGCACTCCGCCGGCGACCGCCCCACCCCCGAGCGGCGCTACCAGCCGCTGAGCCCCGCGCAGCGCCGCGGGCTCGCCGCCGCCCAGCTGCGGCGCGCCGCCGACGCCGCGAACGACACCGGCTGGGACCATAGCGCCGCCGACCTGTTCCCCGCGCTCGCGGCGCGGGCGTACGGGGTGGGCGTGCGCGTCGTCCGCGACGACGGCACGTACCAGGACTTCTCGCCGCACCCCGACCGCCCGCTGCGCTCCGGCGACGAGCGCGTCGTGCTGTACCTGGCCGACCGGCACTTCCGCGCCGTGGAGGCGGCCGCCGTGGCCGAGGGCCCGCCCCCGCGGCCGAAGCCCGAGCCGCCGGTGGACGACTCCCTGCTGACCGCCCACGCCACCCGCCCGTGGACCTGGGAGGGCCTGGACGACGCCACCTACGCGGAGCAGCCCAAGTTCGACGCGGCCACCGACGTCGATATCCTGACCGACCCCGACGGCTACGTCTACGACCTGGTCACCCCGCAGGTCGGCGAAGGGAACCTGTTCTACTCCGCGATCGCCGTCGCCCTGGGAGCGGATCCCAGGGGCGGCCCCGGGTTCCGGGTGGTCGACGACCTGATCGAGCTGATGGACACCGTGCCGCTGCCGCGCACGGCCCGGCTCGACCCCCGGGCCACGTTCACCGAGGACGACCTGTACGAGGCCGGGTACCGCCCGCTGACCCCCGAGCGGCGCCGGGAGCTCGAGCGCGGCGGCGGCCGGCTGCCCGAGTCCTGGCCGACGCCGCCCGGCTGGGTGCGGGAGGGCCTGATCCGTGCCCACCTGCGGAACTCCCGCCGCTGGACCCGGGACACGGCCCTGCTCGCCGCCCAGCTGGTGGCGGAGAACAGGGACCTGCACGTGACCTACGTGCACGAGAACGGCACCATCGACACCTTCGGCACCGCCACGCCCGACGCGGACAACGCCATCGTCCTGTACGAGCGCGGCGGCGACTTCCTCGCGGCGACACCTCGCGAACCCCTCAACCCGCGGGGCCCCTGGACCTTCCGCACCACCAAGCCGGCCCCGCCGCCGCCCACCCGGCCCGCACCGACCACCCGCCCCGCGCCGCCCCCGCCGGTGGCCACCCTGCCCCCGACCGGACCGCCCGGCGGCAAGGGCGCGCCGAAACCCCCGCCCACCGGCCGGGGACGGAAACGGCCCGTCAACGAGGGCCTGTCGTCCTGGCCGGCGATGCCCCCGGCCGATACCGGGAGCCGGGCGCTGGTCCGCCCCAGCGTCCTGCGGGACGTCCTGGAGCGGCTGGACACCCTGCGGGCGGACGTCGCCGAACTCGCCGACGGCCCGCTGGACATGGACGCGCTCGCCCGCCATGTGCTGCTGCTCGACCCCGACACGCCCGTGACCGAGGCACAGCGGGACGAGCTGCTGCGCCTCGCGATGGCCCCGGAGACGGCCGCCGCGCCCAGCCTGGCGGTGCTGGCCGGGTTCGGCCTGGCGGAGCGCGGGGTGACCGCCGTCCGGGACTTCGGCCACGACGTGGACGCCTTCGCCGCCCGCGTCCTGCATCTGACCGCCCCCGACCCGGCCCGGCGCCGGGACCTGGTCCGGCTGCTGGAACGGGCCGCGAACGTCGACATCGACCTGAGCCGGAGCCTGCGGCTGGCCACGTTCCGCCTGGCGACCGGGGGCCTGTTCGCCCCGGAGCGGGTCATCCGGCGCCCCGACGGCACGGCGGTGGGCCGCGACGGGGACCGGCGCCTCGACACCCTCGACGTCGACCTGCGCGAGGTCACCCTGGTCGCGGTCGGGCCCGACGGGAAGCTCAGCTTCGACGTCACCGGCCCGGCTCCCTGGGACCGGCCGACGGGCCCGGGGCCGTGGGTGTTCCGGGCTCACGGCCCGCTGGGCGAGGGGCTGCTGTCCGGGCGGATCCCGGCGGAGGACGTCGCCCATCTGCTCGCCATCGACCCCGAGCGTCCCACGGGCAGCGAGATCGTCATCCTGCTCCCGCACAACGTCCCCGCCACGGCCGGGCCCGCCGTGGAACGGCTGCTGGACGCGGTCACGCGGAGCACGCGTACCAGGGCGTACAGCGCGTACGGCATGGCGGACTTCTTCACCGACGAGGACGGCCGTACCACCATCGCCCTGGGCCCCGGCCGGCACGGGCGGCCGCGTACGCCCGCCGACTTCGTCTCGGCCGGCCGCAGCGCCGCCGACGGGACCACGGCCGGCCCGGCGGTGGACGGCAGGCGGCCCCGCCCGCGGGCCGGGGCCAAGCGGCGGGCCCGGCCGTTCCGCGCGGTGCGGCCGTCCGCCAAGCGGCCGCGCACGGGGGAGCCGTCCACGATGCCCCCGGCGCCGCTGCTGAAGGGGGTGCCCCACGAGGGGCCACCCACGAAGCTGCTGCCGGAGGCGACACCGCCGAAGGGCAAGCTGCCGGAGGAGACGACACCGGCCAAGGGCACACCGCCGGAGGGCACACCGCCCAAGGGCGCACCGCCGGAGGGGAAGCTGCCCAAGGCGCCGCCCCGGACGCCGATCATGACGTCCCCGGTGGGCGGCACCACCGGCTGGGCCCGGGGGCGGCCGCTGCCGGTGGCCATGGACGGCAACTGCCTGCTGCACGCCTTCATGGCGAGCGACCCGCTGCTCGTCCGCGACGCCCTGCCCGGCCTGGCCGCCGACGCCCGCTCACGCGCCGACCGGGAGGCGTACGCCTGGCTGTCCGACCCCGCGCGGGTCCGCGCCGAACTGGCGCGCGGCGGCGCGCCCCGCCGCCCGGACCGCCATGTCCTCGACGCCATGCAACGGTTCGTCGCGGACCACCTGACCGCGAACCGGGGACGGCTGCCGGTCGAGATCGTCCTGCAGTACCGCAACTCGGTGCCCGACGGGCTGGCCGCGGCCGTGGACCGGATGGACGAGGTCGAGCTGGTGACCCGGCTGACCGAGCTGGGCGTCCCCGTACCGGACCAGCGCCGGTTCCCCAGCGCGGCGCAACTGCGCGGTGAGCTGGGCGACCTGGTCCTCCGGCACACCCCCCTGGACGACCGGGAGCTGTCCGGCCTGCGCGCCGCGGTCCTGAACTGGGGCAACCGCTGGAACTCCGACATCGGCGACACCTTCCCCCACCTGCTGGCCCACGCCTTCGACGCACGGATCGACATCGCCTGGTCCAACCGCCGGGCCGACGGCCGGACGACGCAGCGCGGCATGCGGCGCGGGATCGGCCCGGCGAGCGCCGCATGGGAGATCGAGCTCTTCTACAGCAACCAGCTCGGCCCGACCGGACACCCCGAGGGAGGGACCGAGCACTACGAGGGCAGCACCGCCACCCCCCGGTTCGCCGCCACCACGACCCCCGCCGGCCGCACCACCTCCGGCCCCTCCACGGAGCCCGGCTCCTCCACGGAGCCCGGCCCCTCCACCGGCGATCCGGCCACCGACCCCGGCGCCACCTACAGCGGGCGCCCCGCACCCGGCGGGTCCGCACCTCGCACGACGCACCGGCCCGGACCGGGCCGGGCGGACCGGTACCGGCCCGGGAACGGGTCGCGGCGGGGTTCCCGGTGGCGGCCCGGAAGCGGGCGGCAGCGGCACGACCGCGCCCTCGGCCGCCCGTATGGGCCCAGGCCCGCGGTCCAGCTCACGCCCGAGGAGCTGACCGCCCGGACCGAACTCAACCGGCTCCGGAAGACCGACCCCGAGCTGCGCCGCGGCCCGCTGGACATGACCCGGCTCGCCCGCCGCGTCCTGCTGCTCACCCCCGAGGAGCGGGTGACCGGCGACCGGCTCGCCGACCTGATCGGGCTGGCGTCCTCGCCCGAGGCCCGGAACGCGACGGGCCTGGCGGGCCTGAGCGCGCTGTACCTCGTGGACCGGGGCGTGTTCGACGACCGCTTCCGCGTCACCGACACCCGGGGCCGTCCGCGGGGGATCAACTGGACGGACAGCCCCATCCCGGCCGACCTCGACCTGAGCACCACCGCCGTGCAGGTCCGCCGTGACCAGGGCAGCACCTTCAACGACGTCCGGCCTGCGCTGTGGGCCTCCGGACCGGGCCGCCCCGGCCCGTATCTCCTCGCCACCTCCGGCGACCACCAGTTCCTGGTACGCGGCCGTGCGGGATTCCAGCGCCATGTGCCGTTCGAGGTGCTCAACGAGGTGATGGCGCTCGACCCGGTGCTGACCGCCCTCCCGTGGGACGGCACGGTGGCCGTGGTGATCCCCGGCTTCGGCCGGGTCCCCGTCCGATCCCGGATGTTCGCCGCCCGGCACAACCGCAACGTGGTGGCCACCAGCGGCTTCCCGGCCGTGATGGAGCTTCCGGACCGGCCGGGGCACCGGGTGTTCGGCCTGGTGGACGACGAGGGGCGGCCCCGGGGCGACTTCTTCATGTCCGCGCCCGGGCCGGTGCCCCCGGACACCGGGGCGGACGACTGGGTGCGGGACGCGGACGTCTTCCCCCTTCCTGACACCGACGGCTGGGTGACGGGCTTCGTCTCGGTCGACATCGGCGCCGACACCGACGGCGGCCGGGACCGGCTGCTGCACGCCGCGCAGCTGCCCGCGGTGACCTCGTTCGTGACCTACGACGCCCAGCTCGAGGAGTACGGCCAGAAGCGGAACGTGCCCTGGCCGCCCGGCAGTACGGTCTTCACCGGCCTGCACGGCTTCCCGGGCACCGTGGTCTGGGCCACGAGGGACGGGCTCCGGTACAAGAGCGGCCGTGAGCACGCCCGCGCCGTCGCCCGCTGGTTCGGCCTGGTCCAGCCGTCGCCGCACCGGAACGGGGCGCAGCTGATCTGCTTCTCCGCGGTGCCGCCGGGCGTCGGCGGCGTCTTCGCGGGCGGAAAGTACGACGGCCCGCTGCCGTTCGCCCCCGACCCGCTCGCCGTGGTCGGCGTCGGACAGGAGCAGGCCAACGAGACCGGGATGACGGTATACGGCCCCCGCCACCGCATCTCCGTGCAGACCTTGGCGGACGGCATTCCGGTCGTCGTGGTGCACACCAACGCCCGTGGTGAGGGCGGCTCCCTGGTGAAGCACCGCCCGGAGCCGAGGGGTACCGCGCTCGACGACCGGGCCCGGACGGCCGGGCTCCACAACGGAGCCGGCCCCGCGTCCGAGGCGGTGCGCTATCAGGCACTGAAGCTGGTGCGCGCGCTGCGCGAGGCATTCGAAGACCCCGACGTGGACGACCGGCCGGACTACCCGGACCTGCTCCGGGGCATCGGCGCGCTGGACCGTATGCGCGAGCGCGACCCGGCCCTCGACCGCGACGGCGTCCGCGAGTTCACCCTGGACCTGTTCCACCGGACGGTGCGCGCGTTCCCGCCGAGCCGCCCCGACATGCGGCCCGGTGGCCCCGAGCACATCGAGGAGGTGCTGGCCCGGGCCGACGCCGCGTGGCAGGCCGGGCCCGGGCGCCCCCTCGGCGGTTTCGTCGTGCTGCCCCACCTGGCCACCGCGCTGAACCGGCTGCCCTCGGCGGGCACGCCGGGCGCCGAGGCCATGGCCCGGGAGGTCCTGGGGATCCAGGACGGGCAGCCGGTGGGCGAGGCGGAGCTGTCCTGGCTGCTGTGGACCGAGGTCAGGCTGCTGGAACTGCTGGACACCGTGGTCGACGACGGGGAGTTCGCCGCCCGCGTCCTGCACCTCGACCGCCCCGACCCGGCGCGGTTCGACGAGGCGGTCGCGCTGGTGCGCAGGGCGCTGGCCGTGGGCCGTATCTCCCTCCCCGAGGTGGCCGCCTACGATCTGGAGACCCGGGGCGCCCTGTCGGACCGTACGCTCGGGAAGAACCCGGCGGGCCTGATCAACGGCCGGGACCTGTCGCACGGCGCCGCCGCGCTGGACGGTGACTTCGACGCCGGCGTCGTGACCCTGATGGACTACGCGCCCGACGGATCGCTCATCGAGGTCGCCACGGTCCCCGCCCCCTGGTACGCGCCGGACCGCCCGAACCCGTTCCCGTACGTCTTCGACGGCGGCTTCCTGGGCGCGCCGGTGCCGCCGCGCGAGTTCGGCGAACTGGTCTTCCGCGACAGTGAGCTGCACGGCGCGCCCTTGGGGGTCGACATCCTCCTGGTCGCGGACGGCGCCCGGCCCCCGGCCGGGGCGCCCCTCGCCGGGTCCCTGCCCGGGCAGGGCGCCTGGAACTCGGCCCGCGGGGTCTGGGCCACGTACGGCCGGACCGGCATCCACCGCCGGCCGGGGTCGCGGACGTTCACCGTCTACGTGGCGCCGGACGCGTCGGGACGCCGGCCCCTGGCGTCCGACTGGGGCCTGATCAGGCCGCGCGACCTCACGCCGCCCACCCCGCGGCCCCCCTGGGCACTGCCGCCCGCGGGTACCCCCACGGTCACCTACGGGATCGGCGACCAGGCGCCGCAGGCCGGGGAGCCGGCCGACGCCCCGGCCGCGCTGCCCTCAGGCGACGGCCTGCCCGATGACGGCGGCCAGGACGCCGAGACCGTCGCGCTCGCCTGGGACGAGCACGCCCAGGCGCTGGCACTCCTCGCCGAGGCAACGGAAGCCGCCGACGCCGCCACGGCCACCGGCCCGGACGCCGCGGAGCGCGCCGCCGCCGAGGAGCGGCTGGAGGACGCCCTGGCGCGGCTGGAGGACGCCGGCACACGGCTGTACGACCTCGGCGTCCCGCCGGCCGAGCTGGCCGCCGCCACCGCGCCCGGGAACACCGCCGCGCTCCCGGTCCCGGCCCTGGGCGACGAGCGGCGCGGGTGGCTCGCCGGCCAGGTGCGGGCCGAGGACCTGCGCCAGGGCGCGCCGACGCTGGACCCGGCCGAGTTCGTCACCGTCGACGACCTGCGGGCCGCCGGTGGCGAGCTGACGGCGACCCAGACGTTCGAGGCCAAGCTGAACGGCGGCCGGCTCCAGGCGCGGGGTGTGTCCCCGCTGGACCAGGTCCGGCTGCTGCTGCACCGGTCAGGGCCGGGGCCGGACGGGATCGACGCGGTCGCGGCCGAGGTGTCGCGGCGGCTGTGGCGGTCGGCGTACGAGGCGTTCGCGGCGGCGGCCACGACGCGCCCGACCGCGACCCCGCAGGACGGCGCGCAGCAGGCGCAGGACGGCACCGGGCCCCGGGACGACGGCGCGGCGCCGGACCCCGCCCGGGTCTGGGAACTCGCCGCCTTCCTGGTGCTGCCCGTCCCCGCCCACGCCGCGCAGGCCGACGTCCGCTACGCCCAGGACGCGTTCCACGCCGCCGTACGGGACGTCGCCGAGCATCTGCTCGACCACGGGCCCGACGCCCGGTCGGCCGTGGAACTGGCCGACACGCTGCGGCGGGAGCTGGGCCTGCGGCCCCGCTGGACCGAGGCCACCGCGCCCCGCCCCCGGCCGGCGGCGTCGTCGTCCGCGGCACCGCCGGCCTGGAACGGGCCGGACGTCGACATGCCGGACGCCGAGACGTCGTCGGAAACCGACACCGACACCGACTCGGACGACGACATGCCGGACGCCCCCGACGAGTCGCAGTCGGAGTCGGGGGCCTCCGAGTCCTCCGAGGCTTCCGAGTCCTCCGAGTCCTCCGAGTCCTCCGAGTCCTCCGAGTCCTCCGATTCCGAGAGCCGCCTGTTCTCGGACGACTCCTCGTCGGCCGGATCCGAGTACAGCGACTCCTCGGACGAGGAGTCCTCCGATTCCGGCTCCGACGACGACGCACCGGCCTCGAAGCCCGCCTCCCGTACCGCGCTGCCTCCACAGACCGACGTGCGCTTCGCGAAGGGGGCGCTCGCGCTGTCGGAGGCCGACGCGGCGCACGTCCGCGACCTGGCGCGCCGCCTGGCCCTGGCCGGGCTGCGGAACCAGCGGGCCGAGGTGGACCTGCCGACGGTCCGTATCTCCGGTTACGGCAACGACTTCCGGTCCAACGCCGAGCTGTCGGTCCGGCAAGCGGCGGCCCAGGACCGTGGCGCGCGGCGGGCCCAGGTCGTGCAATTGGCGTTGCTGCAGGAACTGGGCCGTGCGCTGGCCGTGCTCCAGCGGAACCGGCCGGCCGGTCAGCCGCGCCTGGAGGCGGGGCACTTCACCGTGGCCGGCCGAGGCCTTCCCGAGGTCCCCGCCAACAGACTGGTCTCGCAGTGGCCGAGGCCGACCTCGATCGAGATCTCCATGGAGCCCCGCGCGGAGGCGGTGGAGATCCTGGACCGGCTGCGCCGTCAGCGCAGGCTCCCGCGCCACGGCGCGATGGATCTGGACGCCCTGGCCCGGGAGATCCTCCACCTGCCCGAGGGCACGGCCGTGGACCGGGGCGTCCGGGACGAGCTGTTCGACATGGTGCGGGAGGCCGACGCGGCGGGCCGGGCGACCAGCCTCGCCGGGCTGGCCGCTTTCCACGCCCAGCGGCAGGGCGTCCTGGACGACCGCTACCGGTTCACCGACAACCTGGGCCTGGGCGAGAGCACGGGGGTGAACTGGACGGGCTCGGGCGACCGCGAGCTGGACACCACCACGGTCGATCTGGCCGAGAAGGACGAGCAGGGCACCATCACGCGCCTGGGGCTGGACGACCAGCCGTGGGAGGGGGACGAGTCCGCCTATGTCGTGGCCGCGTCGGGGGACCGGGACAAGGTCGTGGTGCCGTGGCCGGACAAGACCACCCGGGAACTGGGCATCGAGGAGTTCGCCGAGCTGATGGCGCACGACGCGGTGCTGTCGAGGCTGCCGAAGGACGTGCCGATCGTGCTGGCCGTCCCGTACGCGGGCTCCGGCCTCCTCTACCTGGCGCGCCGGCTCGCGTTCCGTACCGGCCGTCTGGTGTACGCGCACAGTGGCGATGTGGAGCTCACCGTCCGGGCGGGGAAGCCGACGAGGATCCGGGTGGTCCACCACGCGGGGCACCCCCAGGGCGACTGGGTGCCCAACCCCGCGGACCTGGACCCCGGTTCCCCCGACGACGTGCCCGACTGGCACCACCAGGTGGAGACCTGGGCCCTCGTCAGCAAGCTGACGAAGAAGCAGATCGGACGGGTCGCCTTCGAGCGCGGCGATCTGGCCGGCGGCCGTGAGCGACAGCTCCGCCACATCGACCAGATGACGGAGTTCGCCCACTACAACCCCGCCACGGGCACCGAATCCGCGCGCTTCACCCCGGCGGACCCGGACGAGGCGGCCCCGGCGGTCTACCAGAGCCTCCACGGGCATCCGGGCGGCATCTCGCTGCCGCTGCGGGACGGCGACCAGCGCATACTGGACGGTGACGAGACGCAGCGGTATGCCCGCGCGCGGCGCAACAGCCTTTCCGTCTTCCCCAAGGAATACTGGGCCGACCTGGAGATCTGCTGGGCGGGATCGCCGCGGGACCGGAGGGCGCCCTCCTACATCCACAGCGGTCGGGCTTTCCCCGGGCCGTTCGTCGCCGACCCGCTGGAGGACGTGCCCGTCGGACAGCGCTACGCGAACGGCCTGCGGCGCAAGGTGCGCTGCACCATCCGGACGACGGCGGTGCAGGACGACGACGGCAAGCCAAACCGGGTCTACTACCGCCTGATATACACCGACCCCGAGGGGCGGCGGTCCGCGCGTGCGAAGTTCTTCCCCGAGCCCAGGGCCGCCGAACTGAACCGCCGGGCGCGGGCGATCGGTTTCAGCGGCCCGGACGGCAGGGTGTCCGCGGCGCAGCGGCACCGGACGCTGCGGCTGGTACGTGCGCTGAAGCTGGCGCTGGGCAACGAGGTGGACGACGCCGTACGCGTCGAGGACAACCCCGAGTACGCCAGGCTGCTGCGCGGGGCCGCCGCGCTGGACCGGATGTGGCACGCCGACGCGCGGTTCGGCACGGCGGGCCCGTTCACGATGGACCTCTTCCACCGGATCGTCGCGGCGAAGCTCCCCCAGGGCCGGCCGGAGGCGCGCCGGGCGGACTACCGGGCGGTGCTCCTGGAAGCGGCGGACACGGCCGCCGGCGCGCCCCTGAGCGACTTCGTGACGCTGTCGCCCGCCGTGGACATGACGAGTTTCCGGAAGAACGGCCTCACGAGGGATCAGTGGGACCGTGTCGTCGCGTCGACGATGGGGACCACCGTCTCCGGCATCAGGGGCACCCACCGTTCGCGGACGTTCTGGGCCTGGGTCAAGGAGCATGAACTGCTGGACCGGCCCGGTACGGACCTCGACGCGCTCGCCCGGAAGGCCCTCCACCTGGAGACGGCCGACCCGGTGGGCAGCGCCGTCCGGGCGGATCTGCGGCGGCTTGTCACCAGGGCCTTCGCATGGGGGCATGACGCCGCCGATCCCGACGCGCTGGCGGCGTTCCACCTGGAGACGGCCGGAGCCTTCACACGGGCCGACCGGATGACGGACCCGCTCCTGGACGGGGCGCAGGCCGGGATCGACTGGTCCACCGATGGTGCGAAGATCAACAGCCTGGACACCTCCAGGATCCTGACGTCCGACGGCCTCGTCGACGCCCCGTGGGCCGATGAGGACGACGACAAGGACACCGATGTTGAGAACCGGTCGGTGCCCATCGTGGTGCGGGCGTCCTACGATCCGTCGGACCCGGACGCCCTGCGCCTGCGCTTCGGCAGCCAGACGCGGGTCTTCCGGGTGCCGTTCGCGGAGTTCGTGGAGCTGATGGCCTATCACCCCATGCTGGTGGACCGGGATCCCGATGACGTCCTGGTGCTGGACGTCCCCGGCCTGGGCGGCCCCCGCCTGCCGATCGCGTTGAGCAAGCGGCTGGGCCGCTCCGTGACGACCACCTACGCCACGACGGGGATCGCCCACCCCAGCGGGGCGCAGTACCCGGTGCTGTCCCTGTCCCCCTCGCCGCAGGTGGCGAAGCCGACGGCGGACAACTGGCGCTTCAGGAACGCGGTCGAACCCAAGACCCTCACGGACGCCCCGCCCCCGGTCCGGCCCGTGCCCAGCTCCACGTCCGCCCTGACCGTCCCCGGGACGCGCCCGCAGACGCCGCCCCCCAGCGAGGCGCCGCCCGTGGACGACGGTCCGGCCGGGCGGGACCCGGCCGACGCGGAGGCCGACGACGACGCCCCCGCCACCCCCGGGCCCTCCGCCCTCGTCACCGGCTTCGGCCGCGGCCACCGCGGGCTGCAGGGCTCGGTGCACGTCATGCCGTTCCCGGAGGAAACCCTCACCTGGCTGCACGCGCACCTGAGCCGGGCCGTACGGGCCGAGGCCGCGACCCAGCTGCCGCCCGGCGCGCTGGAGGCGCAGGACCCGGAGGACATCGCCGCCCTGGAGCGGGACATCGCCGCCCAGTACTCCGGCGACGAGGTGCTGGACGCCCTGCCGTACGTGCTGAGCGGCAAGGGAATGTCCC
Source organism: Streptomyces sp. NPDC007983 (assembly GCF_042958345.1). Classification (NCBI taxonomy): domain Bacteria; kingdom Bacillati; phylum Actinomycetota; class Actinomycetes; order Kitasatosporales; family Streptomycetaceae; genus Streptomyces; species Streptomyces sp. NPDC007983. Next base: position 480,088 of record NZ_JBIBJI010000002.1, read on the forward strand.
GCACGGTGACCTACCGGGGCCGCACGTACCAGGTGTCGGCGCGGCTGGAGCTGTTCGGCCACCGGCCCGCCCCCACGATGACCGAGGACACACCCGAGGGCCGCCGGGTGCACATCGAGGAGCGCAACCGGACCGCGGTCGACACCAGCGACACCAGCAGCACCGGGAACGTCCGGAGCCTGCCGCTCTCCTACGGCCGCACCTGGGCGGTCCACGACTCCAAGAACCCGGCGGTCGCCTCGCAGACCTTCACCCCGAAGCTGACGCTGACCCACAACCAGCAGGTCGTCACCATGACGGTCCCGGAGAACTACACCGCGATGTCCGCGCTGGCGTTCTCCTCGGAGCCCTCGCACGCCTACGACTACGGGATGAGCTGGCAGTTCACGGCCGTACCCGCCCCGGGCCCCACGGAGCCCACACCCCACGCCGAGGACGACTGGAGCGACGCCGAGACCTCGCCCGCCCGGCTCACCGCGTGGTTCCCGCACTACCTCACCCAGCACATGCCGCCGCGCCCGTTCGGCCCGGTGTCCCCGCACGACATCCCCGCGGACCCGCGGACCGTCACCGACGAGCTGCCGCTGCACCGGATGGACACCATCCACGACCCGTCCGAACTGCTCGACGCGTTCCTCGCCGCCCCGCAGCTGCGCCCGCATCTGCGCCGCATGTCGGACGAGTCCGCCGCCGCGCTGCGGGAGTTCCTGAACGAGAACAACCGGCGCTCGGGCCCGACGCTGATGCTGGCCGAGGCGTACCTCTCGCCGATCCTGCTGGACCACAGTGGTGAGCCGCTGGGCTATCTGGAGGTCTGGGCGCGGATCAACTCCTTCAGCCCCGACGTTCTGGCCAGGAGCAGCAACAAGCTGATCCTGGAGAACGACCTGCTGCACCTGGTCGGCGCCAAGACCGCGCTGACGGTCTCCAACGCCGAGCGGGCCGAGTTCACCGTCGCCACCACCTTCCAGGGCTCCGAAAGCCCGGACGGCAACTTCGTCTTCGGCGGCGGCTACAAGCACCAGCGGTCCCGCACCCTCAACTCCGGCGGCACGGCGTACGACTGGTACAGCCTGGTCAGCGAGAACCCGCACCTGCTGACGGACGCCGACATCACGTACTACGCCGCGCTCGTGCTCCCCAAGGGCGGCCGGACCGAGACCTTCGAGCTGCCCAGCCCCCAGGGGCAGTCCATGCGGGTGCCGACGCTGGCCGATGTGACCGGCGTTCCGGTGGAGCCCGGCCAGGAGCGCCACCTGCCGTCCGAGGTGGCGTCCCTGCGCGGTCTCCCGGTCGACGTCACCCCCCTGAAGGTCACCGGTACCGGGCCGCTCTTCGACAAGCTGGAGACCCTGCTGCGGAAAATGGGCTTCCTGGCGCCCTCCACGCCGCAGCGCCTGGACTGGCTGAACGACAGCGCGATCCTGATGGCGTGGCTCGCCAACGCCCGCAAGCTCCGCATCGCCCGCTCCCAGATCGGCCGGCGCGGCGGGCTGGGCGCGACCATGGACGGCGGCCACCCGCTCTATGTCGAGCTGCCCCTGGAGTACGGGGTCTGGCGGCTCGCCATCGACCTGTCCGTGGAGCCGACGGACGGCACGTCCCCGCACCACCGCAAGAACCTGCCGGGCTGGTCGCTGATGAACGCCAACGGCATGGGCGTCGCGGGCAGCGAGTCCAGCAGCTCCAGCCAGTCGCTGTTCGGCAACGTCTCCGCCGAGATCAGCGGCCCGGCCCCGCACCACTGGACGGTGGCGGGCGGCATCCCGTACAGCGTCTCCGCCACCCGCCAGATCACCGGCGACAGCTCGGGATCCGCCGCCGGGTACAGCCTCGACCTGCTCACCTATGCCCAGTCCGGGCTCGGGGTCTTCGACATCCCCGGCACCTTCACCATGAGGGTGTTCTCGGAGAACGGCGACACCCCGCTGGCGACGTTCGACACGGAGGACGGCATCGTCTCCCTCGCCGTGCCGCTGAGCCGTACCCTCGGCGCCCCGGCCGCCCCGCTGGGCCCGGTCACCATCCGCCGGGCGAACGCCGAGGACTTCCGCAAGGCGCGGATGACACCGGACGCGGGCGGCGACCGCCCGCAGGACGTGGTGCTGCTGCCCGGCCAGGCCCATGTCAACCTGGCGATCGGCAGCGGCGCGCTGATGTCGGCGTTCCGGCAGATGCTCAAGGGGATCGACCCGGCGGCCACCACGGCCGCCGAACCCGGCGCGCTCGCCCGGATCCTGCGGTGGGCCTCCTCCCAGGGCTCCGACCTCATCGACAGGCTGCCCTCGGCCATCACCGCCTTCGCCGAACCGGCCCACTGGCTCAAGGACATGACCGTCGGCAAGTCCATGACGGACGCCGAGAGCCCGGTCCAGCAGGTGCTGCGGGCCGCGTCGTCGTCGACCAGCCTGATCTCCCGTTCGCCGCAGATCTTCCGCGGCGTCTACGTCGTCGACGCCGACACCGCGGGCTCGCTGGTGGGCACCGAGCTCCAGGGCGAGATCCGCGGCTACCTGCACCACGCGGTCTACGAGGGGATGGGCCACCGCGGCGACAACCCCGACGCCGCCACCTACGCGGAGAACGACCTCACCAGCACCGACTCCTCCTGGCGCGGCACCACCTCCGGCCGCTCCGAGGCGGTCTCCACCAGCCTGACCGGCTCGCACACCGGTGAACACCCCGGCAGCGTGTCCGGCAGCGGCGGCCGGAACACCGCGGTGACCCAGAGCCGGACGGACACCGACGCCGCGTTCACCGACCGGGTCACCGCCGAGGCCCACGCCAAGGACCGGTTCCACGGTTTCCGGGTGGACGCCACGTACCTCGTCCTGCTGCGCAAGGGCCACCGCAACGCGGTCGCGAACGCGGTCGGCGTCGGCCCGCACAGCTCGGTGGCGTACGCCGTGACCGTTCCCGGCGGCGTGGTGTTCTGGGCCACCGAAACCCTGGTCCGGCAGGATCCGCAGCTGGCCCGGCTGGCCGGTCTGGAGCCGGCGCAGCTGCCCATGGACCGGCTGCTGCCGCGCTACTTCGCCCGCGCCGGCGGCCGGTCGCTGGGCTTCGCCACCGTGCCCGAGGCGCTGCCGGCCGGCCCGCTGGACGACTTCACCGAGGCGATCCGCGCCGGTGTCGAGGACGAGGCGCCCGGCTCGCTCATGCCGGGGGACGGCCGCCACGTCCGCGGGCTCGACGCGCGCATCGCGGAGGCCGGTGCCGTGACCGGCATGCGGTCGCTGGCGTCCGCGGGCGCAGGCCACTGGCGGCGCTTCCACTTCCCCTACCGGGGGCGCACCGGTCTGCACCTGGTGGAGGTGGCGCTCAACGCCCGCCCGGCACCGGGCACCGACCTGGCGGCGCTGCGCGGCGCGCTGCTGGCCTACTCGGGCCTGGAGAACATCAACTCCGCGTCGGCGAGCGCCCTCACCCTCACCGCCTCCCGCAGCACCGGGTTCACCCTCACCCTCGGCGGCACGGGCGGCTTCACGCTCACGCCGGGCACGGAGCGGACCGGCAGCGCCGGGGGCACGGCCTCCTTCACCTCCGCCGGCACCCGTGGCACCTCCCGCGTCGTCACCAGGAACCACCAGGAGTGGCCGCGCACCTTCCGGCCCGCCGCGCAGTTCCAGGTGCCGTACGAGTACCGGGTGGAGGTCACCTCGACCCGGCTGAACGACTCGGCGCTGGGCTTCCTGACCAACCGGGTCGTCTCGTTGGCGCAGTTGGCGGACGCCCTGCTCGACGGCGCGCTGTCGGCGGCCGACACCGCCGGGCTGACCCGCTGGATGGACCGGGCCCTCGGCCGCGACGGGACCGCCCGTACGCAGAATCCCCCGGCGCCCGCCCCCGCCCCGGCCCCCGGCACGCCCGCCACCGTGACGCTCCGCTTCCCCGGCAGCGAGGCCCCGCCGCGGCGCGAGGACGGCACCCCGGAACTGCCCGCCCCGCCCCCCGTGCTGATCACGCCGAACGTCCACCGGGCCGACCCCCGGCCCACCGCCGCCCCGGCGGGCGATCCGGAACGGGACCGGCTGTCCGGCACCGACCGGTGGACGCCGGTCAAGCCGATCACCGTCTACGACTTCGACGCGATGGACGAACTCGCCGACGCGCTGCGCGAGGTCGACCCGGAGCTGCGCGGCGAGGGCCTGCCCAAGACCTCCACCTCCGCCGAGAACACCATGCGCCGGATCGGTGACCTCATCCGGCGGGGCAAGATCGAGCTGACGCCCGCCCAGGCGTCCCGGTACACCGGCAAGCAGCCCTCCGGCGGCTCCGCCCGGATCGGACTCGCGCTGTACCGGCCGCAGATGGAGACCTCCAGCCACGAGGTGCTGTCCCAAGGGCTGCGCACCACCACCGCCACCCGCACGACCAGCGTGAACCGGACGCTCAGCCCGTCGGTGACCGCGCCGGTCAAGGGCGGGCTGACCGACGGCAACACCGACACCCTCGCCGGGACCGTGCCCGTAGCGGGGGAGAACACCGCCCTGGGCCAGGCCACCGGGAGCACCGGCCTGCGCCGCGAAGTCCTCAAGTACGGCTCGGCGGTCTCGGAGAACGCCGAGGGCGAGCCCGACGACAGCGGTGTGCTCGGCTACACCCTCACCGCCCACACCGTTCTGGAGGTCCGCGGCCCGAAGGGCACCCGCTGGGTCACCGGCAACGTGGTGCTGCGCCCCACCCTGGAGGATGTCCTGGGGCTCGGCATCACCCCGGCCCGCCCGTCGCAGGGGGTCTACGACGTCCCGGCCGCCCTGGCCGAACGGGACATCGACGACTGGCGGGCGCAGCGCCCCGAGACGATCGGCCTCCGGCTCGCCGAAAGCTTCGCCGGCCAGGACGCGCGGCCGCAGGTGTGGCTGGACGCGGGCGAGGTCACGGCCGACACCCGGCGGACACTGCTCGCCGTACGCCAGGCGCTGCTGGACGGCGTCGCGTCCGACGAGGCCCTGAACACCCGGGGGGTCACCCTCCCCGCCGACATCCGGCTCGCCCTGGAAGGGGCGGCCCGCGCCGCCGACGCCGCGCAGCGGCGCGTCGAACTCGTCCTGCGCACCCTCGGCGGCCCGGTCCACCTGCCCTTCACCCCCGGTCCGTTGCACGGCTGGGCCTCCGAGATGCCGGTGCCGTCGGTCGACGTGACCGAGCCGCCGCCGGAGACCGTGGTGACGTCCCCGCAGGACCCGGCGCCGGACCGCAGCGTCGGCGCCAGGCTGGTCACCCCCGTCGTGGCCCGTCCGGTGCTGACCCGGCGGCAGTTGGAGGGCGTGGCGGACCGGCTGGCGGCGACCATTCCGGCGGGCCCGCTGTCCGTCCAGCGGTGCCTGCGGCTGGTGGCCGCCCTCCGGGACGCGCTGCACCTGGGCGGGGTGCGCATCGCGGGCACGGTCGACGACTCGGCGACCCTGACCGGGCCGGACGCGGCGGCGACCGGCCTGGTGGCCGGGCCGGGCTGGCGGCCGGTGCGAAGCTGGGACGAGGTGGCGCGCGCGGTGGCGAACGCGGGGCCGGGCGCGGTGGCGCTCGTGCTGGGGCGGCGTCAGGGCGGTGCGCTGGGGCACGCATGGGCCGCGTACCACCTGGGCGGGCGGAACCGTGTGGTGGCGGTGGACCCGTCGGCCCGCGAGGGCCGCAGGGTGTCGGCGACCCCGCCGAACCTGGCACCCCTCGACGCCCGGGCCGTGGTGATCGACCGGTCGGGGCGGGTCCTGGAGGACGCCCTGCCCGGGTTCACCGAGTCGTCCTCCCTGGGCCACGCGCTGGTCGACCGGCCCGTCGAGCGCGAGTACGGCGCCCTCGGCCTGGAGGTCGAGGTGAGTCACATCCTCCTCATGAAGCCCGAGGAAGGGCCCCGGACGGTGGCCACCGGCCCCGGCGTCCGGATCGTCATGGATGCCAAGGGATTCTGGCGGAACGCCGACACCGGGCAGATCAGCATGGAGCCGCCCGCGGAGCCGGAGGGTGCGCTGGGCACCGCCCCGGAGGACTACTTCTTCGCGCGGATCGTCGCCGATCCCACGGCAGCCCCCGCCGGAATGCCGGTGCTGTCACCGCAGGAGGCGCTGGCCCGGTTCCAGACGGCCCTGCGCGACCTGGGCACGCACGACTTCGACAATCCCGTCAAACTGACGGACTTCCTGGACGGCCTCCCGGGCTGGGAGGCCACCGAGTCCGGATCGTCGATGAAACTCGCCCCCCAGCTTCCGGACCATCCCGGTCTTCTCGTCCTCAAGGAGGGCACCGGGGCGGAGCTCCTGGCCTACGGGCCCGGCATCTCCCTCTTCACCGACAGCATGACGTACTGGCGCGACCCCGCCACCGGGAACCTGCTGGAGCAGAAGCCCCAGGTGCCGCCGGAAGCGCCGCAGCCCGTCGCGGAGAAGCACTACATCGCGGAGTTCGTCCTCGACCCGATGGCCGTGCTCAGGGGAGAGGACAGGCAGTCCACCGAGGAGGCGCTGGCCCGGCTCGACCTGGCCATGCACGCGCTGGACCGTACGAACGAGCGTGGCTTCACACCCCTCGCGGACCTTCTGGCGGACCTCCAGGGATGGGAGATCACCGAGGCCGGCCGGCGGACCGTCGTCGCCCCCCACACGCCGGACCACCGCCACCGCGCGTACACCCAGCTCACACCGGGCCTTCCCACCATCGGCCTCAGGACGCTCCAGGAGTCCGCCGTGAGGAGACTGTCGATGGAGGTCTTCCGGCCGGTGGCCACCACGGCGAGGAGCTTCGGGCAGCTCATGGCCACGGACTACCTGCGTGACGTCATGGGCGGCGGCGTGCCCTCGGACTACTTCCCGTTCCTTCCGTTCCTCTCGGCCATTCCGGAGGTCGACGAGATCTGGGGATACGGGGGACTGCTGTTCAGCCATGTCGCCGCGCGGCCGGCCGCCGACATGTGGCCACCGCCGGGGATGCTGATCAAGAACCTGCTGGCGGTGGCGGGCCGGCATCCGTTCGACCGCGTGCTGCGGGCCCTGCGGCCGCGCACACGGGAATTCCTCGACGGTCACCACGAGGAGATCACCCAGCTCTTCACCGAGGCGCTGACCTCACTCCTGCACACCTACCAGGAGTATTTCCGCCAGCCGGTCGAGGACGGGGTCTTCGACACCCCGGAGGACAACGCCCCCGCGCCCCGCGAGCACCTGACCGCCGCCTTGACCGGGCGCACCTCCGAGGGGAAGACCGTCGGCCAGTACCAGACCGTCGGCATGGAGGACTACCGGGTCCTGGACACCGACGAAGGCCGCCTGGCGGTCGCGCTGCTCCTGGACGAGCTGCGGCACTACGGGTTCGGCAACCAGTTCATGACCAGGGAGGAGATACGGCGGGCCGTCGTCGAAGTGTCGGCGCTGATCCGGAAGTCCTACCAGCGGGCGCTGAGGCACTCGGCTCCGCTCTCCCCCGAGGTGCTGCGTCTCGCCGTCACGAGCATCCTGAACAACCCCGTGGTGCGGGCGTTCCTTCCCTTCCTGCGACTGGCCCGGGCGGGTGTGCCGCAGGCCGGCGCCCCGCCCCGGAAGCTGATGCCCGAGTTCGAGATCCAGGTCGCCGCGGAGGGACTGGGCTCCTACGCCCTGGGAGACCCGCTCACGGCCGACGCACACCGGTGGCTGCGGGACCTGGTCCGCGCGGCGGCCGATCTCCTCGGCCAGGTGCCCCCGGGGGAGCAGGCGCAGGTGCGGCAGATCGTCGAGGGCGCGTGGCAGGCCCTGCACATCGTCGCCGATCCCTCCCGGACGCCCCCGGTGGTGTCCATGGCCCCGGAGGTCACCGCTGTGGACGGCACCCGGGTGCCGGTGGGTCAGGTGGCGGGGGTGAAGCACCGGGACCAGGAGGGGAAGCCGGTGGCGTTCTCCTCCCGCCCGGCCTGGGACCGGGACGGCCGGGAGAACACCTACGGTCTGCTGTCTCAGGTGCGTCAGTTCACGTATGAGCTCCCGTCCCAGGCGTACCAGACGCCGAGCGGGGTGGTCGTGCCGGAGAGTGACCCGATGCCGCTGCCCTTCGCCAAGGCGTATCTCGTGGACATCGGGGGCGACGGCGCGCTGGCCGAGCTGGGGATGCGGGACGGTTCGGGCAAGGTGTTCGAGTACGCCCGGGTCGTGGACTTCCTCTATGCCGCCGATCCCGATCTGGTCGCCTTGGACGCGGAGACGGCGGTCGTCGTGACGGGTGCGGATGTGGCGGGTCCGTCGCCGTACGATCCGCTGGAGCGGCCGATCGCGGGCCAGGTGCTGGCCAACTGGGCCGGCTGGGTGTGGACCACGGGCAGTGGGCGACGGCCGGGCATCGTTCCCGGCGACGGCCGCTTGGGGCCGCGGTTCCAGCTGGCGGAGGACGACTGGTGGGTGGGGTTCCGTCCCGAGCCGTCGTCCGCGGAGCGGGCCCGGCTGGCCGAGCGGGTGACGGGTGACCGGGGGCGCGCCGGGGACGTGCTGCGGTGGGTGCGGGCGATCCGGCTGGTCTACGGGCCGATGATGGAGGACGACACCGCGGCGTTCGAGGCGCTGCTGCACGGTTTCCGGGCGCTGGACGAGCAGCGGGCGGCGCGCGGCGACTCCTCCCCGCTGACGTGGCGGGGCCTGCGGCAGGAGATCGAGGCGTACTTCGCCGGGCTCGGAGCGGAAACGCCTCCGCTGCCGCAGGCGCTGCCGTTCGCCATGGTCTCGGCGGCCGGCTCCCTCGGGAGGGCCCTGGAGCTGTCCGGGTTCGACCTGACCCAGCGGTATGTCAGCGTGCGCGCCTGGGAGCCGGCCCCCGGCCCGTACGGGATGCCGGTGCCCGGTCAGGGGTTCGCACTGTCCGCCCAGGGCCCGGGCGGTCTCACCGTGCAGGGCTGGGTGAGCTCCGAACCGGCCTCCTTCGCGGACGCGGCGCCCGCCACCCCGGCGCCGCAGGGCACCACGACGACCACGCCCACGGCCCCGTACGACGCGGAGGCGCACATCGACGCGCTCATGCGGGCGATCTACGGGCAGCAGCCGCCCCCGGGGGCGCGGGAGGCGCTGCGGCGGCTGAACGCGTTGCGGACGGGCGTCCCCGCGCTGCGCGGCGGGCCGCTGAACCTGGACGCGCTCGTGCGGCACGTACTCATGCTGGCCCCGAACACGCCGGTGACCATGGACGACCGCCGTGAGCTGATGGCGGTCGCGATGGACCCCGCCATGGTGGACGCCCGCGGCCTGGCGCGGCTCTCCGCCTACTACCTGAAGCTGAACGGCGCGCTGTCCGACGACTTCCGCTTCACCACCTCAGCCGGTGCACAGGGCTTGAACTGGACCGACACGCCCCTGGACCCCCAACTCGACCTGAGCAGCGTCACCGAGTACGTCCGGCAGCCGGACGGCCGCCGCACTCCGGTGAAGCAGCCGGGCCCCGCACCGTGGGGCACCGGGCCCTACACGGTGGTGGCCGATGGCTCGGCGCTGACGGTCGAGGTGCGTGGCACGGGCGGCTTCCAACGTGACGCCCCGAAGGATGTCGTGGCCGAACTGCTCGCCCTCGACGAGGTACTGAGCGCCCTGCCGAGCGACGTTCCCGTGCTGATGGCCATTCCCATGGCCGCCATCGTCAGCCTCGCGCTGACGCAGGACAGCGCCGACCTGCTGAGCCGGAACGTGTGGTCATCGAGCGGTTTCGTCGTGGTGGCGGCGGTCATCGGCAACGACGTGTCCCCGGACCGGGGACTCGCCGGAGGCTGGCTGCTCAGCGAACCGGACCCGGCGCCGAGGAACGACCACGAGGCCGAGGCCTGGGAGCGCCATGTGCTCTCCCTGCCCTTCATCGGCCCCGACCACCGGTCGGCCGGTCACATGTCCGTCCCGCTCAACGAGCCCCCCGAGACGCTGCGGAACAGGACCCAGATGCTGCTGGACCTGCCGACGGCGACACACCTCCTCTACTACGACATAGCGACCGGAACGGTCAGCGGGCCGCGACCACTGCCGTGGGTGACGGCGAACGAGCCCACCCCGTATTTCGAGGCCAAGCACGGCAATCCGGGCGTGTCCGAGTGGTCTCTGACCGACACCGGGGCCGGCCGCATGGGCGTCCTGCAAACGCGCGGGCAGCGGACGTCCGGTGCGCTGAAGCGGCGGCGGAGCCTGGGCCGGCGGTCCGGCAAGTCCCCCATCGTGCGGATGGTGTGCTTCAGCGCACTGCCCGAGGGCCTCGGTTTCACCGGTGCGTTCGGCCCTCTCCCCTACGTACCCGATCCGCTGGCGGACGTTTCCGAGAGCCAGCGGATCGCCACCGAGAACGACCGTCCGGTCTACACCTTCGTCCACAGGGCGTACGGGAACACCACAGTGCCCACGGGGAGGTTCATCGCCGCGGGCACCGATGTCCGGGGCCGCGTCTACGTCCCGGAAGTGCGGATGCCGGAGCCGACCGGGGCCGCGCTGGAGACCCGGGCCCGGGACGCCGGGCTGCACACGGGGCCGGGTCCGCTGCCGGAGGAGACCAAGGTCCGCACGGAGCGCCTGGTGCGGCTGCTGCGGAACTGGTTCGGTGACCGGATCGACTGGGCGCCGGAGTACCCGGTGCTGTGGCGGGGCGCCGGCGCGCTCGACGCGATGCTGCGCAACGACCCCCGGCTGGACCGGGTACCGCTGTTCACCGTGGAGCTGTTCAAGCGCCTGTTGGCGGGGTTCCGGGCGCAGCAGCCGGCCGGTGCGCAGCTCGCCGGTAAGGCCCTCGGCGAAGCCATGCTGAAGCGGGCGGGCGAGCGGTGGGCCCAGGACCCGGGGCTCGCCCTCACCGACTTCGTCCCGCTGCCGGTGGTCACCGCCGCCGCGGCCACCATGGCGCTCCCCGACTTCGACGTCCTCACCGCTCACACCCTCCAGCTGAATCCAGGTCAGGTGGGGGACGCGGAGCGGTCGCGGATGCTGTGGGCCGAGGTCAAGGCCCAGGAGATGCTGCAGCTGATGTGGCAGCACGGCGGTGGCCAGGAGGTGGACAGGGTCGCGGCCATTTTCCTGCACCTGCCGGCACCGGATCCCGCGCGGCGTACGGAACTGACCCGGCTGCTCAGGAACGCGGCGGTCCACGGCCGCGACCTCAGTCAGGTGAGGGAAGTGGCCGAGTTCCACCTGGAATCCCGCGGCGCACTGGCCCCCGGCACGCTCATGGCCGCCACCGGCGGCGTGGCGATCGGCCGTGACCACACCGGCAATCCGGCCGGGCCCGTCGACTTCGACCCGGCCAAGGTCACCTTGCTGCGTCGTGAGCCCGACGGGACGCTCGTACCGGACTCCACGGTCCAGGCGCCCTGGTACGACCCGCAGAAACCGAACTCACCCTCGCCCTGGCTGTTCCGGGCCGACCAGCGAGGCGGCAGGGCCGTCATCGGCGCCCCGGCGCAGCACCCCGAGATCGGCGAGCTGAACTACCGCGACCCCGCCCTGGGCCGGATCCCCCTGGAAGTCCCGGTCATCATGCTCATCGAGGGGGCACGGCCCGGCCCCGGCCAGCCGGTGGGGACGAGCCTGCCGGGCCAGAACGCCCTGCTGTCGGGCCGCACCACCTACGCCGCGTACGGCAGGCCGACGCTCTACACCGACCCGGCGACCGGGAAGACCACGGTGGCCCTGGAGCCGGACGTCTCGGGTCGGCCGCGCCCCGTGACCGACCTCGGTGTGGTGCGCCCGGGTGATGTGCGGGGGGCGTTCGGAGGCCCCAAGCCCAACCCGCCGGCCCCCGCACCCACGGCACCCCAGGTGCCCGCCGCGACGTTCGCGGGCACTCTCGAAGCGCCCGGCCCCTCCGCCCCGGTGACGCTGAGCCGGACGGCCGGCACCAGGCCGACCACCCCGGCCGTGCCCCGTCCGGTGCTGACCCGCCGCCGGCTGGAAGAGGTGGCGGACCGCGTGGCGGCGACCATTCCGGCGGGGGGGATGCCGGTCCGGCGGTGTCTGCGGCTGGCGGCCGTTCTCCGGAGGGCGCTGTATCCGGGTGGCGTGCGTATCGCGGGTTCGGCGGACGATTCGGTGACCCTCCCGGGTCCGGACTCCGCGGCGGCGGGTCTGGTGGCCGGGCCGGGCTGGCGTCCGGTGCGGTCGTGGGACGTGGTGGAGCGCGCGGTGGCGGACGCCGGGCCGGGCGCGGTGGCCTTTGTGCTGGCGCGGCGTCAGGGTGGTGCGCTGGGGCATGTGTGGGCCGCGTACCACCTGGGCGGGCGTGGTGGTGTGGTGGCGGTGGACCCGTCGGCCCCGGAGGGCCGCCGGGTGTCGGCGGCCCCACCGGACATGGCGGCCGTCGAGGCCCAGGTGTTGGTGATCGACCGGTCGGGGCGGGTCCTGGAGAACGCGCTGCCCGGGTTCACCGAGTCGTCCTCCCTGGGCCACGCGCTGGTCGACCGGCCCGTCGAGCACGAGTACGGCGCCGTGGGCCTGGAGGTCGAGGACCGCCACATCCTCTTGATCAAGGAAGAGCAAGGGCCCAGGACCCTGGCCACCGGCCCCGGCGTCCGGTTCGTCACCGACCCCGACAGATTCTGGCGCGACCCCGACACCGGGCAATTCCACATGGAGCGGCCCCAGGTGCCACCGGGGACGCCGCCACCCGCCCTGGAGGACTACTTCTTCGGGCGCATCGTCGCCGATCCGACGGCCGGACCCGCCGGGATGCCGGGGCAGTCCCCTGAGGAGGCGCTGGCGCGGCTCGAGTCCGCCCGGCGGAGCCTGGGAACACCGGAGTCCAACGACCTCATACGGCTCACGGACCTGCTGGCGGGCCTCGCGGGCTGGGAGGTCGCCGAGTCCGGCCGGCCGATGAGGCTCGCCCCCGGCCTTCCTGACCATCCCGGGCGTCTCGTGCTGAGGGAAATGCCAGGTTCGCGACTCCTGGCCTCCGGCCCCGGCATCAAACTCGTCACCGACACCATGACGTTCTGGCGCGACCCCGCCACCCGTCGTCTCCTGGAGACGGAGCCTCTGGCGGCACCGGGAGCGCCTCGGCCTGTCTCGGAGCAGTACCACATCGTGGAGTTCGTCCTCGATCCGATGGCCGCACTGGGGGAAGAGGACAGGCACTCGCCGGAGGAGGCGATGGCCGCGCTCGACCTGGTCCGGGACAGGCTGGACAGCACGGACGGGAATGAGGCCGCAGTACCGCTCGCGGACCTGCTGGCGGGCCTCGCGGGCTGGGAGGTCACCGGGGCCGGCCGGCGGACCCTCCTCGTTTCCCACCTGCCGGATCACGATCACCGCTCGTACACGCAGCCCACCGTGGGTTTCCCGACCATTGGTCTCAGGGGGCTCCAGGACCTCGCGATACTGCGGCTGTCGATGGGTCCGGCCAACCCGGTGATCAGTGGGGGAAGAGACTTCGGGCGGATGATCGCCGCGAGTTATCTGCGGTACGTCATGGGCGCCGGTGTCCCGGCCGACTACCTCCCGCTCCTTCCGTTCCTCTCGGTCATCCCGGAGGTCGACGAGATCTGGGGGCACGGGGGAGAGGCGTTCGCCCATGTCGCCGCGAGGCCCGCGTCCCGGATGTGGCCACCGGGGTCGGAGCCGCTGATCAAGAACCTGCTGGCGGTGGCGGGCCGGCATCCGTTCGACCGCGTGCTGCGGGCCCTGCGGCCCGGTACGCGGGAATTCCTCGACGGACACCACGACCAGATCACCCAGGTCTTCAACCAGGGACTGACATCGCTTCTGGGCTTCTACCAGAAGGCGTTCGGACTCCCGGTCGAGGACGGGGTCTTCGACACCCCGGAGGACAACGCCCCCGCGCCCCGCGAGCACTTGACCGCCACCTTGACCGGGCGCACCTCCGAGGGGAAGACCGTCGGCCAGTACGAGAGCGTCGGCATGAAGGACTACCGGGTCCTGGACACCGGCGAAGGCCGCCTGGCGGTCGCGCTGACCCTGAAGGAGCTGCGGCACTACGGGTTCGGCAACCAGAACATGACCAGGGAGGAGGGACGGCGCGCCGTCACCGAACTGGTGGAGCTGAGCCGGGAGGCATATGAGCGGGCGCTGAGGCACGTGGCTCCGCTTTCGCCCGAGGTGCTGCGTCTCGCCGTCACGAGCATCCGGGACAACCCCGTGGTGCGGGCGTTCCTTCCCTTCCTGCGACTGGCCCAGGCGGGTGTGCCGCAGGCCGGCGGCCCGCCCCGGAAGCTGCTGACGGTGTCCGAGGCCCAGGCGCCCGCTCAGGCGCTGGGCTTCTACGCCCTGGGGACCCCGCTGACCGCCGACGCACACCGCTCGCTGGGGGACGTGGTCCGCGCGGCGGCCGGACTCCTCGGCCAGGTGCCCCCGGGGGAGCAGGCGCAGGTGCGGCAGATCGTCGAGGGCGCGTGGCAGGCCCTGCACATCGTCGCCGATCCCTCCCGGACGCCCCCGGTGGTGTCCATGGCCCCGGAGGTCACCGCTGTGGACGGCACGCGGGTGCCGGTGGGTCAGGTGGCGGGGGTGAGGCACCGGGACCAGGAGGGGAAGCCGGTGGCGTTCTCCTCCCGCCCGGCCTGGGACCGGGACGGCCGGGAGAACACCTACGGTCTGCTGTCTCAGGTGCGTCAGTTCACGTATGAGCTCCCGTCCCAGGCGTACCAGACGCCGAGCGGGGTGGTCGTGCCGGAGAGTGACCCGATGCCGCTGCCCTTCGCCAAGGCGTATCTCGTGGACATCGGGGGCGACGGTGCGCTGGCCGAGCTGGGGATGCGGGACGGTTCGGGCAAGGTGTTCGAGTACGCCCGGGTCGTGGACTTCCTCTATGCCGCCGACCCGGATCTGGTCGCTTTGGATGCGGAGACGGCGGTCGTCGTGACGGGTGCGGATGTGGCGGGTCCGTCGCCGTACGATCCGCTGGAGCGGCCGATCGCGGGCCAGGTGCTGGCCAACTGGGCCGGCTGGGTGTGGACCACGGGCAGTGGGCGACGGCCGGGCATCGTTCCCGGCGATGGCCGCTTGGGGCCGCGGTTCCAGCTGGCGGAGGACGACTGGTGGGTGGGGTTCCGTCCCGAGCCGTCGTCCGCGGAGCGGGCCCGGCTGGCCGAGCGGGTGACGGGTGACCGGGGGCGCGCCGGGGACGTGCTGCGGTGGGTGCGGGCGATCCGGCTGGTCTACGGGCCGATGCTGGAGGACGACACCGCGGCGTTCGAGGCGCTGCTGCACGGTTTCCGGGCGCTGGACGAGCAGCGGGCGGCGCGTGGCGACTCCTCCCCGCTGACGTGGCGGGGCCTGCGGCAGGAGATCGAGGCCTACTTCGCCGCGTCCGTGCTCGGGGCCGAGCCGCCACCGCTTGCGCAGGCGCTGCCGTTCGTCCTGGTCTCGGCGGCCGGATCGCTCGGGGAGGTCCTGGAGCTGTCCGGGTTCGCCCTGACCCAGCGGCACGTGGCCCTGCGGGCGTGAGAGCCGTACTCACGGCCCCGTACGACGCGGAGGCGCACTTCGACGAGACCCTGCGGGACCTGTTCGGGCAGCAGTCGCCGCCGGTTCCCGCGCTGCGTGGCGGGCCGCTGGATCTGGACGCGCCCCACCCTGGGGCTGGAGTTCGCGAAGGCCATGGGCGCCAACCCCGCCCTGTCGCGGGGCGCCACCGCCGCCGAGCCGAGGCCGGAGGCCATCGAGCAACTGACCAAGCTCGAGGGGTGGCTGGGGCAGGTCCCCACGGTGACGTCCGGCCTCAGGCGGGCCGCCGCGAACGCCACCCCCAGGGCCAGGCGGCCGCTCGCGCGGACCCTTTCCGGGCTTCGGGGGAGATGGACGCGTTTCTCGCGGAGGAAGCCGACGTGTTCGCGGTCTCCCCGAAGTCGAAGCGGCGACGGCCGCGTACGAGGCGGCGCTGTGGGAGGCCGGGAACCGGCTGGGAGGGATGTGACCGGACGGAACCGTAATCTCAAGAACCCCTCAGCTGGTGGACGAGAGACTGCCCGACCATGTGATGATGCGGGTACCCGATCTCCTCGATCGCTTGTCCGAGGATCGGGAACTGGTGTTCCTCAGCTCCTCCGCCCCGGTGGCCCAGCTCGTACCGGTGAGCGAGTTGCGGGTGAGCCGGGCGGGATGGGCGTGAGGCGCCTCGGGGGACGGAGCGGGCACACCGGGCAACCCCGCACGGGTGCGCCCACATCATCGACCATGCCCAGCATTTCCAGCAGTGAGCCTGTCGGCCCAGTAAGCGAGGACAGCATGAGCGACAACGGCGCTTCCGCCGCGGTCACCCCATCCGAATCGGCCGAGCCGTCGACCGGCTTCGCGGAGTTCGAGCCGACCGCCGAAGCCCCGGCACCCGGGGCGTCCGACGACACCGAAGTGCCGGAGCCGCCGGAGGAGTTCGTCAAGGCCGCCAAGCTGGCGCCGAACCACTGGCTCTACCTGACCGACCCGGCGTGGAAGGGCGAGGGCCCGCCGCCGGACTGGGCCGTGGTGGGCCAGTGGCGCTCCGACGACGACGGCGAGATCGTGGAGTGGCAGGACAACGAGAACTACCAGCCCTCCCCGGAAGCGCTCGGCTGGCCCGAGCCCGAGGACGACGTGGACGCCGCCATCCAGCTCGCCACCACCGGCTACGGCCCGGCCGAGGACGTCACCGCCGCGCTCGCCAAGGCCGAGGTCGCGGTGCTCGTCACGGCCGGCGGCGAACCGGTGAGCGCGTCGGCGCCCGACGGCACGGCGGTGGTCCCCATCTACACCTCGCCCCGCTATCTGCACGCGGCCGGACGTCTGGGGTTCGAGCGGGTGCGGGTGCCCGCGTTCCTGGAGCGGCTTCCGGAGGGGCACAGCCTGTGCATCAACAGCTCCGCCCCCGTCAGCATGGTGATGACCACCGACGGCCTGGCGGACATCATGGCCGCCGCGGCCGAGGCGCCGGAGGAGGAGGCCGGGACCGAGGAGTCCGAGGTCGAGTGGCCGGCGATGGCGACCCGTGCGGACACCGCACCGGGGGCCGGTGAACCGGCCACCGCGGAGGGCGGTCCGGCGGCGGCCGAGGCGACGGCAGACGAAACGGCGGAGGCCACCGCGGCGGAGCCACGTGACACGGCGGCCCGCCGCAAGCGCGTCGCCGACGTACCGCTGCCGGACTCCGCGGAAGGCGAGACCCGGTGACCGAGGCGGACGTCACCGCCGAGCGCCGCCGGAGGACTTCGCAGGCCGGCCCCTTGGTGCGCCGGCCGGTCGCCCGACTCGAGATCCAACCGTGTCGTGCCGGTGACGACCACGAGTGGAAAGCCTAGTTCTGCGGCCCATGGCTGGACAGGACCACCTGTTTGCCATATTCACTGCGTACACTCCAAGCGCCCTGGTGCGGCGGGCCACTTCGGCCCATCGGCCACCAGGTGACAACGGCATGAGTGGTACGCCCAGGTGCGAAGGAGAGACGACGTGACCCGTTCCGGTGGCCGGTCGCGGTGGTTCGGGGGTCGCGGCAAGGAACAGCGCGCCGCCGCCCCCACCACCGCCCCGAACGGTGGCTTCGGCGCCGAGGCCGCCGAAGCCGAGGCGGGCGAGGTGCTGCTCGCCGAGGAGTACGGCGCACTCATCCTGCTCCGCTCGGCCCGGGACACCACGATCGGTCAGACGACCGTGGACGAACTGGCCGACACCATGGGGGCCGAAGCGGGCATCGCCACGGTCGTGACCGGCGCGGTGGGTGGGAACGGCACCTCGGCGGAGGAGTTCTGGGAGCGCCTGGGTGAGGTGTTCGACTCGCTGCGCGAGGCGGGCACCGGCACCGTACGGCTCGTCATGTCCGGTGCGGGGGAGGACCGGCCGGACCGGCCGTCCGTGGCCCGCCGGGTCGCCGACGCGTGGGAGCTGGAGGTGATCGCGCCGGACGGTGAGGTCCAGATCGTCCCCGGCGGATCGCTTTTCGTACAGCCCGACCCGCCGCAGCGCAGGGGCTGGTGGAGCTTTTCCCCGGGAGTGCAGCCGGTGGCCCTGGGCACCCGTCAGCCCGCCCCCGCGTGGCAGCCCGGGGTCGAGCAGGTGCCCGCACACACCGACAGCGGGTGTGTCGTCGAGCAGATCCCGGCGGGACTGCTGGCCCGTTCACCCCACGCCACCGCGCCGCAGCGCGGCGACCTGTGCTACTCGGTGCCGGTCGACCCCCGGGGGCCCACCGTGCTGGTCGGCGTCCCCGAGGGCGGGGACGTCTCGGCGTCCGACGTCGGCGAGGTGCTGTCGGCCCTGCCCCACGCGCTGTGGTCCAGGGTCCGGCTCGCGCCCGGCAGCCCCCGCGACATCCTGCGCACCGGGCAGTTGGCCGCCGAAATGCTCGACACCGAGATCGTGGTCTACACGGGCCTGCCGCTCCTGGCACCCAGCGGCCCGGCGGACCGTGGCACCGCACGGGCGGTGCTCGTCGGCGCCGATGGCAACCCGCGGTGGCGGCCCTTCGTGGACGCCGTGGTGTGCGCCCCCGCGACGGAGGGCGAACCCGCCCCGAGCCCGCGCCTGCTGCGCTGGAGCCCGCCGTTGCCGGGCCCCGGCAACGTCGAGCACGGCATCGTACGGCTCTCCGACCGCTGGCAGGCGATGGTGACCCGGGCGGGCCTGTGGATCACCGAACGCGACGGGCAGGCGCCCGCCACCTCGACCCGGGCGGTGGACGCCGAGGGTCCGGCCATCGAGGTCGGCCGCCCCGGCGAGGAGCTGGACCCATCGCTGTGGCCCGAACTCACCCGGCTCTTCGAGAGCCTGGGGGCCGATATGCGCGGCCGGGCGCGGCTGTACGTACACGGCACGGCCGCGGATGGCGGCCGCGAACTGCGCGCGATCGCGGCGCGGCACGGCGTCCGCACCCTCCGCTTCACCCCCCGCCCGGCGCCGGCGCCCCACCAGACGTCAAGCACCGCCCCGTCCTCGGGCCCGCGCCCGACATCGACCCTCAACCCGCCATCGCCGACCCACCCGACGGCGGGCACGCGTCCAACGCCATTCCAGACCACCGGCACCCGCCCGACGCCTGCCCCCCGCCCGGCCCCCGTCACCGGCTCGACCGCCGCGGCCGCGGCAACGGGCTCGGCCGCCGCCGCGGGCTCAGCCCCCCGCACTCGCCCGGCCCCGGGCAAGGCCCCGGCTCCGGCCCCGACCATGGGCAGGGCCCCGGCCCCGGCCCCGGGCAAGGCGCCGGCCCAGGCCCCGGGCAAGGCGCCGGCCCAAGCCCCGCCCCAGGGCTACGGTGCACCCACCGGCCCCCGCCCCTACGGCCCCCCGCCGCCCCCTGGCCCCGGCGCGCCCCCGTCAGGCGGCACGCCCCCCGAGCCCGGCACCCGTCCCGCGCCCGGCACCGCCCCGCACACGGGCCCCGCTCCACGCCCCGCGCCCGGTGCGCCCCCGCCTCCTGGCCCCCGCCCGGCCGGTGACGTACCGCCGCCTCCCGGTGGGCTGTCGGTGCCGGGTGACCGCCCGGTGCCGGGCAGGCCCTTGCCGCCCGGCGGGGACCTGGGCCCGGGGCCGAAGCTGGACCCCGGCCCGTGGTCCGCACCTGGCCCGTCCCGGACTCCTGGCCCCCGCCCGGCCGGTGACGTACCGCCGCCTCCCGGCGGCCCGTCGGTGCCGGGTGACCGCCCGGTGCCGGGCAGGCCCTTGCCGCCCGGTGCGGACCTGGACCCGGGACCGAAGCTGGGCCCCGGCCCATGGTCCGCACCTGGCCCGTCCCGGGCGTTCCCGTCGCCCGACGAGTCCGTGGAGCCGGGCGCGCCCCGCACACCGCGTTCCGCCCCGGACGCGCCCGGCGCGCGGTCCACGGCCGACGCGTCCTCGCTCCCGGACGTGGAGCCCGCGGCCGATTCGCCGTCGGCACCCGGCGCGGACCTGGCCCCGGGAGCCGCGGCCGGCCCGTCTCCGGCGCCTGACTCGCTCCCGTCGGCCGGCGTGCCCTCGGGGCCTGGTGACGGCCCGTCGGCATCCGCCCCGCAGCCCGCCGCCGGGGTGTCCTCCGCGTCCGCCGGGTTCGGGTCCCCGGGGTCGGGGTCAGGGTCTGCATTCGGACCTGACTCGTGGGCCGCGGCCGCTTCGTTCTCGTCGGCCGACGACGACGCGGGGCCCGGTACGGACACCGACTCGGGTACGTCCGTGGCGCCCGCCGAGGTGGAGGAGGAGGCCGTGTACGTGCCGCCGCCCCCACCGGCGCGTCCGCCGATGATGAGCGTGTCCTCGGGGTCGGGGGACCCGGACGAGAAGCGGCCCGAGCCCTGGGAGGCGGAGCCCGTCGTCGAGCCGGTCGAGCCCGAGCCCGAGGCTGCCCCGGAGCCGGAGCCGGAGCCGGAGCCGGACCCCGAGCCGGACCCCGAGCCCGAGCCCGTGGCGGCCGCCGAGCCGGCGCCGCCGGTCCGGCGGGCCGTGGCGCCGTTGCCGCCGGTTCCGTTCCTGCCCGGCCACGTCAGCACCGAGGCCGAACGCAGCGCCTTCCGGGCGCTCGCGGACGCGGCGTGGGACCGGCACGGGACCGCCGTGGCCCGGATGCTCACCCGGATGCCCGCGCTGCGCGGGCACGAGCAGGAGGCGGCGCGCGCGGACCTGATCGCACTGCACATGTATCTGCACACCTCCGAAGGCGCCCTGGCTCACGGCGAGTTGGCCCGCGCGCTCCGCCGGGGCGACAAGCCGCTGCTGCCGTACGCCGCCTGCCTCGCCTCGGGACTGCGCCGGCTGCCCTCGTACCGCGGTGTGGCGTTCCGCGGCGCCGGGGCGGAGGGCATCGACGAGGGGCTGGCGCCCGGAGACCTGCTGCGGGATCCGGCGCCGGTGTGCGCGCTGCCGCCGGCGCCCGGCGCGCCGCGCCCGCGCGGTGCGCAGTACGCCATCTCGTCGGTCACCGGGCGCCGGGTGCGCCAGCTGACCGACCGGCCCGGAGCGGCTGCCGCCCGGGACGAGGTGGTGTTCCCGCCGGGCACCCTGCTGCGGGTGCTCGATGTACGTGAGGAGGGCGACGCGCCGCTGATCCTGCTGCGCGAGGTCCCTCTCACCACGCCGAACGCACAGCCCGAGCCCGGCACCGGGGCGCTTGACGCCGCGGATCGCGCGGCGCTCGACCGGATGGACGAGGTGCTGCGCGGCCACTCGGTGGCGCCGGGCCCGTTCAGCTGGCCCGAGCTGTGCGACGGCCCACTCGGACAGGCCGCGAAACGGCCGGTGTCCGACTGAACCAGGCACTACCGAAACGGAGACTTGATGCCACAAAAGGACAACGGGGGCCCCTCCGGTCCCACGGTGCGGCGTACCGTCACCATGCCTGGAGCGATCGCCGAACCGGATTCCGCGCTGCGTCCCCAGGCGGGCCGCAAGGAGGCGGAGGAATCCGGGGCGAAGGAATCCGGGGTGAAGGAGTCCGGGGCGACGACCGCGCCCGTCAACGGGCCGACGTCGAAGACGACGCCGAGCACCGCTGCCACGCCGGACGAGCCCACGGCCTCGTCCACCGACGAGGCTGCCGACGAGGCCACCGAAAACGAGTCGTCCACGAACAAGGCGTCCGCCGACGAGACCACAGGCAAGGCGTCATCGGCTCGCAAGGGCGACGACCAGCGCGAAGGCAACGTCGGCTCCCTGATCGCCACCGAGGGCGGAAGCCCCCCGGGGGCGTCCAGGGGTGACGGCGTGTCGGACGACGGGGACAAGCCGCCGTCCGGCCGCCCGACCAAGGCCCTGCTGGCCGCGGCGGGCATCGGCGGCGCGCTGCTGATCGCCATACCGTTCCTTGTTGCCGGTACCGGCAACAAGGACGACAGCGAACCGGCGGCGATGGCCCGCAAGACGTCGGCCCACGCCATGCCGACGAGCGACGAGGGCGGCGCCCCCGGGGACTACGCCCCGAAGTCGCCGTCGGCCGACAAGCCGAGCTCCAAGGCAAAGGAGAAGTCCGAGGCGAAGGACAAGGCCCCCGAGAGTGAGGCCAAGCCGAGCCAGAGCCCCACCAAGAAGGGGCAGGAGGGGTCCCGCACCGTTCCCAAGAAGGACACCAAGGCGTCGCCGAAGCGAGCCGTGGTCCCGATCGACTACTCCAACAAGAAGAACGTCCTGCTCAAGAACGCGGTCACCGGCAAGTGCGCCGACATCCCTGACTACGGCAAGGGCAAGGTGGACGGTCCGATCCAGCAGTACGACTGCGACGGCACGGACGCCGACAACCAGATCTGGAACTTCGAGGTGCGGTACAAGGGCAAGGGCCCCGGCTCCGCCAACCTCTTCCAGATCCGCAACGGCAAGGACGGCCTCTGCATGGACCTGCCGTATTACGGCGGTGCCGAGCACGGGCAGGAGGTCACGGAGTTCCACTGCGACGGCACCACCAACGACAACCAGTTGTGGTGGCTGGAGAGTCGGGGCGACAAGAAGTTCTGGATCCACAACTACGCCAGCAACCAGCAGTGCCTGGCGGTGAAGGCCGACCGGGGTTCCACTGACCCCTCCGCCAAGCTGGCCATCGGGCCGTGCAGGTCCGACCGCAACCACGAGTGGACGTTCTGAGGACGGCCACCCGCAGGCGTCGCCGGGCCCCCTCCGCCGCACGGCGGAGGGGGCCCGGTCGCGCGGAAAACACATTTTCCGAGGTCGCCGGTCGCGGTACAGTTCCCGCGTCCTGTTGTCTCCGATAGAGGTGGACGTTGCGCATCTGAGGTTCGCGATCATCGCGCGGTACGGCGTTGCCGTACGCGTGGATGCGACCTCGGTGCATGAGCCGTCCCTCACCCCGACAGGCCCCGCACTCCCTCGCCCCTCCCGGCTCGGCCGCCGCGTGGTGCTCGCATACGAAGCCCCCATCCCAGCGCTGACGACTGCGAGATCACCATGGCCCATCCCACCACGTCCACGCCCGGCGCCGCCGTGACCTGCTCGGACCTCTCCTTCCAGTGGCCGGACGGCACCACGCTCTTCGACGGGCTGTCCCTCACCGTCGGCCGGGGCCGCACCGGGCTCGTCGGCACGAACGGCACCGGCAAGTCCACCCTGCTGCGGCTGCTGGCCGGTCAACTGCGGCCCGCGCGCGGCTCGGTGGCCGTCGCCGGCAGCCTCGCCCATCTGCCGCAGAACATCACCCTCGACACGACGGTCCGCGTCGACCAGGCGCTGGGCATCGCCGAGCGGCGGGCCGCGCTGCGCGCCATCGAATCCGGGGACGTCGGCACGGAACACTTCGAGACGGTCGGCGACGACTGGGACGTCGAGGAACGGGCGCTGGCGACACTCGGCTCGCTCGGGCTCGACGGCCTCGGCCTGGACCGCACGGTCGGCGAGATGTCCGGCGGGGAGACCGTGCTCCTGCGGCTGGCCGCGCTGCTGCTGGAGCGCCCCGATGTGCTGCTGCTCGACGAGCCGACCAACAACCTCGACCTGTTCGCGCGCCGCAGACTCTACGAGGCCGTCGACTCCTGGCGCTCCGGAGTGATGATCGTCGTCAGCCACGACCGCGACCTGCTGGAGCGCGTCGACCGCATCGCCGAGCTGCGGTCCGGGTCGGTGAGCTGGTACGGGGGCGGCTGGTCCGCGTACCAGGAGGCCCTGACCGTCCAGCAGGAGGCGGCCGGGCGGACGCTGCGGGCCGCCGAGGCGGACGTACGCCGCCAGAAGCGCGAACTGGAGGAGACCCGGGTCAAGGTGGCCCGCCGGGAGCGGCACAGCAAGAAGATGGACGCCCAGCGGCGGGCCCCGCGCATCGTCGCGGGGGAGCGCAAGCGGTCCGCGCAGGAGTCGGGGGACCGGCTCCGCGGGCTGCACGAGGACCGGCTGCGGGAGGCGCGCGAGCGGCGCGAGGCGGCCGCGGACGCGGTCCGCGAGGACGCCGAGATCCGGGTGGACCTGCCCCACACCGCCGTCCCCGCGGGCCGTACCGTGCTCAGCCTCGGCGCGCTGCGCCCCCGCTTCGGCCGGCTGCGCGGCGCCGACCTCCGGGTGCACGGCCCCGAACGCATCGCCCTCGTCGGCCGCAACGGCGCCGGAAAGACGACGCTGTTGCGCACCCTGGCCGGGGAGCTGACCCCGCTGTCCGGCGAGGCCAGGGCCTTCGTACCGCTGCGGTTCCTGCCGCAGCGCCTGGACGTGCTGGACGACGGGCTGAGCGTCGCGGCGAACGTGGCCCGTCTGGCGCCCGGCGTCAGCGACAACCACATCCGCTCCCAGCTCGCCCGGTTCCTGTTCAAGGGAGCGCGTGCCGAACAGCCCGCGGGCACCCTCTCCGGCGGTGAGCGCTTCCGGGCCGCCCTCGCGGCCACCATGCTCGCCGCCCCGGCCCCGCAGCTGCTGATGCTGGACGAGCCCACCAACAACCTCGACCTGGCCAGCGTGCGCCAGCTGACCGGCGCGCTCGCCTCCTACCGGGGCGCGCTGCTGATCGCCGGCCACGACCTGCCGTTCCTCGCGTCGGTCGGCATCACCCGCTGGCTGCTCGTCGGCGAGGAGCTGCGGGAGACGTCGGCCGAGGAGGTGACCGCACTCCTGGAGGCGCCGGAGCGGCCCGGAGAAGGGCCCGCGTGACGCGCGGGCCGCTTGGGTCACGGCGCCGCACGCCAGGGGTTGAGGAACGTCCATGTCAGATCGTGCGCTGAGCCGTCACGGGCCTTGGCTGGCGCTCTGGAGACGCTGGAGGCGATGTGGGAGCGGGGCTCTTGGGTGGTCACAACCGACCGGTGCGCGCGATCACCTGGCTGGCGAAGTCAAGCATCTGGTCAAGGTCGGGGAACAGTGCGAAGGCGTCCACGAACGCCTCGTCCGCACCGGACTCGGCGAAGCGCTTGAGCTTGTCGGCCAGCGAATCAACGGTCGTGCCCGGTTCGAGGTTGATACGTATGGCCTTCTTCAGCGCGTCGGGATCGCGGCCGGCCTCCTGCGCCGCCTGGCGCGCGAGCGACCACAATTGGTCCGCGACCTCGTCCGGCAGGAAATCGAGCCCGAGCCAGCCGATGGCGCTGCGGCCGACCCGGCGCATCGCGGCCTCGCTGGCGCCGCCGATCCAGATGGGCGGCCCGCCCGCTTGCACCGGGCGCAGGTCGGCGTGGACCGGCGGCAGCGAGAAGAACTCGCTGTCCCAGGACACCGGGTTGGCCGTCCACCACTCGTGCAGGAACGCCAGCAGGTCATCGAGCATCCGCCCGCGCCGGTGCCAGTCCGCGCTGCGGGAGATGTCGTGCTCGTCCTTCATCCACCCGAGTCCCACGCCGACGTCGAGACGGCCGTCGCTGAGCACGTCGAGCGTGGTCAGCATCCGGGCCAGGTGCGGCGGCTCGTAGTAGAAGGTGCTGAGCGTGCTGGCATTCAGCCGCACCCGGCTGGTCGCCGTCGCGGCGACGGTCCACAGCAGCACCGGGTCGAGGTAACGCTTCATCTGCGGCGGGTACGGCTGCTCTTTGCCCGGATAGATGCTATGCATATCGACCGGCTGGACCAGGCGATCGCCGACCCACAGCGTGTCGTAGCCAAGGTCCTCGATCCCGCGGCAGAACGCGCTCAGGCCGGCTGCGCTGCTGATAGC
Source organism: Streptomyces sp. NPDC007983 (assembly GCF_042958345.1). Classification (NCBI taxonomy): domain Bacteria; kingdom Bacillati; phylum Actinomycetota; class Actinomycetes; order Kitasatosporales; family Streptomycetaceae; genus Streptomyces; species Streptomyces sp. NPDC007983. Next base: position 505,525 of record NZ_JBIBJI010000002.1, read on the forward strand.
GGGCCCGATTATGGGAAGTGTGAAACCAAGCTTCATGACGAGTCCTCTCGGCGGTCCGTCAACCGTCTGATCAGACGGGAAGTCCGGTGATGCTGAGGGAGAAGTCCAGGTTCCCCACTCCGTGGTTGGCGAGGCCCACCGTGATCACGCCCGCTCCTTCCAGCCAGTGCGCCATTGTCAGGCCGCCGGCGTCCAGCGGGCGCAGTCCGAGGCTCTTGATGAACGCCTCCACGCTTGCCTTGGCCCGCGCATTGTCGCCGGCGATGAAGACGTCGGGCCGGCCCTTTTCCAGGACATGGCGGAAGACGGTGTTGAACGCCTTCACCACGCTGGCGCCGGCCGGGGCCGCCTTGGCGGCTTCCTGTGCGATCGAGGTCTCCTCGCGGTGGGCCAGCCCGTCGAACGTGGAGTTGAAGGGATTGCTGATGTCGACGATGACCTTGTCCGCGAGTGCGTCTGCGTACTGGGCGATGGCCGGCACGACGCCGTCGTACAGCAGGGCCATGATGACGATGTCCCCGGCCGGGGCGGTGCCCCATTCTCCCGTCGTGGCGCCGTCGCCGAGGGCCTTGGCCAGGTCGGCGGCCTTGGACTGATCGCGGCCCATGACCTGGACGGTGTTGCCGCCGGCTATCGCCCGCGCGCCGATGGTGCGGGCCATGTTCCCGGTGCCGATGATGCTGATGTTGCTCATGAGATGTCCTGCCCTGGTGGTGAGTTGTTCGGTTCAGATGGCGGTGGTGCCGCCGTCGGCGACGAGTTCCATGCCGTTGACGTAGCTGGAGTCGTCGGAGGCGAGGAAGAGGGCGGCGGTGGCGATTTCGTCGGGGCGGCCCATCTGGCCGCGGGGGATGAGGGACTCGAACTGGCGCTTGGTGGCCTCGTCGAAGAGTTCTTCCTGCTTGGCGGTGGCGACCTGGCCGGGGGTCAGGACGTTGACGCGGATGCGGCGGTCCTTGAGCTCGTTGAGCCAGATGCGGGCCCATGCCTGCTGGACGGCCTTGCTGCCGGCGTAGACGCTCCAGCCGGGGAAGGCGCCGAGGGAGGCGTTGGAGCCGGTCATGAGGATGGAGCCGCCGTCGTTGAAGAGCGGGAGGGCCTTTTGGACGGTGAACAGGGTGCCGCGGGCGTTGAGCCCGAACCAGGTGTCGAACTGGGCCTCGGTGATCTCGCCGAGCGGGGCGGGCTCGCCGCCGCCGGCGCTGGCCCACAGCACGTCGAGGCTGCCCTTCTCCCGCTTGACGGTGTCGTACAGGCGGTCCAGGTCGTCCAGGTCGGCGGCGTCGCCCTGGACGCCGGTGACGTTGCGGCCGATCTGCTTCACGGCCTCGTCCAGGGCGTCCTGGCGGCGGCCGGTGATGAAGACGTGCGCTCCCTCGTCGACGAACAGCTTCGCGCCGGCCAGTGCCATGCCGGTGGTGCCGCCGGTGATGACCGCGACCTTGCCGTCGAGCTTTCCCATGGTTGTTCCTTTGGGTCGGTGGTGCCGTGCGCACCTGGGATGACGGTGTTATGTACACCGCTCTGTGTGCTTACGGTACGGGGCGGACGGCCGGGACGCAAACTATGTACACCGGTCGTTACCCGGCTGCGGTACGATGGGCCCATGACGGAGTTGGAGAAGGGCCCCACGGGCCGCCGCCGCGGCCGGGGCGCCCGCGAGCGCATCCTCAGCGCGTCCCAGCGGCTGTTCCGCGAGCAGGGCATCAACCGCACCGGCATGGACCAGCTGTGCGCGGCGGCCGAGGTGTCCAAGCGCACGGCCTACCAGCACTTCACCGGCAAGGACGAACTCGTCGCCGAGTACCTGCGCCGGTTCGACCCCACCGTTCTGTCCGGCGTGTTCGACCGCACCGACCTCACGCCCCGCGAAAAGCTCCTCGCCGCCTTCGACGTTCCCCCCACCACGCCCCTGTGCCCCTACATCGCCGCCGCCGTCGAACTCCACGACCCCCAGCACCCCGCATCCCAATACACACGCGACTACAAGAAAGCCGTCGCCGCGCGGCTCGCCGACACCGCCCGCCAAGCCGGCGCCGCCGACCCCGAACAGCTCGGCGAACAACTCGCGCTGCTCATCGACGGCGCCGCGGCCCGCACCCGGGTCCTCAACGCCGACGCCTTCCCCACCGCCGCCGCCATCGCCGCCACCCTCATCGACAACGCCATCCCCGCCACAGCCGGCGACGACCGGCGACAGGGGGAAGTGTCACGTTGACGTGGCACTCCGCGGCCGGACTGGACGCGCTGCCGGACGCGGCTGCACCCGCTGGTACGCGACACCAGCCGCCCGGCACATGGCCCGGACCGCCGGCTTTCACGGAACTGCCACCCGCCTGCTGAAGGCCGCGGCAGAAGCCGCCGGGCAGACTGGCGACCTCCGAGGACCCGCCGACGTGGTCGGCCTGGAATGCCTGGAAGCGGTCCATCGCCTCGGCGCTGGGCGTGGTGATCGTCCCGCCCTTGATCGGCGGGTCCACTTCGGTGAGACGCTCCAGGGCGGTCACCCGCGCGCCTCCGAGCCGGAGCTCGCAGGCCAGCTCAGTCCGACCGGGTGCCGCCTCCGGCCACCACTACGTCATAGAGCGCGTAGTCCTCGCGCGCCTGGCCGCGCCGGCGGACCTCGGTCCGGGCGCCCTCGGCCTTGACCGGGCAACGACGCCCGGCGAAGTGCAGCTCCTCGATATTGACGCCCAGGACCTCCTCGGCCCGCCCGGCGGTCTCGTAGCGCATCCGCCACAGCGTCTTCTCCCGCAGGTGGACCTCGCGCCGCGCGATCAGCCGGTCGATCGCCATCTTGGAGCGCGCCGGGGTCTAAAAGTCCGGCACCGCCAGCCGCTTCGCCCAGGCTGGAACCATCGGCCCTTCGTGGCCGCGCTCACCGCGGGAAGACCTCGGACAGGTCCGGTCGCCGACGCTCCGTCAGCCGCCCACCAGGGTCGACGTCGGCTTGGCGCACGATCTGACGTGGATGTTCCTCAACCCCCACGCCCGGCGGCGCGACCCGCCGTCAGATCACCGGCGGGCGGCCCAGCCTGGTCATCCGCCACACCGTGCGCCACCGCATGGGCCGACGGGTGCCGCACGGGGTGCGGACGCCCTCCAGGAAGCCGCCCGCCCAGGCCCGCAGCCCGTCGAGGGCACGGGTGCGGGCCAGGGTGAGGAGGGTCCAGGTGCCGAGGTAGACGGGGACCAGGGGCAGCGGGAGGTGGCGGCGGGCGAGCCAGACCCGGTTGCGGGCGGTCATCCGGTGGTAGACCGCGTGCCGGGCGGGGGAGGTGCGGGGGTGCTGGAGGAGCAGTTCGGGGACGTACAGCACCTTCCACCCCGCGTCGAGCGCCCGCCAGGCGAGGTCGGTCTCCTCGTGGGTGAAGAAGAACTCGTCCGGCCAGCCGCCGATCCGGTCCAGCATCGGCACGGACAGGGCGTGTCCGCCGCCGAGGAAGGTGGTCACCTCGCCGCCGCGCATCGGGTCGCCAGCCCGGAGCCGGGGGACGTGGCGGCGCTGGGTCTCGCCGGTCTCGTCGGCGATGCGGAAGCTGACGATGCCCAGCCGCGGATCGTCCGCGTACAGGTCGCGCACGGTACGGAACACATCGGGGTCGACGAGCAGGCCGTCGTCATCGAGGTCGATGACGACATCCACGTCACCGAAGGCGCGCAGCCGCTGCCAGGCGACGTTGCGGCCGCCGGAGACGCCGAGGTTCTCGTCCAGCTCGACCGCGGTCACGTGCTCCGGCATCTCGGGCAGCGGGGAGCCATTGCCGACGACGACGACGCGGGTGGGCGGTACGTCCTGTTTCGCGACCGACTCCAGCAGGGCGGCCACCTCTCCGGGCCGGTTGCCCATGGTCAGGATGGCGACGCCCAGACGTGGTTCGGACACGGCGGAACTCCAGAGGTTGGTTACGGTGGGGTGATCGTAACCAGTCGCCCAGGCGGCCTGTCGAAACACAGCGCATGTTCATCGACATGCGCAAAAGCGGTCATTCATCGAGCGCGGAGAGCGCATTCTTCGCGGCGCTGATCGCGCCGTCGCGTATCTCCTTGGACGAGGGAGCCTTGTGGCTCTCGAAGTCGCCGCCGTTGTAGGTGGCCACGATGGTCGCGTTGTCCTTGCGGACCGTCACCACCGCCTCGCGCACCTGCTGGTCGTCGTCGCTGGTGAGCTTGTCCTCGACGGTCGCCTTGTCGCCGAGGCCGGACAGCGGGTCGCCGGAGCCCGCGGGCACCCGCCCGGTGACGTCGAAGCTGATGTCCAGCCAGCGGTAGTCGAAGCCGTCCAGGGCGTGCCAGGAGCAGCCCGAACGGCGGGTCAGGTCGCTGGTCTTCATCTCGGTGCCGCTGGTCTTGGCGCCCGGCACCAGCTCCTTGACCCTGGCGGCCGGAAGCGCGGTACACGCCTCGGCCGGCGGCCTGGCGTAGCGCGGTGGCGCGCTGGTCTCGCCGCTCCCGCCCCCGTCCGGGGTGAGCCCCGCCCCGCCCCCGGTCGGGGCGGCGGCGGACGGGGTCGGGGAGGCGTCGGCCGCCTGGGAGCGGGTGTCGTCCGAGTCGGCGGAGCCGGAGGTGGTCATGGCCACGCCTGCGACGGCGAGGACGGCGACGGGCAGCAGCCGGGCGACCAGGGTGAGCGGGAGAGAACGCAATGCGGTCTTCTTCGATCGTGGGGCGGTCGGATCTGCGGGCGGGGCTGATCTCTTGGGGTGAATTTCCGCTCGGTCACATTATTCGATCAGGCCGGGGGTTATCTACGATCGGTGACGACCCACCGCCCGTCAGCCGCGACCGATGTACGGCATCGCCGTCGCCAGCACCGTCGCGAACTGCACGTTCGCCTCCAGGGGCAGCGAGGCCATATGCCGCACGGTACGTGCCACGTCCGCCACGTCCATCACCGGCTCGGCCACCACCTCCCCGTTCGCCTGGAGTACACCGGCCCTCATCTGCCCGGTCATCTCCGTCTCCGCGTTGCCGATGTCGATCTGGCCGCAGGCGATGGAGTACGCCCGCCCGTCCAGCGACAGCGACTTCGTCAGCCCGGTCAGCGCGTGCTTGGTCGCCGTGTACGCGACGCTGTGCGGCCGGGGAGCGTGGGCGGAAATCGAGCCATTATTGATGATCCGTCCGCCCCGCGGATCCTGATCACGCATCAGCCGGAAGGCGCCCTGTGCGCACAGGAAGGCACCCGTCAGATTGATGTCCACGACCGCCTGCCAGTCCTCGTGGCGGAGATCTTCCACCGGCACCCCGCGCGGGCCGAAACTGCCCGCGTTGTTGAACAGCAGATCGAGCCGGCCGAAGCGGTCCCGTACGGCCGCGAACAGCGTGTCCACCTGCTCCGGCCTGGTCACATCCGTCGGGACGGCGAGGACCGAGGGGCCGTCGCCCGCCCGCCGCGCCGTCTCCGCCAGGGCCTCCTCGCGGCGCCCCGCGAGCACCACCGACCAGCCCGACTCGCTCAGTTCGAGCGCCACCGCCCGGCCGATCCCGGAGCCCGCGCCCGTCACCACGGCGACCTTCGACACCACCGGCACACCCTCGATCGCGTTCATGGGGCGGCAGCGTACGCCACGTCACATGCCTGCGTAGCGACGGTATATGGCGGCAAACGTCCTTTCCGGAAACGGACCTCACCCAGCCGACATGTCCGCGTCGTGTATAGGCAAGCGGGTGGCCTCCCCCCGACACTCCAATTCCTCTGACGCCACGAGCCAGGGGAGAGCACATGGCACACGCCGCACACCAGCAGGCGATGCGAGCCGCGGCAGCACATCTGGGCCGCCGCCGCTTCCTCACCGTCACCGGAGCAGCCGCCGCACTGGCCTTCTCCACCAACCTGCCCAGCGCCCAGGCCGCGCAGGTACGTACGGACGCGCTCACCGAAAACCCCTTCACGCTCGGCGTGGCATCGGGCGATCCACTGCCCGACGCCGTCGTGCTGTGGACCAGACTCGCGCCCCGCGCCTACGAGCCGGGCAACGGCCTGCCCGAAGAGGGCGCCGTCCGGGTCGAGTGGGAGGTCGCCCGCGACGAGCACTTCAAGCGGGTCGCCCGGCGCGGAACCGCCACCGCCCACGCCGAGTTCAACTACACCGTGCACGTGGACGCCAAGGGTCTCGAACCCGACCGCGTCTACTGGTACCGCTTCCGGGCCGGCAAGTGGACCAGCCCCGTCGGCCGCACCCGCACCACCCCGACCCACGGTGCCAAGGTCCGTGACATCCGGTTCGGCCTGGTGTCCTGCCAGGCGTACCACGACGGCTACTTCACGGCCTTCAAGCACCTCGCGGCCGAGGACCTGGACGCCGTCTTCCACGTCGGCGACTACCAGTACGAGTACGCCGTCAGCGCGGTCGGCGGCGCCCGCAAGTACACCGACCGCACCCTCCCCGCGCACTTCAACACCGAGACCATGACGCTCGGGGACTACCGGCTGCGGTACGCGCTCTACAAGTCCGACCCGGACCTCCAGGCCGCCCACGCCGCCTTCCCCTGGTACGTCACCTGGGACGACCACGAGACCGAGAACAACTACGCGGGCGACGTCGACGAGAACGGCGACCCGCCCGCGGAGTTCCTGATCCGCCGGGCCGCCGCCTACCGGGCGTACTGGGAGAACATGCCGCTGCGCATGCCGCAGCAGCCCGACGGCCCCGACATGCGGCTCTACCGGCGCTTCCACTACGGCCGGCTCGCCCAGTTCGACATCCTCGACACCCGCCAGTACCGCTCCAACCAGGCCTACGGCGACGGCTGGCAGTACCCCGGACCCGAGTCCGAGGACCCCTCCCGCACCCTCACCGGCGCCACCCAGGAGCGCTGGCTCCTGGACGGCTTCCGGCGCTCCACCGCCACCTGGAACGTCCTCCCGCAGCAGGTCACCTTCTCGCAGCGGAAGAACACCACCGCCGACCGCTCCCAGCTCTCCATGGACTCCTGGGACGGCTACCCCGCCTCCCGCTCCCGCGTTCTGGCCGGCGTCGAGCAGGCGGGCGTCGAGAACTTCGTCGTCCTGACCGGCGACGTCCACGTCCACTACGCCTTCGACATCAAGAAGGACTTCGGCAACCCGTCGTCCAAGACCCTGGGCGTCGAGTTCGTCGGCACGTCGATCACCAGCGGCAAGGACGGCGCCGACAAACCGGCCAACTGGTCCACCTACATGGCCGCCAACCCGCACATGAAGTTCTACAACGGCCGCCGCGGCTACGTGACGGTCACGCTGGACAACGCCCAGGCGCGGGCCGACTACAAGACGGTCTCCGCGGTCACCACCCCGGGCGCGCCGCTCACCACGGCGGCGTCGTTCGTCAGCGAAGCCGGGAACCCCGGACTCCAGCAGGCCTGACCGGTGAAGGCCCGCGGCGCCACGTCCGGCGCCGCGGGCTCAGCCCGGTCTACGGGGCCCCGGCCCACGGCGGCGTGGTCGAGGAACCGGCTCCAGGCCGTCGGTTCCTGCGCGCCAGGGCGCACGGCGCAGGCGGGGGCGCAGGCCCACACCTCGTACGTCGTCCGGGTCGGCCCTCGGTCGACGGTGACCGTTCCGGCCGGCCGGTCGGCGGCGAGGCGCGCACCGCACAGGACACAGTCCCAGCCCTGGAGCTGTTCGCGAGTGAGGGCGGCCGGATCGATCTGCCGACTCCCCGTCACCAGGACTGCTCCTGCCGGTGGTGGGGGGCGTGCTTGGGGCAGACGTAGATCGTGGGACTGGCGACACTGCCACTGTGCTCCACGGTGAGCGGGATCGGCTCATCGGTGGGCAGCTGGCAGCGGTAGCACAGCTGCCGTCCTTCCGGAACGGCCCGGAGTTCGGCGCGAACGGCCTCGGCCAGCGCGTCCCAGAGCGCCCGGGTGTCGGTGAGGAAGCAGTCGCGGCCCAGGGGGACGCGCCAGTGGGTGCCCGGCCCTGTGGTCCAGTGGACCGGGGGTACGCCGAGGTAGTGGTCCTCGTCGGCGATCTTGGTAAGGACGTGGACCTGGCGCAGGTGCCAGCTCTTGGCGCCGCCCACCGCGATGAGCCAGTACAGGGTGGTGTAGCTGTCCTGGATGACGGCGCCGGTCGCGTCGCCGAGCAGTTTGAGGGCGCGGTCCCCGACGGTCGGGCTCACGCGGACGGCGTCCCACCAGTGGCCAACCGGTAACGCCTCGACGTCTTTGGCGGACGGCGGCTTCCATGGCAGGGCTTCGGACGTCATGGTCGGCTCCATTACGGACGGTGTTGTGACCGTCACATCGTGCCGACCGAGCTGGAGCGCCAGTTTCACAAACTGTGAAACCCATGGTGCTTGACAGTCGCCGCTACAAACCCATCCAGTGTGCGAGATTGGAGAGCGTTTCGCTCGCCTGGCGTTCAGCGCGCCGCAGTGCCAGCACTGTCTCCCGGGCATGCGGATGAAACCGCGCCTGCTGAGGGGCGGCCTTCCTCGCCTTGTGCAGCGACGCTTCAGCGCCGGGCCGGTCGCCCGTCCAGAACTGCGCCCGGCTCAGGTCGATGAAATGATGCCCGACGCGATCGGGGGAAGCCTCCTTGAACTCCTGAGTGAAGCGCACGTCTCGTGCGGCCCGCACGGCCTCCCCGTAGTTGCCGAGTTCAACCTGCATGGCCACTTGGTGGATCGCGGTGTTGGTGGGTCCGAACGACAGCACGTAGTTCTGCGTGTCGCGCCCCAGCCGGTCCGCGGTCTCCTTCGCTTCTGTCCACTCGGCCTTCGCCTGGTCGCTGTCCTGACTGCGGGCCGCGAGCATGGTGGCTCGCAGTCGCAGGTTTCCCTGCACACAGAGTGCGGCGACCTCCCCAGCGGATGCGGCCTCCTCGACGTCGTCCAAGGACCGGCTCATGAGCCGGAGGCCGACCTCGTGGCGGCCGGTGTTGAAGCAGCTCTGAGCCCGCAGGTAGGAGGTGAGCATGACCATGTACGGGTAGTCGCTGCGCTCGGCGCTGTACGACATGCGGGCGAGGATGGTGTTACCCAGGTCGATGTGGCCCAGCTTGTGCGCGACGTCGTGAACGCACCGGTAGACGTAGGCCAGGTACCGGTGTGCTCGTTCCTGGTCCGCCCCGTCGTAGCGATGCGACGCCTCCACGAGCTCGTCGATGAGCACCGGTGCCTTGGTGGCGACATCGAGGTATGCCGCGCTGCGCCGCAGACGACCCAACTGATTGACGTCCGCTCTGATCCTCGCCAGTGAGCGCGGCGGCACGGCTTCGTCGAGGGCGATGTCCCAGTTCTCCAGGCTCGCGCGGATGGCGGCCAGGGGGGCCTCGAAGCGCTCGACGCGCAGCTCCTCGGTGTAGGGCTGGCCGATGAGTGTGCTGCTCTCTATCCCGAGGGCTCGGGCGCATGCGGCGATGAGGGCTGGAGAAGCGGGCCGGTTTCCGCTCTCCACCTTCGACAAGAGGCTGAGGGAGATGTGGGCGCGGTCGGCGAGACCGCGTTGTGTGAGATGGGCGCGGATGCGCTCTTCGGCGATCCGCGCGCCGATGTGTGCACGGTCCTTAGCGGGCATACGGGCTCCCGTTCTGACTTGACACCAGAACGGTACCCGCGGTCGGCTCCAAAGGTACGGTCGTTCGGCCCCATTCCAGTGAGGGCTGTCGCGTTCGCTTGACAATGAGTTCAGCCGCCGGGACCGGTCAGCCGCCTCTCCACCCGTGAGCGGGCAGCCTCGGCTCGGGGGTCGGTGTACGGGGCCAGGTGCGTCAGGGCCTCGGCCCAGTGGGCGCGAGCCGCCTCCGGGGCCTCCGGATGGACGGAGGCGGCCAGGTGGCCCAGCTCCACGGCCAGCTCCCAAGTGTCCCCGAGGTCACGGTGGACGGCCGTGGCCTGACGGTGGAAGGCGACAGCCTCGCCGTGGCGGTTCATCGCCGCGTACGTCAGCCCTGTGCCGCGCCAGGCCAGGGCCTCCCGACTCCGGTCGCCGATGCGCCGGTGGAGCATGGCCGACCGCTGGTAGGAGGCCAGAGCGTCGCCGCACTGCTCGGCAGCACGCTGAACGGCACCGAGGGTGAGCAGCCAGAAGCCCTCCAGTCCACGGTTGCGCAGGCTCAGCGCGATCCCGAGGGCTTCGTCGATGGCCGCGCGGGCAGCCTCGATCTCGTCTTGCTCGCGGTGGAGTTCCGCGGTGAGCCACAGGGCGTTGCCCACGCTCTGCTGGTTGTCCAGGGCGCGGTGAGCGGAGAGGGCCGCTCGGGCGGACACGGCTGCTTCCCGAAGACGGCCCGCTTCCAGATGAGCGCCCGCCAGATTCGACTGGGCGGAAGCTGCCCAGCGGGCGTCGTTCACTTCACGGAAGATCCTGATGGCCTCGGTGAAGTGTGATGTGGCGGTGTCGAGCCGACGGGCACGCAGATGGATGAGTCCCAGGAGATTGAGGGCATGCGCCTCCTCCATACGGTTGCCCGCGGTGCGGGCCAGAGCGAGGGCGCGGCTCACGTAGTCCACTGCCTGGTCGAGCTGGTGGACGGATCGATGGGACATGCCGAGCTGGGTGAGCAGCAGGAGCCGTCCCTGTGTGTCGTCCACGTGCTCCGCTGACGCCAGGCCGACGGGGCCGAAGTCGAGCCAGTCCGCGAAGGAGGCGGAAGCGGACAGCGCGTTCCACAGCGTGGCGGTCAGCTGCCAGGCATGCTGATGCAGCCCGGCGGCGGCAGCGGCCCGTACGAGGTGCGGGAAGAGACCGCGTTCGCGTTCCGCCCAGTCGGCGGCGCCGTCGTAGTCCGGAAAGGCCGGCGGCGGCAGGGCAGTGGTCGTCCCGGGCAGGGGCACGTGGTCCTCGCCGGGCTGGAGCCATGTCTGTGCCGCGTCCGCGGTGTGCAGGTACCAGTCCAGCACGCGGCGTAGAGCTGCCTCCCGCTCCTCGGCGGGCTCCTCGTCGTGAGCCTGGTCCGACGCGTAGGCGCGCAGAAGGTCATGGAACTGGTAACGGTCGGGGCCGCTCTGTTCCAGCAGATGCGTGCCGACGAGATCGTCGAGAAGCTGCCGGGCCCGGCTGAGGGTGAGGTCGGCGAGCGCGGCGGCGGCGTGGAGCCCGAACTCCGGTCCAGGATGCAGCCCGAGGAGCCGGAAGAGTCGCCCGGAGTGCGGCGGCAACGCGCGATAGGACCAGGCGAAGACCGTACGGACGGCCTCCGCCTCCTCGTCGATCCCCGTGCTCAGCGCGTCCCACAGCGCGGACTCGTCGCGCAGGTCGGCAAGCAGGTCGTCGAGGCGCAGATGCGGGTGACTGGCGGCGCGCTCGGCGGCTATGCGCAGGGCGAGCGGGAGGCGCCCGCACAGCCTGGCCAGCTCGGTCAGCTTTTCCTGGTCGTCTTCCGCCCGGTAGTCCCGTGTGACGGCCCGCAGGAGTGCGACGGCCTCCGGTTCGGGGAGCGTGCCGAGAGTGATCCGGCGGGCGCTGTCACGTACGGCGAGGGATGCCAGACGGTTGCGGCTGGTCACCACCACCAGGCTGTCGCCGCCCCCGGGGAGGAGCGGGCGCACCTGGCCGACCGTGGCGGCATTGTCGAGCAGGATGAGCATCCGGCGGTCGGCGAGGAGGGAACGGTAGAGCGCGGCCGCGTCGTCCACGTCCTGGGGTACGTCGCCCGGGGCCACGCCGAGCGCGCGCAGGAAGCTGCGTAACGTCTGCTCGGCGGTGACGGGCTCCTGCGGATCGTAGCCCCGGAGGTTCACGAAGAGCTGGCCGTCCGGAAAGCGGTCCTTGACCTGGTGGGCCCAGTGCAGAACCAGGGAGGTCTTGCCCACCCCCGCCGTACCGGCCACCACATGGACGGACACGACGACCTGGCCGCCGTCCCGGCTGGTCAGTACCGCGTTCAACTGGCCCAGCTCATCCGTCCTGTTGACGAACGCATGCATGTCGGCGGGAAGCTGCCGTGGAGTGGTGCGTGGAGGTCGGGGCGTTCCCGGCGCCTGATGGAAGTGGATGTCACCGGTGACGTTCCCGGCCTGGACCACATCGCGGGACGACCCGGAGAGGTCGTTGGCCGAGTCTCCGGGGCGCCCCTGGGCGTCGTCTGCTGGCGTGCCGATCGGTGCTTCCCTTCCCGTTCAGGCGGCCGGGGGTGGAGGGAGCGGCGCGATGGCCCGCTCGAAGTAGGTCGTGATGTCCTCTGCGGCCGCGTGGGCCTCCCGCACGTATGCCGTCCACGGCTCGACGATGGCCGGGTCGGTGAAACGGATCGCGCCGTCCGGCACCCCGGTATCCGTGTACAGGACGTGAAAGAGCACCTTGCCGTCCTGAATGGTCAATTCCGGAAGCGGTCCGTGGGTCTCGGCCGCGGCGACCGCATCGGCGGGCAGGACCCGTACGCGCTCCCCGTACTCGGCGCTGATCCGCAACGAATGCAGTTCCCATTGCACGTACGGCGTCAACGGCTTCTCCACCACGCGCACGCGGTGGAACACCGAGCCCCGGGCCTCCTCGTCCGCCTGGATTCCGCGCAGACTGTCGCGGGCTTCCTCGAACAGGCGCAACGCCGCTTCCCAGTCCCCGCGCCGCAGGGCGTCACGGGACGGGCTGCCCACCTCTTCGAAGTGCTGACGCCGTTCGAGCTTCCATGACTGGCCATTGCGGATCTCCGCGTCCCGCTTACGGAAATCCTTCAGATACTCCTCGTTCTCCAGCCGCCGGCCGTGTGCCGGGAGAAGTGCGGGAGGCTGAACATCAAGCATCGGGAATGTCCGGCTTCGCCAGGCTGAGCATGTTTCCGGGAATGACGACCAGCCGTTCGTCAGCCGCAAGAGTCACGCCTTCCGGCAACCGCGCGGTGTAGTTACCCGTCAGATCACGGCCGATGACGGCGATGTCGCCGTTGCTGAGCTGCCAGATGTCCGGGCACTGCTCCCGGCCCTGGGAGTTTCCGGACTCCTTCGCCGACTTGCCCAACCGTTTGACGAATAATGCCGACGGGTCGGCTTCCCAGGCACGGGCCACGACCTGCCACCTCCAGTTTTCATGCCGTGACGGAATGTCACTGGCACGATACGGGCACGATACTGGGCGAGTCGGGGCGCATCCAGAGCGGTTTGCGGCATCGCTGACCGGCTCAGCCCTCGCCCGGGTAGCGGACGCCGATCTCCGCCCGCGCCGCGTCCAGGGTGCGCATCACCGCCAGGCTGCCGGACAGGGGGACGAGGGGGGATTCGCGTTCGCCCGCCCGCAGGCAGCGCATCACCTCGGCCGCCTCGTGCTGGTAGGAGCGCAATGCCTCAGGGGCCGTGAACTCCTCCGGGTCGTGGCCCGGGCGGTGGAGGACGAAGTGGTCGGGGTGGAAGAAGCCGCGGGGGAACTCGATGCGGCCCGCCGAGCCCGTCACCGCCGCCGTCATGGGCGTGTCGGCGGTGAGGGAACAGCTCAGCAGCGCCACCGCCCCGGTGTCCCAGCCCAGCAGCAGGCCGGTGTTCACGTCGACGCCCTCCGGGGACAGCTCGGCGCGGGCCCGGACGTCGGCGGGTTCGCCCAGCAGGAGCTGGGCGAAGGACACCGGGTAGACCCCGAGGTCGAGCAGGGCGCCGCCGCCCTGGGCCGGGTCGCGCAGCCGGTGGCCGGGCTCGAACGGGCCGGGGAGGCCGAAGTCCGCGTGCACCGCGCGGATCTCGCCGATCGCGCCGTCGTGGACGAGGGCGGTCATGCGGCGGACGACCGGATCGCAGTACGTCCACATCGCCTCCATCAGGAAGCGGTCACAGGAGCGGGCGAGGCCGACCAGCTCGTCCGCCTCGCGCGCGTTCAGGGTGAACGCCTTCTCGCACAGCACCGCCCGGCCCGCCTCCAGGCACAGACCGGCCGCGGCGCGGTGGGCCGCGTGCGGGGTAGCGACGTATATCACGTCCAGCTCGTCATCGGCCGCCAGCTCCGCCCAGCTGCCGTACGAGCGGGGTATCCCGAACCGCTCGGCGAACCGTTTCGCAGACTCCGGGCTGCGTGAGCCCACCGCCGTGACCTGCGCGTCTTCCATGTCCAGCAGATCCGCCGTGAACGACGCGGCGATCCCGCCGGTCGCCAGGATCCCCCACCGCACGGGCTCGGCCTCGGTTCCGGACATCCGCTGCACCCTCGATCCCTCGGCTTAATCGGTCGTGAGCACACCGATTCAGCTGAGAGCATAGACAACGATTCAACGACTCATGGAAGGCCACAATGCAGCAGCCCGGCCAAACGGCCGCCGCTCCCGACCGGGTCCACAGACCCGAACCCTCTTCTCCCTCCTCCGCCGCCGCGCCCCAGGTCAGCGCTCCGCTGACCGCGCAGCGCCGTACGAGCCTCCTCGTCACGTTCGTCCTCGGCGGGCTCACCGCTCTCCCCGCCCTCTCGATGGACATGTACCTCCCGGCCCTGCCGGAGGTGACCGACGCGCTCCACAGCTCCGCCGCCACCGCCCAGCTCACCCTGACCGCCTGTCTGATGGGCATGGCGCTCGGCCAGCTCGTCGTCGGCCCGATGAGCGACAAGTGGGGCCGCCGCCGCCCCCTCCTCATCGGCATGGTGATCTACGTCATCGCCACCGCCATCTGCGCCTTCGCGCCGTCCGCCGGGCTGCTTATCGGCTTCCGGCTGCTCCAGGGGCTCGCCGGATCGGCCGGGATCGTGATCGCCCGCGCCGTCGTCCGCGACCTGTACGACGGCATCGCGATGGCCCGCTTCTTCTCCACGCTTATGCTGATCTCCGGCGTCGCGCCCATCGCCGCGCCCGTCATCGGCGGCCAGATCCTGCGCTTCACCGACTGGCGCGGCGTCTTCGTCGTCCTCACCGTGATCGGCGCCCTGCTCACCCTCGTCGTCTGGCGCTTCCTGCGCGAGACCCTGCCCGCGGAGCGCCGCCACGACGGCGGGCTCGGCGAGACGCTCCGTACGATGCGCGGGCTGCTCGCCGACCGCGCCTTCACCGGCTACATGCTCGCGGGCAGCTTCGCCTTCGCCGCCCTCTTCGCGTATGTCTCCGGTTCGTCCTTCGTCGTCCAGGAGATCTACGGCGCCTCGCCGCAGACCTTCAGCCTCCTCTTCGGGCTCAACTCGATCGGCCTCATCGGCATGGGCCAGCTCAACGGCCGGGTCCTCGTCGGCCGCGTCAGCATGGACAAGGTGCTGGCCGTGGCGCTGACGCTGATCGCCCTCGCGGCGACCGCGCTGCTGGTCCTGTCCGCCGGAGTCTTCGGCGAGGTCGGCCTGGCGCCGGTCGCGGCCTGCCTGTTCGTGCTGATGTCCTCGATGGGCCTGGCCATGCCGAACACCAACGCCTCGGCGCTGATGCGCACCCCGCACGCCGCCGGTTCCGCGTCCGCGCTGCTCGGCACCTCCACCTTCCTGCTCGGGGCCGCCGCCTCGCCGCTGGTGGGGATCGCGGGCGAGACCACGGCGGTGCCGATGGCCGTCGTCCAGCTGGTGTGCGCGCTGGCCGCCATGGCCTGCTTCATGGGACTCTGCCGTCCGTGGCAGCGACGCCCTCGAGCGAGCGTGACGGTGGCCTGAGCCATCTTCTGCGCACCGTGGAGGCGCTCCCCGAGGGGGAGCGCCCCTGGTGCGCGGGCGCGGTCGTGGCCGCCGGGACCGGCGCCGGGCCCCTGACGGAGGGCGCCTTCGGCTGGGCGGTGCGGTACGCCCGTCACGACCGCGAGCTGCCGCGCGGGCAGTGGGTCCCGACGCGCGCCGACACGGTCTTCGACCTCGCCTCGCTGACCAAGCTGTTCACCGCGATCGTGGCGGTGGGCTCGCTGGAGCGCGGCGAGATCGAGCTGGACGCCCCGGTCGCCCGTTACGCCCCCGAGTGCACGGCCGCCGCCCGCCACGGCATCACGGTGCGCCATCTGCTCACCCACCGCTCCGGCCTGGTCCCGGAGTTGCCGCTGTACGAGTACCACAGCGATGAGGAACGCTGGGCGCGGCTGTACGCCGAGCCGCCCGGCACCGCGCCCGGGGCCGCCCGCCGCTACTCCGACCTCAACCTGCTGCTGATGCAGCGGGTGCTGGAGCGGGTGACCGGCGGCTCGCTCGCCGACCTCGTCCACGACCGCGTCACCGGCCCGCTGGCCATGGCGTCCACCCGCTTCCGCCCGCCCCCGGGCTGGCTGCCGCGCATCGCCGCGACCGAGGACCAGCGGCGCCCCTGGGGCAAGCTCGACCGGGGCATGCTGCGGGGCGTGGTGCACGACGAGAACGCGTACGCGCTCGGCGGTGTCGCGGGCCACGCCGGGCTCTTCTCCACGGCGGCCGACCTGGCCGTGCTGTGCCGCACCCTGCTGGCGGGCGGCGGTCCGGTGCTCTCGCCCGCCTCGGTGGACCTGATGCTGACCGCGCCGGGGCTGGGCTTCGAGGTCGACCAGCCGTGGTTCATGGGCGGGTTGGCGGGCCGCGGCGCGGCCGGGCACACCGGCTTCACGGGCACCAGCCTGGTGCTGGACCGCTCCCGGGACTGCTATCTGATCCTCCTGGCCAACACCGTCCACCCCCGCCGCCGCCCCGGCGACAGCACTCCCAGGGCGGCGGCGGCCACCGCCCTGGCCCGCGCGCTCGATCCAGCCGGCCGAGCCGGTCGTGAGGGACCGTAAGGTTTCGTAACCGTACGGTTGTTGGCCCCGTGTGATCACTTCGCTAATCTCCCCGCACCACGCTGATCGCCATTTCGAGGAACGCCGCTGTGACACACCCCCAGGCTCCGCAGGACACCCCCGGCACACCGGACGCACCGGACACGCCTTCAGGGTGTCCCGTCCGTCCCCGGTCCCATGCCGAGGCGGAGCCGTTGTACGGGCCGCGGTACCTGCGGAACCCGGCCCGGAGCCACCGGCGGATGCGCGGCGCCCACGGCCAGGTCGCCCCGGTCCTGCTGGAGGGCGGCGTCCCCGCGTGGCTCGTCCTCGGCTACCGCGAGATACGCCAGGTGGTCACCGACGTCGAGACCTTCGGCCGCGACTCGCGCCGCTGGAACCGCTGGGACGAGGTCCCGGCGGACTGGCCCCTCATGCCCTGGGTGGCCCACAGCCCCATGATCCACTTCACGGAGGGGGACGAGCACCGGCGGCGTTCGGCGGCCGTCAGCGACGCGCTCGCCGTCATGGACCCCTTCGACCTGCGCGCGCGGTGCGAACGCTTCGCCGACGATCTGATCGACAAGTTCATCGGCAGCGGCACGGCGGACCTGGTGTTCGACTACGTCTACTCGGTGCCCGCCCTCGCCATGGGCACCATGTTCGGCCTGCCCGAGGAGCGGCTGGAGTACCTGGCGGAGGCGGTGACCGTCTCGCTGCTGTCCACCGACCAGGCCATGGCGGCCCAGCAGCGGGCGGCCGGGGAGGTGCGGCGGCTGGTGGAGGAGAAGCGTGAGACCCCGGGCCCGGACGTCACCTCGCGGTACCTCCACAACTGCCCCGACCTCACCGACGAGCAGCTGGTCGGGGACCTGATGGTGATGATGGCCGCGGGTATGCCCGCCGCGTCCTACTGGATCGGCAACACCGTCCGGCTGATGCTCACCGACGACCGGTTCGCCGTGACCCTCGCGGGCGGCCGCCGGAGCATCGGCGAGGCCATGAACGAGGTGCTGTGGGCGGACTCCCCGCTCCAGAACGTCATCGGGCGCTTCGCCACCCGGGACACCCGGCTCGGCGGCCAGTACATCCGCGCCGGTGACCTGCTCGTCCTCGGCTTCGCCGCCGCGAACGCGGACCCGCTGCTGTGGCCGGACGCCACGCCGGACTACGCCGGGAACAACTCGTACGTGTCCTTCTCCAGCGGCGACTACGGATGTCCGGCGGGCGCGCCCGAGCTGGGCAAGATCATCGCGGAGACGTCGATCGAGGTGCTGCTCGACCGCATCCCGGACCTGCGGCTCGCGGTCGAGCCCGGGGAACTGGAGTGGACGGAGTCGCTCTGGTACCGCTGCCTGTCGTCCCTCCCCGTCGTCTTCACCCCCGCACCCGTCTAGCTAGTCGTTCTCCGGGGGCGGCCAGGTGTCGCCCCAGGTGGTGTCGCGGGCGGCGCGGTAGAGGGGGCCGTGGCGCTTGGTCACGGTGTGGCGGGTCAGGCCCTCGTCGGGGGTGCACAGGTCCAGCAGGACCTGGCCCTTGCGGGTCTGGGGGTGGCGGGTGACACGGGCGGCCGGGGCCGGGGCGGGGAAGCGGGTCGCCACGACGTACGCGAACTTCTCGTCCTCGTGCCCCAGCGAGCCCCCCTTCACCTGGCGGTGCAGCGACGAACGGCTCACCCGCGCCGCGAAGTGGCACCAGTCGGCGCCCGGTTCGATGGGGCAGGCGGCGCTGTGCGGGCACGGGGCCAGGACGTTCAGGCCCGCCGATACGAGCTGGTCGCGGGCCTCGCGGATGCGCAGATAGCCGTCGGGGGTGCCGGGTTCGACCAGCACCACCGCCTGGCCGGTCCGGGCCGCCTCGCCGACGACGGTGCCGCGGTCGGCGGCGGTGAGTTCGCCCAGCACGTAGGAGACGGTGACGAGGTCCGTCGCGTCGGGGAGGGTGAGGTCCGCGGTGAGGGCCCGCCGCTGCCAGCGGGCCTCGCGCAGCGGGGCGGCGGGGGACTGCCGGGTCAGCTCGCGGCCGAGGGCGAGGGCGGGCTCGGCCCAGTCCAGGACGGTGGTGGTGTGACCGCCTTCCGGCCACGCGGCGGCCACGGCCCAGCTCGCCGCGCCCGTACCGCCGCCGATGTCCAGGTGCGAGGCGGGCACCCACTCGGGGGCGCGCTCGCGCAGGGCGTCGAGGGCGGCGCGTACGGCCTCGAAGGTCGCGGGCATCCGGTACGCGGCGTACGCGGCGACATCGGAGCGGTCGCGCAGAACGGGCGCGTCGGTCGGGGTGCGGCCCCGGTAGTTGGCGATCAGCCGGTCGACCGCCTGGGCCGCCTGGCGGGGCGGCAGCCCGTCGAGGAGCCCGGCGAGCGCGGTGCGCAGCGTCTCGGCGGTGGGGGCGGCGTGCGGGGCGTGCATTCCGTCGATTCTACGGGTGGTGCCGGCGCCCCGGGGCACGTCCGGCGCCAGAGCAACCCCGTCTGACCGGCTGGGGGCACCTCCCAGCGGTAGCTGGGGGCGAGCCGAAGGGGCGCGCCGGTGTCGAAAGGGAGAGCGCGCGCAGGCCCCGAGGAACGAGGGGCCGAGCACGGTCGACCGTCGACATCGGCTGTGGCGCCCCGGAGGCGAACCGAGCCTCACAAAGCCCGCCCGCTACATTGACCGGCATGGCTCCCAACGCGACCCGCCGCAGTGAACGTTCGCACCGCGCGATCCTCGATGCCGCACTCGAACTCGTCGCCGAGGTGGGCTATCCCAAACTCACCATCGAGGCCATCGCCACCCGCGCCGGGGTCGGCAAGCAGACGATCTACCGCTGGTGGCCGTCCAAGGCGGCCGTCCTCCTGGACGCCTTCGTCGCCCTCGGCGAGCGGGCCGCGCGGGAGGCGGAGGGGCCGGAGAGTGGGGAAGCGCACGCGTTCCCCGACACCGGCGACCTGGAGGCCGACCTCAAGTTGGTGCTGCGCGCGACGGTCGACGAGCTGCGGTCGCCCACGTACGACGTGCCGTACCGGGCGCTGGCCGCCGAGGGCATCGTGAACCCGGAGATCGCGGCGGAGTTCGCGAGCCGGGTCCTGGAGCCGTCGCTCCAGCTCTACGTCGAGCGGCTGCGCGCCGCCCAGCGGGCCGGGCAGGTCGCGGCCGACCTCGATCCGCGGATCGCCCTGGAGCTGGTGACCGCCCCGGTCACCGCCCGGTGGCTGCTGCGGACGCTGCCGCTCAGCCACGCGTACGCGGACGCCGTGGTCGAGATGGCGCTGCGCGGGCTCAGCCCCCGCTGAGGTCCCCGCCGGGTCCCCCGCCGGCCCGTAGCCGCACCGGGGTGGTGATCATCAGGCTCGGGGTGTCCGTGATGATCCCGTCGCATCCCAGCCGCACCATCCGGTCGCGCTGCCGGGGGGTGTTGACGGTGTGCGCCCACACATGGGGCACGCCGGAGGCGACGGCCCGCCGGATGTCCGCGTCCCGGGCCCGGTAGTCGACGTCCAGCAGGTCCACGAACCCGCGCCAGTCGCTGGGGCGGTCGTGGCGCATCTGCCGGGCGGACCGCCACAGCTGGGCCAGCAGCCCCATCCGGTGGGCCTCGCGGGCCACGTCCGGGTGGTTGGAGTTCACGTAGACCGAGCGGGTCAGGCCCCGGTCGCGGATCATGCGGGCCAGCCGGGGCAGTCCGGCCGGGTCCTTCGCCTCGACCATGAGCGTGGTGCGGCCGCCGAGCCGGTCCAGCGCCTCGGCCACCGTCGGTGGCCGCTCGGGCTTCCAGGCGCCGCGCAGGGTGGGGGCGGGGCGGAGGCGTACGGTGCGCCACTGGGCGGCGGTCAGGGCGTTCACGGGCCCGGTCCGGGACGTCGTACGGTCCAGCGTCGCGTCGTGCATGACGACGAGCGTGCCGTCGCGCAGGCTGCGGATGTCGAAGTCGAGGACCTGGGCGTCCTTGCGGGCCAGGGCGGTGGTCAGCCCGGCCATGCTGTTCTCGGGCACTTCGAGGGCGCCGCCGCGGTGGGCCGTGTAGATGATCCGCGGGGCCGCGGGGAGGGCGGCGGACCGGTCGTCGAGGCGCGGTTCCGGCGGGCGGGCGGCGGGGGAGACGGCCGGACGGGCGGTGGGGTACGCCAGGACGGCCGCCGGTATGGAAAGGGTGAGGACCGCCACACCGGTCAGAAAATACCTGGTGATCATAAAGCGAACGCTAGGGGTGCTCGTTCGGTTATGTCCTGATATCGGCACCCGGACGTGGGTCCCGTCATCACCCCGGATGCGGACACCGGCCACCTCGGGAGCAGGATGGTGGCAGCATTGATCGGGTACCGGCGGTACCGCCGGTCGCGGTGGTGAAGCGAGGCGATAGATGGAACGCAAGAGCAGGTTCACCCAGTGGCTGCGCCGGCCGAGAAGCGCGACGGGCGGCGATACCGGCTCGGGGGCGGGCGCCGCGGGCGCCCGCGAGGACCTGCTCCTGGCCGCGGCCGCCGCCGGATTCCCGCTCGCGCCCGCCGCGTACCCCTCCGGCTACGGCTGTTCCTGCGACCGCATCGGCTGTCCGACCCCCGCCCGGCACCCCGTCTCCTTCGCCTGGGCGACGCAGGCGTCGACCGACCCGGAGAAGGTCACCCGGTGGCTGCGCGCCGACCCGCAGGCCAACTTCATCACCGCCACCGGCCTCGTCCACGACGTGCTCGACGTCCCCCTCGAGGCGGGGCGGCAGGCCCTGGAGCGGCTGGGGGCCTCGGAGGTGGAGGTCGGGCCCGTCGCGACGAGCGGCGCGGATCTGCGGCAGGGACGGATGCTGTTCTTCACCGCCACGCGCGGCACGCCGGAGGACGAGGACGAGTGGTGGCCCTGCGAGCTGGACTGCCACCCCGAGACGATGGACGAGCACCCGGGGCTGCGGTGGCACTGCCGCGGCAGCTACGTGCTCGTACCCCCGGCCCGGCTGCCGGGGGACGGGCGCGTGGCGTGGCTCCTCGGGCCGGAGCGGCCGCTGCCGGATCCGCTGACGCTGCTGGAGGCGCTGACCGACGCGTGCCGCCTGGCCGTGGAGGAGGAGTACGAGGGTGCGGCGTGGCCGATAGGGCGGTAGCGGGTCGCGCTACTCGCCCTTGGCCCCCGTGACGCCTTCCAGGCGGTTGAGGAAGACCACCTTCGGGTCCGCCGCGTCCTTCGCGGGCACGCGGACGGCCGACTCGGCGACCCGGGTCAGCGTCACCGCCCTCTTCGCCTCGCCCGTCATCAGCGCCTTGACCTGCGGATCCGGGTTGGGCCTGAAACCCTTTGCCATGGTCTGCTTCTGGCGGTGGTGCGAGGTGAAGAAGACCACCGCGCCGCCGTCCTTCGTCCGCAGGCCCACCGGGGCGTCGGAGCCGCCGCCGGCCGCCGGAGTGTCGATGTACTGCGTCCAGAACTTCGGCGTCTTCTTGAACTTCGCCCGCGACTCCCGCATCCCCGACGTCGCCGAACCGTCCGCGAACGTGTCGCCCTTGCCCGTCATCAGGTAGTCGGTGTACGCGCCGCTCAGCTCGTCCGGCCGGACGGCCAGCCGGGGCGTGGCGCCCGTGGCCTTGACCGGCTTGGCCCAGCCGTCCTTGTCGGTCGCGAACGCCGGTACCTCGTCCTGGCTGAGGATCGACAGATACGCGGCCTTCCACGGCTGATCGGCGCCGTCCCTGGTGAAGACCACCAGCCACCGGTTGGCGTCCCGGTTGCTGTCGGTGTCCGCCACGAAGAACTTCGGCCACCCGATCTGCCGGGGGATGTGGAAGCTCGCGTCGGACAGCTTCAGCGGCGGGTAATTCGGGTTGCCCTGCGGGGAGTTGGCGTGCTGTGCCTTCAGGTCGGCCGTGCTGATCTCCTTCAGCGGGCCGGTCTCCACCTCGCTCACCACCGACGGATCCAGCTCCTGGTACGCCTTGTTGTACGTGGCGGTGAAGTCCTTGAGCGCCTCGGCGGCCTCAGCCTTGTCCACGGACGGTATGTTCTCCCGCTCGCCGTGCACCGTCATGCACCCCGTCAGCGTCATGCCCAGCGCCAGTACCGCCGCTGCGGTCGGAAGGACGGACGGCCGGCGGGGTGACCTGCGTGTCATGGGGCTGCGGCTCCTTCGGGGCTGCGTTGGACGGCGCCACCCTACCCGGGGCGAAGAAGAAGGTCAGCGTGGGGACCAGATACAGCAGCCACACTGTGACCTGGAGCCACGTGGGGTCCGGCTGGAAGTTGAAGACGCCCTTGAGCAGGGTGCCGTACCAGGTGTCCGGCGCGATCGTGGAGCTGATGTCGAACGCCTGGGAGTGCAGCCCCGGAAGCCAGTTCGCCTCCTGGAGGTCGTGGAAGCCGTACGCGAGGACGCCCGCCGCCACCACGACCAGCATGCCGCCCGTCCAGGTGAAGAACTTCGCCAGGTTGATCCGCAGCGCGCCACGGTAGAAGAGCCAGCCCAGCACCACCGCGGTGAGCAGGCCCAGGGCCGCCCCGATCAGGGGGTCCGCCGAGCCGTCGTTGCCCACCCGCACCGCGGCCCATATGAACAGCGCGGTCTCCAGGCCCTCGCGGCCCACCGCCAGGAACGCGGTGGCCACCAGCGCGCCGGTGCCCATGGCGAGCGCCGCGTCCAGCCTGCCGTGCAGTTCGCGCTTCAGATGGCGGGCGGTGCGCCGCATCCAGAACACCATCCAGGTCACCAGGCCGACCGCGATGATGGACAGCGAGCCGCCCAGCGCCTCCTGGGCCTCGAACGTCAGCTCCTGCGAGCCGAACTCCAGCGCCGCGCCGAAGGACAGGGCCAGCGCGATCGCTGCGCCGATGCCCAGCCACACCGGCCGCAGCGCGTCCCGGCGACCGGTCTTGACCAGGTAGGCGACCAGGATGCACACGATCAGGCTCGCTTCGAGCCCTTCGCGCAGCCCGATCAGATAGTTGCCGAACACGGGGTTCGCCTTCCTCTCGTTCTCTGTCCGGTCAGGTGAAAAGCGCCCTGCCCCACCAGTCGTCCGCGTCCCGGACGCCCGGCGGGATGGCGAACAGCGCCGAACCCACGTGCTGGATGTACTCGTTGAGCGCGTCGGAGCGCGCCAGGCGCCGCTGCAGCGGTACGAAGCCCTCGCGTACGTCGTGCTGGTACGCGAGGAAGAACAGCCCCGCGTCCAGCCGCCCCAGACCGTCCGTACCGTCGGTGAAGGAGTAGCCGCGGCGCAGGATGCGGATGCCGCCGTTGGAGTCCGGGTGGGCGAGGCGGACGTGCGCGTCGGGCAGCATCGCCTTCAGGTTGGGCGTATCGCGCTCGTGCTGCTTGCCGTACGGCGCGCCCTCGCCCTTGTCCCGCCCGAACACGTCCTCCTGCTCCTTGAGCGAGGTGCGGTCCCAGGTCTCGATGTGCATGCGGATGCGCCGCGCCACCAGGTACGAGCCGCCCGCCATCCAGGCCGGGCCCGCCTTCTCGCTCACCCACACGTGCTTGTCCAGGGCGGCGGCGTCGGTGCCGGGGATGTTCCGGGTGCCGTCCTTGAAGCCCATCATGTTGCGCGGCGTCTGGGCGTCCGGGGTGGTCGAAGAGGTCTTGCCGAAGCCCAGCTGCGACCAGCGGACGGCGACCTTGCCCATGCCGATGCGGGCCAGGTTGCGGATCGCGTGCACGGCCACCTGCGGGTCGTCGGCGCACGCCTGGACGCACAGATCGCCGTCGCTGCGGGCCGCCTCGAGGTCGTCGCCGGGGAAGGCGGGCAGGTCGATCAGCGCCTCGGGGCGGCGCCCCGCGATCCCGAACCGGTCCTTCCCCTTCTTGTCCTTGAAGAGGGTGGGGCCGACGCCGAAGGTGAGGGTGAGCCGGGACGGCTTGAGGCCCAGCGCCTCGCCGGTGTCGTCCGGCGGCGCCTCGACCAGGTCGCTGACCGCGCCGCCGCCGACCGCGTGCCCCTGGGTCATCCGGGCCGCCGCCTTCGTCCACTCCTTGAGCAGGTCGATCAGCTCGGCGCGGTCGTCGGTGGTGACGTCGAAGGCCGCGAAGTGCAGCCGGTCCTGGACGGCGGTGGCGATGCCCGCCTGGTGGGCCCCGTGGAAGGGGACGGCGCCGCCGCCGCTGTCGGCCGCCTGCCGGGGGCCGTCGTCGGCGCTCAGCGCGGCGGCGGTGCCCCCGGCCGCCGCGGCGCCGAGCGCGAGCCCGGCACCGCCCCAGCCCAGGAGGGCGCGGCGGGAATGGGAGGTCGTGGCCTCGTCGGTCATGACCCTTCTCCTACTTCGAGACGACGGCGGCGGCGAGCTTGGACAGCGGCTCGGCCAGGGCGTTGACCCCGTCCGACAGCTCCTTGCGCTTGCTCTCCGAGACGGTGTCGTACGAGACGAAGCCGTCGCCCTCGCGGTACTCGTCCAGCAGCTTCCGCACCGCGGCGAACTGCTTGTCCAGCTCCCTGGTCAGCGCCGGGTCGTTCTTCGCGGCCACCGGCTTGAGCAGCTTGTACGAGGTCTCGGCGCCCTCGACGTTGCCCTCGAAGTCCACCAGGTCGGTGTGGCTGTAGCGCTCCTCCTCGCCGGTGACCTTGCCGGTCTGCACCTCGTCCAGCAGTTCCTTGGCGCCGTTGGCCATGCCGGTGGGGGTGATCTCGGCGGTGCCGACCCGCTTCTGCCAGTCCTTGAGGTCCTTGATCAGCTGGTCGGCGAGGTCATGGTCGGCCTTGGTGATCTTCTTCGTCTGCCACAGCGACTTCTCCAGCCGGTGCCAGCCGGTCCACTTCTGCCCCTTCTCCAGCCCGTCCTCGCGCACGTCGACCTTCGGGTCGATGTCGCCGAACGACTCCGCGACCGGCTCGGTGCGCTCCCAGCCGACGCGGGAGGGCGCGTACGCCTTCTTGGCGGCCTCCAGATCGTCCTTCTTGACCGCGTCGGCGAACGCCTGGGCCTTCGGCAGCGTCTCGTCGGCCTGCCGCCGCGTGTACGCCCGGTACGCGGCCACCGCCTTGTCCAGCCGCGGATCCCGCTTCGCCGCCGCGCCCTTGCCCGTGGCGGACACCTTCTGCCGGATGCCGTGGCCCTTCATCCCGGGCTTGCAGGCGATCTCGTACGAGCCGGTCTTCACCTCGGCGTTGACCACGGCCTTGGTGCCGGGCCCGATGTTCTCCCGCTCGGTGACGATCCGGTCGCCGGGGGCGTAGACGTAGACCTCGGTGACCTTGGAGCCCTTGTTCTCCACCGCGAGCTTCACATGCCCGGCCGGGAACGATGTCTTGGAGACCTCGCACGCGCTGTCCGACGCCGTGACCTGGACGGCGTCCGACCCCTTGGCGTCGGACTTCTCGGCGCAGCCGGCGACGGCGGTGAGTGTCGTCAACGCCGATATGGCGGCGACGACGGGGGTGCGAGCGGCTCGCATGCGGGCTCCAGACGGGGCTCGGGGACAAGATGAGGCCGACGAATAAGGCCGACCTAACTTAACTGAGCCTTACCTGTGTGTCGCCTGAGTAATTCCAAAGATCTGCTTGCACATGGCAAAGTTTCGGCCAAGTGGCCGGATCGCGTTATGGAGACGTTATACGGCCTTCAGGCGCTGAGCGGGAAGCGGCGGCCCAGGTCGCCGAGGATCGCGCTGTTGAGCCCGTAGGCGCGCTTGCACTCGTCGACCACGCGCTGCTTCTCCAGGTCGTCCACCGGCAGCGCGTCCAGCAGAGCGCGGTAGTCGCGCTTGAAGGCGGCCGGATTGCCGATCGACTCGAAGACGTAGAACCGCACCCCGTCGCCCTTGCGGTCGAAGCCCCACGTCTTCTCGGCCATCCCGCGGACGATCTGCCCGCCGGACAGATCGCCGAGATAGCGGGTGTAGTGGTGGGCGACCAGCCCGGCGGGCCAGTCGCGCACACATGTCTCCACGCGGGCCGCGTACCGCTCCGTGGCGGGCAGCGGCTCCAGGCCGGAGCGCCAGCGAGGGCCGCCGAGGTACGTCAGGTCGCGCTCCAGCTCCCGGGTGCGGGCCAGGTCGAGCCGTACGAACGGACCCGCGACCGGGTCCTCGGCGAGGCGGCCGGGGACCGACTCCAGGGCCCGGTACACGAACCACAGCTGCTCCGTGTACTGCCGGTACGCGTCCATGCCCAGCCGCCCGCCGAGCAGATCGCCCATGAAGTCCGACCCGGCGACCTCGGTGTGCTGCTCGTGCGAGGCGGCGCGCAGGAGCGCGGAGAAGGGCGTGGGCATGGCGTCCAAGACGGCCTCCGGGATAGGTTAGGGCGACCTAACCCCACCCTTTCCCGACGCCCTGTCGGCAAAACCTCCCGGCTCAGGGGAGCGTCAGGATCTCCGCCCCGGTGTCCGTCACCACCAGTGTGTGCTCGAACTGAGCCGTCCGCTTGCGGTCCTTGGTGACGACCGTCCAGCCGTCCTCCCACATGTCGTACTCGTACGTCCCGAGCGTCAGCATCGGCTCGATCGTGAACGTCATGCCCGGCTTGATCTCGGTCGTGTGGTGCGGGCTGTCGTAGTGCGGCACGATCAGGCCGGAGTGGAACGACGTGTTGACGCCGTGGCCGGTGAAGTCGCGGACCACGCCGTAGCCGAAGCGCTTGGCGTACGACTCGATGACCCGGCCGATGATGTTGATCCGCCGGCCCGGCTTGACCGCCTTGATCGCGCGGTTGAGCGACTCCCGCGTCCGCTCCACCAGCAGCCGCGACTCCTCGTCCACGTCGCCGCACAGGTAGGTGGCGTTGTTGTCGCCGTGCACGCCGTGGATGAAGGCGGTGACGTCGAGGTTCACGATGTCGCCGTCGCGCAGGACGGTGGTGTCCGGGATGCCGTGGCAGATGACCTCGTTGACCGAGGAGCACAGCGACTTCGGGAAGCCGCGGTAGCCGAGGGTGGACGGGTACGCGCCGTGGTCGCACATGTACTCGTGCGCGACCCGGTCCAGCTCGTCCGTCGTCACCCCCGGCTCGATCAGCTTCGCGGCCTCCTCCATCGCCCGCGCGGCGATCCGCCCCGCAATCCGCATCCGCTCGATCGTTTCGGCATCCTGCACCTCGGGCCCCTCATACGGCGCGGGACCCTCCTTCCCGACGTACTCGGGCCGCGGAATCGAGGCGGGGACGGGGCGGGCGGGGGAGAGCTTCCCCGGAACAAGGAGTGACTGGCCAGACATATCAGCGAGTGTATCGGCGCCGGATCGGGCACCATGGCCGCGAGGAAGAGGAGGCCGGAATGGCGCTGTTCAGGAAGGGTCCCGTCGGAAAGCCGGGCGAGTGGTACTACTGCGTCAAGCATCACAAGGTCGAAGAGGGCCCCGAATGCCGCGCGGCGGACCGCCTGGGCCCGTACGCCACCCCGGCGGAGGCGGCGCGCGCGCTGGAGACGGCGCAGGAGCGGAACGCCCAGTGGCAGAACGACCCCCGCTGGCAGGACGACCCCCCGGCCGACCGCGCCTGACCCCGGGCCCCAGGCCCCGGCCCGATGGGGCCGGGACCCCGCGGCGTGGCGCGGCCCGGCCCCCGGGACCGGCTCGAAGCGCCGTTGCTGGACCGGTCCACCCACACCAGGTCGCCCGGGTCGGCCCCGGTGATCCGGCCCCAGGCGCGGCGGCTCGAGGTGCTGTACCGGAGCTCGACGTGGATGCCTTCGACGTTCGCGGTCCCTACTGGCCCGCGTCCCCGCTGGGCGAGGCGCTCCTCGACGGCAAGGCCGCCCGGCTCTCTCTGGGCCGGCGGAGCGGACTCACCAGCCCGGCGGGGGCGGGGACGTCAGTTGGTCGGCCAGGCGGGCCAGGCGGTCGCGGATGCGGCGGCGGCCGGGGCGGGGCGGGAGGGTGTTCTCCCCGGCGGCCGCGCTGACCAGGTGCTGGACCGTATCGAGGTCGAGGTCGGCGCCCTCGGGGGTGGACAGCCCGTCATGCGCCAGGGCGTGCAGTTCGGCGTCGCCGCCGTCGAGGGCGAGGACGGTCGCGCCGCCCCGGCGGGCGTCGTTGACGCGTTCCAGCAGGCCGGCGCCCGGGTCGCCGGGGGTGACGACGAGAAGGGTCTCGCCGCGCCCGGCGGCCTCCAACCGGCCCAGGCCGACCGACAGATGGGCCGGGACCGCGCGGCCGACCGGCACGTGGTGGCGGACGAGGGTGGGGGACAGCTCCGGGAGGCCGGACCAGGCGGCCTCGTCGTCGAGGTGCGCGGCCAGGTGCCAGGGTTCGTACTCCGCGCTGCCCACGAGCAGTAATCCGCCCTCGCGCGAGCCGACCGAGGCCCGCAGGGAGCCCGCGAAGCGGCGGGTGGACTGCAGCCACTCGGTCCCGGCGAGCACTTCGCGCAGCAGCGCGACCCGTACGGCGTCCATGGCCCGGATCCTGCCGTGGGTGGGGCGAGGGGGCCGGAGGAATGGGGGACGGTCACCCCTTTGAGGGCACGGGCACCACGCGGCGACAACTGTTCATTGTGCCGACTCTTGACGCTCTGTGAGGCAAACCCTATGGTCGCCGGACACAAGGGACGTCCTACGTCCCATTTTTCTGGCTGAGCACTCGATCGATTGCAACGGCGCATCGGGAGGGTTCGCATGGCATGCCCGTACGAGGTCTCCGTCCCGTTCCGGGCCGGGGCCGGGGGGTACGCGAGCTACCGGATTCCGGCGGTGGTGGTGACGCGCGCCGGGACGCTGCTGGCCTTCGCCGAGGGGCGGGTGGGGTCGTCCGCCGATCACGGGGACATCGACCTGGTGCTGAAGCGGTCCGCCGACGGGGGCCGGACCTGGGGCGCGCCCGCGGTCGTCGCGCGCAACGGGGACGGAACGGCGGGGAACCCCGCGCCGGTTGTGCTGGAGGACGGGCCGCACGCGGGCCGGATCGTCCTGGTGCACGTCCGCAGCGCCGCCTCCGCGACCGAGGACCGGATCCGCCGCGGTGAGGTGTCCGCGGAGGACGGGCGGCGGGTGTGGCTGACGTACAGCGACGACGACGGCGTGAGCTGGAGCGCGGCCCGCGAGATCACCGAGTGGACGAAGCGCCCGGAGTGGCGCTGGTACGCCACGACCCCGGGCCATGCGCTGCGGTTACGCCACGGCGATCACGCGGGCCGGATCGTCGTACCGGCCAACCACTCCCTTCCCCCGACGGTCCCCGGCGACATCGGCACCGAGGGCCGCTACAACGGCGGGCACGACCTGCTGAGCGACGACGACGGCGAGACCTGGCGGATCGGGTACGTGGACGACGACCCGGACGGCTACATCAACGTCAACGAGACGACCGCCGCCGAACTCCCCGACGGCCGGGTCTACTTCAACACCCGGAACGACGCGACCGCGCCCGGCACCCGCGCCGATGCCTACTCGTACGACGGCGGCGAGACCCTGGCCACCCCCTTCCGGCCGCAGGCCGGGCTGGTGACGCCGGTGGTCGAGGGCTGTGTACTGCACCTCGGTGACCCGGATGTCCTGCTGTACTCCGGGCCCGCCGCGCCCGGCTTCCGGGCCCTGATGACGGTGCGGGCGAGCCGCGACGGCGGGGTCACCTGGCAGCCGGCGCACACCGTGGACGGGCTGCCCGCCGCCTACTCCGACCTGGTCAGGATCGATCGGGACACGGTCGGACTGCTCTACGAGACCGGCGACTTCAGCGCCTACTCGACCATCACATTCCGGCGCATTCCGGTGGAGGAGCTGGTATGAGCATGTCAGAAAACGCGGGATTCGGGCGGCGTGCCGTCCTCGGCGGCGCGGCCGCCGCGGCGGCCGGGTTCGCCCTCGCCGGATGCGGCGGGGACGACGACGGGGGCGACGAGCCCAAGGGCCGTAAGAAGGGCGAGAAGATCACCCTGTCCTTCTGGTCCTGGGTGCCGGGCATCGACAAGCCCGTGGACCTGTGGAACAGCAAGAACCCCGAGGTCCAGGTCAAGGTCGAGAAGGTGTCGGCGGTCGAGGGCGCCCAGTACGCGAAGATGCACGCCGCGATCAAGGCGGGCAACCCGCCGGACCTCGGCCAGATCGAGTACCCGGTGGTGCCCAGCTTCCTGATCGACAACGGACTGCTCGACCTCACCAGATACGGGATCGACCGGTACAAGGGCAAGTTCGTCGGCTGGCAGTGGCAGCAGTCGGTGTTCGGCAAGGGCGTGTACGCCGTACCGCAGGCGTCCGGGCCGATGGGGCTGTTCATCCGTCAGGACCTGTTCGAGAAGTGGGGCGTCGAGCCGCCCGCCACCTGGGACGAGTACGAGGCGGCGGCCAGGGCGATACGGAAGAAGGGCGCCTGGATCGAGACGTTCTCGGCGACCAACGGCAACCGCTTCGCGGGCCTCGCCTGGCAGGCGGGGGCGCGCTGGTTCGGCGCCCAGGGCGACACCTGGACCGTCTCGATCGACGACGAACCGACCCGTAAGGTCGCCGACTACTGGGACGCGCTGGTCAAGCAGAAGCTGATCAAGACCATCCCGGACCGGCAGAACGCCTGGTACAAGGACGTCCAGACCGGCGCGATGGCCTCCTGGCTCGGCGCCAGCTGGGGCGACGCGCTGCTGGTCGGCAACGCGCCCAAGACCGCCGGGAAGTGGCGGGTCGTGCCCATGCCGCAGTGGAAGCGGGGGGACGGTGCGTACGCCAACTGGGGCGGCTCCACGACCGCCGTCTTCGCCAAGTCCAAGTACCCCAAGGACGCCCTGGCGTTCGCGGTCTGGCTCAACACCGACCCCGAGTCGATCAAGCTGCTGATCGAGAACGGCTACGGCACCCCCGGCGCCAAGCAGGGCTACGCCACCTCCGACCTCGACGTCCACAAGGACTTCTTCGGCGGGCAGGCGTACAGCAAGGTGTTCGACGACGCGAGCAAGGGCGTGGACACCAGCTGGAAGTGGGGCCCGGCCACCGACACCCTCTACCAGCGGCTCGGCGACGCCTTCACGGCGGCCATCGGCGACGGGTCCTCGTTCCGGTCCGTGCTGACGAAGGTGCAGCGCGACACGATCAGCGACCTCAAGGAAAAGGGCCTCAAGGCGGAGGCCGGATGACGAGCCCGGCGCGGCGCCGTGGGTGGCACCTGACGCGGGCCGAGGCGCGCGGCGCGCGGGCGGCGGCCGGTTTCCTGCTGCCGTTCCTCGCGCTGTTCCTCCTCTGCTTCATCGCCCCCATCGGCTTCGCGCTCTACGAGAGCCTGCTGAAGGTCGAGCGCACCGGCCCGCTCGGCCTCGGCGGCGAGACGAAGGATGTCTGGGCGGGCCTCGCCAACTACGCCCACGCCCTCCAGGACGGCCACTTCACCGCCGGATTCGGGCGGGTGCTGCTCTTCGGCGCGGTCCAGATCCCGGTGATGATCGCCTTCGCCACCGCGCTGGCGCTGCTGCTGGAGGCGGCGTCGGCGCGCTGGGTCGGCTTCTTCCGCACCGCCTTCTTCCTGCCGTACGGGGTGCCCGGGGTGATCGCCTCGATCCTGTGGGGCTTCCTCTACGTACCGGGGATCAGCCCGCTGGTGGAAATGGCGCACTCGGCGGGCTGGGACGTCGACTTCCTGGGCCGCTCCACGGTGCTGTGGTCCATCGCCAACATCGTCACCTGGCAGTTCACCGGCTACAACATGCTGGTGCTGATCGCCCAGCTCAAGGCGGTGCCGGGGGAGCTGTACGAGGCGGCGAAGATCGACGGCGCGAGTGCCGGGCAGATCGCCCTGCACATCAAGCTCCCCCTGATCAGGCCCGCCCTCGTCCTCACCACGGTCTTCAGCCTCATCGGCACCCTCCAGCTGTTCGCCGAGCCCAAGGTGCTCAAACCGCTCAGCAACTCGATCGACTCCGGCTACACCCCCAACCTGGCCGCCTACAACGAGGCGTTCACCAGCAACAACCAGCACATCGCGGCGGCCGAGGCGGTGCTGCTCGCGGTCGTGGCCTGCGTGCTGTCCTTCGGCTTCCTGCGGCTGGTGGGGCAGCGCGGGAAGGACGGGGAGGACCGGTGAGCCACAGGAACGGCCCGGGCGGGCGTGACGCGCCGGGGCCCGGCGGCCCCGAGCCACGGGGGTCCCGGCCCCCGGAGCCGCCCCCACCGCGACGCCCCGAGTCCGTGCCCGCGCCACGGCCCCGTCCCGGGGCCGGCGCGGTGGCGAACGCGGAGTCGGCGGCGAGCGCGGGCGACGGGCCCCCGGTGTCCGCGCCCGGCGAGGGCCCCGCGCCGGGCACGGCCCGCCCGGACCGCCGACGCGCGGAGCGCGGGCGGCGGCCCGCGTTGCGGTATCGCGTCATCACCGTCTCGCTGCTCGCCGTCGCCGCCGTCTACTTCCTCACGCCCGTCTACTGGCTCGTCGTCTCCTCGACCAAGTCCAGCAGCGACCTCTTCGGCACCTTCGGCTTCTGGTTCCACGACCCGGATCCCCTCGGCCGTCTGCGCCAGGTACTGACGTACGACGACGGCATCTACGCACGGTGGTTCGCCAACAGCCTGATGTACGCGGGCGTCGGCGCCCTCGCCGCGACCCTGCTGTCGGCCGCCGCCGGGTACGCCCTCGCCAAGTTCCGCTTCCCCGGGCGGGAGGGGATCTTCAACGTCATCCTGGCCGGGGTCCTCATCCCCGGCACCGCGCTCGCCCTCCCCCTCTACCTCCTCTTCAGCCGCATCGGCCTGGCCAACACCTACTGGGCCGTCCTCATCCCCAGCGTGGTCAGCCCCTTCGGCGTCTACCTCTGCCGGATCTACGCGGCGGCCGCCGTCCCCGACTCGCTGATGGAGGCGGCCCGGATCGACGGGGCGGGCGAGGCGCGGATCTTCTCCGCGGTGGGGCTGCGGCTGATGACCCCGGCCCTGGTCACGGTCTTCCTGTTCCAGTTCGTGCACATCTGGAACAACTTCTTCCTGCCGCTGGTCATGCTCTCCGACTCCGACCTCTATCCGATCCAGCTCGGCCTGACCTCCTGGACGGGGTACGCGGACCGGCAGCCGGAGCTGTACCAGTACACGGTCGGCGGAGCCTTCCTGTCCGTGCTGCCGCTGATGGTGCTGATGGGCGTCCTCCAGCGGTACTGGCGCACGGGGCTGACGGAGGGGAGCGTGAAGGCCTGACGTGGGCGTGACAGTATCGCTGTCATGACTACTCCTGACGGCACGACCGCCCCGAACGAAGCCCCCGCCAAGAAGGCCCCCGCCAAGGACCCCTGGGACCTCCCGGACGTCTCCGGCCTGGTCGTCGGCGTGCTCGGCGGCACCGGTGACCAGGGCCGCGGCCTCGCCTACCGGCTGGCCCGGGCCGGGCAGAAGGTGATCATCGGCTCCCGCGCGGCAGAGCGCGCCCGGACCGCGGCCGAGGAGCTGGGCGGCGCCGAGCTGGGCATCGAGGGCGCGGACAACGCCGAGTGCTCGCGCCGCAGCGACATCGTGATCGTCGCGGTCCCGTGGGAGGGCCACGGCAAGACGCTGGAGGCGCTGCGGGAGGAGCTGAGCGGCAAGCTCGTCATCGACTGCGTCAACCCGCTGGGCTTCGACAAGAAGGGCGCGTACGCCCTGAAGCCGGAGGAGGGCAGCGCCGCCGAACAGGCCGCGGCCCTGCTCCCGGACTCCAGGGTCACCGCCGCCTTCCACCATCTGTCGGCCGTCCTGCTCCAGGACCCGGAGATCGCGGAGATCGACACGGACGTCATGGTGCTGGGCGAGTCCCGCGCGGACACCGACCTGGTGCAGGCGCTGGCCGCCCGCATCCCCGGCATGCGGGGCGTCTTCGCGGGCCGGCTGCGCAACGCCCACCAGGTCGAGTCCCTGGTGGCCAACCTGATCTCGGTCAACCGCCGCTACAAGGCCCACGCGGGCCTGCGCGTCACGGACGTCTGAGCGGAGCCCGCGCCGGAACTCCAGGGCGACCCGTACGCCCCGGCGGGGCATGGGCGACAATGTCGGAAGCGCACCCCCGACAGGACCCCACAGGAGCCACCCCCATGCCCCGCCTCGCCGTCTACGCCCTCCTCGTCTGCGCCCTGACCGTCGCCGCGGCCGTCGTCTCGTTCGCGCGGGGCAGCTTGCTCGGCGTCGTCTGGGTCCTGCTCGCCGGGATCTCGTCCAACATGGCCTGGTTCTACGTACGCAGGGCCAAGGCCGAGCGCGCCGGCGAGTGAGCTGAAGGGGCGCGCCGCTGTCGAAAGGGAGAGCGCGCGGAGACCCCGAGGAACGAGGGGTCGAGCACGGTCGACCGTCGACAGGGGCTTTTGCGCCCCGGAGGCGAACCGAGCCTTGACCCGCCGAGCGCGAGGCCGCGGGCGCTACGAGCTGATCCCGGGGAACTGCGGCGCGCCCTGCCAGAAGCGGAAGAACTCCTGGCCGAAGTAGGTCTCGAACGGCGTCACCCCGAGCCCGCGCATGATCGCGTCGACCGCGTCGAAGAAGACCTGGTTGACCTCGGGTATCCACAGGATGCCGAAGACCGCGAGCAGCCCGAACGGAGCGTACGGCTCGACCTGCCGCCGGACGCGGTGGGACAGCCACGGCTCGATCACCCCGTAGCCGTCCAGACCCGGCACCGGCAGGAAGTTCAGGATCGCGGCGGTGACCTGGAGCAGCGCCAGGAACGCGAGCGCGAAGCGGAAGACCAGCGGCACCTGGCCGGCGCCGCCGAGCCAGAACGGGGCGGTGAGCGCGGCGGCGAACAGCACGTTCGTCAGCGGTCCCGCGGCCGAGATCAGGCTGTGCCGCCAGCGGCCCCGGATCCGGTGCCGCTCGATGAAGACCGCCCCGCCCGGCAGCCCGATCCCGCCCATGATCACGAAGATGACGGGCAGCACGATGCTCAGGGCCACATGCGTGTACTTCAGCGGGTTGAGGGTCAGATAGCCCTTCGACTCGATCGACAGATCACCGCCGTGCAGCGCGGTACGGGCGTGCGCGTACTCGTGCAGACACAGCGAGACGACCCAGCCGGAGACCACGAAGAGGAAGACCGCGAAGCCGGGGCTGGAGGAGTAGTCCGTCCACACCGCCCACCCGGACACGGCCATGATGGCGACCAGACCGAGGAAGACGGGACTGATCCGCCGCTCACGGCGGCTGATGGCGGTGGTCATGCGCGAGGTTTCTCCGTCCGGTACCGGTCATGGTGCGTCGTACGGTGCCCCGCTCGACGCCCGGAAAACGTTGGACGGGGTGCCGGGAGTTCCGGGCAGAGTGGACCCATGCCGCCATCCACATCGTCACCCTCGGCCACCGGACACCCGGCGGGTAAGCGGACGGGCGAGGTCCGGGAGCGGGTGAACCGGGAGCCGTGACCGTCGACAACAATGGGGCCGTGCGCTACGCCATACTCGGCACCACCCAGGCCCACCACGACGACGGCACCCCCGTCGACCTCGGCGGCGCACGGCTGCGCGCCCTGCTGACCGCGCTCGCCCTGACCCCGGGGCGGCTGCGGACGAACGGCGCGCTCATCGCCGAGGTCTGGGACACCGACCCGCCCGCCAATGAGAACGGCGCGCTGCAGGCCCTCGTCGCGCGGCTGCGGCGGGCCGTCGGCAAGGCGGCGATCGCCTCCGGCCCCGGCGGCTACCGGCTGTGCGCCGAGCCCGACGACGTCGATCTGCACCGCTTCGAACGGCTCGCGGAGGAGGGCGCCCGCGCCCTCGCCGACGGCGACCCGGCCAAGGCCGCCGCGGCTTACGACGAGGCGCTCGCCCTGTGGCGCGGCCCGGCGCTCACCGACCTTCCCGACGCGATGGCCGCGGCCGCCCGCGCCGAGGCCCAGCGGCTGGACGCCCGGCGCGGCCGGATCGCCGCCGGGCTCGCCCTCGGCGACGCCGCCCAGGCCCTCCCCACGCTCGTTGAGCTGTGCGACGCGCACCCCCTGGACGAGCCGCTGCACGCGCTGCGCATCCGCGCCCTGCGGGACACCGGCCGCCCCGCGGAGGCGCTGGCCGCGTACGAGGCGATCCGGGTGGAGATCGCCGACCGGCTGGGCGCCGACCCGGGCCCCGAGCTGCGCGCCCTGCACGCCGAGCTGCTGGACCCCGCCCCGCCGCCCGCCCCGGCGCCGGCTCGGCCGCCACAGCCGCCGTACGGGCAGCAGCAGCCGTACGGGCAGCAGCAGCCGTACGGGCCGGGGCACCCGCACGCGCCGCAGCCGCCGCGCGGGGCGGGACGGCCTGAGCGCCCCGCACGCGGCGGCAATCTGCGGGCCCGGCTCACCAGCTTCGTCGGCCGGGAGGCCGATCTGGCCGCGCTGCGCACCGACCTGGACGCGCACCGGCTGGTCACCCTCCTCGGACCCGGCGGTGCGGGGAAGACCCGGCTGTCCCAGGAGGCCGCCGAGTCGGTCGCCGACGCCTGGCCGGACGGGGTGTGGCTGGCCGAACTCGCCCCCGTGGACGACCCGGAGACCGTGCCCGAGACCGTGCTCACCGCGCTCGGCGCGCGCGAAACCGTCATCCGAGGCAGCGCCGCCGAGGGGCTGCGCGCCGCGGCCGACCCGACCGCCCACGATCCGCTCGCGCGGCTCGTGGAGCACTGCGAACCGCGCCGGATGCTGATCGTGCTCGACAACTGCGAGCACCTGGTCGATGCCGCGGCGCGGCTCGCCGACTCCCTGCTGGCCCGCTGCCCCGGCGTCACCGTCCTGGCCACCAGCCGCGAACCGCTCGCCGTCCCCGGTGAGTTGGTGCGCCCGGTGGAGCCGCTGCCGGACCCGGTGGCGCTCCGGCTGTTCCAGGAGCGGGGCGCGGCGGCCCGCCCCGGTTTCCGCACCGACGACGATCCGGCGGCGTGCGCCGAGATCTGCCGGCGCCTCGACGGCCTGCCGCTGGCCGTCGAACTGGCCGCCGCCCGGCTGCGGCTGCTCACCCCCCGGCAGATCGCCGACCGCCTCGACGACCGCTTCCGCCTGCTGACCAGCGGCAGCCGCACCGTGCTGCCCCGCCAGCAGACGCTGCGCGCCGTCGTCGACTGGTCCTGGGACCTGCTGGACGACCGCGAGCGCACCGTCCTCGCCCGCCTCTCCGTCTTCGCGGGCGGCTGCGACCTCCCGGCGGCCGAGGCGGTCTGCGGTGATCCGCGCGACCGCGACCCGGTCGACCCCCGGGACATCGCCGCGCTGCTCGGGTCCCTGGTCGACAAGTCGCTGGTGGTCGCCGCGCCCGGGGTGGACGGCGAGATGCGGTACCGGCTGCTGGAGACCGTCGCCGAGTACGCGGCGGAGCGGCTGGACGAGGCGGGGGAGCGGGCCGTGGTCGAACGGCGGCATCTGGTCGCGTACCGGGAGCTGGCCCGTACCGCCGACCCGTTGCTGCGCGGCCGCGAACAGCGCGTCTGGCTGCCCCGGCTGGAGGCCGAGCACGAGAACCTGCGCACCGCGCTGCGCCGGGCCGTCGCGGCGGGCGACGAGCAGGAGGCGCTGTGCCTGGTGCTGTCGCTCGGCTGGTTCTGGAATCTGCGCGGCCACCGCGGCGACGCACGCCACTGGGCGACGGCCGTGGCGCGGCTGGGCCCCAACCCGTTCGAGCCGCCGGTCACCCCGGCGCCCCCGCTCTACACGAGCTGCACGGCCGAACCGCCGCCGATGGGGCCCGAGCTGCTTCAGGAGGCGCGGCGCGGGGTGCGGTTGCTGGCGCTGGCCAACCTCGAAGGCAATCTGCGCGCCATGGACGACGAGGAGTCCCAGCGCGAGATGCGGGGCATCGTCGAGGCCTACCGTCCGGGACTGCCGCAGAACTGCCGGATCCCGGGCGTCATGTGGTTCTTCGCGGTGCTGCTGACGGGCGACATCGCCCTGATGCGGGACGTCGTGGACGCGTCGGTGCGCACCAGCCGGAAGCTGGGCTACACCTGGGAGCTGGCCTTCACCCTCCAGACGCGGGCCAAGGTGATGACCCAGCGCGGCGGCGGCGATCTCGGGGAGCAGGCGCGCCGGGACGCCGACGAGAGTCTGGAAATCTTCAAGAGCCTCGGTGACGCCTGGGGCACGGCCGAGGCGCTGTCCGGGCGCGGCGAGACCCTGGAGCTGATCGGCGACGGCCGGGCCGCGGCCGACGACTACCGGGCGGCGATCGCTTACGTCGAGGAGCTGGACGCGCATGCCCACGTCTCGCTGCTCAGGGCCCGGCTGGCGGGGCTGCACGTCGAGCACGGGGACGAGACGGAGGCGGCGGAGGGCGAGCGGGTCCTGCGCGAGCTGCTGGCGGAGCGGGCGCAGGCGGATGCCGAGGCCGCGTCGTACGTCCGGATGCACCTGGCCCACCGGTGCGGCGTCACGGGCCGATTGGCCGAGGCCCGCGAGCATCTGGCGGTGCTGCACGAGGAGTTCGGCAACCGGGCGCTGGATGTGTTCCAGGGCCTGGTCGAGGGGATGATGGCCTGGCTGGACCTGATGGAGGGGCAGCCGGGGGAGGCGCTGACCCGGATTCGCGGGGCGCTGGCGAAGACCGGCGACTTCATGACCGGTGTGGTCGCCCCGCAGGTGCCGGTGATCCAGCTGGTGACCGCCGCGCGGGCGCTGGCCGCTCTCGGCGGCACGGAGCGGGCCGAGGTCGCGGCACGGCTGCTCGGCGCGTACGACGCGCTGCGGCCCGGCCTCCAGCGGATCCCCGCCAAGGAGGGCGCGGACCGGGCGGCGGGCGAGGCGGCGGTACGGGCCTGGCTGGACGACGGGAGTTACGAGCGGGCGTACGCGGAGGGCGGGGGCCTCACCGTGCAGGAGGCCGCCGCCCTCGTCTGAACCACCGCTCAGGTCTTCGTACGGAACTTGCGCACCGCCAGCGGCGCCATGACCACCGTGATGGCCAGCGCCCACAGCAGGGCGACGGTCACCGGGTGGGCGAGCGGGCCGTGGCCGCTGGTCAGCGACCGCGCCGCGTCGGCGAGCTGGGAGAGCGGGTTGTACTTGGTGAAGGACTGCAGCCAGCCCGGCATGGTGTTGGTCGGTGCGAAGATCGACGAGCCGAACTGCAGCGGCATGATCACCAGGAAGCCGAGGCCCTGCACCGCCTGCGGTGTCTTCAGCGACAGCCCCAGCAGCATGAAGACCCAGGTCAGCGACGACCCGAAGATCAGGGCCAGGGCGACCGCGGCCGCCAGTTCGGCCGGGCCGGTCTTCAGCTCGAAGCCCATGATGAAGCCCATGGCCAGCAGGATGAGGGTGGACACCAGCATCCGTCCGGTCTCCACGATCAGCTTGGCGATCAGCACCGAGGAGCGGGCGATCGGCATCGTGCGGAAGCGGTCCATCACTCCCTTGCGGAAGTCGTCGTTGACGCCCGTGCCGACCGACATGGCGATGTTGAGCCCGCCCATCGCCATCATCCCGGGGATGAAGTAGTTGACGTACTCGCTGCGGTCACCGCCCGACACCGCGCCACCGAAGACATAGGTGAACAGCAGCGAGAAGACGATGGGCATCAGCAGCGCGTCGAACATCGACTCCGGGTCCTGCTTGATCTGCAGGGCGTTACGCCGCACCAGCGCGCCGATGTGCCGGAGATTGGCGCGCAGCCCGATCCGTCCCTCGCCGGGCAGGTCCTTCGCCGAAGCGGTCACCGTTGCCGTACTCACGCGGCAACCTCCTCAAGGGACGTGTCGTTCTTGCTGGGCTCGGGCGTCGAGGTCTTCTGGCCGGTGATGGCCAGGAACACCTCGTCCAGGCTGGGCAGATGGGTGTCGATCCCGGCGATCGCGAAGCCGCGCTCGCCGAGCAGGCCGATCACCGCGGTCAGTTGCTCGTCGCTGACGATCGGCACGTTGACCAGGCCCTCCTCCACGTCCGCGGTCGCGCCGCCGACGCCGTCGAGCCCGGCCTGTGCGATGGCGCCGACCATGCGGTTCAGCTCACCGGGGTCGGAGGGGCGTATCTGCAGGGTGCGCCCGCCGACCTTCGCCTTCAGCTCGTTGACCCGGCCCTCTGCGATGATCTTGCCTCGGTCGATGACCGTGAGGTCGTGCGCCAGCTGCTCGGCCTCCTCCATGTACTGGGTGGTCAGCAGCACCGTGGAGCCCTCGGCGACCATGCGCTTGACCTCGTCCCACACCTCGTTGCGGGTGCGCGGGTCGAGACCGGTCGTCGGCTCGTCCAGATAGAGCACCGCGGGCCGGCCGATCATGGAGGCGGCCAGGTCCAGCCGGCGGCGCATGCCGCCGGAGTAGGTGGACGCGGCCCGCTTCGCGGCGTCCGTCAGCGAGAACCGCTCCAGCATGGCGTCCGCGCGCGCCCGGGCCTCCTTGCGGGACAGATCGAGCAGCCGCCCGATCATGTACAGGTTCTCCCAGCCGGAAAGCTTCTCGTCGACCGAGGCGTACTGCCCGGTCAGACCGATCGTGCGGCGCAGCTGCCGGGGCTGCCGCACCACGTCGTACCCCGCCACGACGGCGGTGCCGGCGTCCGGCACCAGCAGGGTGGACAGACAGCGGACGAGGGTGGTCTTCCCGGCTCCGTTGGGGCCGAGGACACCGAGGACGGTGCCTTCCGGCACGTCCAGATCCACCCCGTCGACCGCCTTGGTGTCGCCGAAGTGCTTGACCAGCCCCCGTACTTCGACGGCGTTGCCGTCCCTGATCTTGTGTTCCTGTCGCGTCATGTCGTAAGAGTGACACCCCGCGCCGACAGATCACCGACAAGCGGCAGACAGCCCGCCGACGGGGGACGGCCGGCGGGCTGTCGATGTACCGCGATGGCTCTGTACCACCAGCGTGGCCGCTAGTGGAAGGAGTGCTCCTCGGCCGGGTACGTCCCGCCGACGACGTCCTCGGCGAAGGCGCGCGCCGCGTCGCCCAGTACCTCCCGCATGGTGGCGTACTGCTTGACGAAGCGCGGCACCCGGCCGCCGGTCATGCCCGCCATGTCCGTCCACACCAGCACCTGGGCGTCGCACTCCGCGCCCGCGCCGATGCCGATGGTCGGGATGTGCAGCGAGCGGGTGACCTCGGCGGCCAGCTCGGCCGGGACCAGCTCCAGGACGACGCCGAAGGCGCCCGCGTCCTGCACGGCCTTCGCGTCGCGCAGCAGCTGCTGCGCGGCCTCCTCGCCGCGCCCCTGCACCGGGTAGCCGCCGTACGCGTTGACGGACTGCGGGGTGAGGCCGACGTGCGCCATGACCGGGATGCCGGACTGGACGAGCAGTTCGATCTGGTGGGCGGAACGCTCGCCGCCCTCCAGCTTGACCGCGCCCACCCCGGCCTCCTTGACCAGCCGGGTGGCGTTTCGCAGCGCCTGGACCGGGCCCTCCTGGTACGAGCCGAAGGGCAGGTCGCCGACGACGAGGGCACGCTTGGTGCCGCGTACGACGGCGGCGGACAGCAGGGCGATCTCGTCCATCGTGACGGGCACGGTGGACTCGTAGCCGAGATGGCAGTTGCCCATCGAGTCGCCGACCAGCATGACGGGAATCCCCGCCTCGTCGAAGACGGAGGCGGTCATCGCGTCGTAGGCGGTGAGCATGGGCCACTTCTCGCCGCGCTGCTTGGCGGCGGCGATGTCACGGACGGTGACGCGGCGGGAACTCGTCCCCCCGTACAGCGCCTTCGGTGACTGCTTGTGCGCAGGGCTGACGTGCGTCATTACGACGGCTCCTGTTCGTCATCTCGAGGCGCCCTGACGGCGTCCCCGGACCACCCCCATGCTGGCACGCCTCCCGACGCTGCGAAAGTGGGGACATTCGCGCACGGATGAGCATTCGATGGACAAAGGCTCGCAAAGTCTTTCCCGTACGAGACGGGGCCGTATCGAAACGGTTCTAGCCTGGGCCGTATGGCAGCAGCCCCCTCCGCCGAGGCGATTCACCGCAGACGGTGGGCGATCCTGGTCGTCCTCATGTTCAGCGTCCTGGTCGTCGTCCTGGACAACTCGATACTCAACGTGGCGATGAAGACCATCGCCACCCCCAAGCCCACCGGTCTCGGCGCCACCCAGAGCCAGCTGGAGTGGGCCATCAACGCCTACACGCTGGTCTTCGCGGGGCTGCTGTTCACCGCCGGGCTGCTCGGCGACCGGATCGGCCGCAAGAAGGTGCTGCTCGGCGGCATGACCGTGTTCGGCATGGGCTCGGTGCTGGCCGCCTTCTCCGGTTCGCCCGGCGAGCTGATCGGCTTCCGGGCGCTGATGGGCCTGGGCGCGGCCTTCGTGATGCCCGCCACCCTGGCCATCCTGGTGAACGTCTTCGAGCGTGAGGAGCAGGCGAAGGCCATCGGCATCTGGGTCGCCGCGGTCGGTCTCGCCATCGCCATCGGGCCGATCACCGGCGGTGTGCTGCTGGAGCACTTCTGGTGGGGCTCGGTCTTCTTCATCAACGTGCCCGTCGTGGCCGCCGGGATCATCGCCATGATCCTTCTCGTCCCCGACTCCAGGGACCCCGCGCCCGGCCGGCTGGACCCGCTGGGCGTGCTGCTGTCCGTCATCGGCCTGGTGCTGCTGGTGTACGGGATCATCAAGGGCGGCCAGCTCGCCGACTTCACCGACGCCCAGGTGCTGGCCACGATCGGCGCCGGACTCCTCGTGCTGGGCCTGTTCGTCTGGCACGAGAAGCGCAGCGACCATCCGGCGATCGATGTCGACTACTTCCGCAATCCCGCCTTCTCGGCCGCCATCGCCGCCGTCGCGCTGGTCTTCTTCGCGCTCATGGGCGTGACGTTCTTCATGGTCTTCTACATCCAGAGCGTGCGCGGCTTCAGCGCCCTGGACTCCGGGCTGCTGCTCCTGCCGCTGGCCGTCGCCCAGCTGCTGTTCGCGCCGCGCGCCCGGCTGGTCGTGGAGCGGTTCGGGGCCCGCGCCGTGTGTACCGGCGGGATGCTGCTGGTGGCCGCCACCATGGCCGGGTTCCTGCTGCTGGACGTCGACTCGCCGCTGTGGGTGCTGGAGGCGCTGTTCTTCTTCCAGGGCGCGGGGATGGCGCACATCATGCCGCCGGTCACCACCGCGATCATGCAGGCGCTGCCGCGCGAGAAGGCCGGTTCCGGCTCGGCCCTGAACAACACCTTCCGGCAGGTCGGCGGCGCGCTCGGGGTCGCCGTCCTGGGCTCGGTGCTCTCCGCCACGTACCGCGAGGGCATCCAGGGCACCCTCGCGGCCGTCCCCGGGCTGCCCGACTCCGTACGGCACTCGGCGGGCGAGTCCGTCGAGGCCACCCTCGCCCTCGCCGATCGCATGGGGCCCGCGGGGCACGTGCTGCTGGGCCCGGCCCATGACTCCTTCATCCACGCGATGCACCTCACCGCGCTCGGCTCCTCCGGTGTCGCCCTGTTCGGCGCGCTGGTCGTGGCGGCCTTCCTGCCCGGCAAGGACGCGGACGGCGGCGGCCCCGGCAGCGGGCGGCCGCGCGAGAAGGCCGGGGCGGGGGCCGACCGATGACCGCACCGCACGCCGTCCCGGCGCGCGGGCGGCCGCGCAGCGCCGCCACCGACGCCGCGATCATCGAGGCCGCGCTGCGGCTGCTGGAGGAGGGCTCGAGCGTCGGCACGCTGTCCATCGAGGGGATCGCGCGCGCGGCGGGGGTGGGCAAGGCCACCGTCTACCGCCGCTGGTCCAACAAGAACGCGCTGATGCTGGACGTCCTGCGGTCACTGGAGGAACCGGGCCCCGAACCGGCCGGGGTCTCGGCCCGCGACGACCTCGTCACCCTGCTGGAGTTCCTGCGGCGGCGCGGACTGGCCAAGCGCGACTCCGCCCTGATGCGCAGCGTCCTGGCCCAGGCGCAGGCCCACCGGGAGCTGTGGCGGGCGTACGAGGAGAGCGTCATCGAGGTCCGCCGGGAGATGCTGCGGTCGGTGCTGCGGCGGGGCATCGCCGGCGGTGAGATCCGGGCGGACACCGATCCCGAGCTGCTGGCCGACCTGTTCACCGGGCCGATGCTCTCGCGCGCGATCCTGCACGAGCGGCGGGAGCTGCCGGAGGGGCTGGCCGAACGGATCGTGGACACCGTTCTGGAGGGGGTCTCGGCGCGCGGCTGAGACGGCGTATGCGAGCGTATGACGGACGGCGCGTCCCGGCGCCGTGGCGCCTGTTGCTTTGTGCCTGTTGCGTCACAACCGCCCCCGTTGTCGCGGGATGCGGAACCCCCGGTGGACGCCCGGGCGTCCACCGGGCAGGGACGCCCGGTGGGGGCGTCGGGAATGCCCTGGTCATCGCCTAGGGTCTTGAGCGGTAGGCGGGCAGCGGCAAGTGAGGGACGGACAGCGCATGGTGCAGGCGTACACGCAGGAG
Organism: Streptomyces sp. NPDC007983; assembly: GCF_042958345.1. NCBI lineage: Bacteria > Bacillati > Actinomycetota > Actinomycetes > Kitasatosporales > Streptomycetaceae > Streptomyces > Streptomyces sp. NPDC007983. Next base: position 550,122 of record NZ_JBIBJI010000002.1, read on the forward strand.
ACGGGACAGTCCGGGGGCGCACCCCAGTGGACCGGCTCCCGATTCGACCGCCTGCGCGACCGGCTCCGGCACAGCCGCGGAATCTGGCGGCGCGGTCTGGTGCTCGCGGCGTTCGCGATCCTGCTCGCGCTGATCATGATCCTCCACGCCGACATCCCCAACCGCGTCGGCAACCTCGGCAGCCTGCTGGAGACCTTCCTGCCATGGCTCGGGGTGTTCGTCCCGGTGCTGCTGGTGCTCGGCCTGGTGCGGCGGTCGGCGAGCGCCCTGGTGGCGCTGGTGCTGCCGGTCGCCGTCTGGCTGAACCTCTTCGGCGGGCTGATGTTCTCCGACAAGTCCGGCGGCGACGGCGACCTGACCGTCGTCACCCACAACGTCAACGCCGACAACTCCGACCCGGTGGCCACCGCGAAGGACGTGGCCGCCTCGGGCGCGCAGGTGGTGGCGCTGGAGGAGCTGACCACCAAGGCCGTACCGACGTACGCGAAGGCGCTCGCGGGCACCTACCGCTACCACGCCGTGCAGGGCACGGTCGGGGTGTGGAGCAAGTACCCGCTGTCCGGGACCAAGCCGGTCGACATCAAGATGGGCTGGACCCGGGCGCTGCGCACCACCGTCAGCGCGCCGAGCGGCGAGGTCGCCGTCTACGTCGCCCATCTCCCCTCCGTGCGCGTGAAGTTCAACGCGGGCTTCACCGCCGGGCAGCGCGACGCGAGCGCCGACGCGCTGGGCGAGGCCATCCGCGACGAGCCGCTGGACAAGGTGATCCTGCTCGGCGATCTGAACGGCACGATGAACGACCGCTCGCTGGCCCCCGTCACCTCGCAGATGCGCTCCGCGCAGGGCGCCGCGGGCGACGGCTTCGGCTTCAGCTGGCCCGCCTCGTTTCCGATGGCCCGCATCGACCAGATCATGGTGCGCGGGGTGAACCCGGTCTCGGCCTGGACACTGCAGCAGACCGGCAGCGACCACCTTCCGGTAGCGGCGTCCGTCACGCTCTGAGCCTGCTAATCGAAGATCTAACACGCTGTTCACCTTGAGGATGGTGCTCAGGAAATAAGTGCGTGAGAGACTTTGTTCCGGTAGAGAACATACGCACGATCGCACGATCTCCTTCCTTACCGCTTGTGAAAGGTCTCTCATGCCCCTGGCACTGCTCGCTCTCGCGATCTCTGCCTTCGGTATCGGCACCACAGAATTCGTGATGATGGGCCTGCTGCCCAACGTCGCCGACGATCTGGGCACCTCGGTGCCGACCGCTGGCTACCTCGTCTCCGCCTACGCCATCGGCGTCGTCATCGGCGCCCCGTTGCTCACCGCCCTCGGTGCGCGCATCCCCCGCAAACGCATGCTCGTCCTGCTGATGGCGCTCTTCACGGTCGGCAACCTCGCCTCCGCGCTCGCCCCCTCGTTCGGGCTGCTGCTCGCCGGGCGGGTGCTCGCCGGGCTGCCGCACGGCGCGTTCTTCGGTGTCGGCGCGGTGGTCGCCTCCCGGCTGGTGAGCGAGGAGAAGCAGGCCCGCGCGGTCGCCACCATGTTCCTGGGCCTGACGATCGCCAACATCGTCGGCGTCCCCGTGGGCACGGCGCTCGGCCAGGGCCTGGGCTGGCGCGCCACCTTCCTGGTCGTCACCGGCATCGGCGTCGTCGCCATGGCGTCCCTCGCCCGGCTCGTCCCGCAGGTGCCGCAGAACCAGCACGGCGGCCTCGCGCACGAGCTGCGCGCCCTCGGCAACCGGCAGGTGCTGCTCGGGCTGCTCACCGCGGTCTTCGGCTTCGCCGGCGTCTTCGCCGTCTACAGCTACCTGGCCTCGATGGTGACCGAGGTCACCGGCTTCGCCGAGTCCTCCGTCACGATCGTGCTCGCCCTCTTCGGCATCGGCATGACCCTCGGCGCGCTGGTCGCCGGGCCGCTCACCGACCGCGCGCTGCGGCCCACGCTGTACGGGTCGCTGGCCGCGCTGGCCGTGATGCTGGTGGTGTTCGACTTCACCGTGCACATCAAGTGGGCGGCGCTCGTCTCGGTCGTCCTGCTCGGCGCGGTGGGCTTCATGACCACCACCCCGCTGCAGATGCTCGTCATGAACAAGGCGAAGCACGCCCCGACCATCGCCTCCGCCTCCAACCACTCGGCCTTCAACCTCGCCAACGCGGGCGGGGCCTGGGCCGGCGGCGCCGCCATCTCGGCCGGCTGGGGCTGGACCTCCCCGACCCTGGTCGGCGCGGCGCTCGCGGTGGTCGGCCTGGCGATAGCCGTAACCGCGGGCCTGCTGGACCGCGGCTCCTCGGAGAAGTCCCGCGTCGTCGCGGGCAGCGATTCGGTGCCCACGCTGTCCGAGGTGCGCTGACCCTCTGTACATGCGCCCCCGCCGTGTGGCGGGGGCGCACGCGTGCGTCTACGGCACCGTGAGCACGATCTTCCCCCGGGTGCGGCCGGTGGCGCTCAGCTCGTGCGCCTTCGCCGCGTCCGTCAGCGGGAACACCCCGTGCAGCGGCACCCGGAACCGGCCCTCGGCGGCCAGGGCCGCCGCCACCGCGAGCCCGTCGTGGCCGGGCGCGTCCCCGCTGCCGGCCCAGGTCATATGCGCGCCGTGCTCGTGCGCGGCCATGTCGGCCACCGACACCACCCGCCGCGCGTCCCCCGCGATCGCGACGAGATCCGGCAGCGAGCCCGAGCCCGCCGCGTCCAGCACCGCGTCGACCCCGCCGGGCGCCAGCGCCGCGACCCGTTCCCCGAGGCCGGGCCCGTACGTGGTGGGCGTCGCCCCGAGTCCGGCGAGGAACGCGTGGTTCGTCTCCCGGGCCGTACCGATCACGGTGGCCCCTCGCGCGGCCGCGAGCTGCACCACCGCCGTGCCGACGCCCCCGGCCGCGCCCTCGACCAGCAGCGTCGTACCCGCGGTGACGCCCAGCAGGTTCAGCGCGCGGGTCGCGGTCTCCACGTTGCCCGCCGCCCCGCCCGCCTCCTCCCAGCTCAGCGCGTCCGGCTTGGCGGCCCAGGCGGTCAGCACGGCGAACTCGGCGGCCGCGCCCCCGAGCCGCTCGGTGGCGACGATCCCGAACACCGCGTCCCCGACCGCCACCCCGCTGACGCCCTCCCCGATCTCGTCCACGACCCCCGCGGCGTCCATCCCGGGGATATGCGGCAGCGGCAGGTCGGGCAGGAACCCGGCTGGGATCGCCCCCGCCCGCAGCTTCCAGTCACTCGGGGTGACCCCAGCGGCCCGTACGGCGATGCGGATCTCACCGGGCCCGGCATGCGGCTCGTCCGCCTCGCCGACGGTGAGCACCTCCGGTGGGCCCAGCTCGGAGTACTGCAAAGCAAACATTTCGGTACCTCTCGCTCGACTTCCACCGACGCTAACAACGAATCGGAACAGGGCGTCCGTTTCCGCGTAAAGTGAGAGACATGGCCGACGAACCGTCTCGGAAGCGCACCGACGCCCGGCGCAACCGCCACCGCATCCTCGAGGTCGCCCACCACACCTTCGCCGCGCACGGGCTCGACGTGCCGATGCGCGCCATCGCCCGCCGCGCCGGCATCGGACCCGCGACCCTCTACCGCCACTTCCCCACCAAGGAGGCGCTGGTCACCGAGACCTTCGCCGAGCAGCTGGCCCAGTGCGTGGCGTCCCTCGACGCCGCCCTCGCCGACCCCGACCCCTGGCACGGCTTCTGCGCGCTCATCGAGAAGGTGTGCGCCATGCAGGCCACGGACCGCGGCTTCACCGCCGCCTTCCTCGCCACCCTCCCCGACTCCCTGGCCACCGACTTCGAGCGCGTCCGCGACCACAACGTGCGCCGCTTCGCCGAGCTGACGCGCCGCGCCCAGCGGAGCGGACAGCTGCGGCCCGACTTCGTACCGGGCGACATCAAGCTGCTGATCATGGCCAACGGAAGCATCGGTTCCGCCGCCGCCTCCCGCCGCCTCGTGGCCCTGCTGCTCCAGTCCCTCCAGGCCCACCCCACCGACCCACCAGCCCCCTTGCCCCCGCCCCCGTCGTGAGCCCGGGGACTCAGCCCCCACCCCACCCGTGGGTCAGGTCACGGGCGGGTGCCGCGGCTCGGCGGGAGGGGGCGCTGCCCCGGCGGGTCGGAAGCGGGCCGAGGGCCGGGTCCAGCGGCGGGTGGCCGCCGATGCGGCGGGGAGGGGCGGGGCGTGGCGCCTCACCCCTCCCCGGCGGGGCCGAAGGCGGATCGTGGTCCGGTCACGGGCGGGGGCGCCCCGCCGCCAGCGCCTGCCCGCAGGCCGGGGCCACTGGCGGGGGGCCGCCTACGACGTGGGAGGGGGCGGGGTCGGAGGGGTGGGGTCCTGCCCCGGAGGCGCCGCACCCGGCACCCGGAACAGACCCCAGGCGCCCCCACCCCGCACCCGCACCGGAACCACGCAGGCCGCCTCAGCCGGATTCGCGCCAGCGGTTGGTGATGGGGAGGCGGCGGTCCTTGCCGAAGCCCTTCGCGGAGATCTTCGTCCCCGGCGGGTACTGGCGGCGCTTGTACTCCGCCGTGTCGACCAGCCGCAGGATCCGGGTCACCAGCTCATCGTCGTAGCCCGCCGCGACGATCTCCTGCCGCCCCTGGTCGCGGTCCACGTACAGCTCCAGGATGCGGTCGAGCACGTCGTAGTCCGGGAGGGAGTCGGTGTCGACCTGGCCCGGCCGCAGTTCGGCGCTCGGCGGCTTGGTGATGGAGTTCTGGGGGATGGGCGGGGTCTGGCCCCGCTCTTCCGCGGCGCGGTTGCGCCACTTGGCGAGCCGGAAGATGGACGTCTTGTAGACGTCCTTGATGGGGCCGTACGCGCCCACGGAGTCCCCGTAGAGCGTCGAGTACCCGCACGCCAGCTCGGACTTGTTGCCCGGGGCGAGCACGATGTGGCCCTCCTCGTTGGAGAGCGCCATCAGCATCGTGCCGCGCAGCCGCGACTGCAGGTTCTCCTCGGCGAGCCCGGTGAGGTTCAGCGAACCCATGTAGGCGTCGAACATCGGGGCGATCGGGACGGTGCGGAAGTTGAGCCCGGTGCGCCGCGCCAGCTCGGTCGCGTCGGCGATCGAGTGCTCGGAGGAGTAGCGGGACGGCATGGCCACGCCGTAGACGTTCTGCGCGCCGACCGCGTCGCACGCGATCGCCGCGACGAGGGCGGAGTCGATGCCGCCGGAGAGCCCGATCAGCACGCTGCGGAAGCCGTTCTTCGCGACGTAGGCCCGCAGCCCGACCACCAGCGCGGTGTAGATCTCCTCGTCGTCGTCGAGCCGCTCCGCCTCGCCGCCCGCGAGACCCGGCTCCGGGTCGTAGGCGGGGAGCGGGTCGGCGGAGAGGGTGCGGTGGTCGATGCGGAGGCCGTCGTCCACGATGCCTTCGGGGACGGCGCCCGGGTCGGCGGCGGGCAGGTCGAGGTCGACCACGACGCACCCCTCGGCGAACTGCGGGGCGCGGGCGATCACTTCACCGTCGCGGCCGACGATGATCGAGTCGCCGTCGAAGACCAGCTCGTCCTGGCCGCCGATCATCGCGAGGTAGGCGGTGGTGCAGCCCGCCTCCTGGGCGCGCTTGCGGACCAGGTCCAGCCTCGTGTCGTCCTTCTCGCGCTCGTACGGCGAGGCGTTGATCGACAGCAGCAGCCCGGCCCCGGCGGAGCACGCGGCGGGCACCCGGCCGCCGTCCTGCCACAGGTCCTCGCAGATGGCGAGGGCGACGTCGATGCCGTGGACGCGGACGACGGGCATGGTGTCGCCGGGCACGAAGTAGCGGAACTCGTCGAAGACGCCGTAGTTCGGCAGATGGTGCTTGGCGAAGGTGAGGACGACGGAGCCGCGGTGCAGCACGGCGGCGGCGTTCTGCGGGGAGCCGGCGGGCTGGCCGTAGCGCCGGGCCCGCTCGCTGCGGTCGAGATAGCCGACGATCACCGGCAGCTCGCCCAGGCCCTCGGCGTCCAGCCGCTCGGCCAGCGCGCGCAGCGCGGCGCGCGACGCCTCCACGAAGGAGGAGCGCAGCGCGAGGTCCTCGACGGGGTACCCGGTCAGCACCATCTCGGGGAACGCCACCAGATGGGCGCCCTGCTCGGCGGAGTGCCGGGTCCAGTGGACTATCGACTCGGCGTTTCCGGCGAGGTCGCCGACGGTCGAGTCGATCTGGTTCAGAGCGAGGCGAAGTTGAGGCACGGCGCCCAGTGTAATCGTCTGTCTGACGCGATAACCGGTGCGTGTCCGGTCTCACGCCCGGGGCCCAGGCCCCCATCCGGCCCCCGCCCGGGCGGCCCGGACGGCCCGGATGATGAGGGCCGGAGGGCCGTGGCTACTTCTGGTAGCCGAGGACGGTCATCATCCCCGACTCCGAGTGGTAGACGTTGTGGCAGTGGACCATCCACAGCCCCGGATTGTCCGCGTCGAAGTCGACGCTCACCTTCCGGTGCGGCAGCAGGATCGTGGTGTCCTTGCGCGGCCCGCCGTCCGGCAGCTCGTAGGTGTGGCCGTGCACATGCACGGGGTGCCACATCTCGGTGCCGTTGATGAAGGTCAGTCGCACCCGCTCGCCCTCCCGCACGGGATAGCGCTGCGACGGCTCGTACGGCCTGTCGTTGATCGCCCAGTCGAACTTCCGCATCGACCCCGTCAGCCGCAGCCGGAGCGTGCGGTCCGGCGGGCGCGACTCCAGCCGTACCGATTCCGCGGCCTTCAGCTGGTCCGCCCGGACCAGCTCGCCGTCCAGCTCCTTGGGGCGCTTGAACTTCCTGGCGCCCTTGCCGCTCGTGTGGAGCACGGCCAGCGTGGACCGCCGCTTGCCCTCGGCGAGGGCGGCGAACGGGAACACCCCGCTCTTCGCCGTCACCAGCACGTCGTACCGCTCGCCCATGCCCAGCAGCAACGCGTCGGTGGTGGTGTGCCGCACGGGATAGCCGTCGGTGTGGGTGACGGTCATCCTGTGGCCGCCGAGCGCCACCCGGAAGGCGGTGTCGCCGCCCGCGTTGATGATGCGGATCCGGATGCGGTCGCCGCGCTTGGCCCGGAAGACCTGCGGGGAGTCGGGGGTGCGCCCGTTGATGAGGTAGTACCGGTACGCGACATGGCCCGCCTCGCCGCCCAGTAGCTCGCTCGTGGCGCCGGTCAGCAGGCCGGACGGGGCGGAGGGGGAGGGGGACGGCATGCCGCCGGGCCGGGACATCGGCGGCATGCCGCTCGCGGCCGTCTCCGTCCCCTGGGCGAGGGGCCGGGCCTCCGTCCCCCGGGCCAGGGGCTGGGCCGCCGTCCCGGAGGCCATCGGCCGGGCGTCCGTCCCGTGGGCCATGGGCCGGCCGCCGTTCAGCCGGGCCAGCACCTTGTCGGGGGTGTTGCCGCCGACCCCGTCGAGCCAGTCGTCGAGGACGACGATCCACTCCTTGTCGTACTTCAGCGGTTCCCGCGGGTCCTCGACGATCATCGGCGCGTACAGACCCCGGTCGAGCTGGACACCGGCGTGGGGGTGGACCCAGTAGGTGCCCGGGTTGATCGCCGTGAAGCGGTAGTCGAAGGCCGCGCCGGTCGCGATCGGCGGCTGGGTGATGCCGGGGACGCCGTCCATGTCGTTGCGCAGCCGGATGCCGTGCCAGTGCAGCGTGGTGGGCTGCGGCAGCTGGTTGACCAGGGTGAGGGCGAGGGTTTCGCCCGCGGTGATCCGGATCGCCTGGCCGGGCACCTGGTCCTCGTACGCCCAGGACTTCACCTGGCGGGCGCCGAGGTCCAGCGTGGTGGTGGTGGCGGTGAGCTGGAGCCGCCGGACCGGCCCCGGGCCACGCCGGTCTTCGCGGTCCCGGACCTCCGGGCCGTGCGGGGAGATGTACTCCGACGGGTTTGCCGCGGCCGGTCCCGCCTGCCCGTCCAGCCCGGAGCTGTCCATTCCGTTTCCGCCGCCGGAGGGGCTGCAGGCGCCGAGCAGACTGCCGCTCGCGACGGCGATTCCCGCGCCGAGCACGGCGCGGCGAGAGTGTGCGTGCATGAGTGAGGACCCCAATGCTGGTGGGAGATGTGCGCATGGGCGGCGGCCGCGTCCGCCGCGTCCCGCGCCGCATCGGGGCGGGAGGCGGCGGACGCGCCGCTATATGCGCTGCACCAGCAGCCGGTGGCGTTCGCGCACCGCCGTCTCCCCGGTCTCATCCTCTGATGATCGTGACAATACGACAGCTTACCCCCAAGGGGTATAAAAGGGGGCATCGTGCGGCCGGGGTCGTCCCCGCGCCGCCGAACGCACGGGTCCGCCGGAGGCCCGCATGAAAGTACGATGCACACATCGTGTCGGAGCGCGAGGAGCGGGTCCGGGCGGATCCGAAACCTCGCCGAAACCCCGCCGCGTGATACTGGGGACGTCGAGGTGCCCCGCGCCCGCTGAAAGAGCCGTTTGACCTGCAAGGATAGGGGACCATGGATAAGCAGCAGGAGTTCGTGCTCCGTACCCTCGAAGAGCGCGACATCCGGTTCGTGCGGCTGTGGTTCACCGACGTCCTCGGCTTCCTCAAGTCCGTGGCCGTCGCCCCCGCCGAGCTGGAGGGCGCCTTCGACGAGGGCATCGGCTTCGATGGCTCCGCGATCGAGGGCTTCGCCCGGGTCTACGAGTCCGACATGATCGCCAAGCCGGATCCGGGCACCTTCCAGATCCTGCCCTGGCGCGCCGAGGCCCCCGGGACCGCCCGGATGTTCTGCGACATCCTGATGCCGGACGGCTCCCCCTCCTTCGCCGACCCGCGCTACGTGCTCAAGCGCATCCTCGCCAAGACCTCCGACCTCGGCTTCACCTTCTACACCCACCCCGAGATCGAGTTCTTCCTGCTCAAGCAGAAGCCCATGGACGGCACCCGCCCGGTGCCCGCCGACTCCTCCGGCTACTTCGACCACACCCCGCAGAACATCGGCATGGACTTCCGCCGCCAGGCCATCACCATGCTCGAATCGATGGGCATCTCGGTCGAGTTCTCCCACCACGAGGGCGCCCCCGGCCAGCAGGAGATCGACCTGCGTTACGCCGACGCGCTCTCCACCGCCGACAACATCATGACCTTCCGCCTGGTCATGAAGCAGGTCGCGCTGGAGCAGGGCGTCCAGGCCACCTTCATGCCGAAGCCGTTCTCCGAGTACCCCGGCTCGGGCATGCACACCCACCTCTCCCTCTTCGAGGGCGACCGCAACGCGTTCTACGAGTCGGGCTCCGAGTTCCAGCTCTCCAAGGTCGGCCGCTCCTTCATCGCCGGGCTGCTCCGCCACGCCGGGGAGATCTCCGCCGTGACCAACCAGTGGGTCAACTCCTACAAGCGCATCTGGGGCGGCTCCCAGCGCACCGCGGGCGCGGGCGGCGAGGCCCCCTCGTACATCTGCTGGGGCCACAACAACCGCTCCGCCCTCGTCCGGGTCCCCCTCTACAAGCCCGGCAAGACCGGCTCCACCCGGGTCGAGGTGCGCTCCCTCGACTCCGGCGCCAACCCCTACCTCTCCTACGCCGTGCTGCTGGCCGCGGGCCTCAAGGGCATCGAGGGCGGCTACGAACTCCCGGCGGGCGCGGACGACGACGTCTGGGCGCTGTCCGACGCCGAGCGCCGCTCGCTCGGCATCGAGCCGCTGCCGCAGAACCTCGGCGAGGCCATCAACCTCATGGAGCGCAGCGAACTGGTCGCCGAGACCCTGGGCGAGCACGTCTTCGACTTCTTCCTGCGCAACAAGAAGCAGGAGTGGGAGGAGTACCGCTCCGAGGTGACCCCCTTCGAGCTGCGCAAGAGCCTGCCGGTGCTGTAAGCGCAGGTCAGCGGCTGTGTACCGCTAGACCGATGATCCGGGCCAGCGTCGTCACGACGCTGGCCCGGAGTCGTCTCATTCCTCCTGGGCCGTCTGTGGGCCGTCCGGCGCGGATTCAGCCCCCTCGTACAGCCGGTCCACGGCCTTTCGGGTGCGCCCCTCGCTGCTGGGCATCAGGTGCGTGTACGTCCGGAGCGTGAAGCCGGGGTCAGTATGCCCGAGGTAGCCGCTCAGAGCCTTGATGTTCTCTCCGGCGTCCAGCAGGACCGACGCGTAGAAGTGCCGCAGCGCGTGCATGCCGTGCTCCCGGGCCGCCTCGTGCCGCTCACCCTTCTCAGGCTCCGGGATCACTCCGGCCGCGACGAGGGCGGGCTTCCACAGCCGAGTGTCGAAGTCGGTCCGGCGAACCGCGCCGCCGCCTACGAGGGAGAACAGCAGGCGCTTGGTGACGGGCGAGCCGTCCGGCCGCAGCCAGGGGAGCGTCACCTCCACCGGCGGGAAGGACTTCCGGTGCTCCTTGAGTACACGACCGACGCGGTCCGGCAGCGGCACCTCCCGTTCCTTGTTGCGCTTCGGTGGCGCGAAGGCCAGGTGACCGCGCTCGGTGTGCCGGCACCCGGTGGCCACGGTCCGGTCCCACTCGGCGCGGGCCGGAGACGAAGAGACCACGGCGCCGCGCGCGACAGCGGACTCGGTGACCCACTGGGCGCGAACCGGACACCAACCGGGCCCGAGCCGTGCGGCTCGCCGCGCCGGGCGATCTTCGGTGCGATGCCGCGCTCGCGCGGGCGGCGACGGCAGACGCCGTGGCCGTAGCCGCGGTCGGCATATGGCGTGCCGGACCCGCGGCGGGGCCGGGACTTGCGCCGGGGCCGACCCGCTCACTCCCCTGCCGGGGGCAGGCTGTCGATCAGATCTGACCCGGGCGGTGCCCTCCGTGTCAGTGGGTGATCGTAGCGTGTGCGCGTGACCCAACTCATGCAGGCCTACTCGTACTTGCGCCCCTCCGCCGTGCGCGATTCCACGGCCGGACGGGCTCTCGCGCTGGAGACCTCCGGCGGTGCCACCCCAGCCGGCGAGGCGGCCAATCCGCATTTCTTCAGCGGGTTCCTGGCCGCGCCGACCGCCGCGGCGACGGCGCTGCTCGCGGTCGCCGACGTGGCGGCCGCCCGCTACTACCGGCCGAATCCGAGCGTCAGAGCCTTGCTCGATCCGGTGGTGACGGCCGACGGCGACCGGCTGCGGTTCGAGTCCTTCTCCGGCTGCTGCGGTGTGTACGCCCGGCTCGATGTCCTCGCGCCCGGCCTCGACGGTGACGATGTCGGGCACGGCACCACGAACGTGGACGTCAACCTGCCACTGCGGCGGGCGCTGGCCGGGCTCGGCGGGCTCGACCCGCTCCATCTGACCCTCGGCCCGGAGGAGTTGACGGTCCGCACCTTCGACGGTGAGTTCGTGGAGAAGCGGGTCCCGCTGCCGGAGCGCTGGCTGCGCGGCTTCGCCGAGGCCCAGGTGCTCGCGGCGGGCTTCGGCCTTCGGGCCGAGGTGCCCGCCGCGGAGGCGGCCGCCATGCTGCGGGCGCTGCCCCCGCCCACCCGCCGCTCCGATGCCCGCACGACACGCTGGGTGGTGCCCTCGGGCCACACCCTGCGTCCCACGTCCAGGCCGGCGCCGGGTGCCGTGTGCCTGCCCGGGCCGGAGCGGCTGCTGACCCTGCGGACGGTACTGCGGCACGCGACGACCGTACGGGTGTACGCGCCGACCGCCCCGGCCGCGGCGGACGGGACCGCCGCCGTCGCGTGGGAGGTCGGGCTGCCGGGCATGCGGCTGACATTGCTGCTCTCCCCGAGCGCGCCGCGAGGTTTCTCCGGCGAGGGTGGAGTGCTCCACGACCTCGCCACCGGACCCGCGGCGGCCGACGCGGAACGGGTCGGTGAACTGCTGGCCTGGGAGCCCAGGATCGACGTCGCCGAGCTGTCCGGGCGGGCAGGTCTGTCCGCCGACCGGGTGCGGGCCGCGCTGACCATGCTGGGGACGTCCGGCCAGATCGGCTACGACCTCGCCGAGGAGGCGTACTTCCATCGCCACCTGCCGTACCACCTGGGCGCCGCGGAGACCCGCAATCCGCGGCTGCGCGGGGCGCGGGCGCTCGTCGCGAACGGGTCGGTGCGGCTCGACGGCACCCTGGCCCGGGTCGGGACGGGCGACGACGCCCATGTGGTCCGCACCGACAAGACGTCGGGAGAGCTGAGCTGCACCTGCTTCTGGTGGGCGAAGTACCGGGGCGGACGCGGTCCTTGCAGACACGTGCTCGCGGTGGGCATGGTGCGCGGCACGGCGGCGGCCGCCGAAGCGACGCCGAACGCCGCACGATCGAAGTCGGCACGATCGGAGACGGCACGATGAAGCTGGTCCAACTCGCGGAAGCCTGCGACGTCGAGGGAGTGCTTCGGGAACTCGGCGCCCTGACGCCGGACGAACGCGCGGCACAGGCCGACGCGTTGGAAGCCCGGCGCACGACGCTGCGGGACGGCTGGTACAGCCGCCCCGAAATGGAGCGGGGCGCCCAGCTCGCCGCCGAACTCGGATGCCGGACCGACCCTGTGGCCGCGGCCGACTGGATCCATCAAGAGGACAACCACGGAGTGCTCGGCCGCCGCCTGCCCCTTGGCGGCACGTGGATGCTCGACGTCGTGAACCTTCACCCCGTCGCCTGGCGGGCCGAACTGGCCGCACAGCTCGCCGAGCAGTGGGAGCCCTACTCGCAGCAAGAGGACACGGCTGACCTCATCGAGCATCTCGTCCATGACACGGGCTGTCCCCTCCCGACCACCGACGGGTTCATCGCGGGCTGGCTGAGCAGCCGCCGCCCCGGCCATCGGCACCCCGCGCACCTCCGCGGTGGGGGCCAGCCCGGCGAGAGCCTCCTGGAGCGGCTGCGCGCGGACGACCTGTCGCCGAAGCTCCTCCCGCTGGTGCTGGAGCGTCCGGGCATCGAATTCGATGTGCACCTGTTCCACCACGTGTGGGACGCCAAGAGCCTCACGCACGCCATGGAGAACACCCTGCTGGGCGTGTTCATCAGCCTCTCCGCCGAGGGCATGGTCGACCGCGGCGCGCTGATCCGGCGTGTCTTCTCCGAGCTGGCCGCCACTGCGGAACAGGCGTCGAGCGCCACGGATGTGCTGACGGTACTCGCCCTCACCCCAGCGGAACGCGCCTCCGTGTCCCGCGAATGCGCCGCGATCGCCGAGCAGTTGCTCTCGCAGGTGCTCCAGGACGGCCCGCGCAGGCAGACCGCCCCGCCGCTCGCGTACCTGCGCGCTCTCGCCCTCACACCGGCCGAGAACGCGCCCGCCCTGCGGGACCATGTGGCACTGCTCGACCTGTCACTGCCGGTGGCCACCTACGCCCAGGAGGTCCTGACCGCTCTCGACGAGGCCGGGCTGCTGGAGCCCGAGGTGCTGACCGAGGTGTGCGAACGGGTCCTGCTCCGCCCGGAGAAGAAGCTGGTCCGCGCCCAGCTCACCCGGCTCGACCGCGCGGCCCGGAAGGACCCCGCGCGCTCCGCCCGGACCGTGCTCGACGCGGCGGCGGCCCTCGACCACCGGGACGTCGACGTGCAGGAGCGCGCCCTCAACGTGATCGCCCGGCATCTCGGGGCCGCGGGCGACTCCGTACTGCCCGAGCTGCGTACCGCCGCCGCACGGATCAGCCCTGGTCTCGCCACCCGGGCCGCCGACCTGTTCGGCACCGGCCCGGACGACCTCACCGAGCCGTACGCCGACACGCTGCCCGCGGTGCCCGAGCCGCGCCCGGTGCCGGACCCCATCGAGACGGCCGCCGAGGTCGCCGAGGAGGTCGCCGCGGTCGTCGCGAACGACCGGGACGTGGTGATGTTCGAGCGCGCCCTGGACGGGCTGGTCCGCCACGCCCACCTCGACCGGGCCGCGCTGGCCCGGGCGCTGAAGCCGGTCATGCGCCAGGAGCCCGCCTGGTACACCGACTCCACTCAGTCGGACGTGTACGACGTGGCCGCCGCGCTCGTGGGCGAGGAGCCGAGGGAGCGCCACTTCGCCGCCCGCCTGCGGTCCCTTGGCTTCTCCGTGGCCGGGGATCTGCTGGCGGCGCGCCTTGCCGAGGCGATCGACATCACCGAAGCCGACGCACAGCCGTTCCTCCTGGCCGTGCCGACCGATGCCACCGGTGCGCTGGACGCTTCCGTACTCGTGCGGCGGATCTCGGTGCTCGACGGACTCGGTGTCACGCCCGCGCCGGTCGACCTCGCTCAGGCGCTGCTGCGCGTCACCACGACCGTGGACGAGAAGGTGCTGGCCGCGGCGGGGGAGCTGAGGTCCGAGGCCGGGCGGCGGCTGGCACAGTGGCTGCACGAGGGCGGTCTGCCGCACCGGGACTCCGAGCCGGAGAACTGGCCCGGCGACCACCCGGGCAAGAGCCTGACCGACTGGTTGAGGTACGAACGCCCCCAGCCGACCACCGGCCCCCCGCTGCTCCCGGCCGCCGCGGCCCTGCTCGGGCCGTACCGCCCCTCCGGCTTCTCCGGGATGCTTCCCTTCTGGCTCGCCCAGTTGCCGCACCACCGCGAAGCCGTGCTGGCCCGCGGCGACTTCGATTACCTCGTCTTCATACAGAACTGGGCCCCCACCCTGCCCATCGCCGCGGAATCCGGAGGCCCCGCGGGATTCGCGCTGCACATGGCGCTGGTGTACAGCCTCACGTACGACCAGCCGGCCGAACGCGACGCGGGGGTGGACGCACTCCTCGTGCTCGCCGCGCGAGGACAGCTGAACAGCGACCTGCTCGGACGACAGCTGGCCGAGGTGCTGCGCGCCGAGTGGAACCAGGCGCACCGGGTGACTGCCTCCCTGCGGACGGCGGCCGAGACCGGCGCTTACGCCACCGTCTGGTCCGTGCTCGAAGCCGCCCTGCCCCACCTGCTGCGCGACCCCGTGGTCCGGGGCGCCGGACCGCTGCTCGCCCTCGGCGTCGACTGCGCCTCGCGCTGCGCGGCGAAGGGGGAGATCCCCGCGGTCACGGCCGTCGCGGCGGGCTCCGCATCGAGCCAGGTGGTGAAGAACGCGAGACTGCTGCGCGACGTACTGGGCTGAGCGGCGCCCACGCCCTCTTCGGGTCCTACCCCCGTCGAGGGCTCCGGCGCCCCGCGACGCACGGCACCGGATCACCCGCCCGAACACTGAACCCGGCACCCAATTGTGGTTTGCGAGTCGGATCGCCGCCAGGGCTTGCTCGCCGCCCCCGGCGAAAGCGTTGTCGAGCCGAGGCCGTTATGAGTTGCGGGATCGTTCCGACTCGTTGTCGTGTGCGGACCTCGCCACCGTGGGGCGGCGATGGTGTCGACCGCGGGCGCCAGCAAGATGGCGGAAGAGACGAAAAGGAGTACCACCAGCATGGCCGGGCGGAGCCCGAAGTGGTCGCCGAGGAAGCCGAGGCCGGGCGGCCCGACGAGGAAGGCGACATAGCCGATCGTGGCCACCAGGCTGACACGGGCGGTCTGTTCAGGGCCGGAATCGCCCGCGGCGGACAGCGCGACGGGGAAGCCCAGCGATGCCCCGAGCCCCAGAACAGCACCGCCGCCCCGCCGGCACGACCGGTGCTGTAGCCCGCGGCCGTACGGCCCGTCCACGCCCGGTTCTACGGGGCGCGGGGCGGGCCGGTGCTGCCGCGGACGACGAGGGTGGGGTCGAGCACGATGTCCCGGTCCGCGGTGCGCCCCTCGTCGAGGCGTTCGACGGCGGCCTGGACCGCGAGCCCGGCCACCTCGGCGGCGTCCTGGCGCACCGAGGTGAGGTCGATGAACGACAGCTGGGCGAGCTGGCTGTCGTCGTAGCCGACGATCGACACGTCCGTCGGCACGGTGAGGCCCGCGCGCAGGAACGTGTTCAGGACGCCATGGGCACAGCGGTCGTTGCCCGCGATGACCGCGGTGGGCAGCTCGCCCTGCCGGAGGATCTCCCGGGCCGCCCGGGCCCCGGACTCCTCGGTGTAGTCGCCGGGCAGGATCCGGATGTGCTCGGCGAGCCCGTGGCGCCGCATGGCGGTGCGGTATCCGCGGCGCCGCTCGTCGGCGGCGGGCATCGTGCCGCCGTCGATGTGGGTGATGGCGCGGTGGCCGAGCGCGGTGAGGTGGTCGACGGCCTCCCGTATCCCCTTGCTGTTGGCGGTCCGTACGACGTCCACGCCGGCGGCCCTCGTGCACGGGTTGATCTCTATGAGGGGCGTGTGGCCCGCGACCGTGACCAAGTGCTGCGGGCTGGACTCGGCGCCGATGATGATGATGGCCTCGCTGCGCAGCCCGAGCAGCTGCTCCACGGCCTGGCGCTCGTCCCGGGTGGCGACCATGGCGCTGAGCGCGAGGTGGTAGCCGTGCTTCTGGGCGGCGGGGTAGAGGGCTTCGACGATGCCCACGTCGTACGGGTGGCGCATGGTGAACAGCACGCCCAACTGGCGGCTGCGGGTGCGGCGCAGGAGCTGGGCGGCGGTGTCCGGGCGGTAGCCCAGCTCCTCGGCCGCCTGGAACACGCGCTGGCGGGTCAGGGAACTCGCGCCGGGCTGATTGCGGAACACCAGCGATACGAGGGCCTGTGAGACCCCGACGCGCGCCGCGACATCGGACATGGTGGGGCGTTTCGGGCGTCCTGGAGGGGATCCGAGTTCGCCCGGCCGACCGGTGACCTCTGGATCCCGCATGTGCGCCTCCCGGGTTCAGGTATTGACATGCATAGCACCGAGGCACATAGTACCGGGGAACTAGTACGTATTAGTAGTACGAACAAGCGCCTGGCTGTGCGTCACCCACGACGAGCGGGCGCTGCCGCAGCGGCTGAACCCTGCCCGATGCCCGCACCCACTCGGCACCGGGCCCACCGCATCCGCCGAGGCCACCCCGCCATCACCGCTGCTGCCCCGGGCCCGGACGGCGCCGTGGAACGCACGGTCCCCCTTCCGCGCCACGGACCCCCTCGTCCTCCCCCCACGAACGCCCTCGCGAACGTCCTCATGAAGCCCTCGCGAACGTCCCCAGAGGAGCCACCGGCATGACCAGGATCAGCCCGAGCCCCGCCTCCCACGGCCTCCCCCCGGACGCACCGGGTCCCCACTCGCGACGGCTGGGCCTGGTCTCCGTCATCGTGACCTTCGGCGGCCTGCTGTTCGGTTACGACACCGGCGTGGTCAACGGTGCTCTCGAACCACTCACCGCCGATCTCGGTCTCACCGCGTTCACCGAGGGAGTGGTCGTCAGCATCCTGGTCTTCGGCGCCGCCTTCGGGGCCATGATCGGCGGAGCCCTGTCCGACCGGTACGGCCGCCGCCACAACATCATCATGCTTTCCCTGGTGTTCATGCTCGGCACCCTGGGCTGCGTCCTGTCGCCGAACTGGCAGATCCTCGCCCTCTTCCGCTTCATCCTCGGGCTCGCCGTGGGCGGCGCCTCCGCGACGGTGCCGGTCTACCTGGCCGAGATCGCCCCGGTCGAACGCCGCGGCAGCATCGTCACCCGCAATGAGGTGATGATCGTGAGCGGCCAGTTCGCCGCGTTCGTCATCAACGCGCTCATCTTCAACGTCTGGGGCGAGACCGACGGCATCTGGCGGCTCATGCTCCTGGTCGCCGTCCTGCCCGCGATCGGGCTGTTCATCGGCATGCTGCGGCTGCCGGAGAGCCCGCGCTGGCTGGTCGCCCAGGGCCGCGACGAGGAGGCGCTCGCGGTCCTCTCCCAGGTCCGCACCGACGAACGCGCCCGCGCCGAGATGGCCGAGGTCCACCGGCTCGCCGAGGAGGAGCGGGCCGCCAAGACCGCCGGCGCGGTGGACCTCGGGGTGCGATGGGTCCGCGTGCTCATCCTGATCGGGGCCGCGCTGGGCATCTGCCAGCAGTTCACCGGCATCAACTCCGTCATGTACTACGGCACACAGCTCCTCGGCGACGCCGGGTTCTCGGGCGACTCGGCCATCATCGCGAACACACTGAACGGCGCCTTCAGCGTCATCGGCATCACCGTGGGCCTGTCGGTCATCAACAAGGTCAAGCGGCGCACCATGCTGCTCGGCGGGTTCGCCCTGACCACGACGTTCCACCTGCTCGTCGGCCTCTCCGCGATGCTGATGCCCGACGGCGGCGCGAAGGCCTGGTTCATCCTGGTGTTCGTCGTGCTCTTCGTCTTCTCCATGCAGGCCACCATCGGCCCGCTGGTCTGGCTCATCCTCTCCGAGATGTTCCCGCTGAAGATCCGCAGCATGGCCATCGGCATCAGCATCTTCGTCCTGTGGATGGCCAACGCCCTGGTCGCCCTCGGCTTCCCGCCCGTGGTGAAGGCCCTGGGCATCTCGAACACCTTCCTCGCCTTCGCCGCCTTCGGGGTGCTGGCCATCGTGTTCATCGGGACCTGCGTCCCCGAGACCAAGGACCGCTCGCTGGAGGAGCTGGAGGACGACTTCCGCGCCCGCTACTCCTGACCCGCCCCGCGCCGAGACCCGCCTCGAGAGAAGGGTTCACCCCACATGACCGTCATGACTGCCGTCGCCGAGGGCCGCGAAGGAGACCACGCCCTGGCCGCGGGCATCGCCGAAGCCCGGCTGCTGGGCACCGATCTGGTGGTCGTCAACCTGCGCCTGTCGGCACTGGACCGCTCCGGCCTGCCCGAAGACCTCAAGATCACGCTGGTCGAGCGCAGCGGACCCGGCGACCGGGACCCCGTCGACGCCGTCCTGGACGAGATCGACGCCCGCTCCGGCGTCGACCGGCTCATCATCGGCATCCGTCGCCGCTCACCGGTGGGCAAGGCCCTGCTGGGCAGCGTGAGCCAGCGGCTGCTGTTGCAGAGCCCCGTGCCCGTCCTCGCGGTCAAGCCCCCGGCCCCGTCGGAACGCCCCGGGGCGGGCTCGCCGGGCTGACGTGCCGTCGCACCTGGCGTCCCGTCGCACGTGGCCCCCTGCCGCACGAACCCTGCTGCCGCCGGGCCGACGAGGCCACGGCGGCGGCAGGACCGTCAGTCCTCGTACTCGTAGAACAGCCGCTCCACCACCGCCCGCGCCCGGCGCGTCGTGCGGCGGTAGTCGTCCAGCATCTCGCCCACATGCCCCGGGCCGTAGCCCAGGTAGCGGCCCACCGCGGCCAGTTCGCGCGAGTCGCTGGGGAAGGTGTCGCCCGGGCGGCCCCGGACCAGCATCACGCCGTTGCGGACCCGGGTCGCCAGCACCCACGCCTCGTCCAGGGTCTGGGCGTCCTCGGTGCCGATCAGCCCGGCCGCGTGCGCCGCGGCCAGGGCCCGGCGGGTGCGGGTGGTGCGCAGCCCCGGCTGCTCCCAGCCGTGGCGCATCTGGAGCAGCTGCACCGTCCACTCCACATCGCTCAGACCGCCGCGGCCCAGCTTGGCGTGGGTGGTCGGGTCGGCGCCCCGGGGCAGCCGCTCGGACTCCATCCGCGCCTTCAGGCGGCGGATCTCGCGGATGGCGTCGTCACCCAGCCCCTCGGCCGGATACCGCAGCGGGTCGATCAGCTCGATGAAGCGCGCCCCGAGGTCCGGATCGCCCGCGACCGGCTCGGCGCGCAGCAGCGCCTGGCTCTCCCAGACCAGCGACCAGCGCCGGTAGTACGCGGCGTACGAGGCGAGGGTGCGCACCAGCGGGCCGGACTTGCCCTCCGGGCGCAGATCGGCGTCGATGAGCAGCGGCGGATCGACGGTGGGCAGCTGCAGCAGCCGCCGCATCTCGTTGGCCACGGCGAACGCGGCCCGTGAGGCCTCCTGTTCGTCGGCGCCCTCGCGCGGCTCGTGGACGAACAGCACGTCCGCGTCGGAGCCGTAGCTCAGCTCATGGCCGCCGAACCGGCCCAGGCCGATCACGGCGAAGCGGGTGGGCAGCTCGTCGCCCCAGGTGTCGCGGACCGCGGCGCGCAGCGCGCCCGCGATGGTCGCCGCGTTGAGGTCGGAGACGGCGTCGCCGACCAGATCGGCCAGCGCCGCCGCGTCCCGGTGCTCCTCGGCCGGGGGCGCATGGCCGGCGGGGCGGGCCGGAACGTGGGGCTCGGAGTCGCGCAGCGCGCGGGGCACCTCCGGCGTCCTCGACGGCACGGCGGCGGTCGCGGCGGCCTTCGCCGCGGCCGGGGTCTCCTCGCCGCCCGGCGGCGGCCAGCTCACGGTGGGCCGTACCGACCCGTTGGCCAGCCGCGCGCTTTCGATCACATCCGCCGCGGCCGTACGGAACAGCTCGCGCCGCCGCACCCCGCGCGCCGCCGCCACCGCCTGCTCGGCCCCGTCCGCGCGGCCCACCGCGGCCAGCACCTCCTGCTCCAGATGGTCCCGGCCGCGCGGCCGCAGCCCCTCCGGATCGCCGAGCAGGGCGACCGCCTCCGGGGCGCGCAGCAGCAGATCGGGGGCGAGCCGCCCGGCCGAGAGCACCCGCGCCAGATTCTCCGCGGCCGCGCCCTCGTCCCGCAGCAGCCGCAGATACCAGGGCGTCTTGCCCAGCGCGTCCGAGACCTTGCGGAAGCCCAGCAGCCCGGCGTCCGGGTCCGCGGAATCGGCGAACCAGCCCAGCAGCACCGGCAGCAGCGTCCGCTGAATGGCCGCCTTGCGGCTCACACCGGACGCCAGCGCCTCCAGATGACGCAGCGCGCCGGCCGGATCGGCGTAACCCAGCGCCTCAAGACGCTGCCCCGCCGCCCGGGAGCTGAGCCGGGCCTCACCCGGCTCCAGCTGGGCGACGGCGTCCAGCAGCGGCCGGTAGAACAGCTTCTCGTGCAGCCGCCGCACCTCGCGCGCGTACCGCCGCCACGCCGCCCCCAGCTCGGGCACCGGCTCCGTACGGAAGTTCAGCGACCGGCCCAGCCGCCGCAGATCCGCCTCGTCCTCCGGCACCAGATGGGTACGGCGCAGCCGGTACAGCTGGATCCGGTGCTCCATCGAGCGCAGAAAGCGGTACGCCTCGTCCAGCGCCGCCGCGTCCGAACGCCCCACATAGCCGCCCGCGGCCAGCGCGGCGAGCGCGTCCAGCGTGGTGCCGCTGCGCAGCGACGCGTCGTTCCGCCCGTGCACCAACTGCAGCATCTGCACGGCGAATTCGACGTCCCGCAGGCCGCCAGGACCCAGCTTCAGCTCCCGGTCGATCTCCGCGACCGGGATGTTCTCGACGACCCGGCGGCGCATCTGCTGCACATCGGGCACGAAGTTCTCGCGCTCGGACGCCTGCCACACCAGCGGCGCCAGCGCGTCCACATACGCCTGCCCGAGCGCGCCGTCGCCCGCCACCGGGCGGGCCTTCAGCAGCGCCTGGAACTCCCACGTCTTGGCCCACCGCTGGTAGTAGGCCAGATGGCTGGAGAGCGTCCGCACCAGCGGCCCGTTGCGCCCCTCCGGCCTGAGATTGGCGTCCACCGGCCAGATCGTGCCCTCGATGGTCACATCCGAGCAGATCCGCATCAGCCGCGCGGCCAGCCGAGTGGCCGCCTGCACGGCCTTGCCCTCCTCGACCCCGTCCACGCTCTCCGCCACGAAGATCACGTCGACGTCCGAGACGTAGTTCAGCTCGCGCCCGCCGCACTTGCCCATCCCGATCACCGCCAGCCGGCACGCGGCGGCGTCCTCGGGCTGCTCCTCGGCCGCGATCTCCAGCGCCGCCCGCAGCGTCGCCGTCGCCAGATCCGCCAGCTCGGCCGCCGCCTGCGTGACATCGGTGGTCCCGCACACATCGCGCGCCGCGATCGCCAGCAGCGCCTTGCGGTACGCCACCCGCAGCGCGTCCGGCCGCGGCATCCCCGCCCCCGGCACGCCCCAGATCCCCTCGGCCAGCGCCTGCTCGAACTCGGGCGTCGTCGGATGCAGATCCGCGGGCTCGTACGTCAGCAGCGCGTGCCAGGCCTGCGGATGCCGCGCCAGATGATCGCCCAGCGCCTCGGACGCCCCGAGCACCCCCAGCAGCCGGTCCCGCAGCGGCTTGGCGGTGACCAGCGTGTCCAGCAGCGCCTGCCGCGACCCCGCCTCCTCCCCGTCCCCGGCCTCCTCCGGCAGCGCCTCCACCAGCCGCACCAGCCCGCGCAGCGCCAGATCCGGATCGGCGGTCCCGCCCAGCGCGTCCAGCAGCACCGAGTCCGCCCGTACGCCCGCCATCTCGGGCGAGTCCAGCAGCCGCTGAGCGGCGGAGGGGTCGGTGAAGCCGTGCCGGAGCAGCCGGGTGAAGGTGCTGCTCCTGCGTCCCTGCGGTACGGCCATGCGTGCCGCCTCCGTCCCGTGTCTGGCGTCCCACGCCCTGCCGCGATCAAGGCCCGCTGCCGAGCCTAAGCGACGAGCCCCGCACGGCGGCAGGTCCGGCCCCCACCGGGAGGGCCGGAGCCCCGGCCCGTCAGGCGCCCCCGGACACGGTGATACGGAGCGGCCCGCACCCGATGCGGTCGGCTTCCGCGGCCACATAGCGGGGGAGGAGCGCCCGGATGGCACCGGGGCGGCTGGCATCGTCCGCCCGGACCAGGAAGGTGACATCCCCGGTCTGGCACTCGGCCTGGAACAGGCCCAGGTCGTCGCGGACGAACCCGGTCCCGTCATGATCACGGGCCCTGATCCGGTGGGCGGCGCCGTCCAGGGACAGGGGGCCGTAGAGCGCGGCAAGCCGTGGGTCCTCGACCGTCATCAGCCGCAGCTCGGGGTGGCCGAAGAGCACATGGCGGTCGCAGGTGCGCACCGGGCCCGCGCCCCGGGTCACCATGGGACGGCCCAGCGCGTCGCGCCCGTCCGCGCCGGGGAAACGCAGCCCCTCGATACCGCACAGGGCGTCCGGCTTCTCGTCCAGGAACCGCGCCGGCTTCGGCAACCGGTCCACCGGGTCGGCGAGAGTGCCGGAACACCCCCTGTCGGCCATGTAGCCGTTGACGAGCTTCACGACGGCGCGGGCGAGCTGATCGCGCGACGCGGTATTGACCTCGTCGTCGTAGATGGTCCAGCCGGCATCCATGTCGATCACCACGGGGCCGTCGATGTCGCTCTGCCGGCCGGCACAGCCCTCGGGCACCGCGAGCCAGGCCCGGGTGTCCGAGGCCATGCCCAGCAGTCCGCCGCCCAGCGGAGTGAGCCGGGAGGACAGGTACTCATCGGCCCAACGGTCGCCCGCGCCGCCGAACCGGGGGTCCAGCCGGTGCGCCTGGACGGTGATCCGCCAGCCGCGCGGCGAGGTGAGACGGCAGATGCCCGACGGTCCCTCGCTGCCCACGCGGCCGGTGGTAATGGGCACTTCGGACGTCTCGACGTCCGTCTTGCCGTCGAACAGCGCCGCCACGTCGTCCCCGGCGAGCGCGCCCCAGCAGGCCCGGTCGTCCGCGAACGGGCCCGCCTCCGCCTGCCATGCCACCCCCGCGCCGCCGAGCAGCGCCCCGGCGACGGCTCCGGCCACCCCCATGGTCACGGCGAGCCGCAGCCGCCCGCGGGTCGGACGACGCCGCCACCACCGGCTGTCCTTGCTGCTCTCTACGTCGGTCATCGGCCGGACCCCCCGGGTGCGACGGGCACGCAACCGACGCGTCGCGTCACGGCGTTGGTGAAGGCGACGAAGTGCGGCGCGGTCTGCCGCCGCAGGGACGGGGCCAGCATCGCGAAGGTGACGGGGCGCCCCGCACAGTCGGCCCGTACGACCTTGTAGTCGTCGGCGAACACCCCCGTGCCGCGCCACCCGCAGGCGGGCGCCTTGCTGCCCGTGGCGCCGTCGAAGAGCGTGGCGAGCCGCGGCTGGGCGACCATCACGGCGTCGAAGTACTGGTCCCCGCCGGGCCTTGTCCGCACCGAACAGAGCTGGAGGTCCCGGGTGACCGCGCCGACCTGGTATTCCAGGTCCTCCGCTGCCGCGCCCAGGTCCAGTCCCCTGATCCGGCACATGGGGGAGCGGTAGGACTCCACCTCCTCGGGCAGGGTGAGCACCGGCGAGACGACCCGCAGCGGCTTCGCCCCGGCACACCCCGCCCCCTCCATGCCCCGGTTGGCGGCCGCCACGAGCAGCTCGGCCACGGAACGGGCGTCGCCGAGCCCCGCGTCCGCCGGCAACGTGCCGCCGCTCCAGGCCGATTCCGCCTTCGCGTCCAGGGTGACGGCGGTCGGCCGGCCGTCACCCGCGTCGCACCGCTCGGGCAGCACCAACAGCGCGTGCTTGCCGTCCGTGACGCCCGGCAGCCCGTCCGGCAGCGGCATCGCACGGCCGTTGAGGTATCCGCCGATCCACGTCATACGCCGCGCGGCATCCTCGGGCGCGGGGCCGTAACCGACCCTGATCTCGGTCGTGTCGACGTTCTTCTCGCCATCGCTGCCGACGTCCTCGGCATGCAGCGCGACGGTGCAACGGCCGCGCGGCCGCTCCGCAGTCGGCGCGGTCTCCTCGGACGTACGCTCGGCCTCACTGCTCAGGAACTCCGGCCCGCTGTCCTCTTCCCACGCGCCCCAGCAGTACGTGTCCCTGCCGTCGAACGGCCACGTGCCCGTGGCCCACGTACCCAGCCCCGCCGCCACCGCCACCGCGATGGCGACACCCGCCCAAGCGGTCCTGCGGCGCGCACGTACGAACTGCCTCATCGTCCATCCCCGTCCCCCGTGTGTGACGGCCGATGTTACCCAGGGGCTATGACGACTTCTGCTACGGGCACCGATGGCGATGGCCGCTCAGGCGCTGACGAACCGCGCGCCGGCTTCGCCGTGGAGGTGGCCCGGGGGGAGTGTGCGGCCGTAGGCGACCAGAAGCAGGTCCTGGGCGGCGCCGGTCAGAACGGTGCCGGTGCCGTAGGACCAGTCGAGGTCGGTGGCGCGGAGCTGGACGCCGGTGAGGTCGGCGCCGAAGAACTTCAGGGTTCTGGGGGCGATGGCCGCCAGGAGGGGGCGTAGGTGGGCCTCGGGCACCCGGCGGTCCAGGCCCAGCGCGACCGTGATGTCCAGGCCGTGGATCACGTCGTGGCCCAGCGCCGCCGTGATGCCGCCGACCGGGGGCTTCCAGGGGTGGTGGGCGTTGTCGCGGAGATATGCGGCGAGTTGGTCCGTCGAGATGGCGGCCGCGTCGGCGCGGGCGAGGCGGCCGGTCATCCGGTGCAGGCTGCCGCGCGCCTTGAGGAGTTCGAGGAGCGTGCGGGGCGCCGGGTAGCGGAACCCCTGCGACATGTGCGCCGCCACCTCCCGCACCCGCCACCCCGCGCACAGTGAGGACGCGTCCCACTGCGCGGGGGTGAGGGTGTCCAACAGGTCGGCCAGCTCCCGCCGTTCGGCCGCGATCGCGTCCCTGATGCTCCCCGTGGTCTCCATGTGCTTCAGGGTGACGGGGGCCAGGGCCATCAGTCCAAGAGCTGGTTCTTCTGACGGGCAGAAGCGACGGGTATGAGTTCCGTCCTGCTCACGCGGTGACCGGCTTGTGCATCCGCCAGATCACATCGACTCCCACCTCGCCGGGGGCGGTCGGGCCGTCGGGTACCTGATGACGGGCGACCTCGGTGAAGCCCAGACGGCGCGGGATGGCGGCGCTGGCCCGGTTGGCCTCGTCGTGGACAATGTCGAGCCGGTCGATCCCCGGCAGTGCGAATCCCTGCCGGACCAGCGCCGCCACCGCCAGCGTGGCCAGGCCCCGGCCGGTCCACGCGGGGTGGAGCCAGTAGCCGATGTCGAGCCCGCCGGGACCGATCCGGCGCGCGAGCCCGCAACTGCCGACCACTGTGTCTTCCGTGACGATGGCGTAGCCGTAGACCTCGCCCGAATCCCACTCCCTCGCGCTCCGCTCCAGGTACGCGGCCGTCCGCTGCCGCTCCTGGACGGCGGCCCAGGGCATCCACGGTATGAGGTGATCAAGCGATTCCTCGATCGCCCGGCGCAGGGGCTCGAGGTCGCTCGCACGCCAACGGCGCAGTTCGACGTGGCCGTTGCGGAGTGTTTCGGCAGGCTGTCCCATGCTCGGGGATGCTGCCCCGGCCCCCGCTCCGCGGAGCAAGGCCGGGACGTCGGCACCTCAGGCTCCCGTCCTCGCACGCGGGAGCAGCTTCCGGATCGCCGGCCAGGCCACGATCAGGGCGATCACCACGTACACGGTCACCGCGAACGGCGTGTTGACCAGGCCCGTGAGGCTGCCGTCGCTGATCTGGAGTGCGCGGCGCAGTTGGAGTTCCGCGCCGGGGCCGAGGATGACGCCGATGACGGCGGGCAGGACGGGTAGTCCGTAGCGCCGCATCAGCAGGCCCAGCAGGCCGATGATGAGCAGGATGACCAGGTCCAGCGGCTCGCCGCCGACCGCGTACGCGCCGACCGCCGCGAAGAAGAGGATGCCCGCGTACAGGTAGGCGCGGGGGATGCGGAGCAGCTTGGCCCAGACCGGGGCCAGGGGCAGGTTGAGGACGATCAGCAGGCCCATGGCGATGAACAGGGAGGCGATGAGCCCCCAGACGAGGTCCGGTTCGCGTTCGAAGAGCAGCGGGCCGGGCTGGATGCCGTACTGCTGGAACGCGGCCAGCATCACCGCGGCGACGGCGGTGGTGGGCAGGCCGAGGGTGAGCATGGAGACGAGCGTGCCCGCGGCGGACGCGGAGGCCGCCGACTCGGGGCCCGCGACGCCCTCGATGGCGCCCTTGCCGAACTCGTCGCGGTGCTTGGAGAGCCGCTTCTCCGTGACGTAGGAGAGGAAGGTGGGGATTTCGGCGCCGCCCGCGGGGATGGCGCCGAAGGGGAAGCCGATCGCGGGGCCGCGCAGCCAGGGGCGCCAGGTGCGGCGCAGTTCGGCCTTGCCGAGCCAGGGGCGGCCGACGGGGATGGGCTGGTCGGGGCGGGTGCGCAAGTGCAGGGCCACCCACAGCGCCTCGCCGATGGCGAAGAGCCCGACGGCGACGATCACGACGTCGACGCCGTCGGCGAGCTGCAGCGAACCGAAGGTGAGCCGCTGCTGCCCGGTGAGCCGGTCCAGGCCGACGAGGCCGAGGGTGAGGCCGATGAGCAGGGAGGCGAAGCCGCGGATGCGCGAGCTGCCGAGGACGGAGGTCACGGCGACGAACGCCAGGACCATGATGGCGAAGTAGTCGGGGGCGCCGATGTCGACGGCGAGGTCGGCGACGGTCGGGGCGAGGAAGACGAGCAGCGTCGTGCCGATCATGCCGCCCGCGAAGTGCCCGATGGCGGCGGCGGCGAGGGCCTGCGCGCCGCGCCCGGACTTGGCCATCGGGTGGCCTTCCATCGCGGCGACCACGGCCGCCGTCTCGCCCGGGGTGTTGAGCAGGATGGACGTGGTGGAGCCGCCGAACATGCCGCCGTAGTAGATGCCCGCGAACATGATGAACGCGGCCGTGGGGTCGAGCCCGTACGTGACGGGCAGCAGCAGCGCGACCGCCATCGCCGGGCCGATGCCGGGCAGGACGCCGATCGCGGTGCCCAGGAGCACGCCGACGGCCGCCCACAGCAGGTTGATGGGGGAGAGGGCGGTGCCGAATCCGTCGAGGAGGGAGTTCAGGGAATCCATCGGTCAGAGCACCCCCATCAGCGGGCCGCCGGGCAGCGGCACCGCGAGCAGCCGGTCGAAGACGAAGAAGGTGGCCACGGACAGGACCGCCGCGACGATCGGGTCACGGTGGAAGGAGCGGCTGCCCAGCGCGTACGCGGAGCCCCAGAAGAGCAGCGCGCCGGAGATGGGGAAGCCGAGGGGCTGGATGAGGACGGCGTTGCCGAGGAAGACCCCGGTGAGGAGGAGCACGGTGCGCCAGTCGCCGGGCGCGCTCAGGTCGATGTCCTCGCCGCCCTCGGCCTCGCCCCGCCCGCCGCGCAGCACGTCCACGGCGAGGAGGACGGCGACGAGGAGGAGCCCCGCGCCGACCACGAGCGGCACGGTCTTGGGGCCGACCGGGCCGCGCTGGGTGAAGCTGGCGTCCATGGTGAGGGCGTCGGAGAGGACGAGGACGCCGAGGACGAGCAGCAGCGCGCAGACGCCGAGTTCGGAGCGGCCGCGCAGGCGTTCCGCGAGCGCAGGGCTGCCGGGGGTGTCGGGTGTGTCGGCGGTTTCGGTCACAGCCCCAGCTCCTTCAGCACGGTGTCCACGCGCTTGTCCTGCGCGTCCAGGAAGCGCCCGAAGTCCTCGCCCGGCAGATAGGCGTCGGTCCACTGGTTGCGCTCGACGGCGTCCTTCCACTCCTGGGAGGCGTGCAGCTTCGCGATCAGGCCGGTGAGCTTGTCGCGTTCGCTGTCGCTCAGGCCGGGCGGGGCCACGATGCCGCGCCAGTTGGTGAACGTCACGTCCAGCCCGGATTCCTTGAGCGTCGGCGCGTCGAGCCCCTTCGGCCGCTCGGCGCTGGTGACCGCGAGTACCCGGAGATCGCCGGACTTGATCTGGTCGAGGTATTCGCCGATGCCCGAGACGCCGAAGGCGACCTTGCCGCCGAGGACGGAGGCGAGCAGTTCGCCGCCCCCGTCGTAGGCGATGTAGTTGACGGTCTTCGGGGCGATCCCGGCGGCCTTGGCCATGAGCATGGGGGCCAGATGGTCCGGCCCGCCGGGGGAGGAGCCGCCGCCCACCGGGAGCGAGTGGGGCTTCTTGCGCCAGTCCGCGAGGAGCTGGTCGAAGGTCCGGTACTTGGAGTTCTTGGCGACGACCACGATGTCCGGCTCCTCCGTGAGCCGGGCCACGGGCGTGGTGTCGGCGAGCGAGGACGGCGCGTGGTTGGTGTGGACGGCGCCGACGACGCCCAGCCCCATCGACATCGCGAGCTTGCCGTTGCCGCGCTCGGCCACGAGCTGGCTCAGCCCGACCGTGCCGCCGGCGCCGGGGAGGTTGAAGACCTCGATGTTGTTGGCGAGGTCGGCGTCCTCGGCGCTCTTGGCGGCCGTACGGGCGGTGATGTCGTAGCCACCGCCGGGAGTGTTGGGCACCATGAAGCGCAGGCCCGGAATGTGGGTACCGCCCGCGGAGCCGTCCCCGGAGCTGAGCAGTGGCGGGGCGAGGAGGACGAGCAGGGCCGCCGAGAGCACGGCCAGCGGGGTACGCAGGGCAGAAGGCAGCGGCAGACTCGGACGCTGTCGCACCTGGTGACACCACCTTTCGGACTTGCCTGTGAGGTGCGCCACATGTTGCCTATGGGTTACCGGGCTGTCTCGCTTCCGGTATTAAAAGATTTTGTGGTCGTTGTGGTCGCGAGAAAGGGGGCCGGTCGGTGACGACAGTGCTGGTCGTCGAGGACGACTTCATGGTCGCCAAGCTGCACAGCCGCTATGTGGCGGCCACGGACGGCTTCACCGTCGTCGGGGTCGCGCACACCGGGGCCGAGGCGCTGCGCGCCGCCGATGAGCTCCGCCCCGACCTCGTGCTCCTCGACATCTATCTGCCGGACATGGACGGCATCAGCGTGCTGCGCGAGCTGCGCGCGAAGGAGGAGGGCGGGCACCACGTGGACGCCCTGTTCGTGACCGCCGCCAAGGACGCGCATGTCGTGCGGGAGGCGCTGCGCGCGGGGGCGCTGCACTACCTGATCAAGCCGTTCGACCGGGCCGCGCTCCAGGACCAGTTGCGGCACGCGGCGGCCCTGCGCGCCCGGCTCGACACCCTCGGCGAGGCACGGCAGGAGGACGTGGACCAGATCTTCGGCGGGCGCCCGCGCGCCTCCCGCGAGCTGCCCAAGGGGCTGGCCTCGCACACCGCCGACCTCGTCGAGCGGACCCTGCGGGCCCACGCCGACGGGCTGTCCGCCGCCGAATGCGCCGAGGTGGGCGCCTTTTCGCGGGTGAGCGCGCGCCGTTATCTGGAGTACTTCGCCGATACGGGCCAGGCCGAGGTCACCCTGCGCTACGGCGGCACGGGCCGCCCCGAGCACCGCTACCGCTGGATCGCCTGACGGCCCTCCACCAAGCCCTGGTATAGGCGCGCGCTCCCCGGGTATAGCGGGGGAAGGGCGAGCCACGGGGGGCACGATGGGGAGCGGCCTGTACAACCTCAGCCGCGTCATGGACACGTTGGCCCCCGCGCTGCTCGGGATGCCGCCGGGCGGCGGTCCGTGGGGGAAGCGGACGTTCCCGGCGGGCGAGCCCGTGGTGGAGGTCGTCGGCGGCCGGGCCACCGGCAAGACGGCGCTGCTGGACGCGCTGTACGACGGCTACCACGCCTGGGTGCCCACGGCCCGGGTGGATCTGGGGGAGGCCCCGTACTCGGCCGACGACCAGGGGGACCGCGCCCGGCTGGACACCGCGAACGCGTCCCCGGTGACCAATCTGCTCTTCACCGCCTCCCATCAGCTCGGCTACGAACGCGACGGCAGCAGGCACACCCTGACCTTTCCCCGGCTCGCGCCCGCGCTGCTGGTGATCAGCGCGTGGCGGCCGGAGCCCCGGGACCGCGACGCGCGCGACCGTGACGCCCCGCACCGTGACTCCCCGCACCGCGACGACGTGGCGCCCGCCGATCTGGTGGCGGCGGAGGAGGAGTTGGGGGACATCCTCGCGCAGCGCAACCCCGACCCGCAGGCGCGGAAGGTGGTCGTCGGGCGATGGCTGAACGCGCTGGGCGGGGTCGTGGCGGGGCTGCTGCCCGGGGTGCCGGGGCTCCAGGAGGTGCTGAGCGCCGCCACCGACACCCTGCTCGCCCGGAGCGACGACGGCCGGGACGGCTCGTCGTGGTGGCGCTCGCACCTGGACCGTATCGACGGCGACGCCGTGCAGCGGCTGTTCGCGCTGGTGCGGAAGTTCCGCCGGGGGGGAGCGGCCCGGGCCGAGGTGGAGGCCGATCTGATCGCCGCCCTGCTGGCGGACATCAACGGCTCGTACGGCCCCTGGGCGCGCAGGACCCAGCATCCGCCGCTGATCCTGCTGGACAACGTGGACGAGGCGCTGCGCGAGCGCTTCCTCGGCCCGTTCGTCGACCGGTACGCGCGGGACAGCCGGGAGTGGCGCGGGCGCGGGCGGATCATGCTTCCCGTCGTCTTCGCCACCTCGCTCGGGGACGGCTCGGCGCCGCCGTCCCTCACCACCGACGCGCCCCCGTGGACGAAGCCGGAGCGGTGCCCGCCGCATGCGTGGCTGCTGCGGCTCGGCATCCCCAAGGTCGACGACGCGGAGATCCGTTCGATGCTCGGCGACGCCGCGTACCCGCCGTCGCTGCCCGACGTCATCGCCCGGCTGAGCGGCGGGCGTACGGGCGACGCCCTGCTGCTCGCCGGGGCCGCGACCGCGCGGCTGGACGAGCCGGGCCCCTTCGCCCTCGACCAGCTGCTGTCGCTTGCCGTCCCCGGCTCGGCCGAGCCGGTGGGCGCGCGGTTGCTGGAGCGGCTGCTGCCGGAGCCGGACGTACGGGAGGAGGTGCTGCGGATCGCGCCCGCGCTGGACGCGGAGGCCGCGGCGCGGCTGCTCCGGGCCGACCGGGCCGCGCTGCCCGGCACCAGCCCCGAACTGCGCGTCAGACGGCTGCGGGACGCCACCCTGGAGCGGCCGCACTGGGACCACCGGCCCTGGCCGACGGGGCACTCCGAGCCGACGCCGCTGATCACCGACCGGGCGCTGCGCGCGCTGCTGCTGCATCGCTTGAGAACCGGGGCCGACGAGGCGCGCTGGACCGGCCTGCACGCGTTGTCGGCCGCCCGTTACAACGACGGGGACGTACGGTCGGACGACTCCGACCGGCACGACCGGCGCTATCTGCACCACGCGCTCGCCCAGGGCCGCATCGACACCCTGGTGGTGCGGGCGATGCACTACCGGTATCTGCACCGCGCCCCCGCCGAGTGGCTGGGCGACCTCAATCTGATCGCGGCCGCGCCCCAGGCGTGGGAGGGTTTCGCCCCCGGGGGTCCGCCCGACGACGACGCGCCCGGCTGCGCGTCCTGCGAAGCCGGCGCCGATCAGCGGGTCCACGCCACGATCCGGCTGCTGCTGGCCACCGCATGGCGGCTGTCCGCGCCGCTGTCGGCGGTGCCGCCGAGCTACCGGGACGCCGATCTGGTGCATGTGCGGACCGCGCTGGAAGCGCTGTGCACCGACTACGGCAACAGCCCGCGCCGTGAGCGGGCGTACAACGCGTACGTCGACGCCATCGCCGACGGCGGCTGGATCGACGCCCTGGTCAACGGGGTGCAGGCCCCTGATCTTCCAGTCAAGGGAAGTAGCCGATGACCCACGCCCTGACCCATGCCCTGGCCCGTCCCTTCAGAGCCGTCCGGAGCCGGCACTCCGCCCTTCCGCCGATCCGCCGGGTCCTGAACTGGCTGCTGGTGGGGCTGGTCGTGGGCGGTCTGGTGGCGGTGGGCATCGTCACGCTGACGCCCGACCGCTCGTGCGGCGCCGGGGTCGACAAGCGCGCGGGCGACAAGGAGTGCACGGGCGTCACCGACGGCGGCTACTCCTTCATGGCCGAACTGGGCCCGGTGTCGGACCGCATCAAGGCCGAGAACAGCAAGGTCACGAAGAGCGGCAAGGCGTACGCCACCATCGCCCTGATGATCCCCATGACGTTCACGGAGGACGACGTGGCGGAGCGGGCCCAGGTGGTACGGGAGGTCCAGGGCGCGTATCTCGCCCAGTACCGGGCGAACCACGAGAGCGGCGACGAGCCGTCGATCCGTCTGGTGCTCGCCAACCCCGGCCGCGACATGACCCGTTGGAAGGAGGTGTCCGACCAGCTCGCGGGGATGGCGCACTCCGGGAAGGACCGGCTGCGCGCGGTGTTCGGGTTCAACCTCAGCGTCACCCGGACCGAGCAGACCATCGCCTATCTGACCAGGGAGAAGGGCATCGCGGTCGTGGGCGGCCCGATCACCGCGGACGATCTGGGCAACGACCGGGAACACCCCCGGAGATACCCCGGCCTCGCGAAGATCGTTCCGTCCAACCGCGACCAGGCGAGCGCGCTCACCCACCACCTGAAGGTGAAGCCCCGGGACACCTTCCTGGTGGAGGACACCCACGCGGACGACCTCTACGCGAGGTCGCTGCGCGCCGCCTTCCGCGCGGAGACCACGGGAACGCCGTATTCCGAGCAGTACGACTCGTCGAAGGCCATCCCGAACGACTTCGTCCAGATGGTCAACAACCTCTGTGACTCCCGGGCCACCACCATCTACTTCTCCGGCCGCCCGCCCGCGCTCGCCCAGCTGATCAGGGCCCTGGGCAAGCGCGGCTGCGCGGACCGGCACTACCGCGTGGTCACGGTCTCGGGCGCGTCGACGCTGGCGTACGACCCGGCGATGGACTGGGACGCCTTCTCCTACGGCGCCGGGCTGACCGTCGAGTACGCGACCATCACCCACGAGAGCGCCTGGACCACCGGCAACCCGCCCGCGACGGGCGGTTCGGCCGCCGACTTCCGGGCCCTCAGCACGCTCGTCGGCGGCGGGGACAAGTCCTCGGCGGTCGGCGACATCGGCCCGACCGGGCTCGCCGACGGCCGGACGATCACCACCTACGACTCCGCGACGACGGCCATCGCGGGCATCCGCAACCGCACCACCACCAAGGGGCAGGTGCCGGACCTGGACTCCATCGCGGCGGCGTGGCCACGGCTGCACGGGGACCAGATGGTGCGCGGGGCCGGCGGCTGGATCTGCCTCAACGGGTACGGGACGCCGTACGACAAGGCGGTGGCCATCGTGAAGCTGTCGCCCAGGAAGGACCGGCACATCGAGTTCGAGAAGCTGGCCTGGCCGGACGGCCACCCGCCCGCCGAACAGTGCACGGCCGCACCGGACTGAGACCGCTCACGGCGCGCGGAGGTAGTTGTAGACCGTGGCGCGGGAGACGCCGAGGAGTTCGGTGACCACCCGCACCGAGTGTTTGACCTGGAGGAAGCCGCGGGTCTGGAGGGAGCGGACGAGTTCCTTCTTGGCGGCGGTGCCCAGGCCCCGCGGGGTGTGGCCACGGGCGGCGGCGAATTCCTCGACGACGGTGCGCAGCTCGGTGACGGTGCGGGCCCTCAGGGTCTCCACGAGGGGCTGTTCCTGATCGTCGGTGCGCACCAGGTTGTTGAGGCTGCGGGCGACGCTGGCGAAGAGGGAGACGTCCAGGTTGAGGCAGATGGCGGCGATGTAGGTGCCCGCGCTGTTCTTGATGCCGATGGACGTGCTCTTGGCCGGGCGGCCGTCGGGGAAGCGGTTGGAGTAGTTCTGGACGATGCCGGGGAAGCCGGGGTCCTCGATGCGGGCGAGGCCGAGTTCGGTGGCCGGGTCGCCGACCGACCGGCCGGAGAGGTTGGACTCGATGGCCCGGATGGCCTGGTCGGGGCGGCGCAGATCGTGCAGCACCACCTCGCACAGGCCGGGGAACATCCGTCCGATGGCGGTGACGATCTTCTCGGCCTCGCGCAGCAGCACGTCGTCCTCGGCGCTGTCGCGCGGCTCCTGTGGTTCAGCTTGCACCTTGGACATTCTGTTTAGTTGTAAAACGACCGTCAA
The DNA here is from genome assembly GCF_042958345.1 of Streptomyces sp. NPDC007983. Lineage (NCBI taxonomy): Bacteria > Bacillati > Actinomycetota > Actinomycetes > Kitasatosporales > Streptomycetaceae > Streptomyces > Streptomyces sp. NPDC007983. Next base: position 584,260 of record NZ_JBIBJI010000002.1, read on the forward strand.
GGTCCCTGAGGGTGACTCAAGTGGGAGACAAGTCGGCATCAAGGTCCACTCAAGCGGGCGCGACGTGCGCGAACAGTCGTTCCAGCACCACCGCCACCCCGTCCTCGTCGTTGCGCGGCGCCACCTCGTCGGCCAGCGCGATCAGGTCCGGATGGGCGTTGCCCATCGCGACCCCGTATCCCGCCCAGCCCAGCAGCGGGATGTCGTTCGGCATGTCGCCGAAGGCGACCGTGTCCGCGGGGGTGAACCCCATCCGCTCCGCGGCCAGCTCCAGCCCCACCGCCTTGGTGATGCCCGCGGGCAGCACCTCGATCATGCCCTTCTCCGAGTGCGTCACCGACACCTCGCCCGCGCCCACCCGGGTCGCGGCCGCCGCGACCCGGTCGTCCGCCATCTCCCGGTGACGCATCAGCACCTTCTCGATCGGCCGCGCCCACAGGGCCTCGCGCTCCACCCTCTCGTCCCAGCCCGGCCGCCGCCCGTCGGCGAACCCGGCCGTGACCACGAAGCGGTTCTCCGGCGCGGCGGTCACCACGGCCAGCTCCAGCGGCCCCGCGCCCAGCGCCTCCTCGGTGCGCTCCACCACCGACCGGGCCAGGTCGCGGTCGAGCGCGGCCGAGACCAGCAGCCGGTCCGCGGTCGCGTCGTACAGCTGCGCGCCCTGTCCGCACACCGCGAGCCCCCGGTAGCCCATCGCCACCAGGAACTCCCGGCAGGACGCGGCCGGGCGCCCGGTGACGACCAGATGCCGCGCCCCGGCGCGGACCGCGGCGGCCAGCGCCGCCCGGGTGCGCGGCGAGACCGTCAGATCGCCGCGCAGCAGGGTGCCGTCGAGGTCGGTGGCCACCAGCCGGAAGCGCGGCCCCGCGGCTCGGGGGCGGGGAAGCAGGACTCCCGGCGAGGCCTCCGGAGCGGCTTCCGGAGTGGCTTCCGGCGATGCCTCCGGAACGGCTTCCGGAGAGGCGGGAGTGGCGGAAGTGGCGTCAGCGATGTACACGGTGCATCAGAATGGCGGGTCGGCCGGGGACGATCAAACCGTGCAGGCAGGCGCCGATCAGGCCGTACGCAGCTCGCCCTCGCGCTCGGGCGCCCGCCGCCGCCCGGTCACCTGCTTCGGCAGCCGGTACGGCAGCGCTCCGTACCAGGCGTACGAGAGCCCGAAGCCGAAGGACAGGCAGACGACGCCGCCGACCGCGTCCATCCAGAAGTGGTTCGCCGTCGCGACGATCACCAGCAGCGTCGCCGTCGGGTACAGCAGACCCAGTACCCGCACCCACACCGGGCGGGCCAGGGTGGCGATGGTGAGGCCGCACCACAGCGACCAGCCGATGTGCATCGAGGGCATCGCCGCGTACTGGTTGGACATGGTGGCCAGGTTTCCCGAGGCCATCGAGCCCCAGGTGTGGTGCACCACGACCGTGTCGATGAAGTGCCCGCCGTGCATGAGCCGAGGCGGGGCCAGCGGGAAGAGGTAGTAGCCGAGCAGGGCCACGCCGGTGGTCGCGAAGAGGGCCAGCCGGATGGCGGCGTAGCGGCCCGGATGCCAGTGGTAGAGCCACACCAGCACGCTGAGCGTCACGATGAAGTGGAGCGTGGCGTAGTAGTAGTTCATGCCGACGATCAACCAGCTGATCGAGTCGACCGCATGGTTGACGCCGTGTTCGAAGCCCATCCCGAGCCGGTGCTCCGAGTCCCAGACCCAGCTCGCGTTGCGCAGCGCCTCGGCGCGCTGCTCGGGGACGGCGTTGCGGATCAGGGAGTACGTCCAGTAGGCGGCCGCGATCAGGGCGACCTCGAACCAGAGCCGGGGTCTGCGGGGCGTGCGCAGCCGGGCCATCGCGGTCCGGCCCGCGGCCCGTCGCGCCTCGGGCTCCTCGATGGGTGACGGGGTGGCCGTTTGGCCCGCCGTGGTCCGAGATGTCGCTTCACCCATAGGGCAACAGTCTGCCAGACGGCGTCCATCCGCAGGTCGCTTCTTCGTCGCTTATGCCCGGTACGGGGTGGGCTTATGTCCCGTTACGGGCGGGCGCCGTGCGCCGCGGCGGTCGACCCGCGGACCACCAGTTCGGGCAGGAAGACGAACTCGCTGGGCGGCGCCGGGGTGCCGCCGATCTCCTCCAGCAGCGCCCGCACCGCCGCCTGCCCCATCGACTGCACCGGCTTGCGGATGGTGGTCAGCGGCGGATCGGTGAAGGCGATCAGCGGGGAATCGTCGAAGCCGACCACCGAGACGTCCTGGGGGACCCGCAGCTCCCGCCGGCGGGCCGCGCGTATGGCGCCCAGCGCCATCATGTCGCTCGCGCACACCACCGCCGTACAGTCCCGGTCGATCAGGGCGCCCGCCGCCGCCTGACCGCCCTCCAGGGAGTACAGCGAATGCTGGATCAGCTCCTCCGACTCCTCGGGCGGCATCCCCAGCCGGTCCCGCATCGCGTGCTGGAAGCCCTCGATCTTCCGCAGCACGGGCACGTACCGCCTGGGCCCGAGCGCGAGCCCGATCCGGGTGTGCCCGAGGGAGACCAGATGGGTGACGGCCAGCAGCATCGCCGCCCGGTCGTCGGGGGAGATGAACGGCGCCCGCACCTTCGGCGAGAAGCCGTCCACCAGCACGAACGGCACGCCCTGGCCGCGCAGCCGGTCATAGCGCTGCATATCGGCCGAGGTGTCCGCGTGCAGCCCCGAGACGAAGATGATCCCGGCCACGCCCCGGTCCACCAGCATCTCGGTCAGCTCGTCCTCGGTCGAGCCGCCGGGGGTCTGGGTGGCCAGCACCGGGGTGTAGCCCTGGCGGGTCAGCGCTTGCCCGATCACCTGGGCGAGCGCGGGGAATATCGGGTTCTCCAGCTCGGGCGTGATCAGTCCCACCAGCCCGGCGCTGCGCTGCCGCAGCCGCACCGGCCGCTCGTAGCCGAGGACGTCCAGGGCGGCGAGGACGGACTCGCGGGTGGCCGCGGCCACCCCCGGCCTGCCGTTGAGGACGCGGCTGACGGTGGCTTCGCTGACCCCCGCCTGGGCTGCGATGTCGGCAAGCCGTGCGGTCATGGAGTGGGACCTTACCGGTCGCATGTCAGATTGCCCACCACGCACAGGATTCGGGAGGAATGCGCACCGTACCGGCGCCGTACGCCAGCGGCGCGGAGGACAGCAGCGCGCGCCCCGGGAGCGGCAGCTCGACCTCTTCCCCGAGGGTGTTGAGCGTGCACACGAAGCCCGGGCGCGACAGCGCGAGCACCCCCGCCGGGGCGTTCAGCCAGCTCATCGGCCCGTCGCCCAGGCCCGGCAGCTCCCGGCGCAGCGCGAGCGCGGCGCGGTACAGCTCCAGTGTGGACTCCGGGTCGCCGGTCTGCGCCTCCACGGAGGCTTCGCCCCAGCCGTCGGGCTGCGGCAGCCAGCTGCCGCCCGGCCCGAACCCGTACGACGTGCCCGAACGGGACCAGGGCAGCGGCACCCGGCAGCCGTCGCGGCGGCCCTCCTGACCGTCCTGGCCGTCCTGCCCCTCGGCGGAGGTGCGGAAGAACGCCGGGTCCTGGCGGGCCTCGTCCGGCAGGTCGGTCACCTCGGGAAGGCCCAGCTCCTCGCCCTGGTACAGATAGGCCGACCCCGGCAGCGCCAGGGTGAGCAGGGCCGCGGCCCGGGCCCGCCGCAGCCCCTGCCCGGGGCCGCCGTCGGCGTAACGGGTGGGGTGCCGGACCACGTCGTGGTTGGAGAGCACCCAGGTGGTGGGGGCGCCGACCGAGGCGGTGGCGGCCAGCGACTCGTCGATCACCTCGCGCATCGCGGCCGCGTCCCACGGGCACTTGAGGAACTGGAAGTTGAACGCCTGGTGCAGCTCGTCCGGGCGTACGTACAGGGCCAGCCGCTCGGCGCTGGGCGCCCAGGCCTCGGCGACGCCGATCCGCATCCCCGGGTAGGAGTCCAGCAGCCGCCGCCAGCCGCGGTGGATCTCGTGCACCCCGTCCTGGTCGAAGAACGGCAGCACCTGCGAGCCGATCAGCTTGGCCTGTTCGGTGCGGCCGATGTTCGGCAGTCCCGGGGCCTTGACCATGCCGTGTGCGACGTCGATACGGAATCCGTCCACGCCCAGGTCCAGCCAGAAGCGCAGCACCGAGTCGAACTCCTCGCGGACCTCCGGACAGTCCCAGTTGAGGTCGGGCTGCTCGGGCGCGAACAGGTGGAGATACCACTCGCCCGGGGTGCCTTCGGGTCCGGTGGTACGGGTCCAGGCCGGGCCGCCGAAGACGGACTCCCAGTCGTTCGGCGGCAGTTCACCGTCCGCGCCCCGGCCGGGACGGAAGTGGTACCGCTCGCGGGCCGCCCCCCGAGGCCGGTCCGCGAGCGCGCTGACGAACCACGGATGGCGGTCCGATGTGTGGTTGGGGACGACATCGACGATCACCCTCAGCCCCAGCTCATGGGCGGTGCGCACCAGATCGTCGGCGTCCCCGAGAGTGCCGAAGAGCGGATCGACGGCGCGGTAGTCCGCCACGTCGTAGCCGCCGTCGGCCTGCGGCGAGGCGTAGAACGGCGTCAGCCAGACGGCGTCCACCCCGAGCCGGGCCAGATACGGCAGCCGTTCACGCGCGCCGCGCAGATCCCCGATCCCGTCGCCGTCGCTGTCGGCGAAGGACCGGACGTACACCTGGTAGATGACGGCGTCCCGCCACCAGGCGGCCGCTTCGGGCGATCGCCTCGGCTCGGCCTGGAGGGAGGTCGTGAGCTCCTGGGTCATGCCGGTGAACGTAACAGCTCTGCAATGACTTGCGGAAGAGCTTGCAGGGGTGGGTGGCGCCAAAAGGCGCACTCCTGGGCCTTATGGCGCCCCTGTCAAGCGCCTGGGCGGCTACCACCGGGACACGCGGGCGTAACGATTCGGGTCTCTTGCAGAAAACCTCCGCAAGACCTTTCCGGGGGTCTTTCCGGGGTCCCGCCGCGCTGTTACGTTCCTCCGCAATTCGGCGCCACGGCGCCGCAGGCCGGCTCGGGAGGGGTTCACATGCGACACGGCATCACGGCCACGGCACTGATCGCGGCCATCGCGCTCGCGGCGACCGCGTGCGGCGGTGACGGCGACGGCGGCGGAAAGCAGTCCGGAGGCAAGATCTCCGGCACCGTGACCTACTGGGACACCTCGAACGAGGCCGAGAAGGGCACGTACGAGCAGCTCGCCCACGGCTTCGAGAAGAAGTATCCGGACGTGAAGGTGAAGTACGTCAACGTCCCGTTCGGCGAGGCGCTGGCCAAGTTCAAGAACGCCGCCGGGTCCGGCGGCTCCGGCGCGCCCGACGTGCTGCGCGCCGAGGTGGCCTGGACCCAGGACCTCGCCAACATCGGCTACCTCGCCAAGCTGGACGGCACCCCGGCCCTCGCCGACCAGTCCGACTATCTGCCCAAGGCGGCCGCCGGAACGAAGTTCAAGGGCGCGACCTACGGCGTACCGCAGGTCATCGACACCCTCGGCCTCTTCTACAACAAGACGATGCTGAAGGACGCCGGGGTGCGGCCGCCCACCAGCTGGGCCGAGCTGAAGGCCGCGGCCAAGAAGATCAAGCAGAAGACCGGCAAGACCGGGCTGTATCTGCGCGGCGACGACGCCTACTGGTATCTGCCCTTCCTCTACGGGGAGGGCGGCGATCTGCTCGACACCGGCGCGAAGAAGGTCACCGTCGACGACGCGCCCGGAGTCAAGGCGTTCGCCACCGCCCGCGACCTGGTCGCCTCCGGCGCGGCGGAGACCGATGCCACCGACGGCTGGGACACCATGCAGCACGCCATCAAGAACGGCGACGTCGCGATGACGATCAACGGGCCGTGGGCGATCGAGGACACCCTGGCGGGCAAGGCGTTCAAGGACAAATCCAACCTCGGTGTGGTCCCCGTCCCGGCCGGCGGCAAGGGCCGGGGCGCCCCGCAGGGCGGCCACAACCTCACCGTCTACGCGGGCTCCAAGAACCTCGACGCCTCCTACGCCTTCGCGCGGTACATGAGCTCGCCCGCGGTGCAGGCCAAGACCACCGAGAAGCTCTCCCTGCTGCCCACTCGCACCTCCGTCTACTCCGACAAGACGGTCGCCGCGAACCCCAATGTGAAGTTCTTCAAGGCCGCCGTCGACAAGGCCGTCGAGCGCCCGTGGATCCCCGAGGGCAACAGCCTCTTCCAGGCGATCCTGGTGCAGTTGCCGAACGTGCTCGCCGGCCGGACGTCGCCCGAGAAGGCCGCGACATCGGTCGGGGACGCGTACCGCAAGCTCCTCAAGGGCGACTGGAAGTGAACCTTCCGACGACTGCCGCGGGCCCCGGCCGCATCCGCACCGCGCTGGCCCGCCACTGGTATGCCTGGGCCATGGTCGCGCCCGTCGTGATCGTCCTCGGCCTGATCATCGGCTATCCGCTGGGCCGCGGCGTCTATCTCTCCCTCACCGACGCCAACGAGGCCAATGTCGAGCGCACCATCGGGATCAACCACATCCCCGCCACCTATCGCTTCACCGGCCTCGACAACCTCACCGCGGTCCTGAAGGACCAGGTCTTCCTGGACCGGCTGCTGTGGACCGTGACCTGGACCGTCTCCTGCGTCACCGTCACCTTCGGCCTCGGCCTCGGCCTCGCCGTGCTGCTGAACCGCCGGTTCGCCGGGCGCGCCGTCTACCGCTCGATGCTGATCCTGCCGTGGGCGGTGCCCGCCTTCGTCTCCGTCTTCGCCTGGCGGCTGCTCTACAACGAGAAGAACGGCATCCTCAACAAGCTGCTCGACGGCGGCGGCATCGACGCCGTGCCCTGGCTGAACGACCCCACCCTGGCCAAGATCGCGGTGATCGCCGTCAACGTGTGGCTCGGGGTGCCGTTCATGCTGGTCGCCCTGCTCGGCGGGCTCCAGTCCATCCCCGGCGAGCGGTACGAGGCCGCCGAGATGGACGGCGCGAGCCCCTGGCAGCGGTTCCGCCACATCACCCTGCCCGGGCTGCGGCCGGTCTCCGCCACCGTGGTCCTGCTCTCCACCATCTGGACCTTCAACATGTTCCCGGTGATCTACCTGCTCACCCGGGGCGGGCCCGGCGACGCCACGGAGATCCTGGTGACGTACGCGTACCGGATCTCCTTCGTCAACAGCCCGCGCGACTACGGGGGCGCCTCCGCCTGGGGCGTCCTCATCCTGCTCATCCTCATGCTCTTCGCGGTGGTCTACCGCCGCGCGCTCCGCAAGCAGGGAGAGGTGTGACAGCCATGCGCGACCGGAGACGCGGCCCGCTCGCCTCGATCGGGCTGCACACGACCCTGATCCTCGCCTCGGCCATCGCGGTCTTCCCGCCGCTGTGGCTGCTGGTGACCTCGTTCAAACCCAAGGGCGAGGCGTTCAGCACCGAAGTGTTCAAGGACCCCACGCTGCGGAACTACACCCATGTCCTGGGCGATACGGAGTTCCTGACCTGGTTCGGCAACTCAGCTCTGGTCGTCGGCTGCACCACCGTGCTGGGGGTGTTCATCGCGGCCACCACCGGCTACGCCGTCAGCCGCTTCCGCTTCCCCGGCATGCGGCCGCTGATGTGGCTGCTGCTGATCACCCAGATGTTCCCGGTGGCCATCCTCATCGTGCCGCTCTACACGATCATGTCGACGCTCGGCTGGCTCAACCAGCCGATCTCGCTCATCGTCACCTATCTGACGGTGGCCGTGCCGTTCTGCGCCTGGATGATGAAGGGCTACTTCGACACCATCCCGGCCGAGATCGACGAGTCGGGGCGGGTCGACGGGCTCAATCCCTTCGGCGCCTTCTGGCGGCTGGTCGTACCGCTCGCCAAGCCGGGCATCGCGGTCACCGCCTTCTACACCTTCATCACCGCATGGGCCGAAGTCGCCTACGCGTCCGCCTTCATGACGGGCGAGGAGAACCTGACGCTCGCGGCGGGCCTCCAGACCTTCGTCAACCAGTACACCTCCGACTGGGGCGCGATGACCGCCGCCGCCGTCATGATCGCCGTCCCGGCGGCGCTGGTGTTCGCCTGGGTGCAGCGTCATCTGGTGGCGGGGCTCACGGCCGGAGCGACCAAGTCATGACGAGACGTCCCCACGGAGGAACGATGGCCCGCAGCCGCACGTCCCTCGCCACCGCGCTCGCCCTCGCGGCGAGCGCGACGGCGCTCGTCGCCCTGCCCCCGCAGACCGCGCGGGCGGCACCGCCCGGCAGCAAGGACGTCACCGCCGAACTCTTCGAGTGGACGTACGCCTCCGTCGCCAAGGAGTGCACCAGCACCCTCGGCCCCGCCGGATACGGCCATGTCGAGGTGTCCCCGGCCACCGAGCACATCCAGGGCGGCCAGTGGTGGACGTCCTACCAGCCCGTCAGCTACAAGATCGCCGGACGGCTCGGCGACCGCACCGCCTTCAAGAACATGATCGACGCCTGTCACGCCGCGGGCGTCAAGGTGGTCGCCGACGCCGTCATCAACCACATGTCCGCCGGCTCCGGCACCGGCACCGGCGGCTCCTCGTACACCAAGTACGCCTACCCCGGGATCTACCAGCCCCAGGACATGGACGACTGCACCTCGCAGATCAGCGACTACCGGGACCGCTGGAATGTGCAGCACTGCGAGCTGGTCGGCCTCGCGGACCTGGACACCGGCGAGCCGTACGTCCGCACCCGGCTCGCGCGGTATCTCAACGACCTGCTCTCGCTCGGCGTGGACGGCTTCCGCGTCGACGGCGCCAAGCACATCCCGGCCGATGACCTGGCCGCCATCAAGAGTCAGTTGAACGACCCCGGCGTCTACTGGAAGCAGGAGGTCATCTACGGCGAGGGCGAGGCGGTCTCCCCGACGGAGTATCTGCGCAACGGCGATGTGCAGGAGTTCCGCTACGGCCGGGACCTCAAGCGGGTCTTCCGATCCGAGAAGCTGGCGTATCTCAAGAACTTCGGCGAGGGCTGGGGCTATATGGCGAGCGGCCAGTCCGGTGTCTTCGTCGACAACTGGGACACTGAGCGCAACGGCTCCACCCTCACCTACAAAGACGGCGCCGACTACACCCTGGCAGGCGTCTTCATGCTGGCCTGGCCCTACGGCTCCCCGGACGTCCACTCCGGCTACGAGTTCGGCGACAACGACGCGGGCCCGCCGAACGGCGGCACGGTGAGCGGCTGCTACCAGGACGGCTGGAAGTGCCAGCACAAATGGCCCGAGATCATGAGCATGGTCGCCCTCCGCAACACGGCCCGGGGCAGCTCGGTGACCAACTGGTGGGACAACGGCAACGACGCCATCGCCTTCGGGCGCGGCGACACGGCGTACGTGGCCATCAACCACGAAAGCGGCTCCCTCACCCGGACCTTCCAGACCTCGCTCCCGGCGGGCGGCTACTGCGACATACAGAGCGGCAAGTCCGTCACGGTCGACTCCTCGGGCCGGTTCACCGCCACGCTGGGCACGAACACGGCGGTGGCCCTCCACACGGGTGCGCGTAGCTGTGGCTGACCCCCGGCGTCGCCCCCAACCCCCCTCAAGGAGTCACCCGCCCCGTGAAATCCACCGTGTTCCGTACGGCCGCCGCGCTCGCCGCCCTGGCCGGGACCCCGTACGCCCTCCACCCGGTCCAGGCGCACGGCGCCGACTCCACGGTGAAGAGGTCCGGTTACGAACGCGCCAGCGGCACCTTCACCGTCCCCGGCCGCACCGTCGCCGTCTACACGGCCGGGGGCTAGGGGGGCTCAGTGCAAGGCGTCCAGCCGGGCACCGTTCCTCAGGCGGGCCTTGAGGGTGGCGTGGGCGCCGGGCTTGACCGGGACGGTCAGGGCGCGGCCGTGGGACCGGCCCTTCACGCCGCCGCTCGCCGCGATCCCGGCCACCTGGCGGCTGCCCGCGGCGAGCAGGAACCAGTGGCCGGACCGGGCCTTCCACAGCACGCCCGCCAGGACGCGCGGTGCGCGTGGCCCGCAGGCGGGGGAGCCGTCCGCCGTGGCGGCGACCGCGCCCGCCGAGCCCCGGCGGGTGTTCCACGGCTGGAACTGGGCCAGCACCCTGCTGCCCGCGCCCCGCCAGGTCTCGGCCCGGGTGCACAGCCAGGCCGCCCGGCCGCCCGCCTCGGGCAGCCGCTGGGTCCCGAACCGCCAGACGTTCACCGACCGCACCCCGCGCCCCGCCATCACCGGCAGCCGGCAGGCCGTCCGCGCCCAGTCGAACCGGGCCGCCCGGCCCGCCACATCGCGCGGCCCGCCGCGCGCCGCGGACCCGGGGGCGCCGTAGGTGAGCCGGGCCGGGGCCAGTTCGCCCAGGTCGGCCACCAGCCGCGAGCCGAACCGCAGCGCGGGCCAGCCCCGGCACGGGCGCAGCCGCGGCATGGTGCGCACCGGGTCGGTCACCCCGTCGGCGGCCAGGCGCACCGGGCGCGGCCGATCGGTGGGGCGCAGCAGGTCCCGTACGGAGGCGTGGCGCACCCAGGGGGCGGCCAGATAGCGGACGTTGCCATCCGCGCGGCCCAGCACCAGCGCGGTCGAGGCGGCCGCGTCCGCCGCGTCGAGGCGGGCGAGGTCCAGCGCCACCGCACCGCTCTCGCTGCCGCGCCCCTCCGCGTACCGGGCGACCCGCAGCCCGTCGTACAGCAGCACCACCGCCGCCTGGTCCACCACGCCCGCGTACAGCAGCTGCGGCGGCCCGGACGGCGGCCCCGACTGCGTGCCCGCCGTCGCCGACACCCGCACCGAACGCCCCGGCCGCGCCCAGACCGCCAGCGCGCGGCGCAGCAGCGCGGTGTCGCCGAGCCGGTCGCCGCGGGCGGGCCAGGACGAGAAGTCCGCGCGGGTCGCGGTGCGCCACGCGGCGGGCTCGGCGCGCGTCAACCGGTCCGGGTCCAGCGCCCGTTCGGAGGACGGGTTACGGGCGTAACTCGGCGCCGCCGCGCCGCTTCGCCCCCAGCCCTCGCCCGGCATCCCCAGCAGCGACCCGCACACCACCAGCGCCACCACGGTCACCAGCAGCGCCCGCAGATGCTGGCGGCGGCGCATCAGATCGGTGGGCCGCGCCTGCAGCGAACAGGCGTCGAACTCGGCCGACTCCAGCAGCGAACCGTCGTCCCGGCTGCCCGCCGGCTCCGGCACCTCGTCCGCCTCGTCGAGCGCGTCCCGCGCGTCCTCGACGCCCGCGGCCTGCAGCAGCGCCCGCACGTCGCGGTCCTCCAGCCGCTCCAGCTCGCGCAGTACGTACGCGGCCCGGCCGGGGCCCGACAGCTCGGACAGCGCCTTGTCCAGGGCGAGTTCATCGGCCCCGCCGGAGCGGGGGAACAGCCGCAGCCCCCACACCAGGGGCAGCGGCGCCGTCAGCGCCCACGGGCGCCTCGGCCGCGCGGCCCGCAGCGCGGAGCGCAGCACGCGCAGCCGCACATAGGCGTATCCCGCGTCGCCCGCCGCGCCCTTCGTGCCGCGCTGCCACGGCAGTTCGACCTCCTGGGCCTCGGGCCTGCTCTGGTTGCGCGGCAGTGCCCGCTGCGCCAGCGCGTGCGCGGCCAGCACGCGCCGGGTGCGGCCCATTCCGGGCGGCAGGATGAGATACGCGAGCCGCACCAGCCGCGGATAGTGCTCGACGATGGCGGCCTCGGCCTGCTCGACGTCGATCGGGCCTGCGGCCTCGGCGGTGTCGTCAAGGCCGGCGGTGTCGTCGAGGGGAATGGCTGTCGCCTGCTGCTGCTCCACGTGGCGTAAACGAGCGGCGGTAGGAGTAGGTCACAAAGCGGGCGGCTCCGCCCACGGCGAGCGGGGGCGGAGCCTTGACGGGGAAGCGTGACGCGTCAGCTCACGCGCCAGCCGCTGAACTCGACCGTGCCGCGCGCCCCGCTGCCGCCGTGGGCCGCGCTCATGAACAGCCCGGCGTCCTGCGCGGCCGCCGCGCCCGGCACGGTCACCGTCGCCACCTTGCGCCAGTTCGCGCCGTCGTCGGTCGACAGCTCGCCGGTGCACGAGGTGGCGGAGGCGCGCGTCAGCCGCAGCAGCACCGGAGCCTTCACACCGGTGACCCGCTGGTAGGTGTCGAGCGTGCCGTCGCCGCCTGAGTCGTACGACAGGACGACCCCGTTGGCGGGCGTGACCGACAGGTTCAGGAACCCCGGGGAGCCCGCCGTCGCCAGCGCGTTGCGGACGATGATCCCGGCGCGGGCCCAGGGCCCGGTGACGGCCTGCGCATCCACCTTCACCGTCACCGCCACCCCCGCCCGCAGCGCGCCCTCCCGGTACGCCGCGCCGAACTCGGCCGTCGCCTTCCACAGGTCCTGGCCGGCCCCGTCGATCGCGAACCGCTCGCCCAACTGCCCGAACACCGCGCCGTTGTTGGTGACCGTCTTCCAGCCGTCGGCCAAGGGGCTCGCCACCCACAGGGTGCCGGTGCGCACCGCCCGCACCGGGTCCTCGCCGCGCGGCCCGTACCGTACGGCGAGCTCGTACGGATACGGCTTCAGCGGATCGGCCGGCGGGTCGTCGGGCGCGGTGGCCCGCCAGTGGACCGCGCCGCTGCCCGCCGCCGGAACCGACGGCAGCGAGGTGGGGCCCTGGGGCGCCGGGTCCAGGCCGGTCACGGTCAGGTCGAAGTCGACGCGGCCGGTGGCCCGCAGCCCGTTGACGTTGCGCAGGGTCGCGGTGATGACCCCGGAGCCGCCCGGCGGCAGCGTCCCCGGCTCCGTGCCGACGGTCAGCGTCCCCTGGTACGGGGCCTTGGCCAGCGCCTCGTACACCCGGCGCGCCGTCTGCCACGCGTCCGCCACCGGCCGTACCGGATAGCTCTTGCGCTCCCGCGTCCACGGCTCCTCGAGCGCGTACCAGTCGAAGGCGCGCGGCGCGCGGCCTTCAGCGAGCGCGTCCTCCAGCTCGTCCAGGTAGGACTGCCACTGGGGCAGGTGGAAGTCGCCGATGAGGCCGTGCCAGTCGCGGTTGGCGTAGTTGGCGAGCTTGCCGGTGTCCGCGGCGCCCCGGTCCGCCCAGGTGGTGATGAGAGCGCGCGCGGCGAACTCCAGCTGTACGGACTCCTCCTCGCCCGAGGCCATCCGCTTGGCGTCCTCCAGCCAGGGGCCGAGGAGGAGACGCCGGTGGGTGCCGGTGATGTCGTCGCTCAGCCGCATCAGCTTGAGCCACAGCCGGGACAGCGCCCGGAAGGTGTCCAGGTCCTTGCGGGCCCACGCGTCCGAGAGCTGCGGGGCGAGCTGCCAGGACCGGTTGGCGAGCGCCTGCCGCGCCGTGTCGGCCAGGTCGTAGCGGTACGCGTCGCTGCCGCGCAGCCCGGCCCCTACCCCCAGGAGCGCCGCCAGGGCCGCGTCGAAGCGGGCGATGTCGAAGGCGGGCACATGGGTGGCGTAGTACGTGCCCGAGCGCGCGGCGACCGAGGGCCGGGAGGCGAAGACGGAGTCATGGGGGCGGCCGTCCTTGCTGCTGATCTCGTACGCGGTGTCGCGCAGCGCCGCGAACGCCTCCCGCGCCTTCCCGTCCGGAGCGCCGTAGCGGACATCGGCGTAGGTACGGAACCACTCGTCCCGGTCCACCGCCTGATCCCGCCACGCCAACTCGCTGAACAGCTCGAACGCCGCCGGATCGCGTTCGACCGCCTCCGGCATGTACGCCGTGCCGGCCAGCTTGCTGCCCGGCTTGTCCCGCCAGACGGTGAACCGCTGGGCCCAGATGTGGGTCTTGGCGCCGATCGTCGTACGGCCGCCGAAGTTGGGGATCGTGCCGAACGCGTACGGCACCGAACCCCAGTCCTTCTCCCGGTCGGTGATCGTGTCCAGATCGGACAGACCGTCCACGACCAGCATGTGGTCGTGGTTCACCGCGTCCAGCAGGTCGCGCCGGGGGTTGGCCTGCCAGCCCAGGATCACCCAGATGGCGCCGGGGCGGGCGGTCTGCAGCGCCTTCTCCACGGCGCGCGCGGCGTCCGGCACCGAAACGTCACCGGCATTGCCGCCTTCATGAAGCAGGTCCATCTTGAACAGATCGCACTCGCCGAACAGGTCCTGCTGGTGGCGGTAGAACGCCGCGGCCACCTCGTGGAACGCGTCGGTGCGCGGGTCGAGCCAGTCGGGCCGCCGGAGCCCGTTCCAGTCGCCCTGCGGCACGGTGCGCGCACCCGGGTTGCGGTCGGCGAAGCCGTCGGGGACGGTGCCGAAGTAGCCGGGGAAGACGGGCCGCATGCCCAGCTCCCGCATCCGGTCGGCGATGCGCCGCCCCAGATCGGTCCGCTTCTCCATCAGCGCCGTGGACACCGGGCCGCCGTACTCGCTCATGTTCTGCATCAGGAACCACGGCTGGTGGGCGGGGGTGGGCAGCCAGGCGCGCAGCTCCGCGTCCGTGTAGCCGAAGTCCTGGAGCAGCCGGTGGTAGACGGCCTCCTGGCCCGCGGTGACCAGCAGCTCGTTGCAGCCGTGCAGGGCCGCGATGTCGATCAGGTGTTCCCAGCGGTCCCAGTCGGCGAACGGGGCGGTGTAGCCGTCGTGGGTGTCGTTGAACGCGAAGCGGTGCGGCAGCGCCGTCGACCGCTCGACGGTGCCGCGCGGCGCGGGCAGCCTCTTCGGCAGCTCCAGCTGATCACCCGCCCAGGTGATCTGGGCGTGGCAGGTGTACTTGAGGTACCAGTGGACGCCGGTGAGCAGCACCGCGGGGCTCGTCCCCGCCACGGTGATCCGCCCCGCCTTACCCGTGACCTCGAACCGCTCCTTCGTCCCGCCGGGAAGGGCCACCAGGCGGAACTGCTCGGCGTGCTCGGGCAGCAGGCGCCGCAGCGCGGCGTGCGCGGGCGCGGTGTCGAAGGCGGTCACGGCGGTGTCCTGTGCGCTGTCCTGTGGTGGCCGCGGTGTGTCGGCCAGCGCGGGGGAGTGAGCCCCTAACGCGGCCCCGGCCCCGAGTACTCCGGCGGTTCCGATCAGCGTACGTCTGCTCAGGTCGCTCATGCGCCCCCCAACGGACAACGGCCAACGGTTGTGGTGCGCGAGGCACTTAACCAGCGATGCGGGGCGGGAGCAATGGGGCGCGCGCGCCGGGGGAAGCGCCCGTCAGCCGCCGCTCGCCTCCGTACGCCCCCGGTCCAGGTACGCCAGCACGGCCAGCACCCGGCGGTTGTCGTCGTCGGACTGCGGCAGGCCGAGCTTCCCGAAGATGTTCGAGGTGTGCTTGGCGACGGCCCGCTCGGTCACCACCAGCTGCGCCGCGATCGCCGCGTTCGACCGGCCCTGCGCCATCAGCTCCATCACCTCGCGCTCCCGGGGCGTCAGATGCCCCATCGGCCGGTCCTGCGAGCGCCGGGTCAGCAGCTGCGAGATCACCTGCGGGTCCATCGCCGTACCGCCCTCGGCGACCCGCCGCACCGCGTCGATGAACTGGTCCGCGTCGAAGACCCGGTCCTTGAGCAGATAGCCGATGCCGCCGCTCCCGTCGGCCAGCAGCTCCCGCGCGTACAGCTGCTCCACGTGCTGCGACAGCACCAGCACGGGCAGCCCCGGCCGGTCCCGCCGCGCCGCCAGCGCGCACTGCAGGCCCTCGTCGGTGAACGACGGCGGCAGCCGTACGTCCACCACGGCCACGTCCGGCTTCAGCTCCGCCAGCGCCCGGGTCAGCTCCGGCCCGCTCTCGACGGCGGCGGCGATCTCGAAATCGTAGGCCTCCAGCATCCGCACCAACCCGTCCCTGAGCAGGAACAGATCCTCGGCAACGACTACGCGCACGGCGGGCTCCATGACGTCATCGGGCCCGGAACGGAACTCCGGGCCGAATGCGTCGAATGTACCGTCGTACGGCCCTCGCCGGGGCTCAGACCGCCGGTCGTGGGGCGGTCGGGACGCAGGGGATCTCCATCGTCACCATGGTGGGCCCGCCGGGCGGGCTGCTGACGGCGAGGACGCCGTCGAAGGTGCCCAGCCGCCGTTCGACGCCGCTGAGGCCGCCGCCCTCCGCGACGCGGGCGCCGCCGCTGCCGTTGTCGGTGACCGCGATGCGCAGCATCCCGGCCTCGTGGTGGATGTCGAGCCACATGCGCTCGGCGCCGGAGTGCTTGGCCGCGTTGGTGAGGATCTCGCTGATGGCGAAGTACGCGGCCGCCTCGACCGGCTCCTCGAACCGGCCCGACAGCTCCACCTCGGTCTCCACCGGGATGGGCATCCGCAGGGCGAGGGCGCGCACCGCGTCGCCCAGGCCGCGTTCGGCCAGCACCGGCGGGTGGATGCCGCGGACCAGATCGCGCAGTTCGGCCAGGGCCTCGGCGGAGTTGGTGCGGGCCGCGGCGAGGAGTTCCTTGGCCTTGGCCGGGTCCTTCTCGACCAGCGCCTCGATGGTGCCCAGGCTCATGCCCATGGCCACGAGCCGGGCCTGCGCGCCGTCGTGCAGATCGCGCTCGATGCGGCGCAGCTCGGCGGCCGAGGTGTCCACGGCGTCGTGCCGGGTCTCGGTGAGCCGCTCGACGCGCTCGGCGAGGGCCATCTGCGGGGTGGGGGCGAGGAAGGCGCGGGCCAGCAGGAAGTGGGCGCGCAGCAGCAGGGGCGAGGCGAACAGCCCGAGGAGGGCGAAGCCGGCTCCGGTCAGGGCGGCGAGGTTCGCGGTCGTCTGCGAGGTCACGGGGACGAACGCATACCAGTACGTGTCGCCCGCGTCGACGATCGGCTCCCAGACCCCGGCGGCCAGCACCCAGCCCTCGACCCCGTACGGCAGGAAGACACAGGCGAGCGCCGCGGTGACGCAGCCCGCCGTCATGTCGACCAGCAGCCACAGCAGGTCCCGCCAGGTCGCCGGGTCCTTCAGCAGATGGGTGCACAGCTCCACCTGCCCGGTCAGACCGGAGCGCCGGTCGGCGGGCAGCGGCCGGTAGGGCAGCCGGATCTGGACCCCGGACCACCGGGCGGCCAGCAGCCTGCGCTGATTGGCGTGCCGGCGCACCGCGCCGATCAGCGCGGGAGTGGTGAAAACACCCAGGCCCAGCAGCATGAAGGCGATGGACAGCACCGTCAGCACGAACAGCGTGATCGAACCCGCGAGCGTGACGAACGCCAGGGCGAGCCCCCGTAAACAGGCCAACAGTCCGCTGCGGACCTTCATCGCACGCCCTCCAGGGTTCTTCAGCTGTGCGGCATCCTTCGATGGCTCAAGTCTGCTGGACGCCGCATGATCGGTCACGGGGGCCGCGCCCCGTTCGAGGGGTACACCCAACACCACCCCGGGCCTCGCCCTATGCCTCGGGGATTCGGGTGTTGACCGGCTGGGGCGGGAACGCGCCTTTTTCTAGCGTCTAGGACATGACCGATCCGGTCCGTATCCAGTACGCATCCCCAGTGGGAGAGACGCCATGAGCGCAACGAGGCGAGGCCTGGCCGTGCGGCTCGGCGGGTGGAGCACCCGTCACCGCAAGTCCGCGATCATCGGATGGCTGCTGTTCGTGGTCGTCGTCGCAGTCGTCGGCGGCATGTCCGGATCCCGGCAGATGACGAATTCCGAGAACGGCGCGGGCGACTCCGCACGCGCCCAGAAGATCCTCGAGGACGCCGGGCTCACCACACCGGCCGGCGAGATGGTGATGCTGCGCAGCGCGGACCCGGACGGCTGGCGGTCCGCGGCCCGCGACCTCGCCGGCCGGCTGGAGAAGACCGGCGAGACCGCGCGTGTCCAGCCGCCGGTGCGCTCGGCCAGTGGCCGTGAGGGGCTGGTCACCTTCCAGATGAAGGGCGATCCGGACACCGCGGGGGAGCGGGTGAAGCCCGTCCTGGACGCGGTGGCGGCGACCGGGTCCGCGCACCAAGGGATCACCGTCCATGAGTTCGGCGACGCCACCGCCCAGCACGAGCTGGACGGGATGCTGAAGGACGACTTCAAGAAGGCCGAATTCACGGCCGTGCCGCTGGCGCTGGGCATCCTGCTGGTGGTCTTCGGGGCGCTGGTCGCGGCCCTGCTGCCGGTGCTGCTCGGGGTGACCGCCTGCATCGGTACCTTCGGGCTGCTGGCCCTGGTCAGCCACAAGCTGCCGCTGTACGACTCCACCAACTCCGTGATGTTCCTGGTCGGGCTGGCCGTCGGCGTCGACTACTGCCTGTTCTACCTGCGGCGCGAGCGGGACGAGCGGGCCGCGGGCCGGGACCCGCAGACCGCGCTGCGCATCGCCGCGGAGACCAGCGGCCGGGCGGTGCTGGTCTCGGGGATCACGGTCATGCTGGCGATGTCGGGCATGTTCCTGTCCGGGCTGATGCTGTTCCAGGGCTTCGCGGTCGCCACCCTGCTGGTCGTCCTGATGGCGATGCTGGGGTCGGTGACGGTCCTGCCCGCCACGCTGTCCTGGCTCGGCGACCGGGTCGACAAGGGACGGGTGCCGCTGCTCAACCGCCGCCGCAAGCAGGGCGTCCAGGCGAGCGGCGGGATCTCCGGCACGCTCATGAAGCCGGTGCTGGCCCGGCCGAAGCTGTTCGCCGCCATCTCGGCCGCCCTGCTGCTGGTGCTGTGCGCCCCGGCGCTCGGGATGAAGACCGAAAACCTCGGCATGGAGC
This sequence comes from Streptomyces sp. NPDC007983, assembly GCF_042958345.1. Classification (NCBI taxonomy): domain Bacteria; kingdom Bacillati; phylum Actinomycetota; class Actinomycetes; order Kitasatosporales; family Streptomycetaceae; genus Streptomyces; species Streptomyces sp. NPDC007983. The sequence goes on from NZ_JBIBJI010000002.1 coordinate 602,739, forward strand.
AGCAGTTCGGCTCGGACGCCCCGCTGACGGTGGCGTACAAGGAGATCACCGGCGCGTTCCCGGGCGGCCCGGCCCCGGCCGAGGTCGTGCTGCGGGCCGACGACATCTCCTCGCCCCGCTTCGGCGCGGCCGTCACTGACTTCAAGAAGCAGCTGGCCGACTCCGGCCGGTTCGGCAAGGCCGTCGACGTCGATCTGCACCCCCGGCAGGGCGTGGCCCGTATCGAGGTGCCGCTCGCGGGCAACGGCGAGAACGCGGAGTCGCGGCGGGCGCTGGACACCCTGCGCGACGACCTGGTGCCGGACGTCCTCGGACCGGTGTCCGACGAGGCCTACGTGGGGGGCGAACTCGCCGAGAGCCGCGACTTCACCGACCAGCTGAAGACCGACATCGCACCGGTCTTCCTCTTCATCGCCGCGGTCACCTTCCTGCTCATGCTGGTGTGCTTCCGGTCGCTGCCGATCGCGATCGTGTCGATCCTGCTCAACCTGCTGTCGGTGGGCGCCGCGTACGGCACCATGACCGCCGTCTTCCAGCACGGCTGGGGCGCGGAACTGATGGGCATGGAACCGGCCGGGGCGATCGAGTCGTGGATGCCGCTGTTCGTCCTCGTCATCCTCTTCGGGCTGTCGATGGACTACCACGTCTTCGTGGTCTCGCGGATCCGCGAGGCGCACGAGCGGGGCCTGACGACGCGGGACGCGATCCGCGAGGGCATCCGTACGACGGCGGGCTCGGTCACCGGGGCGGCCACCATCATGGTCGCGGTGTTCGCGGTCCTGGCGCTGCTGCGGATGCAGGACATGCAGCAGATGGGCGTCGGGCTCGCGGTCGCGGTGCTGGTGGACGCCACCCTCGTACGGATGCTGCTGCTGCCCTCGCTGATGGCGCTGCTCGGCGAGCGCACCTGGTACCTGCCGCGCGCGCTGCGGTGGCTGCCGAACGTCAGCCACGGCGACGCTCCGACCGCCGAGGAGTCCCGCCCGCTGGTGGGCGCCGAACGCTGACCGCCGATCGCGGGAGCGCCGTACGGGCCGAGCCGTGGCCCGTACGGCGCTCTTCGCCGCCGCGCTACGCGGTCGGGACGTACTTGTAGCCCACGCGCCGCACCGTCACGATCGAGGCCCGGTGCTCCGCGCCCAACTTGCGGCGCAGCCGGGCCACATGGACGTCCACGGTCCGGCCGTCGCCGACGTGTCCGTACCCCCACACCGTCGTCACCAGCTGATCGCGGGTGTGCACCCGGTGCGGATGGGCGACGAGATGGGCCAGCAGCTCGAACTCCAGATAGGTGAGGTCGAGCGGACGCCCCGCGACCCGCACGGTCCGCTGCTCGGGGTCGATGCTCACCGGCCCGTCGTCGATGGTGAGCGGGTCGGGCGCGGCGGGTGTGGGCGCGGCGGGTGTGGTGGCCGCGGCGGTGGCCGCGGCGGCCCGGGGCCGGTGCTGGTCGGCCGGGACCAGCACCAGGTAGCCGATCATCGGCGGCTGCCCGGGGAGGGCGGGGACGGTGTGCGGGGGAGCGGGCAGCCAGGTGGCGCCGGGGTGCAGCAGGTCGTCGACCGGGGGCACCTCGTCCCGGGCGACGGCTCGTAGCCGCTGGCGGGCGGTGAGCGGGGCCCGCCCTGGCACGGCGGTGGCCGCGGGGCCGGTGGCCGGGGAGGCGGAGAGGGCACGGACGTTCGTCATGTTCGTCATGGGAGTCAGCTCTTTCGCGCTGAGGGGCGTCGGTGGACGTCATGCGCGCGGGCTGGGCCGGGGAACCGGACCGGGGAGAACGATGCCCCGGAGCCGGGCGGCGGGCTGAGCGGCCGGTGGGGCGGCGTCAGCAGCCGAGCGAGCGGGCCCGCGCAACGGATGCGCGGCAACACTCGCGGTCGAAGTGGTGCGCCTGCCGGGACGGCCAGAACGGCTCGAGGTCGAGACGACCCGTCGCGGCGTTGATGAGGCTGACCATGCCCCCTATTGAAGCAGAAGAACGCGCCGGGGCGCTCGGTTCCGGGGCAGCAGGGTGCGACGATGCCCACTCCACCTCGCAGAGCCGATGAGGAGCCCTCTCATGCCGCACATCGTCGTCGAATACTCCGACACCCTGGCCGACGCCTTCGACCGCCAGGGCTTCGGCACCGCCCTGCATCCGGTCGTCGCCAAGACCATCGACACCGCGGTGGCCGGGTGCAAGACCCGGTTCCGCCGGGTCGAGGAGGCCGTGCTCGCGGACGGGGCGCATCATCTCGCCATGATCCACATCGAGGTGGCGATCCTGTCCGGCCGGGACGCCGGGACCAAGGCGGAGCTGTCCCGTGCCGTGCTGGACGTCGCCCGCGCCCATGTGGCGCCGGTGCCGGGCCTGACCGTGCAGACCACCGTGAACATCACCGACCTGGACCGCGCCTGGTACGCGAAGGACGAGCAGGTCCACCCCGGCTGACCGCCCTCGCGGATTCGTGGCGGACCGGTGGACAGCGGCCTCAAACAGACATCTACCTATAAAGCAAGGCGAGGCGCACAATGGTGGTGCGGTGATATTGCCGCACTGCGCGGTCAGACTTGCATGGAACGAAGGAGGCGAGTCGTATGGCCGACGTCTCACGTACCCGAGGTGATCTCAAGGGCCACCCCGACGTGTCCGAGATGCGTGAGCGCTTCGCTCGCATGATGGACGCGCGGGACGTTGTGTTCCTCGACGGGCCGGTGCTGCTCGCCGGTCTGTACTTCGCCATCTCCCCCTGGGTGGTGCACTTCTCGAGCACCAGCCCCAACCTCATGGTCAACAACCTCATCCTCGGCGTGGCCATCGCCCTGCTCGGTATCGGCCTCACATCGGCGCCGAGGAGGATGTACAGCCTGTGCTGGGCCATGTCCGCGATCGGTGTATGGATGATCATTTCTCCCTGGGTCGTTGCCAGGGGGCCGGATGCCGGAATGATCTGGAACAACGTGCTCGTCGGCGCCCTCACCTGCCTGTTCGGCCTGATCGCCGCAGGCGTGGTGATGCGGAAGGGACGGGAGACCTGACCGAGAGCTGAACGACACGGAATCAGACGCCACGAGTCACAACGGACAGGGCCGCCGGCCGCACTCCCCTTCGCGGGGGTGCGGCCGGCGGCCTTGACGGTGTGGGGGCGTCAGCCGATCGGCTCCGGCATCGGGACCACGTCGTAGGAGCATTCGATGATGTCGCCGGTGGCCGGATCGCCCAGCTCCACCCGCCAGCGGTCGGCGAACTGGTCGACACCGTCCGTCATCGGGATCGTCCCGGAGATCAGCACCGTGCCCGGCACCAGGCCGCCGCGCTCGCGCAGCACCTCGACCCAGTACGCGGGCGGCAGCAGCTCGGCCAGGGTGCCGCTCTGCAGCTCGGTCTCCTTGCCGTCATGGGTGACCCAGGCCCGCAGGGTCAGCTCGTCCAGCCGCGCGGCCACGTCCGCCAGGCGCCAGGCGCGGGCGGCGAGCACATCGGGCCCGGCGTTCTTGCTCCAGGCCACGCCGTGGACCTCGAGCTCCCGGTCGGTGTGGTCGCAGGCGGCGGTGAGCAGCAGCTCCCCGTCCTCGGCCACGATCAGCGCCCACTCCGCCTCGCCCGAGGTGCGGCCGTGCTGGACGCTGACCCGGCCGGTCTGCTGGGCGAGATAGGGCGCGACGGGGTAGAGGGCGGGCGTCACGCTGGGGGCGGGAACGCCCAGCTCGGCGAGTTCGGCCACATGGGCGGCCACATCCTCCTGGCTGCGCCCGGCGTAGCCCGCGTTGAGCACCTGGACGACCTCCACCTGCCGGGTGGAGCCGTCGGGAAGTGCGAAGGTCAGGGCGGGGCGGGGGGACTGCGGGGGCTGCGTCGTCATGGGGCGGGCTCTCCAGATCGCGAGGAACTTCCCTCAAGGGGGTTGCGCATACGCTTGGTATACAACAAGTATGCCGGAAGCCGTGCATCGCGCAACCACCCCGCACGGATCCACCGGCACTTCCATCCACCGATCACCCAGCACCGACACGCAGCCACCGATCACGCACCCACCCCCGCACCACCCAGAGGACGGACCATGCAGCGCACCTCCACGAGCGCACCAGAGCCGCGGGCGGACGGATCCGCGGTCCGCCGCGCCTTCGTCGCCAGCCTGACCGGAACCGCCCTGGAGTGGTACGACTTCGCCGTCTACTCCGCCGCCGCGGCGCTGGTCTTCGGCGACCTCTTCTTCCCCTCCAAGGACCCGTTCACCGGCACCCTCCTGGCGTTCTCCACCTACGCCGTCGGCTATGTCTCCCGCCCGCTGGGCGGGTTCGTCTTCGGCCGCCTCGGAGACGTGATCGGCCGGAAGAAGGTGCTCATCGCGACCCTGGTGCTCATCGGCGCCGCGACCCTGCTGATCGGGCTGCTGCCCACCTACGCCACGGTCGGCGTCGCGGCCCCCGCCGCCCTGGTGCTGCTGCGCTTCGCCCAGGGCGTCGGCGTGGGCGGCGAGTGGGGCGGCGCGGTGCTGCTGTCCAGCGAGTACGGCGATCCACGGCGGCGCGGCTTCTACGCCTCGGCCGCGCAGGTCGGTCCGCCGGCGGGCAATCTGCTCGCCAACGGCGTGCTCGCGGGGCTCGGCGCCACGCTGACGGAGGACCAGTTCCTGTCCTGGGGCTGGCGGGTGGCGTTCCTCCTCTCCGGTGTGCTGGTGGTGTTCGGGCTGTGGGTCCGCGCCAAGCTGGAGGAGACCCCGGTCTTCCGGGCCATGGAGGCCGCGCAGGACCGCCCCGAGGCGCCGGTGCGCGAGGTGTTCACCTCCCAGCCCCGGGCGCTGACCGCGGCGATCCTCTGCCGCATCGCCCCCGATGTGCTGTACGCGATGTTCACCGTCTTCGTGCTCACCTACGCCACCGGGGAGCTGGGCATGTCGCGCGGTTCCGCGCTGACCGCCGTCCTCATCGGCTCCTCCCTCCAGATCTTCCTGATCCCGCTGGCCGGGGCGCTCTCCGACCGCGTCAACCGGCGGTGGCTGTACGGTGTCTCCGCCGTCGCCGCGGGCGTCTGGCCCTTCGTCTTCTTCCCGCTGGTCGCGGGCGGGAGCTGGGCGCTGCTCACGCTGGGCGTGATCGTGGCGCTGGTGATCCATTCGCTGATGTACGGGCCGCAGGCGGCCTTCATCGCCGAGCAGTTCTCGCCGCGGCTGCGCTACACGGGCTCCTCTCTCGCGTACACCCTCGCCGGAGTCGTCGGCGGGGCGGTCGCGCCGCTGCTGTTCACGACGCTGCTGGGGACGTATCGCGCCTGGCTGCCGCTGGCGCTCTACATCGCGCTCACGGCGGTGGCCACGGTCGCCGGGCTGTGGCTGGGCCGGGACGCGGCGCCCGCCGAGGACGAGGAGCCGGACGGTGTGGCCGCACCGCACCACTCGTCCGCCGCGATCGGCTGACGCACCACCCCCGGAACGGGCGGTCCCGCCCCGCCCGGGGCATCATCGCCAGGTCACCCACCGCGCCAACCAGGGAAGGCAGTACACACCCCATGCGCATCGCACTGAGCCAGATCACCACCGGCCCGGATCCGAAGGCGAACCTCGTCACCCTGCGCGAACATGCCCTGCGCGCGGCGGCGGACGGCGCCCGGCTCGTGGTCTTCCCGGAAGCCGCCATGGCGTGCTTCGGCACCCGGCTGGGACCGCTCGCCGAACCGCTGGACGGCCCCTGGGCCACCGAGATCCGGCGGATCGCGCGGGACGCCGGGCTGGTGGTCGTGGCGGGCATGTTCACCCCGGCCCCGGACGGGCGGGTCACCAACACCCTGCTGGCCACCGGCCCCGGTGTCGAGGCCTCCTACGACAAGATCCATCTGTATGACGCCTTCGGCTTCGCGGAGTCCAAGACCGTGGCCCCCGGCTCTCAGGTGGTGACCTTCGAGCTGGACGGCGTCCGGATCGGCCTCGCCACCTGCTACGACGTGCGCTTCCCGGAGCTGTTCCGGGCGCACGCCGACGCGGGCGCGGTGCTGTCGCTGCTTCCGGCCTCCTGGGGCGCGGGCCCCGGCAAGCGTGAGCAGTGGGAGCTGCTGACCCGGGCGCGGGCGCTGGACGCCACCGTGTGGCTGGCCGCCGTGGGGCAGGCCGACCCGGCGGCGGGCGGTGCCGAAGCCCCCTCGACCAGTGCCCCCACCGGCATCGGATACAGCGCCCTGGTCGGCCCCGACGGGACGGTGCGCGAGCGGCTGGAGGCGGCGCCCGGCCTGCTGGTGGCGGACGTCGTCACCGAGGAGGTCGCCGCGGTGCGGCGCACGGTGTCCGTCCTGGCCAACCGCAGGCTGGGAACCCGCGCATGAGCGGGCGGGCCAAGCCTGAGCTCGAATTCCACCGCCCCTCGGGCGCCTGGCAGGTGCCCGAGGGGGCGGCCCCGGGGGTCCGGGAGCAGACCCTCGCCGCGGACGGGAGCGGTGCGCGTCGCACCGCGCTCGTCCGGTGGGAGCCGGGCACGGACACCTCGGGGTCCGGAGTCGTCCGCCATGACTTCTGGGAGGAGGTCTATCTGATCGAGGGCGGCATGCGCGACCTGACGCTGGGGCGGACCTTTTCGCAGGGGGACTACGCGTGCCGCCCGCCCGGCATGCCCCATGGCCCGTGGATCTCCGACGACGGGGTGACGATGCTGGTGATCACTTATCCGGACACCGATTCGGCGGCCGATCCGGAAGCCGGTCCGGAGGCCCCGGCCGGGGCCTGAGGCGGCCGGGGCCGCGGCGGCCCGGGGCTGTGGTGCTCCCGCCGGGCCGGGGGCCGAGGCGTCCCGGGACCGGCGCGGTCCCGGGGAGCGGCTCACCCCGCGAGCAGCACCTTGAGCGTCGACTCCAGATGGCCGCTGATCGCGGTGCGCGCCGCCTCCGGGTCGCCGGAGGCCACCGCGTCCAGGATCGCCTGGTGCTCGGCGAGCACCGCCTCCTGGCGGCCGATCCGGTTGTACAACGCCACCACCCCGGCCCGGATCTGGCGGCTGCGCAGCCCCTCGTAGTGCCGGTTGAGGAGTTCGTTGCCCACCGCGGCGACCATGGTCGCGTGGAAGAGATGGTCCACGGCGATGAACTCCTTGGCGTGCTCGGGTCCGCTGAGCCCGCGCTGCCGCTCCAGCAGCTCCGTCAGCTTCTCGACCGGCACCTTCCGTTGCTCGATGGCCGTCTCCGCGGCATGGCGCTCGACGATCCCGCGCAACTCCATCAGCTCGGTGATCTCCCGGCCGGACAGCGGCGCGATGTGCGCACCCCGCTTGGGCACCAACTGCACCAGATCCTCGGCCGCGAGCAGCAGCAGGGCCTCGCGGATGGGGGTCCGCGAGATGCCGATCCGGTCGGCGATCTCCTGCTCGGTGAGGAACCTGCCCTGCATGTCGGGATCGGTCAGCACGGTCTCCTTGAGGAACGCGTACGCCTTTTCTCGTCCGGACTGCACTGGGCCCATGCCTCCTCGCATACCACTCGTATACGAAAATTATCACGGCGAGGAGGGCCCGGAGCCCGGTACTCATGAGGTCTCGCCGGTCACGAGGACGACCTTGCCCGTGACCGCGCCGGACTCCGCCAGCCGCATCGCCCGCGCGGCCTCGGCGAGCGGGATGCGCGCGGCCACCTGAGCGGTGAGCTCACCGCTCGCCAGCAGCGCGAACACCTGGCCCAGATCCTCACGCGTCCGCGCCTGGTAGGCGGCGCGCCGCCGCCTGCCCGCCCACAGGTTGTAGAAGTGCGCCCTCCGGCCGTTGGGCAGCAGATTCCACAGCACGAGCCGGGCGAACAGCTTCAGGACCGGCGCCCGGGACGAGCCCGGCACGTCCCGGGTGGCCGCCGTGCCGTACGAGACGAGCGTGCCGCCACGGGCCAGCAGCCGGAACGACTCCACGATGCCCTCGCCCCCGACGTGGTCGAACACCGCGTCCACCCCGCCGGGCGCCAACGCGCGCACCCGCGCGGCCAGATCCGGGTCGCGGTAGTCGACGGGGGTGGCGCCCAGCGCCCGCACCGCGTCGTGGTGGCGGGGCGACGCGGTGCCGATGACCGCGATACCGGCGCGGCGGGCGAGCTGGACCAGGGTGGAGCCCACCCCGCCGTTGGCCCCGTGGACCAGCACCGTCATCCCGGCCCGGGCCCCGGCCACCCGGTGCAGCATCTGCCATGCCGTGATCCCGTTGACCACCACCGTCTCGGCCTCGGCCGCGCCCACCCCGTCCGGCACCGCGACCAGATCGCCCGCGTCGGCCACCACATGGCTGGCCCATCCGCCGATCTTGGTCAGCACGGCGAACCGGCGGCCGCGCAGCGCCGGATCCACGCCCGCGCCCGTCGCGGCGACCCTGCCCACCAGGTCGTAGCCCGGCACGAAGGGGAACGGCGGCTGGTCGTAGTACTTGCCGCGGCGCATCTGCTGCTCGGCGAAGGAGACCCCGGACGCCTCGACGGCCACCAGCACCCGGCCGGGGCCGGGCTCGGGCACCGGGCCGGTGCGGAGCCGCAGCCCCTCCGGTTCCACCGGACCGGGCAGGACGACTTCGGTGAGTGACGACATGGCGGTTGCCCCGCTTCTCGTGAGGTCTTCTATCGACTGTGAGAACTTCTAACGAAACAATGAACCTGTTACCCTCGATGTGTCAAGCCCCGTTTTTCCGGTCCGCACGAGGTCGGCAACGAGGTCCGCACGAGAAGGGAAGGGCGCGCCCATGGCCACAGCACGGCGAGAGCGCTACCGGCAGCAGACCCGGGAGGAGGCCAAGGCCGTGGCCCTGACCCAGCTCGCCGAGTCGGGCACGGCGGGCATCTCGGTGAACGCGATCGCGAAGGCGATGGGCATGACCGGCCCCGCGCTCTACCGCTACTTCGCGGGCCGGGACGAGCTGCTGACCGAGCTGATCACCGACGCCTACCGCGAACTGGCCGCGGTGGCCGTCGCGGCCGCCGAAGCCGCCGACGGCGCGGCCCCCGCCGACCGCTTCCGCGCCCTCGCCCACGCGCTGCGCGACTGGGCGAAGCAGCAGCCCGACCGCTATCTGCTCATCTACGGCACCCCGGTGCCCGGTTACCAGGCGCCGCCCGAGACCACCGAGAGCGCGGGCACCCTGATGCGCACCATCCTCGACGCCTGCGCCGCCCTGGACCGCGCCGCCGCCCCGACCCCCCTCGAGGCCGAGCTGGCGCGGCAGCTGGAGGGCGTTCCCCCCTGGGCCCCGGGGCCGGAGCCGGACGGCGAGCTGAAGAGCCGCGCCCTGGCCACCTGGACCCGGCTGCACGGGGTGATCAGCCTTGAAGTGCAGGGCCAGTTCAGCGGGATGGGCTTCGACCCGGCGGCGCTCTTCGAGGCCGAGATCGGCGCCCTCGTACGCGGTGCGTAAGCGGCGCGCACGGCGCACACTGGAAGCACGCCCACCGGTGACCGGAGGTCGCGATGGAGTCCGCCGCCGAATTCGATGTCGTCGTGGAGATCCCCGAGGGGTCCCGCAACAAGTACGAGATGGACCATGAGACCGGTCGGATCCGGCTGGACCGGATGCTGTTCACCGCCACCAAATACCCGGCCGACTACGGCTACATCGACCACACCCTCGGCCGCGACGGCGATCCGCTCGACGCCCTGGTCACCGTCGGCGAGCCCACCTTCCCCGGCTGTGTGATCCTCTGCCGGGCCATAGGGATGTACTGCATGCGCGACGAGAAGGGGCCGGACGAGAAGATCCTCTGCGTGCCCGCCCACGATCCGCGCTATGTGGACGTCCAGGACATCGACGACGTGCCCGAGTTCGACCGTATGGAGATCACCCACTTCTTCGACGTCTACAAGGACCTCGAACCCGGCAAGTCCGTCGAGGGATCCCACTGGGAGGGCCGCGAGCGGGCGTACGCCGAGATCGCCGCCTCCCGCGCCCGCGCCGCCTGAGGCCCGCGCCGTAAGCGGCCTACGTGGCTTCGCCGCGCGGGGCGGGCACTCCGCGGTCGTTCTGCAGCTCCCACAACTCCCGGAACAGGCCCGGCGATCGGGTCAGCTCCTCGAACGTGCCCTGCTGGATCACCCGCCCGCGGTCCAGCACCACGATGCGGTCGGCCACCGCCACGTTCGCCAGCCGGTGCGTGACCAGGACGACCGCGCGGTCCCGCGCCATCCGCCGCAGCCCGGCGAAGATCCGGTGCTCGGCGCGCGCGTCCAGGGCGCTGGTGGGCTCGTCCATCACCAGCAGCCCGGCGGGCCGGTGGAACGCGCGGGCCAGCGCGATCCGTTGCCACTGTCCGCCGGACAGCTCCACCCCGCCCCACCACTGCCGGGCCAGCAGCGTGTCCAGCCCGCTGCGCAGCCCGTCGACCACCTCATGCGCCCCGGAGTGGACCGCCGCCGACCGGACCGCCTCGTCCCCGCCGTGCGGCTGCCCGAGGGTGATGTTGTCGCGCGCGGACAGCGGCCAGTGGGCGTAGTCCTGCGGCACGACCGCCGTGTGCCGCCACATCGCCTGCGGGTCCAGCTCAGCGGTGCTCGTACCGTCCCAGGTCACCGCGCCCCCCGTGGGCAGATACAGCCCCGTCAGCAGCTTGCTCAGGGTGGTCTTGCCGGAGCCGTTCTCCCCGACCAGCGCCAGCACTTCGCCGCGCCGCACCTCCAGACTCACCTCGGCCAGCGCCGGAGCCTCGGCCTCCGGGTAGGCGTACGTCAGCCCCTCGGCACGGATCACCCGCGGTACGTCCGGCGCCCGGCTGCCGCGCCGCATCCGGTGCCCGCCCGCCTCCTCGATGAACTCCGCCCAGTCGTCCAGGTACAGCCCCGTACGGAACAGCCGCGTCCCGTACCCGACCATCCCCTGCAACGACGCGCCCACCGTCCGCAGCGCGAACACCGCCGTCCCCGCCGAGGCCACCGACATCCGACCGGACCCCAGCAGCAGCGCCAGCGACGCCCACACCAGCCCCGACGCGAAACCCCCGGCGAGCGCCCCCGCCACCGCGTACCGGGCGCCCCGGTGCACCGCCTTGTCCGTCGCGGCGTCCACCCGCGCGCCGATCGCCCGGTACCGCTCCAGGAGGAACGACGCCATGGTGCCCGAGCGCAGCTGATCGGCGATGTCCTTGTCCACCATGTACCAGCGCAGCAGCCCGAGCGTGCGCCGGTCCGCGCTCATCGCCCGGCTCGTCTCGTACTGCACCCGCGCGCCCTTCATCCCCGCGATCCCCTGCGGCAGCGCGGCCAGCAGCAACAGCGGCAGCAGCGCCGGATGCAGCACGGTCACCACCCCGGCCGCCGCGACCAGCGAGGACAGACACGCCATCAGCTGCTGCGACTCGACGATCAGATCCTGCGCGACCTCCGCGCCCCGGTCCGCCGCGTCCCACTTGTCGTTGAACCCGGGATTGTCGTACGCCGCCAGCTCCGCGTTGATCGCCGCGTCCAGCATCTGGGTCTCGGCCTCCCGCGAGATCCGCGGCGACAGCCTGCTGGAGACGTTCGACACCGCGATCCCCAGCAGCGCCCGCAACCCCGCCGCCCCGGCCAGCACCGCGATCGACGGCAGCGCCTCCCGCAGCCGCTCGCCGATGTGCCCGGAGGAGATGAGCGCCGTGATGGTGCCGGTGGTCGCCAGCAGCCCGAACGCCTCGAAGAACCCCGCGAGCGCCTGGCACAGCAGCAGCGTCACGACCGCCTTGCGGTCCACCCGCCAGGCCAACCCCAGGGAGCGGCGCACCAGTTGCGGCAGGCGGCGGGCCATGGCCCGGGTGGTGATCGTCTCCAGGGCCACCGGCGTGGGCGGCCTGAACCGCAACTCCTCAGCGGCTCTGTCGGGTTGCGCTGCCGGTTGATCGGCCGGTTGGTCGGCGGTCTGCGACGCTGCCACGGATCCCCCTGACGGTGTGGTCCAGCACGGCGGTGCCGGTCACCTTGCCGCAAAGCCTCACCGGCCGCAGGCGTACGACGGAGGTCCACACGATCGGGGAACGCTCGCGAAGCGGCCCCCGTCAACCCTGACCATCGTCCAGGTCCCGCCCTGCCGTTCGGCCCGAGCCCCCGGCCTGCGTCGCTCCTACGTTCGGGGCCATGGATACGCACTCGCACCCCATCCCCCGGCTCCTGTGGTCCGCGGCGCTGCTCGCCGCGGGCGCGGGGGCGGTCGTTCGGCTCGCCCCGGGCGGGCTGGGGGACCCCGGCCCCGTCGAGGTCGAAGGCGGAGCCTCGGCATCCGCGTACCGCGCGCTGACCGGAGCGGTGGCCGACGTTCCGGCCGCGCTCCTGGAAGCGGCGAGCGAGGGCACCGTGGCCGTCCTCGGGCTGCTGCTGGCCGTATTGGGGTGGACGGCGCTGCGCCGCAAGGACGCGCGCGGCATCGCCGGGACCGCCGTGGCCGGCCTGGGCACCGTCGCCGCGTACGCGCTCAGCGAGGCCCTGAAGCTGGTGGTGGACGAGGAACGGCCCTGCCGTGCGGTGCGCGGAGCCGCCGCGATCGCCGACTGCCCAGCGGCGGGGGACTGGTCGTTCCCCAGCAACCACGCCACCCTGGCCGCCGCCCTCGCCGTCGGCACAGCCGTCCTGCGGCCGCGCTGGGCCGCCCTGGCCCTTCCGACGGCAGTGGCCGCGGCGCTGCTGCGCGTCCTGGCCGGGGTGCACTATCCGCACGACGTGCTCGCCGGGGCGATCCTGGGCGGGTGCCTCGTGGCGGCCGCGCTGCTCGCGCTGGAGCCGCTCGCCGTGCGCGTCGGCTCACGGGCGCTCGGGCGGCGGCGGTACGACACCGGCCTCATGCGCCACGACGGCGGCCGCGGCCCGGTTGTCCACCCCCAGCCGGGCCAGGATGGAGCTGACGTGCGCCTTGACCGTCCCCTCCACCACATGGAGCCGCCGGGCGATCTGCCCGTTCGACAGCCCGCCGCCGAGGAAGGCCAGCACCTCGCGCTCCCGGGCGGTGAGCGCCGCGACCCGCTCCCGGGCCGCCCCGCGCCGCCCGGCCTGGGCACCGGCGCCGCCCGCCGCGAGGTGCGCGACCACCCGGGCGGCGACCTTCGGTGACAGATAGGCGGCGCCGTCGGCCACCGCGCGGACCCCCGCGATCAGTTCCTCGGGCTCTCCCGACTTGATCAGGAAACCGGCGGCGCCGCCGCCGAGGGCCCGCAGGATGTAGTCGTCCTCCCCGAACGTCGTCAGCATGATCACCCCGGTCTCCGGCACCGTCTTGCGGATCTCCTCCGCCGCCTCGATACCGCCCATCACCGGCATCCGGATGTCGAGCACGGCCACCCGCGGGCGGTGCCGCCGCACCAGCTCCACGGCGTCCCGCCCGTCGGCCGCCTCCGCCACGACGTCGATGGCCGGATCGGTGGCCAGTACGGCGCGTACGCCCGCGCGGATCATCGGCTCGTCGTCGGCGACCAGCACCCGGATCATCGGCAGCCCACAGGCGTCAGGGGGTGAGGGCATCGCGCGCCACCAGAACGTTCCCCCGGAAGCACAGCCGGTACGCGTCCCCGGAGCGGTCGTCGAAGCGATCGGCCGTCATCGCGTAGTACTCGCATCTGATGCCCCGTCCCTCCGGTTCGGCGGCCGAGGGGTGATGGGCCACCTGACGGCCCGGCAGCACCCGCTCCACCTCGGAGCGATCCTGCCCCACCCGCAGCCGGGCGAAGTCACCCGGGTCGAGCACCGCGCGCGACGCCGTCACCCGGTCCCACACCATCAGCGCGGCGCTCAGCCCCGCGCCGGTCACCAGCGGCACCATGACCGCCGCGACCAGCACCCGCCGCACCCGGTGCCGCGCCCGCCGGTGCTCCTGGGGAAGGCCGCCCGCGGGCCGTTCCGGAGGCGTATGCGGAAGCCGGGCCTCGACGGCGAAGCCGCCGCCCTCGGGGCCGTACGCGAACGAGCCCCCGGCCAGCGTCACACGCTCGTCGAGCCCGCTGAGCCCGTGACCCCCGCTGCGCGCACGCTGCCCCGCGCCGCCCGCCTCCGCGTTCTCCACCCGGACGACCGTCTCCTCCTCCCCGTACACCAGCCGGACGGTCACCGCCGCCCCGGGAGCGTGCTTGGCGGCATTGGTCAGCGTCTCCTGGACGACGCGGTACGCGACCCGCGCCACCAGCGGCGGCGGGCCCGTGTCCGCCCCGTCGGCGCGGAGTTCGACGGCCAGCCCGGCGGCGGCCGCCTCGTCGACCAGCCGCGCGATGCCGGTGGCGGATTCCTCCGCCTCCTCGCGCAGCACCCCGATCACCTGCCCGAGCCGGTCCACCGCGACCGCCGCCCGCGCTCTGATGTCCTGCGCGGTCCGCCGGTGGCGCTCGTCCAGCCCGGGCGCCAGCTTCAGCGCACCCGCCGACAGCGCGATCAGGCTGAGGTCGTGCCCGAGGACGTCGTGCATGTCCCGCGCGATCCGGGCCCGCTCCCGCAGCCTGGCCTGCTCGGCGATCAACCACCGCTCGCGCTCCGCCTGTTCGGCCCGCTCCCAGCCCGCCCGTACCAGCTCCTGGTACTGCCGCCGGAAACGTCCCGCGAACCACGGCACCATCACGCCGCACACCATCACCGCGACGAACCGGCTCCCCAGCCCGAGCAGGGCCGGCGCCACGGCCGCCGCGACGACCCCGGCCGAGACCACCCCCACGAACACCACGACCGCGGACCCCGTCCGCCCGCGCCCCCGCCCCGCCCGGAACGCGGCCACCATGGTGGGCACCGCCCACCATGGGCTCATCACACTCAGCCCGGCCCCCACGGCCGCCCCCGCCGCCCACAGCCGCTCCTGTCCCGCCACCCGCGCCATCGTCTTCACCGGGCTGACGCTACGGAACGCGGCGGCCGCCGGACACTGCCGAAAGTCCAACGCCGGCCGGCGGCTCAGTACGCGGCGGTGCGCCGTCGTACGTCGGCCATCAGCTTGTTCAGCAGCGCGGTGAGCGTGGCGCGTTCGTCTTCCGACAGACCCTCGACGAGGGCGGCCTCCTGGCCGAGTACCTGATCAACGGACCGCTCGATGAGCGCGTGCCCCTCGGCCGTGAGCTTCACCAGAACGGTCCTGCGGCCGGTGGTCCCCGGCGCCCGCTCGACCAGTCCTTCGCGTTCGGCGCGGGCGACGCGCTGGGAAATCGCCCCCGCGGTGACCAGCGTCCGCCGCGCGATCTCCCGGGTGCTGAGCGTGTACGGCGGCCCGGAGCGGCGGATGACGGACAGCAGGTCCAGGGTGGCCGCGTCGATCCCCGCCTCCCGCAGCACCCGGTTGCGGTCGTCGGCGAAGAGCTTGGCCAACTGCCAGATGGGCGTGGCGATCTCGATCGACGCGGTCGGGGTGCCCGGCCGCTCCCGCCGCCAGGCCGCGGCGATCCCGGCGGCGGAATGGGCAGGCTCGGGTTCCCCCGGTGCGGCGGTGGTCGTGTCGGCCACGGTGTGATCCCCTGTCCTCGCGTAGGCTATGTTTAGATCTAAACGTAGGTCTCAACATAGCAGCGAGCAGGAGGAACCGTGCCCCGCACCGTACTCGTCACCGGAGGCACCAGCGGTATCGGCCGCGCAGTCGCCGCGAGCTTCGCCGCCGAGGAGGCGGAGGTCTTCATCACCGGACGCCACTCCGGCACCGTCGCCCGGGCCGCCGAGGAGCTGAGCGCCCACGGCGTCGTCCACGGCGTCGTCTGCGACGCGGCCGACCCCGGGCAGGCCGCCGAACTCGCCGCCCGCATCGGAGAACTGGACGTCCTGGTCAACGCCGCCGGAGGGCTCCCCGACGCCGGATCCGGCGAGGCGTCGCCGCTCGAAGAGCTGCGCGCCCAGTGGCATTCCAGCCTGACGCAGAACCTGCTCACCGCGGTGCTCACCACCGCCTCGGTGCGGGACAGGCTCTCCGGCGACAGCTCCGTGATCAGCATCGGCTCGATCGGCGCCGAGCGCAAAGGCGGCTCGTACGGAGCGGCCAAGGCCGCGCTCGCCGCATGGAACGCCTCGCTGTCCGCCGAACTCGCCCCGAAGGGCGTCACCTGCAACGTCATCTCCGCGGGATACATCGAGGCCACCAACTTCTTCCGCGGCGGGATGACCGATGACCGCCGCCGCGCGCTCGTGGAGGAGACCCACAACAAGCGGCCGGGAACGGTCGATGACATCGCCCGCACGGTCGGCTTCCTCGCCTCCCCGGGCGCCCGGCACATCACCGGGCAGACCATCCACGTCAACGGCGGAGCCTTCACCACGCGATGACCGAGCCGACGCGGCGGTACGGACCTCCTCCGTGCCGCCGCGCCCGCGCTCGACGGTACCCGCGGCGCACGCGGCGCGAGCCGCTGAGCGCTGCGCCATTCAGGGCAATTCACCCCCTCGTACCTGGCCTTGTGCCACCACCCGCGTGCCTACTGGTGCTACAGACCGGTGGGTTCCACATCTGCCGGGGGACGGTGACGCGGGCAGCCCCCGGCGTCGATCGCCGTAAGTGTGCACCCCTGGTATCCGATGCGCCGCCGCGCCCGACGAAGGCGCCGACCTGGCGACCAACGGCCCACCACCTCACCTCGCTTGGAGGGCCCATCATGGCTACCCCCACCCTCACCCTGGTGACGGCGACGCCGAACCCGGCGACATTCGGGCAGACGGTCACACTCACCGCTACCGTGCTCCCGCTCGGCGCCGGAACCCCCACCGGCACCGTCACCTTCACCGTCACCGACGGCCCCATCCCGACCGGAACGCTGTCGGGCGGCACCACCTCGGTCACCGTCTCCGGGCTGAGCACCGGTATCCACCCCGTGGTCGCCACCTACAGCGGCGACACCAACTTCCTCTCCTCCACCGGCACCACCCTCATCGCGGTCGTCCAGTCCGCGACGACGACCTCGGTGACGTCCACCCCGGACCCGTCGACCCTCGGTGCCCCGGTGACGTTCACGGCCACGGTCACACCGGTCGCCCCCGGCGCGGGCGCCCCGACCGGGACGATGACCTTCGTCATCGGCGGCTCGGGCGGCGGCACCTTCGCCCAGCCCGTGACGGCCGGGGTGGCGACCCTGACCCTCTCCACCCTGGGCGTCGGGACCCACCCCGTGGTCGCCATCTACACCGGCGACTCCAGCTTCCTGCCGTCCTCCGGCATCGACACCCACACGGTGATCCCCGCATCCTAGGCCGCGGCAGCCGGCCGTAAGCGCCGGGGCCCGCCACTGCCCAGAGGCGGTGGCGGGGCTCACCCAGCCGTCGACTCGTCCCCGGCCCCCGGTGAGCCGTCCTCGGGTTCCGTTCCGTCGCGCAACTCCTGCCGAATCCGTCGCCAGGCCCGGATGGTCTGCGGCACCTTGTCCAGCACGTCGTTGATCTGCGTGAGGAGCAGGGTGACGAGACCACAGGAGGCGAGGACGATCAACGTCACGTCGTCCCAATTCATGTCGCGGCCTGCCGGCGGTGCCGCAGCGGGGCGAGCAGCCCGTCCAGTCGCAAGATTGCGTGACCCAAACGGACTTCGACCGTGTCGTCGACCCAACGAGCGACGGCACCGGGAACGCCGATGGGAGAGGCGGTCAGAGAGGCGGCCACGTCCTCGACATAGGGGAAGCCCTTCCAGCGAAGGGTCCACCGGTCTCCGGCCCCTCTGAGCTCTTTCCTGTACCGGTCTTCGCCTCCGTCGTTGAGCCAACCGGGACGCAGCAGCGGGTCGGAGAACCAATTGCCAACGGCCCATTCGCCCCCCGCGTCCCTGGCGGCGATGCGGCAGATGAGGCCTGCCAGGAGCTGTTCGGCATCCTCACTCATGTCGGGTACGTCTCCCAGCGCCGACCGTTCGGCGTCCGTGAGGGACTTGTCCGTGGAGAAGAAGGCCTGCCATCGAGGAGAGGGGCGTAGTTTCCCGCGCCAACTCCCCGAAGGATTACCCGTGATGACGAGCCGCGCCCCAGTGGGAAGGTGACGAGTCACGTAGGTCCGGCTCCCGCGAAACTCCTCGAGGCGGAGACCCGGCAGCGAGGCGCCCCCGTCACGGCTCGGCAGAAGGTACGGTGCCACGTTGTGCGGCACGTCCGTTATGAGGACGAGCTGATTGAACTGGGGCGAGATGATGATGTCGTACGCGACGAGAGTGTGGAGGCCCCACGTGGCAACGCCCTGGTAGGGCTGCCAAGTGCCCGGCCGGTTGAACAGGCCCAGAGCCATGAGCGCACGGAGTCGACGCTGCGGCGGAGAACAGGTGTCCAGCCCGAGGGATCCGTCACGTGGTGCGGCGGCCACAGCGGCTGGCCTGGGTTCTCCCAGGTACTGCATTCGAGTACGGGCGATGGTCTTTTCGGTGCTTCTTGGCATGCTGATACCTCACGCCCCCGGCTGGCGCTTCAGGTCACATACCCAGTGAGCCCACGAACGATTACCGAGCGGAGCTGGGCGAACCACGCCCATATGCAGCGTCCCAGGGTGCCGGGCCCACGGGAATGTGCCGCCCTCTGACTCTCCGCGAGCCAGATGTCCTGATGCTACACAGCCGGACCACGTCGCCCCGACCTGACCTCGTGGAAGGGGGCGGGGCGTGGGGAAATAGCGGGTCATCCGAGGACGCCCCGGGCACAGAGCCAGTCGAGGGCGTCCGTCCCCAGCCGGTCGGGAGCTTCGTGCAGCGCGGCCTCCACCGCCGTGAGGTCGCCCAGGACTTCAGGCGCGTCCGACCGGTCCAGCCCGGCGAGGTGTTCCATGGCCGCGGTGACGGAGCCGGGCCAGCTTGGCATGCCGAAGTGAGCAGAGGCCTTGACCGCAGCCGAAAAGGCTCGGTGGAGCACACCGGCACGCCAGCCCTGCTTCCGCATGGTCTCCGAGGTGAACCGGACCCGGTCGTCGAGTTGCTGGAGGAATTCGTCCGTGGGCTCGCCGCTGGTACGCAGAGTGAAGCGCGAGCCACCCGCCCACGGAAGGTCTACGTCCGACGCGACGGCCTGAAAGGCGAGCAGCGCCTCGGGGCCGTCTTCCCTGGCGGCGATGAGCGCCGCGCGCGCCCTGCGGTACAAATCGACACTCTGCGCGAACATCTCTCCGTCACTCGGCCCTCCGCCGACCGCGTGAATCTCGTCGAGCGGACCGTCGCGCCACGCGTCGGCGACGAGGCCCACCGCTGCCGCACTGACGAGAAGCTCCGTGTCGTCCGTATCGATGCCGAAGTGGTCCAGCACGGTGACGAGTTGTTCGGTGGGATCGGGGGCAGGCATGTTCCGCGGTCGGTGTGACGGGACGGGATCCTGGCGCTCGATGACGACATCGTGCTGCTCCAGGTCCTCGAAGACGGCATCCGGCCCGCAGTCGATGTGCGAGCTGTCGTGCCGACCGGAGCACCCTTCCGGACACTCGAACTCCTCGCACAACTCCGGCTCGGCGGGCATGGCCTCGTTGATCAGGTGGTAGGCGAGTCTGTCCGCCACTGCGGCCCTCGCCGAGATCATCGCCAAGGTGAGCTCGAAGTCACCGTCCTTGAGCGACGTGTCATCGGGGTCCGCGGAAGCCGGTGGCTCGGGGGCGTCATCCGTGGCCCAGGCGTGCGCGGACTCCAGTGAGACGAGGAGCCAGGCAACCCGCCGGGGCTCGAGGGCCTCGTCCTCGGCGAGCCGTGCCACGGCCTCTGCGGCCTTACGCACGCTCCCCAGACCGGCCAGGTGCTCTTCGCGCGCCCGTGTCCACGCGGCCGATTCCGCCTGGGCCCGCTCGGCGTCCTGGGCGAGAGCGGCGTCGCGCGACCGGCGTGCCCGTGCCACCAGGCGGGTGAGGCAGGGACGGCACGCGAACAGACCGGACGTCTCGGTCGGGCCGAGCGAGACGGGTACACGATCGTTGAACGGCACGTCGCAGAGGCAGCAGTCCAGACAGCCCACGTGACGCGACGTGGGGATGGTCGGCAGCGCGGCGCGGATCGTGGCATGGGCGTAGGCAGGGATGTGCATGGCTGGACAACTCCTCGGAAGAAGGTGCCGACCCCCGTCGGCGGCGACTTCCATGCTCCTCGCCGCCGCCGACGGGAAGTCACTGTCTGACGGGACGGCCGGGGAATTGGCAAAAGCTGCCACGCCGCTGGCCTGGTGACTCCTAAGATGTTGGCAAAACTTGACACCATGTGCCGGAAGGTGGTTTCACAGACAGTGATCGACACGTCTTCCCCTCAACCGAGCAGAGCTCACCGGGAGTTGATCGAGGCCTTACAGGAACTGCACCGGGCTACGGGCAGACTGAGCCCACGAAAGGTGAGCGCGCTCATCAAGGACCGGGATGATCTCCCGGGGAGGCTCAGCCACGAGGGCGTCCGGACCGCCCTCCAGGGGCTACGCGTACCGCGCTGGCAGAACCTGCACGCCATCGTCGCCGTGCTGGCCGAACAGTGCAGCCCGCCCCGCGATCCCGGGGAGGAGGTGGCCCGGTTCCTGCCGCTGTGGCGCGCCATCGGCGAGGGCGAATCCGGCGCACTGAAGTCGGCCCAGGAACTCGCCCTCGGCGGTTGGGGAGGCGAGGACGGCCGGTGGACCGCCGAACAGGTCGCCGGCACGCTGCTCAACCCGTACAACGCCATCGAGATCCATCCCTCGCTCGCGCTTCCGCACGAGCCCTTGATGTCGGAGGACGACTGGGTGCGTGTGGGTGTGCGGCTCATCGAGGAATCCGGTGCCGAGTTCGCCCTGCGCGCGCTGCTGCGCATCCTGAAGGGCGACTACGTGGGAGCCGAGAGCGGTGCGCCCTACGGCTACGAGAACCCTGGCTTCGAGACCGCCGAGGCCTTCGACGTGTTCCGGTACGGCTGTCAGGAGATTCTGCGGCGGTTGCGATCCGAACCCAACCTCCTCCAGGACTCGATCCGTGCGATGCGCGCCGACGAGACCATGAGCCGTGACGACCGGGCGGAGATGCTGAAGGCGGAGTCGGACATGGGCCTCATGCGGGAGGTCATGACGGTGACGCCGGACACCTGGAACGACGTGTCGGAGGAGGCGCACCACATGGTGTTCGGGTATCTCATCCAGAACGTCCGAACCGTCGGCCGTGCCGACCTCCCCCCGGCCGAACGGTTCCGGATCACCTGGCGGGTCCCGGAACCGCCGGGGGAGTGACCCCCTCCGCGGCGGTCCCGGAAACGCGGCGGGGCCGCCCCCTCGCGGGTGGCGGCCCCGAAGCGCGGCTGAGGCGCGTCGATCACACGTCGAAGTACAGCTCGAACTCGTGCGGGTGCGGACGCAGCTGCAGCGGAGCGATCTCGTTGGTGCGCTTGTAGTCGATCCAGGTCTCGATCAGGTCGGAGGTGAAGACACCGCCCTGGAGGAGGAACTCGTGGTCCGACTCGAGCGCGTCGAGGACGGCCGGGAGGGAGGTCGGGACCTGGGGGACGCCCGCGTGCTCCTCGGGGGCCAGCTCGTAGAGGTCCTTGTCGATCGGCTCGGCCGGCTCGATCTTGTTCTTGACGCCGTCCAGGCCCGCGAGCAGGAGCGCGGAGAAGGCCAGGTACGGGTTGCCGGAGGAGTCCGGGGCGCGGAACTCGACGCGCTTGGCCTTCGGGTTGGAGCCCGTGATCGGGATACGCATCGCGGCCGAGCGGTTACGCTGCGAGTACACCAGGTTGACCGGCGCTTCGAAGCCCGGGACCAGGCGGTGGTAGGAGTTCACCGTCGGGTTGGTGAAGGCCAGCAGCGACGGGGCGTGCTTGAGGATGCCGCCGATGTAGTAGCGGGCGGTGTCCGAGAGGCCCGCGTAGCCCTGCTCGTCGTAGAAGAGCGGGGAGCCGTTCTGCCACAGCGACTGGTGGACGTGCATGCCCGAGCCGTTGTCGCCGAAGATCGGCTTCGGCATGAAGGTCGCGGTCTTGCCGTTCTTCCACGCCACGTTCTTGACGATGTACTTGAACAGCATCAGGTCGTCGGCCGCGGCCAGCAGCGTGTTGAACTTGTAGTTGATCTCGGCCTGGCCGGCGGTGCCCACCTCGTGGTGCTGGCGCTCGACCTGGAGGCCGGCCTTGTCCAGCTCGAGGCTGATCTCGGCGCGCAGGTCGGCGAAGTGGTCGACCGGCGGGGTCGGGAAGTAGCCGCCCTTGTAGCGGACCTTGTAGCCGCGGTTGCCCTCCAGCGCACCGGTGTTCCAGGCGCCCGCCTCGGAGTCGATGTGGTAGAAGGCCTCGTTCGCCTTGGTCTCGAAGCGCACGCTGTCGAAGACGTAGAACTCGGCCTCGGGACCGAAGTACGCGGTGTCCGCGATGCCGGTGGAGGCGAGGTAGGCCTCGGCCTTCTTGGCGATGTTGCGCGGGTCGCGGCTGTACTGCTCGCCCGTGATCGGGTCGTGGATAAAGAAGTTGATGTTGAGCGTCTTGTCGCGGCGGAAGGGATCGACACGGGCCGTCGACAGGTCGGCACGCAGCGCCATGTCCGACTCGTGGATCGCCTGGAAGCCGCGGATCGACGAGCCGTCGAAGGCCAGCTCCTCGTTCGGGTCGAACGCCTCCGCCGGTACGGTGAAGTGCTGCATGACGCCGGGAAGGTCACAGAACCGGACGTCGACGAACTTGACGTCCTCGTCCGAGATGAACTTCCGAGCGTCGTCGGCGTTCTGGAACATCCAACTCCTCCTAGCCCGGCCGCGGGGGGACGGGGATATGTTCGGTCGCGCGGTCCGTGTGCATGCGGTCCGTGTGCATGGCGCGCTGTCGCCGACGATAAGCAGGCGGGATTTCCCGAGCATGACCCATTTGTTTCACCCAGGTTAACCGGGTCAGGGGCCGTTACGGGCGTATGCGGACGACCCCAGTAACGTATGAGGGGTGGACAAGAGGCAAGCAATCGGATCCTGGCTTTCCGGCCCCCGCGCGGCCGCCGAGGAGATGGGCGTCGACCTGGGCTACCGCGGCCAGGGGCTGGGGCTGCCCGAGAGCGGACCGGGCGCGATCGCACCGCTCGGGCGCCGCTTCGGGGCGATCTTCATCGACTGGGCCCTGTGCGTGCTCGTCTCGTACGCGCTGCTGGCCGACCGTAATCCGCAGGCCGCCGGGAACTGGGCGCTGCTCGTCTTCCTCGTGCTCAGCCTGCTGACCGTGGGCACCGTCGGCGCGACCCCCGGGAAGCTGCTGCTCAGGCTGCGGGTGGTCGGCGAGGACGGGACGCGGCTCAGCCTGCCGCGGGCCGTGCTGCGCAGCGTGCTGCTGGTGCTCGTCATCCCCGCGGTCGTCTTCGACCGTGACACCCGCGGGCTGCACGACCGGCTCTCCCGCGCCGTGCAGATCCGGGTCTGAACCCGTATTGCATACGAAAGCGGCCCGGGACTCGTGTCCCGGGCCGCCTTTGTCACGTGGTGTGGTGTCTCGGCGTCCGTGGGCGTCCGGTGCGCCCGGCGGCTCAGCGGCCCTTCGGCATGCGCATGCCCTTGGGCATCGGGCCCTTCGGGATCGGCATGTTGCTCATGAGGTCGCCCAGCGCCCGCAGCCGCTCGTTCACGACCGTCACCTGCGCGCCGGGCAGCACCCGCGGCAGCTTCAGCAGCTTGGTGCGGAGCTTCTTGATCTCCACCTGGCCCTCGCCGGAGCCGACGATCACATCGTGGACCGGGACGTCCGACACGATGCGGGCCATGCGCTTCTTCTCGGCGGCCAGCATGCCCTTGAGCCGGTTCGGGTTGCCCTCGCCGACGAGCACGATGCCCGCCTTGCCGACGGCCCGGTGGATGACGTCCTGGTTGCGGTTCATCGCCACCGCCGGGGTCACCGACCAGCCGCGGCCCACGTTCTCCAGAACGGCGGCGGCCGCGCCCGGCTGGCCCTCCATCTGGCCGAAGGCCGCCCGCTCGGCGCGGCGGCCGAAAATGATCGCCATCGCGAGGAAGGCCAGGACGAAGCCCAGGATGCCCAGGAAGACGGGGTGACCGACCAGGAAGCCGATGGCGAGGAGGACACCGAAGGTGATGATCCCCACGCCGGCAACCACAAGGCCGACCTTCGAGTCGACCCGTTTGGTCATCTTGTAGGTCAGGGCGATCTGCTTCAGTCGCCCGGGGTTCTCGGATGTTTCCTTCCGCGCCATAAGGCGAAGTTTACGTGGCCTGGGAAGCCCCGGTGGACACGGCCTCCAGTACGTGCTGGGCCTCGGTCCGGTCCTTGGCGCGGCGGCGGTCCTCCAGGACCGCGGTCCAGGCGTTGCGCCGGGCTGTGCGCTGGCCGCCGCGCAGCAGCAGTCCCTCCAGGGCGAGCAGCGCGTCGGTCACGGACGGGCGTACGGGCGCAGCCGGCATGGGTACCCCTCGGGAGCGGTGGATTATCACGAAACACGCGGCCATGAGCGGTGCGTGGTTTTATCGTTACCCAATGGTGTTACCAGTGTGTGACCGGCCGGTCAAACACCGATGAAGCCTGAGCTGCGGCTTCTATCGCTCCCGTGACCTGCGGTTTTCCGAAACGGACAGGGTGGCCGGTGTGCCCGTACTCACACAGCGTGTTGCTCACACCGGCCATCGCTGTTTCGGCGTCACACCGCCTGCGCGGTGCTCTCACGCTGGTCGATGGCCTGCTGGTACAGGCGTCCCGCGCGGTACGACGAGCGGACGAGGGGGCCGGACATGACACCGGCGTAGCCGATCTCTTCCGCCTCCTCCTGCAGCTCCACGAACTCCTGCGGCTTGACCCAGCGCTCCACCGGGTGGTGCCGGGCGGAGGGGCGCAGATACTGGGTGATCGTGATCAGCTCACAGCCCGCGTCGTACAGGTCCTGCAGCGCCTGGCTGATCTCCTCGCGCTCCTCGCCCATGCCCAGGATCAGGTTGGACTTGGTGACGAGCCCCGCCTCGCGGGCCTTGGTGATGACCTCGAGCGAGCGCTCGTAGCGGAAGCCGGGGCGGATGCGCTTGAAGATCCGCGGCACGGTCTCGACGTTGTGCGCGAGCACCTCGGGGCGGGACGAGAAGACCTCGGCGAGCTGGTCGGGGTCCGCGTTGAAGTCCGGGATCAGCAGTTCGACGCCGGTGTCCGGCATGAGGGAGTGGATCTGCCGTACGGTCTCGGCGTACAGCCAGGCGCCGCCGTCGTCGAGGTCGTCGCGGGCGACGCCGGTGATCGTCGCGTACCGCAGCTCCATCGTCCGTACGGATTCGGCCACCCGGCGCGGCTCGTCGCGGTCCAGCGGCTGCGGCTTGCCGGTGTCGATCTGGCAGAAGTCACAGCGCCGGGTGCACTGGTCGCCGCCGATGAGGAACGTGGCCTCGCGGTCCTCCCAGCATTCGAAGATGTTGGGACAGCCCGCCTCCTGGCACACCGTGTGCAGGCCCTCCCGCTTCACCAGGCCGTGCAGCTCGGTGTACTCGGGGCCCATCTTCGCCCGGGTCTTGATCCATTCGGGCTTGCGCTCGATGGGGGTCTGGCTGTTCCGGACCTCCAGACGCAGCATCTTGCGTCCGTCGGGTGCGACTGCGGACACGTCCGGCACTCCTCTTTGCTTGGCGAGTCTGGGTGGCGCGGCTTTCGAATCGTCGGCGGTCACCAGGGTACGCCCGTCATTCGTACGGATTTACGTCCAGGGCAACCGGCGACCTCGGGGGCGCATTCCCCTGGGGCGGCGACGCCGCTATACGGCGCGCGGCAGCGGGACGGAGGACTCCACGACCGCCCGCAGATGCTTCTCGACCACCGGGATCACCTCGGCGACCGTCACGTCCCGGCCCAGCTCCGCCGAGAGCGAGGTCACCCCGGCGTCCCGGATGCCGCACGGCACGATCCGGTCGTACGACGTGTTGTCCGGGTTGCAGTTGAACGAGAAGCCGTGCATGGTCACGCCCTTGGCGACCCGCACGCCGATCGCGCCGAGCTTGCGGTCCTCGCGGCGCTGTCCGGCGTTGGACGGGGCGTACTCCGGGCCGTTGAGGCGCGGGTCGAACTCCTCGTCCTCCACCCGCGGGTCGAAGTCCAGCTTCAGCCCGCCGAGCGACGGGCGCCGGTCCACCGGGTCGCCCAGCACCCACACCCCGCTGCGGCCCTCCACCCGGGTGGCCTCCACGCCGAAGTCGGCGCAGGTCAGCAACATGGCCTCCTCCAGCCGCCGGACATGCGCGACGACGTCCACCGGGCGCGGCAGCTTGAGGATCGGATAGCCCACCAGCTGGCCGGGGCCATGCCAGGTGATCTTGCCGCCGCGGTCCACGTCCACCACCGGGGTGCCGTCCAGCGGGCGTTCGTTGTCGGCCGTGCGCCGCCCCGCCGTGTAGACGGCCTGGTGCTCGAGCAGCAGACAGGTGTCCGGGACCTCGTCCGCGAAGCGGGCCGCGTGCACGCGCCGCTGCTCCTGCCACGCCTCCTGGTAATCGACGGCGTCCGCCCCGAACCCCAGATGGACGTAGCGCAGTCGCAGCTGCGAAGCGGGGGTCGTCCCCGGGGACGTTGCGGTCACGGCAAGCTCCTTTTCGGACCTCGTAACAGTTGGCGGTGCCTCCGCCACTGTACGACCGCGCGCTTTCCGACCCGTATCCGGCTCGTTCTCACACGATCGGATGAAAGGAGTCCGACGAGCGCGATCAGCCCGCTACAGGCAGTTAAATTCACGCCGTTCCAGAGAGCGAATCAGGGAGACCGGCAGGCTGATGACGGAACGACCCCCACAGCGCATCCCCAACCGTCAGCTCGCCGCGCTGATTTCCGAGGCAGGTTTCTCCAACGCCGGGCTGGCCCGGCGGGTGGACCAGCTCGGCATCGAGCACGGCCTCGACCTGCGGTACGACAAGACATCGGTGACCCGCTGGCTGCGCGGCCAGCAGCCGCGCGGCACCACGCCCGCGCTGATCGCCGAGGTCTTCACCCGGCGACTGGGACGCCGGCTGACCGCCCAGGACCTGGGCCTCGACGCCTGTGCGCCGGTCTACGCGGGGCTGGAGTTCGCCGCCACCCCGCAGGAGGCGGTGGACATCGTCAGCGGGCTGTGGCGGAAGGACTCCGGCAGCCACGCGGAGCTGCGGAAGATCGCCTTCACCCCGGCCGGGCTGGTCGTCCCCAGCCGGGACTGGCTGATCGGGCGGCCCGACGACCGGGTGGCGCGCGGTGAGCCCCCGGCCGCCGGTGGCCCGACCGTCCCCGCCCAGGGCGGCAGGGGCCCCGCCGCGGGCCGTGGAGCCGCCGCGGGCCGGGCGGCCACCGCCGACCGGGCCGAACGGGCGCCCGTGCCCCGGCAGCGGCAGGCCGACCGGGTCCAGCGCGGGCCCGGCCACCGGGTGACCCCGGGCGACATCGCGGCGCTGCGCTCGGTCAGCGAGCTGTTCCGGACGCTGGACCAGACGTACGGCGGCGGCCACGCCCGGCAGGCCCTGGTGCGCTACCTGGAGCACGAGGGCGAGCCGATGCTGCGCGGCACCTACGGCGAGACGACCGGGCGGCGGCTGTTCGGCGCCATGGCGGACCTGACCCGGCTGGCCGGGTGGACGTCGTACGACATCGCCGCGCACGGTCTGGCCCAGCGGTATTTCGTCCAGGCGCTGCGGCTCGCCCAGGCCGCCGGGGACCGGCCGTACGGGAGTTATGTGCTGGTGACCATGAGCCGCCAGGCCGTCTACCTGGGCCATGGCCGGGAGGCCGTCCAGCTCGCCCGGGTGGCCCAGCAGGGCGTGGGCGGCGGCGCCCCGCCGGTGCTCCAGTCCCTGCTGCACGCGGTCGAGGCGCGGGGGCACGCGGTGCTGGGCGAGGTACGGGCCTGCACCGCCTCGCTCGCCCGCGCCGAGCGGGCGCTGGAGACGTCGCGGCCGGGCGACGACGTGCCGTACTGGGTGCGGACCTTCGACGAGGCGCAGCTGGCCGACGAGTTCGGCCACTGCCACCGGGACCTCCAGCAGTACCGCGCCGCCGCCCAGCACGCGGAGCGCTCGCTGCGGCTGCGCGGCGCCGGATTCGCCCGCAGCCGCCTCTTCAGCCGGGTGGTGCTGGCCACGGCCCGGCTGGGCCTCGGCGAGCTGGAGCAGGCGTGCACGCTGGGCGCGGAGGCGGCGCAGCAGGCCTCGGAGATGCGGTCGGCGCGGGCGCTGGACTACGTACGCGACTTCGAACGCCGACTGGAGCCGTACCGGGACGCGGCCCCGGTGCGTGGCTACCGCGAGCGGGTCGCGGCGCTGGGGTAGTGGGTCGCGGTGCCGGGGCTAGCCCGTGCTCACCCCGAACGTGCGCGCCAGGCCCGCCGTGCCCGCCTTCGTCACGTCGATCGCCCGGCGCCGCGTTCCCCGGCGGATCCAGTCCAGCTCGAAGAGGCGGTCGGTGATCGCGGCGCCGAGGGCGCCCGCCAGGTGGTGGCGCTGTTCGGTCCAGTCCACGCAGTAGCGGATCAGGGGGCGGCGGCCGCGGAGCCGGTCGGTGTGCACGCCGAACACGGCCAGCTCGGCCCGCCCCCGGTCGGTCAGCCGGTACGGGGTGTCGTTGCCGGGGGCGGACAGCCGGTCGCGTTGGGCCGTCTCCGGGTGGTGGTGTCCGTCGCCGCCGGTCAGCACGCCGCGCTCCAGCAGGGCGCCCATCAGCGCCACGCCCAGGCCGCCCGCGACATGGTCGTAGCAGGTGCGGGCCCGGCGCAGGGCGTTGGCGTGGGTGGCCGCCCGCAGCGAGGTGACGGGCAGCGGCGGCGCGATCCTGGCCAGCGCCTCGATGGCCTCGCCGACGGCGGGGCCGGTCAGCCGGTAGTAGCGGTGCCGCCCCTGCCGTTCGACGCGTACGACACCGGCTTCCAGCAGCTTCGCCAGATGACCGCTCACCGTGGACGCGCTCACCCCCGCCTCGGTGGCCAGCACGCTCGCGGGCAGCGCCCGCCCCTCCGCCAGCGCCAGCAGGATCCGGGCGCGGGAGGCGTCCGCGAGGGCGGTGGCGGCGCGGGCGATGTCCGCGTCGCGGGCGGGGGAGACAGGGGAGGCGGCCATGCATTCAGCCTAGGACGCGGTCGCTTCGGCGCCCGGCGAAGCGTTGGCGCGTCGAGCGGCGCCGAACACCTCCTCCGCCTCGGCGATCGCCCGCGCCAGCACCTCGGGCTCCGGCCGCAGCCCGGCCATGATCGTGTCGAGGTGGCCCAGGCCCGCCCGCCGCAGGAGCCGCTTTTCGTTGGTGACCCACTCACCGCGTGCCGCCAGCACCGCGTGGGCGGTCTGCAGAGCGGCGGTGGCCAGCGCACCCGCGACCTCGGTGGCCTGGCCGCGCCGGACGTACGCGCCCTCGGCGTACCGAAGCGTCAGGGCGGCCCTCTCGCGCCAGAACGGGGGAGCCGCCGCGCGCAGCGCCTCCGGGTACGCGGGGCGGGGCAGGGCGCCGCGGAGCACCCGGTTGATGGCGAGTTCGGCGACAATCAGATAGCTGGGGATGCCCGCGAGGTGGAAGAGGAGCGGTTCCCAGTGGAAGCGGCCCTGCCGGGCCTCGGCGAGTTCGTGCTCGACGACGTCGAGGTCGCGGTAGTG
Source organism: Streptomyces sp. NPDC007983 (assembly GCF_042958345.1). Lineage (NCBI taxonomy): Bacteria > Bacillati > Actinomycetota > Actinomycetes > Kitasatosporales > Streptomycetaceae > Streptomyces > Streptomyces sp. NPDC007983. The sequence continues at coordinate 632,066 of NZ_JBIBJI010000002.1, forward strand.
GACGTCGACGTGGCGGCCGTCGACGGTGAGCCAGGCGCCGCCGTTGAAGACACCGCCGCCCCAGGCCCCGATCCCGAAGACCTCGCCCTCCCAGCCGAGCGCGCGCAGCTCGGCCGGGTCGAAGCCGCCCCGGTAGTAGAGGGCCAGGTCCCAGTCGCTGTCCGGGGTGTGGGTGTGCTGGGCGCGCGAGCCGCCGAGGGTGACGGCGTGCACGCCGGGCAGGGCGGCCAGCCGGTCGGCGGCGTGGTCGAGGAAGGTGTCGTCGTCGGTCATGGGAGTCATGAGGATCCGATCGTGCGCGGTGGATGACGGCCATGCGGGCGCACGGGACGGACGCCGGAGCGGGCGGCTCGGACGGCGTCATGCGGATCGGTGCGCCGGGGCCATCGCTTCATGACACGGACCTTAGCGGACGCGGGACTTGGCGCACGCGGACCTTGGCGGACGCGGACCTTGGCGGACGCGGGTCTTGGCGGACGCGGGTCTTGGCGGCAGGGGCGGTCAGGCCGCCGCGGCGGGGACGACGGGGGTGTCGGAGCCGGGGGTGGCGCCGAAGTCCTGGAGCACCGCGCGGGCGGCGCGGCGGCCGGAGACGAGGGCCCCCTGCACGGTGCTGGCGTCGCGGTGGTCGCCGCATACGTACAGCCCGGACAGCAGCCGCACCGGGCGCCGCAGGTCGTGGGGTGCGGGCATGGCGGGCACCGCGTGCGGGTCGTGGTGGGCGGCCAGCAGCTCCCAGTCGGCGGTGGAGGTGCCGTAGACCGTGGCGAGCTGGGCCCTGGCCTGCCTGTCGAGTTCGGCGGTCGGCAGGCCCGCGGAGGCGCCCAGCACGGTGGAGGTGATCAGCACCCGGCCGGGCGGGGTGCGCGAGGGGTCGACCTCGCTCGCGACCGTGGTGTGCGCGACGGGGCCCTGGCCGCCCGCGGCGAGGATCAGCGCGGGTTCGCGCAGCGGCGGCCGGCCGGCGGTGTGGTGCAGCACGGTGACCGGGTGGAAGGCGGGCAGCCGCAGCCCGGGGAGGAGTTCGGCGGCGTCGTGCGCCCCGGTGGCCACCAGCACCGCGCGGCAGCGGATCTCGCCGTGTCCGGCGGTGGTCACGGTGGTGGTGGCGGCCGAGGTGGCCCGTACGTCGGTGCGCACGGTCCCCGGCGGCAGCGTGGCGGCCAGCAGCTCGGGGATGGTGGAGGCGCCGCCCGCCGGAAGGCACAGCCGGCCGCGGGCGTAGCCGCGCAGCACCAGGTCGGCGCAGCGGCTGGACGTGTTCAGGCCCGGATCGCTCAGCAGCGAGACGAGGAGCGGGCGCAGCACGCCCTCGACGGTACGAGCGGGAAGGCCCCGCCCCGCCAGGGTCTCGTGGACCGGCCGGTCGGGGCGGGCGAGGAGGCGGTCCGCGGGCAGGGCGGCGAGCCTGCCGAGCGCGGCACCGAGTCGGGCCTGATCGAGTCCGCCGCCCAGCGGCGCACGGGCGGCGCTCGCGAGAGCGCGCGCCGTGGTGAGTGCGCCCCTCGTGCTCCGGGGGCCGCGGGGTGCGCCGATCCGCTGCGTACGGCCGTCGCTGTGCACCAGCACCCCCTGGGAGAAGGGGCGCAGGGCGAGGGCGTCGAGTCCCGGGGTGTGCCGCAGCTCGGGGAAGGAGGTGTTCACCAGCTGCCCGGTGCGGTCCAGCCGGAAGCCGTCGACCGTATCGGTCGTCATACGGCCGCCGACCCGGGGCGCGGCCTCCAGGACGGTGACCTCCATCCCCGCGCCGGTCAGCAACTGGGCCGCGGCCAGCCCCGCGAGTCCGGCTCCCACGATGACGACGTCCGTGCGGTGCGCGCTGCTGAACACATGCCCTCCCCGGGATCGGGATGGAGCGGATCGGAACGGTCACGACGGTAGGGGCAAAAACGGTCGATGACAGACGCGCATCGACCGAGCACGGGCGCACAACGGTCGCACGCTGATCGGGTATGGCCTCTCGATGACCTTTCGGGCCCTCTCGGACCTGTCAGCGGGGCCGTCGGCGGTTTCTCAGCGCCGTCCGCCCGCCGCCGCCTTCAGGGCCTCGTCGATATGCGGATAGGTGAACGAGAAGCCGGAGTCCAGCAGCCTGCGGGGGAGGGCCCGCACGCTGCCGAGGATGTCGGTGGACATCTCGCCCAGGGCCATCCGCAGGGCCGGGGCGGGCACATGGAGGCGCGCGGGACGGCGCAGCACCCGGCCCATGGCCTCGGTGATCTCACGGTTGGTCACGGGGGAGGGGCCGGTGAGGTTGACGGGGCCGCTGAGGTCCGCCGTGTCCAGGATGTGGCGCAGCGCGGCGATGTGGTCGTGCAGGGCGATGAAGCTCCAGTACTGCCGGCCGTTGCCCATCCGTCCACCGAGGCCCGCCTTGAACAGCGGGAAGAGGCGCCCCCACGCCCCGCCCTCGGGCGCGATCACCAGACCGCTGCGGATGAACACCGTGCGCACGTCCGCCTCCTGCGCCGCGGCGGTCGCCTCCTCCCAGTCCTGGCACAGGTCGGGGAGGAAACCGTGCCCAGGGGGCGCGCTCTCATCGACCGCGCGCTCCCCCGTGTCCCCGTAGTACCCGACCGCGCTTCCACTGATCAGCACCCGGGGCGGGGTGTCCAGGGAGGCCACGGCCTCCGCGATGGCGGCCGTGCCCAGCACCCGGCTGTCCCGCAGCTCCTTCTTGTACGCCGCCGTCCAGCGGTGCTCGCCGATGCCCGCGCCCGCGAGGTGGACGACGGCCTCACACCCCGTCAGCCCGGCGGTGTCCACCCACTGCCGGTGCGGATCCCACTCGACCTCCGCCTCCTCGCGGGGAGTTCGCCGCACCAGCCGCACCACCTGGTGGCCGTCCCGGCGCAGAGAGTGGACGAGGGCCGTGCCGATGAGCCCGGTGGAACCGGTGACCGCGATGCGCATGGCCCCATCCTGCCCCCGATCTTCCGGGGGATGTCGGACGTCGAGGAGCGCGTGGCAGAGTGGCCGGCATGTCCGAGCCCTCCGCCCCGCCCCAGCCGTCAGCCCTGCCCGCGCCGCTCATCCGGCGCGCCGTGCTCGACGACGAGCACGCGCTGGTCGCCCTGGAGCGCCGTACCTGGTCCACGCTGCACTCCGTACTGCCGGCCCCGGAGCCGCCGTACGACGCGTTCTTCACCCACCGCAACCGCCCGGTGCACGTCACGGTGGCCGAGCTGGAGGGCCGCCCCGTCGGCTATCTGCGGCTCGTCCCGCCGACGCAGCTGGCCAGCAACGCCCACGTCCGCCAGATACAGGGGCTCGCGGTGTCCCCGGAGGCGCGCGGCCGGGGCGTCGCGCGGGCGCTGCTGAACGCGGCGTACGAGGAGGCGCTGCGGCAGGGCGCGAGCCGGATCACCCTGCGGGTGCTCGGCCACAACCTCCCGGCGCGGCGGCTCTACGAGTCGGAGGGCTTCGTGGTCGAGGGCGTCCTGCCGGGGGAGTTCCTGCTGGACGGCGGATACGTGGACGACGTGCTGATGGGCCGCGCCCTCACCGGCTGACCGTCCTCACCGGCCGCCCGCCAGGCTCCGGACCGTCCTCACCCGCCGATCGCCCGGCTCCGGAGACCGGTCAGCCTCGGAAGCGCTCCCAGAGCCGGGGATACCGCTCCGCCAGCACCGCGTCGTCCTCGAAGTCGACCGTCGTGCCGATCGGCTCGTCCGGCCGCGGCGGAAGCGCCAGCTCCGGCAGCACCGCGCCGGTCAGCTGCTCGTACGCCTCGTCCGCCGCGAACCCCAGGTCCTCGCAGTCGCCGTCCACCTGCTCGTCGAAGTCCTCGAGCAGTTCGGCCAGGGCGTCCGGGTCGTGCAGCGCGCCCTCGAAGACGTCCCGGCCCTGGCCGATCAGCCAGTAGCGGAACGCCTCGAAGGCGTCGTCGCTGACGCCGCCCAGCAGCACCCACGCGGCGCCCCACAGATCCCAGCGGTACGCCCGGTTGGCGCGGGCCTCGAAGTGCCGGGCGAAGTCCAGCACGGAGTCCGGGTCGAGCTGTGACAGCTGCTCGACGAGCAGGTCGGACTGCTCCTCGGGGTCGCCCTCGGCGGCCTCCCGAGCGCTGTCGACCAGCCCCCAGAACTCCGTCTCGTCCATCATCACGGGACCAGCATCGGCCCTCGCGCCCACCCCCGCACGCGGAGCGACCCAGATGCGGCTCTCTTGTTATATGCGACAGGAGATGTCGGGTTTCCTTGCGATCGTCGAACGCGTCACTGATGACGGCTCCACGGAGAGGACACGTACGTGAGCACACAGGGCGCACAGGGGCCACTGGCGGGCAAGGTCGCACTCGTCGCGGGCGCGACGCGGGGCGCCGGCCGGGCGATGGCCGTCGAACTGGGCGCGGCGGGCGCCACCGTCTACGCGACGGGGCGCACCACCCGGGACCGGGTCAGCGAGGTCGGGCGGACGACGGAGACCATCGAGGAGACCGCGGAGCTGATCACGGCGGCGGGCGGCACGGGGCACGCGGTGCCGACCGACCATCTGGAGCCGGAGCAGGTCAAGGCGCTCATCGAGCGCGTCGACCGGGAGCAGGGGCGGCTGGACGTGCTGGTCAACGACGTCTGGGGCGGTGAGCATCTGATCACGTTCGGCAAGAAGTCCTGGGAGACCGACCTGGACGGCGGCCTGCGGATGCTCCGGCTCGGCGTCGAGACCCACCTGATCACCAGCTACTACGCGCTGCCGCTGCTGATCCGGAATCCGGGCGGCCTGGTGGTCGAGGTGACCGACGGTAACGAGGAGTTCAACAAGACCTATCGGGAGAACCTCTTCTACGACCTCGCCAAGAACGCCCCCATCCGCACGGCCTTCGGGCTCGCCCAGGAGCTGAAGGAGTTCGACGGCACGGCGGTGTGCGTCTCCCCGGGCTTCCTGCGCTCCGAGCAGATGCTGGATCACTTCGGGGTGGCCGAGGAGAACTGGCGGGACGCGGTGGAGAAGGAGCCGCACTTCGCCATCGCCGAGACCCCGCGCTTCGTCGGGCGGGGGGTCGCCGCGCTCGCCGCCGACCCGGACCGGGCGCGCTGGAACGGGAAGTCCGTCTTCAGCGGGGACCTGGCCAAGGTCTACGGCTTCACCGACCTCGACGGCTCGCGGCCGGACGCCGCCGGGTACTTCCGGGACGTCGTCCTCGGCGGCAAGGAAGGCACCGCAGCCGACTACCGGTGAGCCTCACCGGTAGAGGTCGTTCATCCGCCGCGCCGCCGCCGCGAACCGCTCCCGCAGTTCCGGCGGCGCCAGCACCTCCGCCTCCGGGCCCAGGGCGAGGAGCTGGGCGTACGCGACCTCGGCCGACTCCACGGGCAGGCTCACGGTGATCCGCCCCTCCCCGTCCGGCTCCCCGGCGGACCGTACGGCCTCCTCGACCGCCGTACGGTCCATGACGTGACGCAGGCCGCGGGCGCCCTCCGGGGTGAGGCGCACGGTGATCTCCTCGCGCAGGATCGAGCGCGCGAACTGCGCCGCCCGCTCCTCCCAGAAGGCGGGCAGGTCGAACGTCTCGTCGCGCCGGAAACGGCCCTCGCCGGGCGCGGGCCCGACCGCGGCGAGACGGTCCACCCGGTAGACCCGGAAGTCGCCCTGCGGACCGTCGGCGCGGGCCGCCAGATACCAGACGCCCGCCTTGAGGACGAGCCCGTACGGCTCCAGCTCGCGGTCCACCTCGGTGTCCCGGCGGCGGTAGCGGACGGTGAGCCGCCGGTCGTCCCACACCGCCTCGGCGACGTCCGGCAGCAGCGAGGGCGTCTGCGGCTCCTGCCACCACCCGGGGGCGTCGAGGTGGAAGCGCTGGGCCACCGTGTGGGAGGCGTCGCGCAGCTCGGGCAGGAGCGCGGCGGAGACCTTCAGCCGGGCGGCGGAGGCCGCGTCGGCGAGGCCCATCTCGCGCAGCGCGGAGGGCACCCCGGAGAGGAACAGCGCCTCGGCCTCGGTGCGGCCGAGGCCGGTCAGCCGGGTGCGGTAGCCGCCGATGAGCCGGTAGCCACCGGCCCGGCCGCGGTCCGCGTAGACCGGGACCCCGGCCTCGGAGAGCGCGGCGGCGTCCCGTGTCACCGTGCGCTCCGAAACCTCCAGCTCACGCGCCAGCTCGGCCCCCGTCATCGAGGGCCGAGCCTGGAGCAGAAGCACCATCTTGATCAGTCGCGCGGCACGCACCGCCCCATCATGCCGTGACGGGGCGGCGGTGCGCGCTCAGATGCCGTAGCGCTGGGCGGCCTCCTTGGGGGCCGTGGCCTTGACCGCGCCCTGCTTGGCGAGCCGGGCGAGCGCGGCGACCACGATCGACGGGACGTCCACCCCGAAGTGGCGGCGGGCCGCGTCGCGGGTGTCGGAGAGGCCGAAGCCGTCGGTGCCGAGCGAGTACCAGTCCTGCTCGACCCACTGGCTGATCTGGTCCGGTACCGCCCGCATCCAGTCGCTGACCGCGAGGACCGGGCCCGGTGCGCCTGCCAGGGCACGGGTGACGTACGGGACCCGGTCTTCGCCGTTGAGCTGCGCCGCGTCACAGGACAGGGCGTCGCGGCGCAGCTCGCTCCAGGAGGTGGCGGACCACACGTCGGCGGCCACGCCCCAGTCGTCGGCGAGGAGTTTCTGGGCCTCCAGCACCCAGTGGATGGCGGTGCCGGAGGCGAGGAGCTGGATCCGGGGGGCGTCGGCGGCGGGCGCCTCGGCCTCCTGGAACCGGTAGAGGCCCTTGACGATGCCTTCCTCGATGCCCTCGCGCTGCGGCATCGGCGGCTGCACCTTGGTCTCGTTGTAGACCGTGAGGTAGTAGAAGACGTCCTCGGCCTGCGGGCCGTACATCCGCCGCAGCCCGTCCCGCACGATCACGCCGACCTCGTACGCGAACGCCGGGTCGTAGGCGAGCGCCGCCGGGTTGGTGGAGGCGATCAGGTGCGAGTGGCCGTCCGCGTGCTGCAGGCCCTCACCGGTCATGGTGGTCCGGCCGGCGGTGGCGCCGATCAGGAAGCCGCGGCCGAGCTGGTCGCCGAGCGCCCACATCTGGTCGGCGGTGCGCTGCCAGCCGAACATCGAGTAGAAGATGTAGAAGGGGATCATCGGCTCGCCGTGCGTCGCGTACGACGTGGCGGCGGCGGTGAAGTCGGCCATCGAACCGGCCTCGGTGATCCCCTCGTTGAGGATCTGACCGTTCTCGGCTTCCTTGTAGTACAGGAGCTGATCGCGGTCGACCGGGTCGTAGGTCTGGCCGAGCGGGGAGTAGATCCCGGCGGTCGGGAACAGCGACTCCATGCCGAAGGTACGGGCCTCGTCGGGCACGATCGGCACCCAGCGGCGGCCGGTCTCCTTGTCCCGCATCAGGTCCTTGACCAGGCGCACGAAGGCCATGGTCGTGGCGATCTCCTGGCTGCCGGAGCCCTTGGCCAGGGTCTCGAAGGGCTTCGCCGAGGGCTCGGGCAGGGCCACGGCGTGGACCTTGCGGGCCGGGGCGGGGCCGCCGAGTTCGGCGCGGCGCTCCTGGAGGTAGCGGACCTCGGGGGAGTCCTGGCCGGGGTGGGCGTACGGGACGAGGCTGTCGTCCAGCGCGCTGTCCGGGATGGGCAGTTCCAGGAGGTCGCGCATGGCGCGGAACTCCTTGCCCGTCAGCTTCTTCATCTGGTGGTTCGCGTTGCGCGACTCGAAGCCGGGGCCGAGCGTGTAGCCCTTGACGGTCTGGGCGAGGATGACGGTCGGCGCGCCCTTGTGCTCCACGGCCGCGCGGTAGGCCGCGTACACCTTGCGCGGCTCGTGGCCCGCGCGGGAGGTGTGGAAACACTCGGCCAGCTTGGCGTCGGTCAGCGTCTTCGCCAGCTGGGCGAGGGCCGGGTCGGTGCCGAAGAAGTGCTCGCGGACGTACGCGGCGTCGCGGGTCGCGTACGTCTGGAACTGGCCGTCGGGGACCTCGCGCAGCCGCCGCGCCAGGGCGCCGGAGGTGTCCGCCGCGAACAGCTCGTCCCAGGCGGAGCCCCACAGCGACTTGACGACGTTCCACCCGGCGGCGCGGAACTGGGCCTCCAGCTCCTGGACGATCTTGAAGTTGGCGCGCACCGGGCCGTCGAGGCGCTGCAGGTTGCAGTTGATGACGAACGTGAGGTTGTCCAGGCCCTCGCGCCCGGCGAGGGCGAGTGCGGCGGTCGACTCCGGCTCGTCCATCTCGCCGTCGCCGAGGAAGGCCCATACGTGGGAGTCGGCGGTGTCCTTGATGCCGCGGGCGGCCAGGTAGCGGTTGAAGCGGGCCTGGTAGATCGCGGAGATCGGGCCGAGGCCCATGGAGACGGTGGGGAACTCCCACAGCCAGGGCATCCGGCGCGGATGCGGGTAGGAGGGCAGGCCGTCGCCGCCGGCCTCCCGGCGGAAGTGGTCCAGGTGCGCTTCAGTCAGCCGGCCGTCGAGGAAGGCGCGGGCGTAGATGCCGGGGGAGGCGTGGCCCTGGATGTAGAGCTGGTCGCCGCTGCCGTCGGCCTCCTTGCCGCGGAAGAAGTGCTGGAAGCCCGTCTCGTAGAGCCAGGCGGCGGAGGCGAAGGTGGCGATGTGGCCGCCGAGGCCGTCCGCGCTGCCACGGGTGACCATCGCCGCCGCGTTCCACCGGTTCCAGGCGGTGATCCGGCGCTCCATGGCCTCGTCACCGGGGAACGCGGGCTCCGCGGCGGTCGGGATGGTGTTGACGTAGTCCGACTCCAGCAGCGGCGGCAGCGACAGACCGGCGCCCTCGGCGCGCTCCAGGGTGCGGCGCATCAGGTACGAGGCGCGATGCGGGCCGGCGGCCTGGGTGACGGCCGCGAGCGAGGCGCCCCACTCGGCGGTCTCCTCGGGGTCCCGGTCGGGGAACTGGTCGAGCGCACTCGGCTGCGTGCTAGCGAGATCGGTCATGCGGTCGACTGTAAGTTCTGATCGATGATCGATCAAAGTAGATGAAGGGAAAAACTTGTCCGTAGGCCGAAATTGGCATTCCGTGCCGCGAAATCAGGCACGCGGTGCACAGCCGAGGACATGCGCCTTGACCAGCTCACCCACCCGCGGATCACGCCGCCGGAACGCGTCCACGACGGCCTGGTGCTCCTCCGCGTACGACTGCTGCACGGTGCCCAGCCAGCGGATCGACAGCGTCGTCCAGATCTCGATGCCCAGCGACTCCCAGGTGTGCAGCAGCACGCTGTTGCCCGACGCCCGCACCAGCTCCCGGTGGAAGGCCACGGTGTGCCGCACCTGGGCCTCGCCGTCGGCCCTGCGGTCCGCCTCGTACAGCGCCCGCACCTCGGGCTCCAGCGCCGAGGTGTCCTCGGCCAGCCGGGGCGCCGCCAGCTCGGCGGCGATCTGCTCCAGACCGGCCCGCACCGGATAGATCTCCTCCAGATCGGCCGCGGTCAGATTCCGCACCCGGACGCCCTTGTTCGGGGCCGACTCGATCAGCCGCAGCGTCTCCAGCTCGCGCAGCGCCTCCCGCACGGGCGTCTGGCTCACCTCCAGCTCGGTCGCGATACGCCGCTCCACGATCCGCTCGCCCGGCTTCCACCGCCCGCTGACGATCCCCTCCACGATGTGCTCGCGGATCTGCTCGCGCAGCGAGTGGACGACGGGCGGGATCATAGGGAGCGCTCCTTCGGAACCAGCGGTGAACGGAAGTCATTATCCAGGCAGCGGAAGCATCGCGGTCCGGAGCCGGAAAGACACGGAGCCGGAAGACACGAAAAAGGGCCGCGCCCCGCACGGAAAGCCCGTGCGGGGCGCGGCCGTCTGCCGCAGGGGGCTCAGAGGCCGAGCTCGACCTCGAACTCGCCGGCCTCCAAGATCTCCTTGACCGCGGTCAGGTAGCGGGCCGCGTCGGCACCGTCCACCAGGCGGTGGTCGTAGGAGAGCGCCACGTACGTCATGTCGCGCACCGCGATGGTCTCGCCCAGGTCCGGGTGGTTGATGACCACCGGACGCTTGACGGTCGCGCCGATGCCCAGGATGGCGACCTGGTTCGGGGGCACGATGATCGTGTCGAACAGCGCACCGCGCGAGCCGGTGTTGCTGATCGTGAAGGTGGCACCGGACATGTCGTCCGGGGTGATCTTGTTGGAGCGGACCTTGCCCGCCAGCTCCGCCGTCTTCTTGGCGATGCCCGCGATGTTCAGGTCACCGGCGCCCTTGATGACCGGGGTCATCAGGCCCTTCTCGGCGTCCACCGCGATGCCGACGTTCTCCACGTCGAAGTACGTGATCGTGTCGTCGTCGTTGATCCGGGCGTTGACGGCCGGATGGGCCTTCAGCGCCTGGACGGCGGCCTTCACGAAGAACGGCATCGGCGAGAGCTTGACGCCCTCACGCTGCGCGAACGACTCCTTGGCCTGGGCGCGCAGCCGCATGACCTTGGTGACGTCCACCTCGACCACGCTGGTCAGCTGGGCCTGGCCGTGCAGCGCCTTCATCATGTTGTCGCCGATGACCTTGCGCATCCGCGGCATCTTGATGGTCTGGCCACGCAGCGGGGAGACCTCCTGCTTGGCCTTCGGCGCGGCGGCGGCGGCCGGAGCCGGCGCCTGGGCCTGGGCCGCGGCCTTGGCGGCCTCGGCGGCGGCGACGACATCCTGCTTGCGGATGCGGCCGCCGACGCCGGTGCCCTTGACGGTGCCCAGGTCCACGCCGTGCTCCGCGGCGAGCTTGCGCACCAGCGGGGTCACGTACGCGCCCTCGGCCTCGGGGGAGGCCGGAGCCGGGATGGTCGGGGCCTTGGCGGCCGGGGCCGGGGCGGGCGCCGGAGCGGCCGGGGCCGGCTCCGGAGCGACCGGCTCCGGGGTGGCGGCCTGCGGCGCCGGGGCGCTCGGGGCCTGCGGGGCCGGGGCCTCCTCCTTGGCCGGCTCGGGGGCCGGGGCGGGGGCGGCCGGGGCCTCGGCGGGCGCGGCGGCCGGAGCGGCACCGGCGGCGCCGATCACGGCGAGCTTGGCGCCGACCTCGGCGGTCTCGTCCTCGCCGACCAGGATCTCCAGCAGGGTGCCGGCGGTCGGGGCGGGGATCTCGGTGTCGACCTTGTCGGTGGAGACCTCGAGCAGCGGCTCGTCGGCCTCGACCGACTCGCCGACCTCCTTGAGCCAGCGGGTCACGGTGCCCTCGGTCACCGACTCGCCCAGCGCGGGCAGGACGACGTCGGTGCCCTCGGCACCGCCGGCCGGGGCGGCGGCCGGGGCCGGGGCCTCGGCGGCGGGGGCAGGGGTGGGCTCGGGCTGGGCAGCCGGCTCGGGCTCGGCCGCCGGGGCGGGGGCCTCGGCGGGGGCGCCCTCGCCGTCGTCGATGACGGCCAGCTCGGCGCCGACCTCGACCGTCTCGTCCTCGGCCACCTTGATGGACGTCAGCACACCGGCGCTGGGCGCCGGGATCTCGGTGTCGACCTTGTCGGTCGAGACCTCGAGCAGCGGCTCGTCGGCCTCGACGCGCTCACCTTCGGCCTTGAGCCAGCGGGTGACGGTGCCCTCGGTCACGCTCTCGCCGAGCGCCGGCAGGGTTACGGATACCGCCATGGTGTTCGGTTGCTCCTTAACGATCTGTGCGGAATGGGTCGCGCGCTCGGACTACTAGTCGTGGGAGTGCAGCGGCTTGCCGGCAAGTGCCAGGTGGGCCTCGCCGAGCGCCTCGTTCTGGGTGGGGTGGGCGTGGACGAGCTGCGCGACCTCGGCCGGCAGCGCCTCCCAGTTGTAGATCAGCTGAGCTTCGCCGACCTGCTCACCCATGCGGTCACCGACCATGTGGACGCCGACGACAGCACCGTCGCGGACCTGGACGAGCTTGATCTCGCCCGCGGTCTTCAGGATCTTGCTCTTGCCGTTGCCCGCGAGGTTGTACTTCAGGGCGACGACCTTGTCCGCACCGTACAGCTCCTTGGCCTTGGCCTCGGTGATGCCGACGGAGGCGACCTCGGGGTGGCAGTACGTCACCCGGGGCACGCCGTCGTAGTCGACCGGAACGGGGTTCTGGCCGGCCAGCCGCTCGGCCACCAGCATGCCCTCGGCGAAGCCGACGTGGGCCAGCTGGAGCGTGGGGACCAGGTCGCCGACGGCCGAGATGGTCTCCACGTTGGTCTGCATGTACTCGTCGACCAGGACGTAGCCGCGGTCCATGGCGACCCCGGCCTCCTCGTAGCCCAGGCCCTGCGAGACCGGGCCACGGCCGACGGCCACGAGCAGCACCTCGGCCTCGAACGTCTTGCCGTTCTCCAGCGAGACCTTCACGCCGTCGTCGGTGTACTCGACGCCCGAGAAGCGGGAGCCCAGGGAGAAGTTGATGCCGCGCTTGCGGAAGGCGCGCTCCAGCAGCTTGGAGCTGTTCTCGTCCTCGACCGGGACGAGGTGGGGAAGCGCCTCGACGATGGTGATGTCGGCCCCGAAGGACTTCCACGCGGAGGCGAACTCGACGCCGATGACGCCGCCGCCCAGCACGATCGCGGACTTCGGAACCCGGTCCAGGACCAGCGCGTGGTCCGAGGAGATGACGCGGTTGCCGTCGATCTCCAGGCCCGGCAGGGACTTCGGCACCGAACCGGTGGCGAGCAGGATGTGGCGGCCGGTGTAGCGCTCGCCGTTCACATCGACGGAGGTCGGCGAGGACAGCCGGCCCTCGCCCGTCACATAGGTGACCTTGCGGGACGCGATCAGACCCTGCAGGCCCTTGTACAGGCCCGAGACCACGCCGTCCTTGTACTTGTGCACACCCTCGATGTCGATGCCCTCGAAGGTGGTCTTCACGCCGAATTCCGAGCCCTCACGAGCCTGGTCGGCGAGCTCACCGGCGTGCAGCAGAGCCTTCGTGGGGATGCAGCCGCGGTGCAGACAGGTGCCGCCCAGCTTGTCCTTCTCGATCAGGGCGACGTCCAGACCCAGCTGCGCCGCGCGCAGGGCAGCGGCGTAACCGCCGCTACCGCCTCCGAGGATCACTAGGTCGAAAACGGTGCTGGCGTCGTTCGCCACGTCACGTCCTCCATGCATGGGTGCGCCGGGCCGACCGTGGGTGGCCGGGCGGCGGCGATTGTTCGGCCGCTTCTTGCTCGCAGCCCTGGTGTGGGGGCCCTGTCCTGCCGGGACAACATCTTCGCACTTGTTGACGGAAGGCGGGACGCGGGGCCGCTGTGTGAGATATCTCCGGCCCCCGGATCTGGTGGGATCGGGGGTTACCCGGCGGTACCCGGTAAGGGGGTCTGCCGCTCAGCCTAGATCCCCGTCGGCGGTGCGCTCCGCCAGCCGCACCAGGGTGCGGACCGCCGAGCCCGTGCCGCCCTTGGGGGTGTAGCCGAACGGGCCGCCGTCGTTGAAGGCGGGACCCGCGATGTCCAGGTGACCCCAGGCGATGCCGTCCTCGACGAACTCCTTCAGGAAGATACCGGCCACCAGACCGCCACCCATGCGCTCGCCCATGTTCGCCAGGTCGGCGACCGGGGACTCGATGCTCTTGCGAAGGTCGGCCGGGAGCGGCATCGGCCACGACGCCTCGCCCACCTCGTCCGCGATCTCGTGCAGCGTGGTGCGGAACGCCTCGTCGTTCGACATGATCCCGAACGTGCGGTTGCCCAGCGCCAGCACCATCGCACCGGTCAGCGTCGCCACGTCCACGATCGCGTCCGGCTTCTCCTCGCACGCGCGGGTGAGCGCGTCGGCGAGCACGAGCCGGCCCTCGGCGTCCGTGTTCAGCACCTCGACCGTCTTGCCGCTGTACATCGACAGCACATCGCCGGGGCGGGTCGCCGAACCCGACGGCATGTTCTCGGCCAGCGCCAGCCAGCCGGTGACGTTGACCCGCAGCCCCAGCTTGGCCGCCGTCACCACCGCGGCGAACACCGCGGCCGCGCCGCTCATGTCGCACTTCATGGTCTCGTTGTGACCGGCCGGCTTCAGCGAGATGCCGCCCGAGTCGTACGTGATGCCCTTGCCGACCAGCGCGAGCGTCTTCTCCGCCTTGGGGTGGGTGTACGCGATCCGCACCAGCCGCGGCGGGGCCTCCGAGCCCTGGCCCACGCCCAGGATGCCGCCGTAGCCGCCCTTCGCGAGAGCCTTCTCGTCCAGCACCTCCGTCTTCAGCCCGTGCTCCTTGGCCGCGGTCACGGCGGCCGCCGCGAACGAGGCCGGGTCGAGCACGTTGGACGGGGTGTTGATCAGGTCGCGGGCCCGGTTGACCTCGGCGATCAGCGCTGTGGCCCGCTCGGCCGCCGCCTTGTACGCCTTGTCGCGCGGCTTGGCGCCGAGCAGGGCCACCTCGGCGAGCGGACCGTTGTTCTTCTTGTCCTCGTCGCCCTTGTTCTTGCCGCCCTTGGCGTCCTTGCCGCTCTTGGCGCCGTTGCCGTTGCTGTTGCTCTTGTCGTACGCGTACGCGCCGAGCAGCGCGCCCTCGGCGACCGCGGCCGCGGCCGCCGCGTCCTCGACCGGCAGCGCGAACGCGCCCTTCTTCGACCCCGCGAGCGCCCGGGCGGCCGAGCCCGCCGCGCGGCGCAGCGCCTCGGCGTCGAAGCCGTCGCCCTTCGCCGGAGCCTCGCCCAGGCCGACCGCCAGCACGACCGGGGCCTTGAGCCCGGACGCGGCGGGCAGCTTGGTCACCTCACCCTCGGCTCCGGTCGCGCCGAGGGTCTCCAGAACGGTGGCGAGCTTCCCGCCGAACGCCTTGTCCACGGCCTCGGCGCCCGGGGCGATGACGGGGCCCTTGGGCCCCTTCGCGACGCCGACGACGATGGCATCCGCGCGCAGCGTCGCGGCGGAGGAGGTGCTGAGAGTCAGTGCAGTCACAGTGGTCGGATCCCTCTTCCGATAGGTCCGGCCGACGTCGGGTGTGGTCAGCCGTGCGCCCAGCTTATTCCGAGGCGCGGCGCGCCTTCTGGGCCCATCAGCCGAAGGTCAGGACCAGCAGCGCCGCCGTGCCCGCGGTTTCGGCGAGGGCGCCGAAGACGTCACCCGTCACACCGTCGAAACGGCGCACACAGTGGCGCGACAGCAGATCCGCGGCCGCGAGCCCGGCCAGTGCCGCCAGCCCGTGCCTCGGCATGGCGTACACATCGACCAGCGCGCCCGCCGCCGCGCAAGCGACGACGGCCAGCGCGGCCGCGCCGACGGCCGCCCGTGACGGCACCACCCCCGCCACCGCGGCGCCCAGCCCCTCCGGCCGGGCCGCGGGCATCCCCTGACGGGCCGCGAGCGTCAGGGCGCACCGGGCGACGAGCCCCGACGCGGCGGCGGCCACCGCGCCGCGCGTCCAGCTCTGCCCGTACAGCTCGGCCAGCGCCGCCACCTGCGCGAGCAGCACGAACAGCAGGGTGATGACGCCGAACGGGCCGATGTCCGACCGCTTCATGATCCGCAACGCCTCGTCCGCGGGCTTGCCACTGCCGAGCCCGTCGGCGGTGTCCGCGAGCCCGTCGAGATGCAGGCCGCGGGTCAGTACGGCGGGTACGGCGACGGTGGCGACCGCCGCGAGCAGCGGCCCGGCACCCAGGAACAGCAGCACACCGCCCACCGCGGCCGCGCACAGCCCGACCGTCAGCCCGACTGGCAGGGCGCACAGCATGCCGACGCGCGCCGCCTCGCGATCCCAGCGCGCCACCCGTACGGGCAGCGCCGTGAGCGTGCCGAAGGCGAAGCGGAGGCCGTCGTCGAGGGAGGCGCGCGGCGGGTGCGCGGGACGCGGCGGTATCTCCGCACCGGGGTCCGGCGGGATGTCCGCGCCGGGGTGCGGCGGTATCTCCGGGTCCGGTTCCGGCGGCTGCTCCGGGTCCGGGTCCGGCTGGCGGTCGGGGGACTGCTCCGGCGTGGTGTCCATCGCGCCGCAGAGTATCGCGCGACGCTGACGGGCCATGGGCCATTGGTGGGAACGCAACATCGTCGAGCCCGGCAAGCTGCCACTGCTCCTCGCGCTGGCCTCGTTCATCCTCTCGTTCGTGATCACGCGCACCATCACCCGGCTGATCAGGGCGGGCAAGGGCCCGTTCCACGACGTCTCCTCCGACGGGACGCACATCCACCATGTGGTGCCCGGCGTCGTGCTGATCGTCATCGGCGGCTTCGGCGCGGTCGGGAGCGGACGGCACGGGGTGGGCGCGGCGGTCTCGGCGGTGCTCTTCGGGGTGGGCGCGGGCCTGGTGCTGGACGAGTTCGCGCTGATTCTCCATCTGCACGACGTCTACTGGTCCGAGCAGGGCAGACAGAGCGTCGAGGTCGTCGTGGTCACCGCGGCCCTGGTCGCCCTCGTGCTCAGCGGCTTCCTGCCGTTCGGGGTGAACGAGGTGTCGGACGCCGAGCGCGGCGACCGCGGGGCGGTGGTCGCGGAGGTCTCCGTCAACTTCGGCTTCGCCCTGCTGGCCCTCGTCAAGGGCAAGCTGCGGGTCGCGGTGATCGGGGTGCTGGTGCCGCTGGTGGCGATCGTCGGCGCCGTACGGCTGGCGCGCCCCGGATCGCCGTGGGCGCGCCGCGTCTACCGCCACCGGCCGCGCGCCCTGGCGCGGGCCCGCCGCCGGGCCGCCCGCCACGACGCGCGCTGGAACAGGCTGCGGCGCAGGCTCCAGGACTGGATCGGCGGCTTCTCCGAACCGTCCTGAGCGTCTGTCAGTCCTTTTCGGGCTCGCGCTCGGGCAGTTCCCCCGCGAGCGCCGCGGCCGCCTGGACCAGCGGCAGCGCCAGCAGGGCCCCCGCGCCCTCGCCCACGGTGACGCCGTGGTCCATCAGCGGGGTGAGCGCGATCCGGTCGAGCGCCTTCTCCTGCGCCGGTTCGCCGCTCGCCTGGCCCGCCAGCCACCAGTCCGGCGCACGGAACGCCACCCGCTGGGCAACCAGGGCACAGGCCGCCGAGACGACGCCGTCCAGGATCACGGGAGTGCGGCGCACCGCGCTCTGGAGCAGAAAGCCGGTGATCGCGGTGAGGTCCGCGCCGCCGACCGTGGCCAGCAGCTGAAGCTGGTCGCCGAGGACCGGGCGGGCCCGGCGCAGCCCGTCACGGATCGCCGCGCACTTGCGCATCCACGCCAGATCGTCGATCCCGGCCCCGCCGCGCCCGGTCACCACGGACGCGTCCGTGCCGCACAGCGCGGCGGTGAGCGTGGCCGCGGCGGTGGTGCCGCCCACGCTGAGGTCGCCGAGGACCACCAGGTCCGTCCCCGCGTCGGCCTCCTCGTCGGCGATGGCCATGCCCGTACGGAACGCCTGCTCGGCCTCCTCGGCGGTCAGCGCGTCCTCGATGTCGAGCCGCCCCGAACCCCGGCGCACCCGGTGCCGGGTGACCTCCGCGGGCAGCTCGGCGGGGTCGCAGTCCAGTGCCATGTCGACGACGCGGACGGGTACGCCGAACCGGCGGGCGAGCACGGCGACGCTGCTCTCGCCGTCGATCACGGCCCGGACGAGCCGGTGGGCGCTTCCCGCGGGGCGGGCGGAGACGCCGAGCTCCGCGATGCCGTGGTCGCCCGCGAACAGCACCACCCGGGGCCGCTCGATGGGCTTGACGGGCACCTGCTGCTGAGCGGCGGCCAGCCACTCACCCAGCTCGTCCAGCCGCCCGAGCGCCCCGGGCGGCGGCACCAGCCGCTCCCGCCGCTCCTCGGCGTCACGTCGTATGCCCCCGTCGGGGCGCTCGATCAGGTCGACGAAGTCATCGAGATTCAGGCCGCTGCTCACGGCGTGAACCCTACCGGCCATGCGCTGTTGGGGCCCACGCCCCACGAAGAGCCCACCCCGGGCCCCAGCGGCTCGGCCGCCTGCCCACCGCCGAGCCGAGGCGAGCGGGTTCTGTCCCCTGCCCCGCCCCTTCCCGAATCCGGGGGATACCCCCGGCCCCCCGGCGGCTCGGCCGCCTGCCCAGCGGTAGCTGGGGCCCTTTTGAGGAGCGGAAATCGGGGGCGCGGCCGACCGGGGGCCGGGCGGTGGTGCCCCACCTCCAGCCCCTCCGGCGTTTGAGGAGCGGGGGTTTGGGGGCGGAGCCCCCAAGCGGGGGGCCGGGGCGGAGCCCCGGTTTCGGGGAGGGGCGGGGTGGGGGAAGGGCCCCCGCCTCAGCCGCGGAGCGGG
Source organism: Streptomyces sp. NPDC007983 (assembly GCF_042958345.1). Taxonomy (NCBI): domain Bacteria; kingdom Bacillati; phylum Actinomycetota; class Actinomycetes; order Kitasatosporales; family Streptomycetaceae; genus Streptomyces; species Streptomyces sp. NPDC007983. The sequence goes on from NZ_JBIBJI010000002.1 coordinate 650,074, forward strand.
AGGGGCTGGCCCGCCACCACCAGCAGCACCTGCTCGCACTCGCCCGCGAACGCCGCGTTCAGCCGCCCCAGTTCGTCCCGGAAGCGGCGCCCCGCCGCCGTCGCGGGGACCACCCCGGCGCCGACCTCGTTGCTGACCGCCACCACCGTCCGCTCCGTCGACCGCACGGCAGCGACGAGGGCGGCGACCCGTTCGTGGAGGGCGCGTTCACCGCCGTGGGACCACTTCTCGTCATCCCAGGCGCCGACCGAGTCCATCGCGTCGGTGAGCCACAGCGCCAGACAGTCGATCAGCAGCGGCGCGCCGCCCTCCGCGAGCAGCGGCACCAGGTCGCAGGTCTCGGCGGTACGCCACGAGCCGGGCCGCCGGTCGCGGTGGGCGGCGATGCGGGCGGCCCACTCCCGGTCGCCGTCGCGGGTGCCGCCGGTGGCCACGTACAGCACGTCGGGGAAGGCGGCCAGCCGCCGTTCCGCTTCGAGGGACTTGCCGGAGCGCGCCCCGCCCAGCACCAGGGTGCGCCGCGGCAGGTCCGGCACCTCGTGGTACTCGCCGACGTTCAGCGTGCTGCCGTCCGGGACGGTCCGCGCGCCCGCCGTGGCGAGGCGGCGGTGCAACTCGGCGCCGGGGGGCACGGTGTGGTCGATGTGGACGGCCACGACATCGGTGGTGGCCCCCACGGCGCCGGACGACCGGAGCCGGGCCAGCGCGTCCGGGCGGCCGAGTACGTCGAGCACCACCATGTCGTACGGCTCGGCGTGCCCGGGCCCGGACGGCCCGGACAGCCCGGACGGGGCGCCGCCCGGCGGCAGATACAGCAGGCGGGTGCCGTCGGGCCCGGTCACCTCGTACCCCGTACCGGGCGAGTCCAGGGCGACCGCCCGCACCCGGTGCCCGCTGATCAGGGACAGTTCGCGCCCGTCCGGGACCCGCCCCGGCGCCGGGAGCCCGGCCGGGAACTCGACGGCGGGGCCCGCGTGCGGATGAGACAGCAGCACCTGCCGCACCCCGACCAGCGAGTATCCGGCCCGCGCCGCCGCGAAGGCGGCGCCGGGGGTGAGGTCGAGGAGCAGCGCGCTGTCGATCAGAAGTGCCGTCGCCGCCCGCGCCTCGTCGCCGACGGCGGTCGCGCAGGCCGCGCAGGGACAGCCGTGGCGCGGCAGTCCGTCGGGGGCCCCGGTGCCCAGAAGAGTGAGTTCCACGCCCCGATCGTCTCGCGTCCCCGCGGGGCGGGCGCGCCGGGTCACCCTCCGCGGAGACGTACCGATCTGTTCGGAGCCGTACGGAGTGATCAGTCGCCTAGGCTGCGGGCAGACATCACGTGTGGACCGGTGGGATGGAGGAGGCGAACATGGCCTGGACGTGGCGGTTCGAGAAGTCCGACGGGACGGAGACGGCGCCCGCGGTGCAGCCCGAGGAGTTCCCGACCCAGGGGGACGCGGAGTCGTGGATCGGTGAGGAGTGGAAGGCGCTCCTGGAGGGCGGGGCGGAACAGGTCACGCTCTTCGAGGACGGGTCGAAGATCTACGGCCCGATGAGCCTGCAGGCGGAGTAGCCGACCACAGGGAGCGGGGGCGGTGGCGGCGCCGGGAGGGCGCCGCCCATCCGTCGGCCTCAGCCGCGCACCCCGCACAGGTGCAGCAGCGCCGCCACCGAGCGGTAGGGGTCGGTGCGCCCGGCCCGCTCCTCGGCGGCCAGCAGCCGGTCCCACTCGGGGGACGGCGGGGGCTCAGCGGCGTCGGGGGCCTGGTCGGTGAAGACCCGCACCCCGTACCAGGCGTGCAGGGGCGCCCCGATCGCGGTGAGCGTGGTGGTCAGCTCCTCGCGCCGGTCGGCGCGCACCTGGAGCCCGAGGCGATTGGTGTACGTCGGGGAGTCGAACGAGCTGAGCGCGGTGCTCCAGTCACCGGCCAGCCCCGGCCGCATCGCGAGCGCGTCGGCGTTGCGCACCAGGAGCGAGAGCAGTCCGCCGGGGGCGAGGACCCGGGCCAGCCCGGCGAGCAGCGGGTCCGGTTCGGCCACGTACATCAGCACCCCGTGGCACAGCACCACGTCGAAGGCGCCGGGCAGGAAGTGCGCCCCGGTGTCGCGGCCGTCGCCCTCCAGCAGCCGCACCCGCTGCCGGATGCCCTCGGGCTCGTCGGCCAGGGCGGTACGGGCCGCCTCCAGCATCGCCGGATCGGATTCGAGCCCTGTCACCTCATGGCCCGCGCGGGCTAATCGCAGTGCCTGGGTGCCCTGGCCGGGGCCGACGTCGAGGACCTTCAGGCGCTGGTCGAACCGGAACCGCGAGGTGATCTGCTCATCGAGCTGATGGGCGACCAGGGCCTGCCGGACCGTGTTCCGTAACCCCCCGAGGCCACCGAGCCAGCCGGCCGCCCCTCCGGCGAAGCCGGAGGTCCCGCTCAGGGCCGCTCTCCGCGCTTGACCTGCGGCTTGGGCAGGCGCAGCCGGCGCATCTGGAGGGTGCGCATGAGGGCGTACGCGATGGCGCCCTTGGTGTTCCCGTCGGGGAACTTCTGGCGCAGCTGCCGCTTGAGCTGGAAGGCGATCACGAACGAGTTCAAAACGATCAGCACGATGACGACCATCCACAGCAGCAGCACATAGCTCTGCATGGCACCGGCCTGGATCATGCTGAGCACCATGATCAGCACGGCGAGCGGCAGGAAGAACTCGGCGATGACGAATCGCGAGTCCACGAAGTCACGGGCGAACCGGCGCACCGGACCCTTGTCGCGGGCCGGGAGGTAGCGCTCGTCACCCCCCGCCAGGGCTTCGCGCTGACGCGCCAGGTCGGAGCGCCGGGCCTCCCGCTGCCGCTTGGCGGCGTCCTTGCGGTTGGTCGGCGTATTCGCCAGGCTGCGGCGCTGCGACTGCGACGCGCTGCGCTTGGGTGTGGGGCGGCCCTTGGGCGCCTGAGGGTCACGGGGCTGCTGCGGCTGGCCCGCGGTCACCTTGGCGGTGGCGGCCTGCTCATCCTTGGAACGGCTTCGGAACACAAAGCCCAAGGGTACGGGTTGCCGGGTGTGGGCCCCAGCGTCAGGGGGAAAGATCCGGCAACCGCTTTCCGCGGTGAGCCGCGGTGAAGCCGCGGCGAATCACGGCCAACCGGACAAGCCGGGCGGGGCGGGCGGGGGTGCCGGAGTGGTCGCGCTCCTCCCTGCGCCGGAGGCGCCCGGACCGCGATCGTTCTGGAGGAGGAGCGCGGGACGGACGGAACAGTGCGGTAATGGAAGCAGGGCCCGTAGGCTGGGTCTGTTGGGTGTGCCGGTGTCACAAGTCCGTCAGAAGGGGGCGCGCGAGGCCCATGAGCGGTGTCATGAAGCGTATGGGGATGATCTTCCGCGCGAAGGCCAACAAGGCCCTGGACCGGGCCGAGGACCCGCGCGAGACCCTGGACTACTCGTACCAGAAGCAGCTGGAGCTGCTGCAGAAGGTGCGGCGCGGGGTGGCCGACGTGGCCACTTCCCGCAAGCGCCTGGAGCTGCAGCTGAACCAGTTGCAGGGCCAGTCCGCCAAGCTGGAGGAGCAGGGCCGCAAGGCGCTCGCGCTCGGCCGGGAGGACCTGGCGCGCGAAGCGCTGTCCCGCCGTGCCGCGCTGCAGCAGCAGGTCACCGACCTGGAGACGCAGCACCAGACGCTGCAGGGCGAGGAGGAGAAGCTCACCCTGGCCGCGCAGCGGCTGCAGGCCAAGGTCGACGCGTTCCGCACCCGCAAGGAGACCATCAAGGCCACCTACACCGCGGCCCAGGCGCAGACCCGGATCGGCGAGGCGTTCTCCGGCATCTCCGAGGAGATGGGCGACGTCGGCATGGCGATCCAGCGCGCCGAGGACAAGACCGCGCAGCTCCAGGCCCGCGCGGGCGCGATCGACGAGCTGCTGGCCTCCGGCGCGCTCGACGACCAGTCCGGGATGGCCAAGGACGACATCGCGGCCGAGCTGGACCGGATCTCCGGCGGCACGGATGTCGAGCTGGAGCTGCAGCGGATGAAGGCCGAGCTGTCCGGTGGTGGCTCGCAGCAGGCGATCGAGAGCGGCGGCCAGGGGCAGTCGCAGCAGTCGCAGGACCAGCACAAGTTCGACAAGCAGTAGCCGCCCCTCGCCCGGGCGTGGTCTCCGGCGTCCCAAGGAGGTCGTCATGATCGTACGGATCATGGGGGAGGGGCAGATGCGGGTGGACGACAGCCATCTGCCCGGACTCAACCAGCTGGACGACGATCTGCTCGCCGCCATCGAAGGCGGCGACCATGACGCCTTCCGGCGCACGCTCGGCGCGCTCCTCGACGCGGTGCGCTCGGCCGGCGAGCCGCTGCCCGCGGACGCGCTGGAACCATCGGGGCTGATCCTGCCCGCCCCGGAGGCGACGCTGGAGGAAGTCAAGGCGATGCTCAAGGACGACGGCCTCATCCCGGGCTGAGCACCGTGCCCGCAGACCGTGCGCCGTCCCAGGTCACAGCGGATCCCAGCGATGCCGTACGAGGCGTGGGGGCAGGACGCCGCCGAAGCGGCCGGGCGTGGCGTTTACCGTTGGATCCCGTGACTCCCCTCGCCGTCGGGCCTGGCCTGGCCCGTCCGCACCGCTGGCTGGCCGCCCATCCACGCGCCCTGGACACCCTGGTGGCCCTCGGCTGCCTCGCCCTGATCCTGATCGGCGCGGCGTCCAACCCGCATCTGCACGAGCACCAGCACATCGGTGTCTTCTTCGGGCTGCTGGCCACCCTCTCCTCGGCGTCGCTCGTCCTGCGCCGCGAGCTGCCGCGCGCGGTGCTGGCGTTCACCTGCGCGATCAGCGTCATCGAGATCGTCACCAACGACCAGGGGCCGCCGCGCACCTCGATCGTGTTCGGGGTCGTGGTCGCGCTCTACACCGTCGCCGCGCGCACCGACCGGTCCACCACCTGGCGGATCGGCGCCGTCACGGCCGTGCTGCTCACCGGCACCGGGATGCTGTTCGGGCTCACCCCCTGGTACGCGCAGGAGAACTGGGGCATCTTCGCCTGGACCGGGCTCGCCGCCGCCGTGGGCGACGCCGTCCGCAGCCGCCGCGCCTTCATCGCCGCGATCGAGGAGCGGGCCGAGCGGGCCGAGCGCACCCGCGAGGAGGAGGCCCGGCGCAGGGTCGCCGAGGAGCGGCTGCGGATCGCCCGCGAGCTGCACGATGTCGTCGCGCACCACATCGCGCTGGTCAACGTCCAGGCCGGGGTCGCCTCGCACGTCATGGACAACCGCCCGGACCAGGCCAAGGAGGCGCTCGCGCACGTACGCCAGGCCAGCCGCTCGGCGCTGGACGAGCTGCGCGCCACCGTCGGTCTGCTCCGGCAGTACGGCGACCCTGCCGCCCCCACCGAGCCCGCGCCGGGCCTCGGCGTCCTCGACCAGCTCGTGGACGGGTTCGTACGGGCCGGGATGCGGGTCGAGGTCGAGGCGCACCCACGGGAGGGCCTCGGGACGCTCGCCGGTTCGGTGGACCTCACCGCGTACCGGGTCGTCCAGGAGGCGCTGACCAATGTGCACAAGCACGCCGGGCCCGAGGTCAAGGCCGAGGTCCGTATCGTCCGCACGCACGGCGCGCTGGAGATCACGGTCCGGGACGACGGCGTCGGAACCCCGGCCGACGACGCCGGCGGCGGACACGGGCTGCTGGGGATGCGCGAACGGGTCGCCGCGCTGCGCGGCACCTGTGAGGCGGGACCCCGCCCCGAGGGCGGCTTCCAGGTACGGGCGACACTTCCCCTGCAGACCCGCAGGGGAGGGGAGTCATGACGATCAAGGTGTTGCTCGCCGACGACCAGACGCTGCTGCGCAGCGCGTTCCGGATACTGGTCGATTCGGAGCCCGACATGGAGGTGGTGGGGGAGGCGTCGGACGGCGCCGAGGCGGTCGAGATCGTGCGGGCCAAGGGCGCCGACGTGGTGCTGATGGACATCCGCATGCCCGGCACGGACGGGCTCGCCGCCACCCGCATGATCAGCGAGGATCCGCGGCTCTCGGACGTCCGGGTGGTCATGCTGACCACCTTCGAGGTCGACGAGTACGTGGTGGACTCGCTGCGGGCCGGGGCGAGCGGCTTCCTCGGCAAGGGCGCCGAACCCGGCGAGCTGCTTTCCGCGATCCGCATCGCCGCGGCGGGCGAGGCACTGCTCTCCCCGGCCGCCACCAAGGGCCTGATCGCCCGCTTCCTGGCCCAGGGCGCCCCGGGCTCCGGCGACGCCGCGTACGACGCCTCCCGGCTGGACGCCCTCACGGGCCGCGAGCGCGAGGTCCTGGTCCAGGTCGGCGGCGGCCACTCCAACGACGAGATCGCCGGCCGCCTGGAGGTCAGCCCGCTGACCGTGAAGACGCACGTCAACCGGGCGATGGCGAAGCTGGGCGCCCGGGACCGGGCCCAGCTGGTGGTCATCGCGTACGAAACGGGCCTGGTCCGCCCGGGGGCGTGACCCCCGGGCGGAGGAGGACCTACGGGAGCGCCAGCATCCGCTCCAGCGCGGCCTTCGCGTGGGCTTCGGTCTCCGCGTCGACCTGGATGCGGTTCACGACCTTGCCCGCGACCAGCGACTCCAGGGTCCACACCAGGTGCGGCAGGTCGATCCGGTTCATGGTCGAGCAGAAGCACACCGTCTTGTCGAGGAAGACGATCTCCTTGTCCTCCGCGGCGAATCGGTTCGCCAGCCGCCGGACGAGGTTCAGCTCGGTGCCGATGGCCCACTTGCTGCCGGGCGGGGCGGCCTCGAGGGTCTTGATGATGTATTCGGTCGAGCCGACCAGGTCGGCAGCCGCGACCACCTCGTGCTTGCACTCGGGGTGCACCAGCACATTGACGCCCGGTATGCGCTCGCGGACCTCGCGCACGGACTCCAGCGAGAAGCGGCCGTGCACCGAGCAGTGGCCGCGCCACAGGATCATCTTGGCGGTGCGCAGCTGCTCGGTGGTCAGCCCGCCGCCGGGCTTGTGCGGGTTGTAGACGACGCAGTCGTCCAGCGACATGCCCATGTCCCGCACCGCGGTGTTGCGGCCCAGGTGCTGGTCGGGCAGGAACAGGACCTTCTCCCCCTGCTGGAAGGCCCAGTCCAGCGCGCGCCGGGCGTTGGAGGAGGTGCAGATCGTGCCGCCGTGGCGGCCGGTGAAGGCCTTGATGTCGGCGGAGGAGTTCATGTACGAGACGGGCACCGTCGCCTCGGCGACGCCCGCCTCGGTCAGCACGTCCCAGCATTCGGCGACCTGCTCGGCGGTGGCCATGTCGGCCATCGAACAGCCCGCCGCCAGGTCGGGGAGGACGACCTGCTGGGCGTCGCCGGTCAGGATGTCGGCGGATTCCGCCATGAAGTGCACACCGCAGAAGACGATGTACTCGGCGTCCGGCCGGGCCGCCGCGTCACGGGCGAGCTTGAAGGAGTCACCGGTGACATCGGCGAATTCGATGACCTCGTCGCGCTGGTAGTGGTGGCCGAGCACGAAGACCTTGTCACCGAGCTTCTCCTTGGCCGCCCGGGCGCGGGCCACCAGGTCCGGGTCGGAGGGCGCGGGGAGGTCGCCGGGGCACTCCACGCCGCGCTCGCTCCTGGGGTCGGCGTCACGGCCGAGGAGCAGCAGCGCGAGCGGGGTCGGCTGGACGTCGAGGGGTTGGGCGGTGGTCACAACACGCACCCTTCTTTCTTCACTCGGAACCCTAATCGTCAATTTGACGCTATCTATCATAGCTCCTTCACGTCATATTGACGATGGACATCGCGTCGATGTGACGCATTACGGTCCACCGGTCCTGTGTGCGAGCATGAAGAGCCAGGAACATGCGCTGGGCCCGGAATGAATCCGGGGTGCCGTTGGTTGGTTCCGACGGCAAGCAGTCCGTACGACCCGGGAGAGAAGCAGATGACCGTTCAGGACGAGACCACCGCGAGCGAGGGCATCATCCTGTCCGACGCCGCCGCGTCGAAGGTCAAGAGCCTGCTGGAGCAGGAGGGCCGCGACGACCTCGCGCTGCGCGTCGCCGTCCAGCCCGGTGGCTGCTCCGGCCTGCGCTACCAGCTCTTCTTCGACGAGCGCTCGCTCGACGGAGACGTCGTCAAGGACTTCGGCGGCGTCAAGGTCGTGACCGACCGGATGAGCGCCCCGTACCTGGGCGGTGCCTCGATCGACTTCGTCGACACCATCGAGAAGCAGGGCTTCACGATCGACAACCCGAACGCCACGGGCTCCTGCGCCTGCGGCGACTCCTTCAGCTAGGCCCGAGCACGGCACACGGAGGCGGCGGGTCCATCCGGACCCGCCGCCTCCGGCGTGTGTGCGGGGTGCCTACTTCTTCCGGGCTTACTTCTTCTGGGCCGGGACCTTCTCGCCGGTGGCCTTGTCCACGACCTGACGGCCGTCCAGCGGCTTGTCGAGCGTGACCTTCTTCGTCATCTCCTTGGCCATGAGGATGCACGCCTGGCCCGGATGCTTCGGCTTGCCCTCGATCTCAACCGTCACCCGCTTCGGCGTCTCGTCGGCGGAGACCGAGTAGGTGTCGCACACCCCGCCCCAGAAGCGCAGCGTCAGGGTCTTCCCGTTCGCGCTGTACGAGGTGATGTCGTCGGTCCTGGAGCCGCGCCCCGGGGTGCCCGGCTCGCTGTGCTTGCGGCCCTGGCCCGGGGCGTCGCGGGTGTCCGCCTTCTTCTTGATGAACTCCGGCTTCACGGCCGGGTAGGGGAGGGTCGCCTCGACGCCGTTGGCCCCGGTCGGTTCCGTCTTGAAGATCCACGACGGCACCAGCGCCCGCCGCCCCTCCACGGAGTGCGCGGCCAGCCCGAAGGTCACCGACTTCACGGTCACCTTGCCGGAGTCGCCCGCGCCGCTCCTGGGGGCCGTGGCGTTGAGCTTCTTCAGCGCCTGCTCCGCGCTGATCAGCGGATAGCTGTCGCCCTCCTTCGGCGCCGACAGCGCGCCGTTCCCGCCGGTCAGCCGGCCGTCCGCGCCCACCTGGAGACTGGTCGTCCAGCCCTGGGTGGGCAGCTTGTCCAGCACCGGGTCCGCGTTCACCATGCGCACGGCGCCGTAGCGGCCGCTCGCGTCGAGCTTCGCCTCCGTCAGCCCGAGCGCCTTCAGCACCGGCTCGGCGGCGCGCTCGGCCTTCTCCTCGGACACGGCCTTGTCGGCCTTGTCAGCCTCGTCGGCCTTGTCGGTCTTCTTGTCGCCCTCGCGGTAGGTCGGGCAGCGCTCGTCGGCGGTTTTCGGCCCCGCGCCCGGCGGGTGTACGCAGGTGTCGCCGCCCGGCGTACCGAAGCGGGAGTACGACCAGCTGCCCGGCCCCTTCTGGCTCACCCGCAGCACCGGGCCCCGGCCGTCCTTCGCGCCGCCGACCTTCCAGTTGCCGTGGTCGTCGCGGGGGCTGCCGGAGACGTCCAGGGCCTTCGCCAGCCGCGCCACGTCGGCCTTGGCGACCTTGGCGTCGGTCCGGTAGACGGGCGCCTCATCGGGTCCGTCCGGCAGCTTTCCGTCGACCACATAGCGGCCGCCGCCGTGCGGATCGGGCTCGCCGACTGCGATCCCCTCGTGCCCCGCCGGGGCGGCGTACGCGTCCAGTGCGAGGGGCTGGGGGGACCCGTCCGCCGAGCCCGGGCCCCGGGCGCCGCCGTTCGCCGCGGTCGAGGCCCAGTAGGCGCCGCCGCCACCGGCGACCAGCACCGCGGCCGCCACCGATACGACGGCCAGCCGGGAACGCCGACGCGGCCGCGGATGGTCGTCCTCGGGGGTCTGCGGGGTGTCGGTCTCCTCGGTGCTCACCGTTTCACTCCTTCGGCTCCGCTCACGTTGTCCGGTTTTGCCCTCGCGAGGGGGTTGCCGATGTGACGGGGTGAAGGGGCGGCTGGTTCCTTCCGTTCTTTCCGCCGCTTTCGGCCGCGGTGCTCAGCCGCCGCTCTCAGTCGCCGTAGTCGGACATCCCGCCGACCAGATCGGCGGACGCGGCGGGGACCGTGATCCCGCGGATGCGCGACGGGGACACGCGCGCGGCGGGAGGCGATACGGTGACCACCGGGACCGCCCAGTGCGGCGCCATCCGCGCCCCGTAGCCGCGCAGTTCGGCCAGGGAGTCGGGCTCGATCGCCCCGGCGGCGGTCTGGGCGGGGGTGACGTGCTGCGGCATGGGGCCTCCCGGTCGAAAGGGGCCCGCACGGGCGCGCGCCCCGTCATCTCCGCACCGTATGCCCTACTACCGGGTAGTTCCTCCCGTTCGTAAGCGGCCGGGGAAGCCGATAGCGTGAAGCGTCCGATTTCGCCGCCGCCCCGAAACAGGAGCAGCTCTCGTGCGTATCGCCGTCACCGGCTCCATCGCCACCGACCATCTGATGACCTTCCCCGGACGCTTCGCCGATCAGCTGGTCGCCGACCAGCTGCACACGGTCTCCCTCTCCTTCCTGGTCGACACCCTCGAAGTCCGCCGGGGCGGGGTCGCCCCGAACATCTGCTTCGGCATGGGGACGCTCGGGCTGCGCCCGATCCTGGTCGGCGCGGCCGGCGAGGACTTCGCCGAATACCGTGCCTGGCTGGACCGGCACGGCGTGGACACCCAGTCCGTCCGGATCTCCGGGACGCAGCACACCGCGCGCTTCGTCTGCACCACGGACGACGACCACAACCAGATCGCCTCTTTCTACACCGGCGCGATGAGCGAGGCCCGCCAGATCGAGCTGCAGCCGGTCGCCGACCGGGTCGGCGGTCTCGACCTGGTGCTCATCGGCGCGGACGACCCGGAGGCGATGGTCCGCCACACCGAGGAGTGCCGCTCGCGCGGCATCCCGTTCGCCGCCGACCCCTCGCAGCAGCTCGCCCGCATGGACGGCGAGGACATCCGGGTGCTGGTGGGCGGCGCGAAGTACCTCTTCACCAACGAGTACGAGGCCGCGCTGATCGAGACCAAGACCGGCTGGACCTCGGAGCAGATCCTCTCCAAGGTCGGCACCCGGATCACCACGCTGGGCGCCCAGGGTGTCCGGATAGAGCGCGAGGGCGAGGAGCCGATCGTCGTCGGCTGCGCGGAGGAGGAGCAGAAGGCCGACCCGACGGGCGTCGGCGACGCCTTCCGCGCGGGCTTCCTCTCCGGCCTGTCCTGGGACCTCCCGCTGGAGCGCGCCGCCCAGGTGGGCTGCATGCTCGCGACGCTCGTCATCGAGACGGTCGGCACGCAGGAGTACGAGCTGCGCCGCGGCCACTTCATGGAGCGCTTCGCCAAGGCCTACGGCCACGAGGCGGCGGCCGAGATCAGCGACCACCTGGCCTGACGGGCACGGCACGGCACGCGGGCGGCGGGGCCGGGGGAACGTTCCTCCGGTCCCGCCGCCACGTGCGTCTCACGTACGGCGCCGCACCCGGTACGCCGTGCCGCGCTCGGCGGGGCGCTCGCCCTCGTACGTCTGCCCCCGCATCTCGCACCACGCCGGAATGTCCAGCCGCGCCGCCTCGTCGTCGGACAGCACCGTCACCACCCCGCCCACCGGCACCTCGCCGATGACCTTGGCCAGTTCGATCACCGGGATCGGGCACCGCTTGCCCAGCGAGTCCACGACGAGACCGGCGGCGGGCTCAGCGGCCGGGGCGGCGCCGCCCGGCGCCGGGGCGCCCAGGCGCTCGCGCACCCCGGCCACCACCCCCGGCAGCACCTCCAGGAACCGGTCCACATCCGTCCCCGAGGCGCCGCGCGGGAGCGAGACCCGGATGTTGCCCTCGGACAGCACCCCCATGGCCCGCAGCACATGGCTGGGGACCAGCGTGCTCGACGTGCACGACGAACCGGACGACACCGAGAACTCCGCGCGGTCCAGCTCGTGCAGCAGCGCCTCCCCGTCGACATAGAGACACGAGAAGGTGACCAGATGCGGCAGCCGCCGCTCCGGATCGCCGACCACCTCCACGTCCGGCACCAACTCCGGCACCCGGGCCCGGACGCGGTCCACCAGCCCCCGCAGCCGCTCCGCCTCCTCGGCGGCCTCGGCCCGTACGGCGCGCAGCGAGGCGGCGGCCGCGACGATGGCCGGAAGGTTCTCGAAGCCCGGGGCGCGGCCGGACTCCCGCTCGTCCACCGGGGCCGGACGGAACCGCGTGCCCTTGCGCACCGCGAGGAGCCCGACCCCCGGCGGGCCGCCCCACTTGTGGGCGCTCGCCGTGAGCAGCGACCACCGGCCCTCCACCGGGCCCCAGCCCAGCGACTGGGCCGCGTCCACCAGCAGCGGCACGCCGTCCGCCGCGCAGGCCTCCGCCGCCGCGTCCACCGGCTGCACCGTGCCGACCTCGTGGTTGGCCGACTGCAGACAGGCCAGCGCGACACCGTCGGGGGCCTCGCGCAGGGCCGCCGCGTACGCGTCCGGCGCGACCCGGCCCGTACGGTCCACCGGGACCTCGGTGACCGCGCCCCCGGACGCCTCGTGCGCCGCCGCGGCCTGGAACACCGCGGAGTGCTCCACGGCCGAGACGATCAGACGCCGCCCGGCCCGGCGGCGCCCGGCGAGCGCCCCGGCGATGCCGTCGTGCAGGGCGCGGGTCCCCGAAGGGGTGAAGGACAGCTCGTCCGGGCGGCAGCCGACGGCCTCGGCGGCCGTCTCCCGCGCGGCGTCCAGCAGCAGCCGGGCGCGCCGCCCCTCGCGATGGAGCCGGGCCGGGTCGGCCCACCCCTCGTCGAGGGCGGCGAGCAGCGCCTGCCGGGCCACGGGATGCAGCGGTGCGGACGAGGCCGCGTCGAAATAGGGCACGTGAAGAACGCTAGCCGCTGCGCCCGCCGCACGGCTCAGGAGAAAGCCCGCGAAGAAAAACGAGCCATAAGGACGCGATAGGGGATGCGCACATGACACGCACGGGCGTACGGCGTGCCGACGCGAGGCATCACACGAACGGGGCGGTGCCCGCACCACCTGTACCCCGGCCGCCCTCCGGTCACACCCCGCGCCGCCCCCGGGCCCGGAAAAGGCTGGCGGAGCAGGTCATTCCGCTGGAATTCCGGGGTGTTCCGGCGGTGATGCCACCCCTTCGGGGAGGGGTCCGGCGCGTTGGGCACCCTCCCCGCGCAGCGCCAAATGGCGTCCAGTAGGGTTTGGTCCGCATAAACATCCAAACCCCTGCCCGCACCGGGCCGGCGACCGACCAGATGACGGCCGCGGCCGACCGCGCGGGCGAGACTCTCGGGAAGGCGCTACGTGAGTCCCAACGGCTCCGACCGCTCGTCGCGGCGCCCGGTGCGGCGGAAGCTGCTGCAGGCGCTTGCCGCGGGCGCGGTCCTGGCGACCGCCACCGGTTGCACATCCAAGGACTTCCCCCGCCTCGGAATGCCCACTCCCGCCACGGAGGAGGCGCCGCGGATCCTCTCCCTGTGGCAGGGCTCGTGGGCGGCCGCACTCGCCGTGGGCGTGCTGGTCTGGGGCCTGATCCTGTGGGCGGTGATGTTCCACCGCCGGACCAGGACCAAGATCGACGTCCCGGTGCAGACCCGGTACAACATGCCCCTCGAGGCGCTGTACACCGTGGTCCCGATCATCATCGTCTCGGTGTTGTTCTACTTCACCGCGCGCGATGAGAACGCACTCCTCAAGACCTCCAAGAAGCCCGACCACGTAGTCAACGTCGTTGGCTACCAGTGGAGCTGGGGCTTCAACTACATGGAGAACGTGGACGGGAACCCGGCCAGCCCCAAGGCGACCCCCAAGGAGGTGTCGTCCATCCCGAACAAGATGCTCGACACGGTCCCCAAGGGCGCCGAGGGCGTCTACGACACCGGCACCCCCGGCGAGCGGAATCCGCAGAACGGCAACCCGGGTCCGACCCTGTGGCTGCCCAAGGGTGAGTCCGTCGAATTCATCCTGACCTCCCGCGATGTCATCCACTCGTTCTGGGTGGTCCCCTTCCTGATGAAGATGGACGTCATCCCGGGCCATGCCAACCGGTTCGAGGTCACCCCGAACCGCGAGGGCACCTTCAAGGGCAAGTGTGCCGAGCTGTGCGGCGTCGACCACTCCCGGATGCTCTTCAACGTCAAGGTCGTTTCCCCGGAGCGCTACCAGCAGCACCTGAAGGACCTGGCGAAGAAGGGCCAGACGGGATACATCCCGGCCGGCATCGCGCAGACGGACCCCGCCAAGAACGCGGAGACCAAGACACAGTGAGCATCCTCAACGAACCCCAGGGTGCCGACGCAACCGCCTCGTACGAGGATGAGTTGCCGGTGCGCCGCAAGCAGCCCGGCAATGTCGTCGTCAAGTGGCTGACCACCACGGACCACAAGACGATCGGCACGCTCTACCTGGTCACGTCGTTCGCGTTCTTCTGCATCGGCGGACTGATGGCGCTCTTCATGCGCGCCGAGCTGGCTCGTCCCGGCACCCAGATCATGTCGAACGAGCAGTTCAACCAGGCGTTCACCATGCATGGCACGATCATGCTGCTGATGTTCGCCACCCCGCTGTTCGCGGGCTTCACGAACTGGATCATGCCGCTGCAGATCGGCGCGCCCGATGTGGCGTTCCCGCGGCTGAACATGTTCGCGTACTGGCTGTACCTCTTCGGCTCGCTCATCGCGGTGGGCGGCTTCCTGACCCCGCAGGGCGCGGCCGACTTCGGCTGGTTCGCGTACTCGCCGCTGTCGGACGCGGTCCGCTCGCCGGGCGTCGGCGCCGACATGTGGATCATGGGTCTGGCCTTCTCCGGCTTCGGCACGATCCTCGGTGCGGTCAACTTCATCACCACGATCATCTGCATGCGCGCTCCGGGCATGACCATGTTCCGCATGCCGATCTTCACCTGGAACGTGCTGCTGACCGCCGTGCTGGTCCTGCTGGCCTTCCCGGTGCTGGCCGCCGCGCTGTTCGCCCTGGAGGCGGATCGTAAATTCGGGGCGCATGTCTTCGACGCGGCCAACGGCGGGGCGTTGTTGTGGCAACACCTCTTCTGGTTCTTCGGACACCCAGAGGTGTACATCATCGCGCTGCCGTTCTTCGGGATCATTTCCGAGGTCATCCCGGTCTTCTCGCGCAAGCCGATGTTCGGTTACTTCACCCTGATCGCCGCGACGATCTCCATCGCCGGTCTGTCGGTGACCGTGTGGGCGCACCACATGTACGTCACCGGTGGGGTGCTGCTGCCGTTCTTCTCCTTCATGACGTTCCTGATCGCGGTTCCGACCGGTATCAAGTTCTTCAACTGGATCGGCACGATGTGGAAGGGCTCGCTGAGCTTCGAGACCCCGATGCTCTGGGCGGTCGGCTTCCTCATCACCTTCACCTTCGGTGGTCTCACCGGCGTCATCCTGGCGTCGCCGCCGATGGACTTCCACGTCTCCGACTCGTACTTCGTGGTGGCCCACTTCCACTACGTGGTCTTCGGCACCGTGGTCTTCGCGATGTTCTCCGGCTTCCACTTCTGGTGGCCGAAGATGACCGGCAAGATGCTGGACGAGAAGCTCGGCAAGATCACCTTCTGGACGCTGTTCATCGGCTTCCACGGCACCTTCCTGGTGCAGCACTGGCTGGGCGCCGAGGGCATGCCGCGCCGGTACGCCGACTACCTGGCGGCCGACGGCTTCACCGCGCTGAACACGATCTCCACGATCAGCTCGTTCCTGCTCGGCCTGTCGATCCTGCCGTTCCTCTACAACGTCTGGAAGACCGCCAAGTACGGCAAGAAGGTCGAGGTCGACGACCCGTGGGGCTACGGCCGCTCGCTGGAGTGGGCCACCTCCTGCCCGCCGCCGCGGCACAACTTCCTCACCCTCCCGCGGATCCGTTCCGAATCCCCGGCGTTCGACCTGCACCACCCCGAGATCGCGGCGCTCGACCAGCTCGAGCACCAGGGTGCGGCCGACGACGACAAGGCCCTCGCGGGTGGTAAGGAGGCCGGCAAGTGAAGGTCCAAGGCCGGATGTTCCTCTGGCTCGCCGTCTTCATCCTGCTGATGGCGATCGTCTACGGCGTGTGGTCGAAGGAGCCCGCCGGCACCACGGCGCTGTTCCTCGCCTTCGGGCTGAGCATCATGATCGGCTTCTACCTGGCGTTCACCGCGCGCCGGGTGGATGTCGGGGCGCAGGACAACCAGGACGCCGATGTCGCCGACGACGCCGGTGAGCTGGGCTTCTTCTCCCCGCACAGCTGGCAGCCGCTGTCCCTGGCCGTCGGCGGCGCCCTGGCCTTCATGGGCGTGGTCTTCGGCTGGTGGCTGCTGTTCTTCTCGGCCCCGATCATCATGGTCGGCCTCTTCGGGTGGGTCTTCGAGTACTACCGCGGCGAGAACCAGAACCAGTAGCGGTTTCTGATCAAGGGGCCCGGCACCGCACAGGTGCCGGGCCCCCCTTTTTTGAGGCTCGGTTCGCCTCCGGGGCGCCTCGGCCGCCCTCAGCTACCGCTGGGAGGTGCCCCCGGTCGACGGTCGACGTGCTCGGTCGCTCGCGCGGCGGAGCCGCATATCGATACGAGCCCTCGCTCCCTGCGCGCGTCTCCCTTTCGACAGCGGCGCGCCCCGTCGGCTCACTCGCCTGCCGGGGCACCCCGGGCCAACAGGGGACCGTCACCCTGGTGCCTCGCTCGGCGCGCCGTCCGCCGTGGGCGTCCATAGCGTGATCGCATGAACCACACACCTCGATCTCCTCGAACCCGGGCGGTGCTCTCCAGTGCCCTGCTGGCGGCCTCGCTGATAGCGGGTCTCAGCGGATGCGGGGGCCCCTCCTCGGACCCGCTGTCCGCCAAGCCGTACGACGCCGCCGACCAGATCTCGTTCAGCGGTGAGAGCGGCGCACACAACGCCGATCCGGACCGGCCGCTCCAAGTGACCGCCAAGGGCGACGACGGCAGGATCACGGACGTCACCGCCACCGACGCGGCAGGCCGGTACGTACGGGGCGAGCTGATGCCGGACGGCAGCCGGTGGCGCTCCACCGTGCCGCTGGCGGCGGGCGCCCACTACACGCTGCGGGTGTCCACGGAGGACTCGGGCGGCGCGCCGGGCCGCCGTACGATCAACTTCACCACCAGCTCCGCCCACAAGCTGCTGAAGGTCACCTTCGGGCCGAAGGCGGGGGAGTACGGGGTGGGCCAGCCGATCACCGCCAAGCTGAGCCGCGCGGTCAAGGACCCCTCGGCCCGGGCCGTCATCGAGCGGGGCCTGAAGGTCGACTCACAGCCCGCGGTGGACGGCGTCTGGCACTGGGTGAACAGCAAGACGCTGCACTACCGCCCGGCCGAGTACTGGCCCGCACACGCCACCGTCAACGTGCGCTCCAACCTCAAGGGCATCAGGATCGGCGGCGGGCTCTACGGCGACCGGGCCAAGTCGCTGCGGATCACCACCGGTGACCGGATCGAGGCCCTGACCGACTCCGGGACCCACCAGATGACGGTGCGGCGGAACGGAGAGGTGATCCGGACCATCCCGATCACCACCGGTATGCCCGGGTTCGACACCCGTAACGGCACCAAGGTGATCCTCGCCAAGGAGTCGGCGGTGCGGATGACGGGCGCCAGCATCGGCCTGGGCGCCGGTTCCTACGACCTGATGGTCTACTGGGCGGCCCGGGTCACCGAGAGCGGTGAATACGTCCACGCCGCGCCCTGGTCGACCGGCTCGCAGGGGTACGCCAACGTCAGCCACGGCTGCACCGGCATGTCCACCGAGAACGCCCGGTGGTTCTTCAACACCGTGCACCTCGGCGACATCGTCAAGGTCATCAACAGCAACGGGGACGACATGGCCCCGTTCGGCAACGGCTACGGCGACTGGAACATGGCCTGGGCCGACTGGCGCCAGGGCAGCGCCCTCGCCGCCGGCCAGCGGGACGGCAGCACCCCGGCCGACTCGGCCCGGCTCCGCCCCATGGCGTGACCGCGTGAGACCGCACGGAGTGCGGTCAGGCACCCACCGCGAGCCGCTTGCGGAGCAGCCCGGCCAGCGCGTCCGTCAGGGCCACCGGGTCCACCGGATGCGTCACCGCGGCCTCCGCGCGGCTCCAGGTGGCCAGCCAGGCGTCCTGCGGGCGGCCGATGAGCAGCACCACCGGCGGGCACTGGAAGATCTCGTCCTTGATCTGCCGGCAGACGCCCATCCCGCCCGCGGGGACCGCCTCCCCGTCCAGGACGCACACGTCGATCCCGCCGTCCTCCAGCGCCGTCAGGACGGCGGGGAGGGTCGCGCACTCCACGAACTCCACCGGAGGCACATCGGCGGCGGGCCGGCGACCGGTCGCGAGCCGCACCTGTTCGCGGGTGTTCGCGTCGTCGCTGTAGACCAGCACCGTGGCGGTCGGCCGCATCGTTTCCTCCGCATCAGCCAAGGGGACTACCGGGCTCCTGTGGCGGATGTTACTCCCGTACAGCCTTCCGGAGGAGGGGGCGAACCGATCTCTCCCTCCTTCGAGGGACCGGCCGGAACAGCGGCGACGAGCAGCATCGATGCCCTTGACACGGCCCTGGACACTCCGAACGGCACCCCCGGGAGTGAGGGCCGGATAAGCGACCGACATAATGTCGGTCGTGGCGACAGCAACAGCAACAGATACCGGGCACGCGCACCCGTCGGTCAACCGGCCGAACCTCACCAGCGTCGGGACCATCATCTGGTTGAGTTCCGAGCTGATGTTCTTCGCGGCCCTCTTCGCGATGTACTTCACCCTGCGATCGGTGACCGGAGCCGAGCACTGGAAGGAAATGGCGTCTTCGCTGAACTTCCCGTTCTCGGCGACGAACACCACGATCCTCGTGCTCTCCTCCCTCACCTGCCAGCTCGGTGTCTTCGCCGCCGAGCGTGGCGACGTGAGGAAGCTGCGCTCCTGGTTCGTGATCACCTTCATCATGGGCGCGATCTTCATCGGCGGTCAGATCTTCGAGTACACCGAACTGGTCAAGAAGGACGGGCTCTCGCTCTCCTCCGACCCGTACGGTTCGGTGTTCTACCTGACCACCGGGTTCCACGGACTGCATGTGACGGGCGGACTCATCGCCTTCCTGCTGGTCCTGGGGAGGACGTACGCGGCCAAGAGGTTCACTCACCAGCAGGCGACGGCGGCCATCGTCGTGTCCTACTACTGGCACTTCGTCGATGTCGTCTGGATCGGCCTCTTCGCCACGATCTACATGATCAAGTAAGCCGGTCTCCGCGACCGGAAGCACGTCCTTAAAGCATCGACGCAGAAGATCCTGACACCGGGGTAATCCGTGAAAAAGCTCTCCGCACGACGGCGCCATCCGCTGGCTGCGCTCGTCGTCCTACTCTTCGCGCTGGCGGTCACTGGGGGGCTGTACGCCGCGTTCTCGCCGAGCGAGGCGAAGGCCGATGACAGCTCCGCCCAGTCCCTCGCCATCGAGGAGGGCAAAAAGCTCTATTCCGTCGGCTGCGCCAGCTGCCACGGTACGGGCGGTCAGGGGACCACCGACGGCCCGAGCCTGGTCGGCGTCGGTTCGGCCGCCGTCGACTTCCAGGTCGGTACCGGCCGGATGCCCGCCCAGCAGCCGGGCGCCCAGGTGCCGAAGAAGAAGAACATCTACTCGGACGCCGAGATCGAGCAGCTGGCCGCGTACATCTCCTCGCTCGGCGCGGGGCCGGTGACGCCCACCAAGAGCCAGTACAGCACCGACGGCGCGGATGCCGCGAAGGGCGGAGAGCTCTTCCGCACGAACTGCGCGCAGTGCCACAACTTCGCCGGCAAGGGCGGTGCTCTCACCAACGGCAAGTACGCGCCGTCCCTCGAGGGCGTGAGCAAGAAGCATCTGTACGAGGCCATGCAGACCGGCCCGCAGAACATGCCCTCCTTCCCCGACACCACGATGCCGGAGAAGAACAAGCAGGACATCATCGCGTACCTCGACACGGTCAACAGCGACAAGTCCAAGACCCCCGGTGGCCTTGAGCTCGGCGGGCTCGGCCCGGTCAGTGAGGGCCTCTTCGCCTGGGTCTTCGGCATGGGCGCGCTGATCGTCCTCACCATCTGGGTCGCCGCCCGGACCGCAAAGGCCAAGAAGTCATGAGTAGCCACGAGATTTCACAAGCAGAAGAGAAGCTGCCCGAGGAGCGGGCGGAGGGCGGCGCGACCGCGGTCGTGGAAGACCCGTTCGCCGACCCGGGGCTGCCCCCGCACGAGCACCGTCAGCAGGACATCGACGAGCGGGCCGCCAAGCGGTCCGAGCGCACCGTCGCCCTGCTCTTCACGGTCTCGATGCTGGCGACCATCGCCTTCATCGCCTCCTACGTGGCGCTGCCGGTCGACAAGTACATCTACGTCTTCCCGATCGGTCACATCAGCGCGCTGAACTTCGCGCTGGGCCTCACCCTCGGCATCGCGCTGTTCGCCATCGGCGCCGGCGCGGTCCACTGGGCCCGCACGCTGATGTCCGACGTGGAGATCGCCGACGACCGGCACGCCATCGAGGCCAGCCCCGAGGTCAAGGCCAAGGTCCTCGACGACTTCGCGGCGGGTGCCAAGGAGTCCGGCTTCGGCCGCCGCAAGCTCGCCCGCAACACCCTCTTCGGCGCGCTCGCCCTGGTGCCGCTCTCCGGCGTGGTGCTGCTGCGCGACCTCGGCCCGCTGCCGGGCACCAAGCTCCGGCACACCAAGTGGGCCAAGGGCAAGCGGCTCATGAACTACAACACCATGCAGCCGCTGCGGCCCGAGGACATCTCCGTGGGCTCCCTGACCTTCGCCATGCCCGAGGGCATGAGCGAGGACCAGCACGACTTCCAGACCGAGATCGCCAAGGCCGCCCTGATGCTGGTCCGGCTCCAGCCGGAGAACATCAAGGACAAGCGCGAGCTGGACTGGTCGCACGAGGGCATCGTCGCCTTCTCGAAGATCTGCACCCACGTCGGCTGCCCGATCAACCTGTACGAGCAGCAGACGCACCACGTCCTGTGCCCCTGCCACCAGTCGACGTTCGACCTCTCCGACGGTGGCCGAGTGATCTTCGGTCCGGCCGGTCACGCGCTGCCCCAGCTGCGGATCAAGGCCAATGACCAGGGGTACCTCGAAGCCATGGGCGACTTCTCGGAGCCCGTCGGTCCTGCTTACTGGGAGCGCGGATGAGTACTGCAACAGACACGGGCACGCAGCGGCGCGGCAAAGCGCCCGCGGGCGAGCGCGTCGCCGACTGGGCCGACGGCCGGCTGGGCATCTACAGCCTCGCCCGGGCCAACATGCGCAAGATCTTCCCGGACCACTGGTCCTTCATGCTGGGCGAGGTCGCGCTCTACAGCTTCATCATCATCATCCTCACGGGTGTGTACCTGACGCTGTTCTTCCACCCCAGCATGGAAGAGGTCGTCTACCACGGCCCGTACGTCCCGATGCAGGGCGTGCGGATGTCCGAGGCGTTCGCCTCGACGCTCGACATCAGCTTCGAGGTGCGCGGCGGTCTGCTGATCCGGCAGATCCACCACTGGGCCGCGCTGGTCTTCCTCGCCGCGATGTTCGTGCACATGATGCGCGTCTTCTTCACCGGCGCGTTCCGCAAGCCGCGTGAGATCAACTGGCTGTTCGGCTTCCTGCTGTTCTTCCTCGGCATGCTGACCGGCTTCACCGGCTACTCGCTCCCCGACGACCTGCTCTCCGGCACCGGTCTGCGGTTCATCGAGGGCGTGTTCCTGTCGATCCCGGTCGTCGGCACCTACATCTCGATGTTCGTGTTCGGCGGCGAGTTCCCGGGCATGGACCTCATCCCGAGGCTCTACCCGGTCCACGTCCTGCTGCTGCCGGGCATCATGCTCGGCCTGCTGGTGGCGCACCTGATCCTGGTCTTCTACCACAAGCACACGCAGTACCCCGGGGCCGGCAAGACCAACAAGAACGTCGTCGGCATGCCCCTGCTGCCGGTCTACATGGCCAAGGCGGGCGGCTTCTTCTTCCTGGTCTTCGGCGTCATCGCGGCCATCTCCGCGATCGCCACGATCAACCCGATCTGGACCATCGGCCCCTACCGGCCCGACCAGGTCTCCACCGGCGCCCAGCCCGACTGGTACATGGGCTTCGCCGAGGGTCTGGTCCGTGTGATGCCCGGCTGGGAGATCACCGCATGGGGTCACACGCTCGTCCTGGGCGTGTTCATCCCGATCGTGCTCTTCCCGCTGGTCCTCTTCGCGATCGGCCTCTACCCCTTCATCGAGGGCTGGATCACCGGCGACAAGCGCGAGCACCACATCCTGGACCGCCCGCGCAACGCCCCGACCCGTACGGCCTTCGGCGTCGCCTGGCTGACCGTGTACTTCGTGATGCTCGTCGGTGGCGGCAACGACCTGTGGGCCACCCACTTCCACCTGTCGATCAACTCGATCACGTGGTTCGTGCGGATCGCCTTCTTCGTCGGCCCGGTCATCGCCTTCGTCGTCACCCGCCGGATCTGCATGGGTCTCCAGCGGCGCGACAAGGAGAAGGTGCTGCACGGTCGCGAGACCGGCATCATCAAGCGCCTGCCGCACGGTGAGTTCATCGAGGTGCACGAGCCGCTCACGCAGGACCAGCTGCACGTGCTCACCCAGCACGAGCAGCCGAAGCCGTACGAGATCGGCCCCGAGGTCGACGAGAACGGTGTCCGCCGCAAGGTCGGCGCGTCGCAGAAGCTGCGGGCCAGGCTGTCCAAGAGCTACTACGGCAAGGACGCCTTCATCCCGAAGCCGACCTCCGAGGAGTACAAGGAGATCACCAGCGGCCACGGCCACCACTGATCCCTTCCGTCGTCTGACGCCACAGACCAGGGCCCCGGCCCGGACCTCACCGTCCGGCCCGGGGCCCTGGCCGTTGTCAGGCCGATAGGCTTGCCCTGATCGAGCGCTGATCCAGCCGTGTGAGCTGTGCGGCCCAGGCATCATTCAGGAGCGGACCATGGACGTTGTGACCCCAGCCGGAGGCGACAGCACCGCGACGGCCCGCACCTGGCCGGACGTGCTCAGCTCGCTCCTCGGCGGCCAGGACCTCACCGCCGACGACACCGCCTGGGCGATGGACCGCATCATGCGCGGTGAGGCCACCGACGTGCAGATCGCCGGGTTCGCGGTCGCGCTGCGGGCCAAGGGCGAGACCGTCGCGGAACTCTCCGGCCTCGTCCGCGCCATGTACGGGCACGCCAAGACGATCGAGGTGCCCGGGCCGACCGTCGACATCGTCGGCACCGGCGGCGACCGCGCCAGGACCGTCAACATCTCGACCATGTCCGCCCTGGTGGCGGCCGGTGCGGGCGCGCGCGTCGTCAAGCACGGCAACCGCGCCTCGTCCTCCGCGAGCGGCGCCTCCGACGTCCTGGAGAAGCTCGGCGTCAACCTGGACCTCAGCCCGGCCCGGGTGGCCGAGATCGCCGAGGAAGCGGGCATCACCATGTGCTTCGCGGTCAAGTTCCACCCCTCGCTGCGGCACGTCGCGGCGGCCCGCCGTGAACTGGGCATCGCCACCCCGTTCAACTGGCTCGGCCCCCTCACCAACCCGGCCCGGGTCCGCTGCCAGGTGACGGGCGTCGCCGACGCCCGGATGGCGCCGATCATGGCCGGGGTGCTGGCCGAGCGCGGCTCCTCGGCGCTGGTCTTCCGGGGCGACGACGGCCTGGACGAACTCACCGTGACCGCGACCTCCCAGGTGTGGGTGGTACGGGACGGCACGGTCCGCCAGGAGTCCTTCGACCCGCGCGACATCGGCTTCGACCTGGCCCCGGTGGAGGCCCTGCGCGGCGCCGACGCCTCGTACAACGCGGACGTGGCACGCCGGCTCCTGGCGGGCGAGACGGGCCCGGTACGGGACGCGGTCCTGCTGAACGCGGGCGCGGCCCTGGCGACCCTGGACTGGCACCGCGACCCGGCGGACGCCCCGCTCCCGGCCCGCATCGCGACGGGCGTCGCCCGAGCCGCCGAGTCCATCGACTCGGGCGCGGCGAGGGACGCCCTGGAACGCTGGGTGCACGCGAGCAACGCGTAGGAGCGCGCGGCCGCGGCCTCTTCCCCACCCCGCCCCTTCCCGAACCGGGGCTCTGCCCCGCGCCCCGGCCTCGCGCCCGGGGCACAAGCCCCTCCGTTGGTCGCGGACACGTGGGGCCGGGACCGGTCCGGTGCTCGTCCCCCACCCCGCCCCTTCCCGAAACCGGGGGCTGCGCCCCCAGACCCCCGGCCGGTCCCCGCCCCGGCGCCCGGGGCGCCCAGTCCCTCCAGGGTCCTGCCGGGGCGAACGGGCCCCACTCCCCAGCCCCAGGGGCGTACCTCCCAGCGGTAGCTGGGGGCGTTCGAGGAGCGGGCTCCGGGGGCGGAGCCCCCCACCCCGGGGCGGGGCGAGATGCCCCGCTCCCCAGCCTCTCCGGCGCTTGAGGAGCGGGGTCCAGGGGCGGAGCCGCCATTCCGGGGCCGGGGCCGGGGCCGGGGCCGGGGGCGGTGATGTCCCGCTTCCCAGGTCCAGGGGGGTACCTCGCAGCGGTAGCTGGGGGCGTTCGAGGAGCCGGGGCCAGGCGCGGAGCCGCCACTCCGGGGCGGGGGCGGAGATGCCCCGCTACCCAGCCTCTCCGGCGCTTGAGGGGCAGTGGGGGGCCGGGGGCTTGCCCCCGGTTCGGGGAGGGGCAGGGTGGGGGACAGGTCCACTATGCGGACGGGGGCTGGGCGCCGCGCAGCGCCGTGGCATAATCGCGCCAGGTCACGAGCGACAGCGACTTCGGCCCCGGCCCGCTGTCCGGCAACCCTCCGTCCGTGGCGGGGTGCCCCGGGTGATGACCAGGCCGCTCGCAGCGAGGCGCGCGGCAAGCGCGGACCCCTCGCACTAGGGGTCCTGGTGGTCGAGGGAGTTCTTCCGTGACGCAGCGAATGCGCTAGGGCCGCAGCGCCCGTTTTCCCACCCGCTCCGCGCGGATCCGCCGTGCGTTGAGCCATGTTCCGCATGCCTGCGACCCATCGGGAGAATTCGCCATGTCCGTGTGCCCTTCTGCAGTCGAGACCTCCGCCCCGCTCGCCGTCCTCGGCAGTGACGTCACCGTGCCCCTGGTCACCGGCGGCGAGGTGACGTACGCCGCGCTGGACTACGCGGCCAGCGCGCCCGCCCTGCGACGGGTGTGGGACGACGTCGCCGCGTATGCCCCGTACTACGGGAGCGTCCACCGGGGAGCGGGCTACCTGTCGCAGCTGTCGACGGACCTGTTCGAGACGAGCCGCAAGGAGGTCGCGGCGTTCCTGGGGTGCCGGGAGGACGACCAGGTGGTCTTCACTCGTTCCACCACCGACTCGCTGAACCTGCTGGCCGCCGTGCTGCCGACCGGTACGGAGGTGTTCGTGTTCGAGACCGAGCACCACGCCTCGCTGCTGCCGTGGGAGCAGCGGGAGGACGTGCGGGTGCGCTACCTGAGCGCGCCGCGCTCGCCGCGCGAGGCGGTGGAGACGCTGGAGAAGGCGCTGGCGGAGCGGGACGGGGGCCCGGCGCTGGTGTGCGTGACGGGCGCGTCGAACGTGACGGGTGAGCTGTGGCCGGTGGAGGCGCTGGCCGCGGCGGCGCACGCGCACGGCGCCCGCATCGTCCTGGACGCCGCGCAGCTGGCCCCGCATCACCCGGTGGACATCGCGGAGGCGGACGTGGACTGGGTGGCGTTCTCGGGGCACAAGCTGTACGCGCCGTTCGGGGCGGGGGTCCTGGCGGGCCGGGCCGACTGGCTGCGCGAGGCGCGGCCGTATCTGGCGGGCGGCGGCGCGAGCCGTAAGGTCGCGCGGCGGGACGACGGCGGGGTGGACGTCGAGTGGCACACCACCGCGGCGCGGCACGAGGCGGGCTCGCCGAACGTGATCGGGGTGTACGCGATCGCCTCGGCGTGCAAGGCGCTGTCCGAGGCCGGGTTCGACGGCCTGGTGGCCCGGGAGCGGCAGCTGATCGCGAGGGTGCGGGAGGGTCTTGCGGAGGTGCCTCAGGTGCGGCTGCTGTCGCTGTTCGGCGACGACGCGCCGCGCGTGGGTGTGCTGTCGTTCGTGGTGGAGGGCTGGAACAGCTCCCACTTCGCGGCGGCGCTGTCCGCGGAGTACGGGATCGGCGTACGGGACGGGCTGTTCTGCGCGCATCCGCTGCTGCGGACCCTGCTGGACAGCGAGCCGGGTGAGCAGGGGGAGTGCGGTGCGCCCGAGGCCGCCCCGGGTGAGCGCTCCCTGAACGCGATCCGCGTCAGCTTCGGCGCTGGCACCCCGGACGAGCACGTGGAGCGCTTCGTCCGGGCGGTGAAGGAGCTGGTCCGGGACGGCGCGAAGTGGGACTACCGCACGGAGGACGGCCGCTGCGTGCCGGCGCGCCAGGTCGTGCGCTAGCTGTCGAGGCCGATGGCGAAGGCGGCTTCCAGGTCGTGCTGGGAGTAGGTGCGGAACGCGATGTGCGTCTCGGTGGAGGCCACACCGGGGACCTTGGAGATCTGGCCCGGGATGATGTCCGCGAGGTCGTCGTGCTGGGCCACCCGCACCATGGCGATCAGATCGTGCGCCCCGGTGACCGAGTAGACCTCGCTCACGCCCTCGATCGCGGCGATCTTCTCGGCGATCTCCGGGATCCGGTCCACGCTGGTCTTGATGAGCACGATCGAAGTGATCACGGCTGGCTTTCTCCCTCGCTGGACCTGGCTGCGCCGCCCACTCTATCCGGCCGCCCGAACCGGGCCCACGCGTAGAGAAAACCCAGGGTGAAGCCCACGAGATGGGCGAGGTAGGCCACTCCGGGGCGGGCGTCGGCCTGGCGGGCGGCGAGCCACTGGAGGGTGACCCAGAAGATCAGCACGACCCAGGCGGGGAAACGCAGCGGGAGGAAGAAGAGGAACGGGAACAGGCTGGTCACCCGGGCGCGCGGGAAGAGCCACAGAAAGGCGCCGAGGACGCCGGAGATGGCGCCCGAGGCGCCGACCAGCGTCTGCGGGGAGTCGGCGTGGGCGGCGGCGTAGCCGAGAAGCGCGAGATAGCCGGTGACCAGGTAGAAGAGGGCGAAGTGCATACGTCCCATGCGCTCCTCGGCCATCGCCCCGAAGACGTAGAGGAACAGCATGTTGCCGAGGAGATGCAGCCAGTTGCCGTGGACGAAGAGCGCGGTCAGCGGGGTCAGCGGCGCGGCGGGGGTGCCGTTCCACAGGGCGGCGGGGACGACTCCCCAGCGCTCGAAGTACGAGGTCTGGGCCTGGAGGAGGTGCCCGCCGGAGCCGTAGCGGGGGTCGAGCCCGGAGGCGGGTCCGAGGACGAAGATCAGGCAGCAGGTGACGATGAGGGCGTACGTCATCACGGGACGGCCGGACCCCGCCGACTTCTCGATCATGGGCAGATCATCGCGTACCCGGCACAACCTGCACAGAGTGCCTCGCCGCCGCCCGGTGGCGGGTACGGGCCCGGCATGGCCGAGTGCTCAGGCCGTAGGGTGACAGCACGCCGATGAGCCGAGAAGCGAGGACGCGACACCATGGCCGTTCCCACGCCGACAGCCGAGACCCGCTGGCGCTGCACGCTGTGCGGCAACCTCACCCGTTTCGATGTGACCCGCTCGACGAAGGCGGTCGAGTTCGTCCACCTGGATCTGGCCGGGGAGCCACGGGTCGAGGAGCGCGATGTGGTCAGTGAGACCATTGAGTCAGTGCGTTGTCGCTGGTGCAACGCGGTCGACCAGATCGAGCTGGTGGACCGTCCGAGTACGAACGCGAGCGCCTGAGAAGCGAAGCGAGGAGAAGGTGGTGGACCGGACGGGCGGCCGCGAGGCGGCCGGTGACGCCGAGGGCGTCACCGAGGCGCTGGACCGCCCCCTGCCGGAAGGGGTGCGGCGGCGTGTGGTGGCGCTGGTCGCCGACGCGTTCGGTGGTCTGACGGTCACCGAACTGCCACCCCAGCTACGGCAGTACGCCCGTTTCACCCCGAACCGGCGCGCCAAGTTCGCGGGGAACGCGATGGCCGCAGCGGTGGAGAGCGCCCCCGTCTTCCGGCAGCGGATCGCACAGCGGCTGCGCGAGACCCAGACGGAGCTGGCCGAGGCCATAGAGGGCGGTTCGCCGCCCGCGGCCGCGGATCCGGTGGACGTGGCGGCGGTGGCGTACGTGCTGCGCCCGGCGGGCTGGGTGAAGCTGGTCGAGGCGGCGGGCGAGGAGGCCCAGCGGGCGTCGGCGGAGCGGGCCGGCGAGGAGGCCGAGCGCGAGCTGCAGCGGCTGCGCGAGGAACTGGCGGAGGCCCGGGCGGCGGCGCGCAAGGACGCGGACCGGGCCCGCTCGGAGCTGGACGCGGCCCGCAAGGAGACGGACGCGGTGCAGCGCAAGCTGCGCAGCGCGCAGAGCGATGTCAAGCGCGGCGCGGCGGCGCTGCGCAAGGCCGAGGGCGAGCTGGAGGCCGTACGGTCGGAGGCCGCGTCGCGGCAGGCGGCCGCCGACGGCGAGGCGCGGCGGCTGCGGGCCCGGCTGGCGGAGGCGGAGTCGGCGCTGGAGGCGAGCCGCCGGGCGGTGCGCGAGGGCCGCAGCGTGGAGGACATGCGGCTGCGGCTGCTGCTGGACACCGTGCTGGACGCGGCCCAGGGGCTGCGCCGCGAACTGGCGCTGCCGCCCGCGTCGACGCATCCGGCGGACTCGGTGGACGCGGTCGAGCCGGGGAAGATGACGCCGAAGGACATAGCGACCAGGGCGCTGTCGGAGATGGACCCGGCGCTGCTGGACCAGTTGCTGGCGCTGCCGCAGGCGCATCTGGTGGTGGACGGCTACAACGTCACCAAGACCGGCTACCCGACCATGCCGTTGGAGAAGCAGCGGCTGCGGCTGCTGGGCGGGCTCGCGGTGCTCGCGGCACAGACGGGCGCGGAGATGACGTGTGTCTTCGACGGGGCGGAGCTGGCGGCTCCGGTGCTGCTGGCGCCGCCGCGCGGGGTGCGGGTGCTGTTCAGCAAGCCCGGGGTGACGGCGGACGAGCTGATCCGGCAGCTGGTGCGGGCCGAGCCGCCGGGCCGTCCGGTGGTCGTGGTGTCGACCGACCGGGAGGTCGCGGACGGGGTCGCGCGCGCCGGAGCGCGCCCCGTGGCATCCGCCTTGTTGCTGAAACGACTTGCGCGTACCTGACGGCGGCTAAGCATCAGCACAGCGTCAATTGACCGTCACTGCCCGTGCGATGTTTGTAAAAGATGCGCCTGTGGCCAATTTTTTTGTCGTCGGGATTTGAACGGATCACGGCAGGGTCACTAATGTCGGCTCGAACCTTCGCGCGGTTGATCACCCATCCGGGGTGACAGCGGGGGTACCGCCGAGTCCGCGGCGTATCCGTGGAGCCCGGGGTCGCACCTCAACCCCTGGTAGGCGGCCGGAGGAAGAAGGAGCTCGCCTTCGTGGCGTCCCACCGTCGACCCAAGCAGCCGAGCCGCACTCGGGTATCCGTTCTGACGGCGACCGCCGCTGCCGCCGTCGCCCTCACGTCCCAGGCCGCCCAGGCCGCTCCGAAGCAGGACAAGAAGGACGTCAAGGAGCAGGTCGACAGGCTCTACGAAGAGGCGGAGCAGGCGACCGAGAAGTACAACGGCGCCAAGGAGAAGCAGGAGAAGCTGGAGCAGCAGGTCGGCGACCTCCAGGACAACGTGGCGCGCGGCCAGGAGGACCTGAACAAGCTGCGCGACGGCCTGGGTTCGATGGCCACCGCCCAGTACCGCACCGGCGGTATCGACCCCTCCGTGCAGCTGATCCTCTCCTCCGACCCGGACACCTACCTCGACAAGGCGTCCACCCTCGACCAGGTGAGCGGCAAGCAGGCCGAGTCCCTGCGGAAGATCGCCGACAAGCAGCGCACGCTCAAGCAGCAGCGCGAGGAGGCGTCCACCAAGCTGCAGGACCTGGCGGACACCCGGAAGGCGCTGGGCGAGAAGAAGAAGGAGATCCAGGGCAAGCTCACCAAGGCCCGCAACCTCCTCAACTCCCTCACCGCGCAGGAGCGCGCCAAGATGGCGCAGGAGGAGAAGGAGCGCGCCAACCGCTCCAGCAGCCGGGCCGACCTGGGCAGCGAGGTGCCCGACTCGCAGCGGGCCGCCGCCGCGCTGGCCGCCGCCAAGACCAAGATCGGCTCCCCGTACGTGTGGGGCGCCACCGGCCCGTCCTCCTTCGACTGCTCCGGCCTCACCGGCTGGGCGTACCAGCAGGCCGGGGTCCAGCTGCCGCGCGTCTCCCAGGACCAGGCCAACGCCGGTACCCGCATCGGCCGCGGCGAGCTGAAGCCCGGCGACCTGGTGCTGTTCTACGGCGACCTGCACCACATAGGCCTGTACGCGGGCAACGGGCAGGTACTGCACGCCCCCAAGCCCGGTGCCGGTGTGCGCTTCGAGTCGATGGACAACATGCCGTTCCAGTTCGGCGTGCGGGTCTGACGTCCGTCCGTTCGGGCGAATCGGTACAACTCTCCACGACTCCCGCCCCGTCGGTGACCTGCGGTCTCCGGCGGGGCGTCAGTTTGTGTGCCCGCGATCGGCTTTGGACCCTGGGTAGTCGCGCCGCTACTGTCTGCCCGCAGTTCCTCACCGACACCGCGGAAGGGAGTGCGGCTCCCATGGCGTCCTCTCGCCGCCACTCGAAGCCCGGGCCCGTCCGGGCCACCGCAGTCTGGACCGCCGCCTCGGCGGCCGCCGCCACCGGCGTCGCGCTGGCCGTCCCGGCCTGGGCCGAACCCCACGACACCACGACGGGCCGCCCCGCGGCCCGGACCGCCGCCTCGGCGGCAGCCCCGGCCTTCGCCGACCGGACCGACGCGGACCGGATCGACCGGCTCTACGAGCAGGCGGAGCGGGCCACCGAGCGCTACAACGCCGCCGGCACCCGCGCCCACCGGCTGCGCCGCCAGGTGGACCGCCTCCAGGACCGGGCGGCCCGCGGCCAGGAGCGGGTCAACCGGATGCGGATGGCGCTCGGCGCGATCGCGGGCGGGCAGTACCGCACCGGAGGCTTCGACCCGGGCCTCGCCCTCCTGCTCTCCTCCGACCCCGCCCACTACCTCGACCAGGCCGCCATGCTCGACCGCATGACCAGCCGCCAGGCCGGTCAGCTGCGTGCCCTGGCACGCGCCCAGCACACCCTGCTGCGGCAGCGCACCGAGGCCGCCGCCCAGCTGGTGAAGCTGGAGCGCAGCCGCCGGGCCGTCGCCCGCCACAAGCGCGAGGTCCAGCGCAAGCTGGCCACCGCGCGACGGCTGCTGGGCGCGCTGCGCCCGGGGGAGTGGGAGGCGTACGCACGCGCCTCGCGCGCCGGGGACGGACACGGGGCGCACGCCGTACTCGGCGCGCCCCCCGGTACCCCGTACGCGACGACTGATCTGCCGCCGTCCTCACCGCGCGCCGCCGCGGCGTTCGGCGCGGCGCGGGCGGCGGTCGGCCTGCCGTACGCCTGGGGCCAGGCCGGGCCCACCGCCTTCGACTGCTCCGGGCTGACCCAGTGGGCCTACCGCCGGGCCGGGGTGGCGATCCCGCGGACCTCCCAGGCCCAGGCGCACACCGGACAGCCGGTGCCGCTGTCCCAGGCCCGCCCCGGAGACCTGGTCGTCTACCGCTCCGACGCCGGGCACGTCGCCATGTACGCCGGGGGCGGACGGGTCATCCACGCGCCCTACCCGGGGGCGACGGTCCGCTACGACCCCGTCGGCATGATGCCGATCTTTTCCGTCACCCGCGTCTGAAGCGCGGCGGCGGCTCGTACGATCTATGGCGTGACGGGTCGGTGGAGATCGGGGCGATGGCGGACGGCACTCTGTCTGCCGATGGTGTGGGCGCTGCCGCTGGCCGCGCTCACCGCATGCGGCACGACCGTTCCGCCCGACGACCCCGCGGGGCGCGACGGGCGCGCCGTGCAGCGCATGCTCGACCAGCGGGCTGCGGCGGTGCGCGGCCGGGACGCGGCCGCCTTCCTCGCCACCGTCGACCGCGGCTCGACCGGTTACCGGGCCGAACAGCTGCGGGTGTTCCGCCGGCTGTCCGCCGTACCGCTGCGCTCCTGGACGTACCGGCTGGTGAACACCGGCGGCTTCCGGCCCGCCGTGGGCACCGGCCGTCGCCTGGCCGCCCAGGTCGAACTCCGCTACCGGCTCGCCGGATACGACACCGCCCCCGTCGTCGCCCCCCAGTACCTGACCCTCGCCCAGCGCGACGGGCGGTGGTTCATCGCCGACGACGACGGCCGGGTGGACGGCAAACGCGGCGTGGACCAGCTGTGGGAGCAGGGCCGGGTCGACGTCGTCCGCGGCAAGCGCAGCCTCGTCCTCGGCGTCGGCCAGAACCGCAGGCTGCTGCGCGGGGTCGCCGCCACCGCCGACCAGGCCGTGCCCGCCCTCGACCGGGTCTGGCCCGGCGACTGGGCCCGGCGCGTCGTCGTCGAGGTGCCCGCCTCGCTGGACCGGATGGCCGCCCTGCTGGGCGCCTCCGCGAGCGGCTACCGGGGCATCGCGGCCGTCACCACCGGCGAGGTCGGCGGCGCGAGCGACTCCTCGCCCGCCGACCGCGTGATCGTCAACCCCGACGCGTACCGGGCGCTCGGCGACTTCGGCCGGCAGGTCGTGATCACCCATGAGACGGCGCATGTCGCCACCCGGGCCGCCACCACCGCCGCCACGCCGCTGTGGCTCTCCGAGGGCTTCGCCGACTGGACCGGCTACCGCACCCCCGGCCGCACCCCGAGCCAAGTCGCCCCCGAACTCACCGAGTCCGTTGCCTCCGGCCGTCTCCCCACGTCCCTCCCGCCCGACGACGCCTTCCGCTTCGGCAGCCGCCCCGACCGCCTCTCCGAGGCCTACGAGGAGGGCTGGCTCGCCTGCCGCCTGATCGCCGACCGCTGGGGCGAACGCAAGCTGGTGGCCCTCTACCGCGCGGTCGGCGCGGCCCCGCGGCGGGAGGGGGCGGTGGAGGACGCGCTGCGGGACGTACTGCACGTGAGCCTCCCGGACTTCACGGCCCAGTGGCGCAAGTACGTGGCCCAGACCCTGCGCTGAGCCCGGGGCCGGGTTTCGTCGTTGGGTGCGGGCCGATGGGTGGGTTGTGCCCACCCGTTCCGCCCTGCGGGACGATTGCCCACAACCGGGTTCTGCTCGGAGGACGGGGGTTCTGCTGCGGGGCCGGGGCGGAGCCCCGGGTCGGGTAGGGGCGGGGTGGGGGACAGAACCTCGGGCCCCGGCCACCCGGTACTGTCGGCTCCGATGGACAAGACCCTGCTCGTGACCAACGACTTCCCGCCCCGCCCCGGCGGCATCCAGGCGTTCCTGCACAACATCGCCCTCCGCCTCGACCCGGAGCGGGTCGTCGTCTACGCGTCCACCTGGAAGCGTGGCGAGGAGGGCGCCGAGGCCATGGCCCGGTTCGACGCCGAGCAGCCGTACCCCGTCATCCGTGACCGCACGACGATGCTGCTGCCCACGCCCCGCGTCACCCGCCGCGCCACCGAGCTGCTGCGCGAGCACGGCTGCGGCTCGGTGTGGTTCGGCGCGGCGGCGCCGCTCGGGCTGATGGGGCCCGCGCTGCGCCGGGCGGGGGCGCGGCGGCTGGTGGCGACCACGCACGGGCACGAGGCGGCCTGGGCCCAGCTCCCCGCCTCCCGGGCGCTGCTGCGCCGGATCGGCGAGGGCACGGACACGATCACCTACCTCGGCGAGTACACCCGCTCCCGCATCGCCGCCGTCCTCACCCCCGAGGCCGCCGGCCGCATGGTCCAACTGCCGCCGGGGGTGGACGAGAAGACGTTCCACCCGGGTTCCGGCGGGGACGAGGTCCGGGCCCGGCTGGGGCTCGCGGAGCGGCCCGTCGTGGTGTGCGTATCGCGGCTGGTGCCGCGCAAGGGGCAGGACACGCTGATCGAGGCCATGCCGCGGATCCTGAAGCGGGTGCCGGACGCGGTGCTGCTGATCGTCGGGGGCGGCCCGTACGCCGCGGATCTGCGCCGCCTCGCGGAGACGACGGGCGTGGCCGAAAACGTACGGTTCACCGGCCCGGTGCCCTGGGAGGAGCTGCCCGCCCACTACGGCGCGGGCGACGTCTTCGCCATGCCGTGCCGTACGCGGCGGGGCGGGCTGGACGTCGAGGGCCTGGGCATCGTCTACCTGGAGGCGTCCGCGACCGGGCTTCCGGTGGTCGCCGGGGACTCCGGTGGCGCGCCGGACGCGGTGCTGGAGGGCGAGACCGGCTGGGTGGTGCCGGGCGGCTCCGCCGAGCAGAGCGCGGAGCGGATCGTGGCCCTGCTGGAAGACGAGGCGCTGCGCCGCCGGATGGGCGAGCGGGGCCGCGCCTGGGTCGAGGAGCGCTGGCGCTGGGATCTGCTGGCCGACCGCTTGCGCTCTCTTCTTTAGGACGAAGAGCCCGGGGCGCGGCACGCCCCGGGCTCCTACGGACAGCGCGGCTCAGCGGCTGTACAGCGCCTCGATCTCCGTCGCGAAGTCCTTCGCCACCACATTCCGCTTCAGCTTCAGCGAGGGCGTCACATGCCCCGAGTCCTCGGTGAACTGCTGCGTCAGAACCCGGAACTTCCGCACCGACTCCGCCTTCGAGACCGCCGCGTTGCCGTCGTCCACCGCCGTCTGGATCTCGGCCAGCAGCTCGGCGTCCTCGCACAGGTCGGCCACCGTCGCGTCGGCCGGTTTGCCGTGCTCGGCGGCCCAGCGGGGCAGGAACTCCTCGTCCAGGGTGATCAGCGCGCCCACGAACGGGCGGCCGTCGCCGACGACCATGCACTCGGCGATCAGGGCGTGCGCCCGGATGCGGTCCTCGATCACCGCGGGGGCGACGTTCTTGCCGCCCGCGGTGATGATGATCTCCTTCTTGCGGCCGGTGATGGTGAGGTAGCCGTCCTCGTCGAGGGTGCCGACGTCCCCGGTGTGGAACCAGCCGTCGGACAGCGCCTCCGCCGTCGCCGCCTCGTTGTTCCAGTACTCCGTGAACAGATGATCCCCGTGCAGCAGCACCTCGCCGTCGTCGGCGATGCGGACCACCGTGCCGGGCATCGGCTGGCCGACCGAGCCGATCTTCTGCCGGTCCCACGGGTTGAAGGTGGTGGCCGCGCAGGACTCGGTCAGGCCGTACCCCTCCAGGACCGTGAAGCCGATGCCCCGGTAGAAGTGGCCGAGCCGCTCGCCCAGCGGGGCGCCGCCGGAGATGGCGTGGGTGGCGCGGCCGCCGAGGGCGGCGCGCAGCTTGCCGAAGACCAGCCGGTCGAAGACCCGGTGCTTGAGCCGGAGCCCGAAGGACGGCCCGCCCGGGGTGTCCAGCGCCTTGCTGTAGGCGATGGCGGCGTCGGCGGCCTTGTCGAAGATCTTGCCCTTGCCCTCGGCCTGGGCCTTGGCCCGCGCCGAGTTGTAGACCTTCTCGAAGACGCGCGGCACGCCCAGCACCAAGGTCGGCTGGAACGCGGCGAGTTCATCGGTCAGCGTCTTGATGTCCGAAACATGGCCGAGTTTGATCGGTGCCAGGACCGCGCAAATCTCCACCAGCCGCCCGAAGACATGCGCTTCCGGGAGGAACAGCAGCACGGAGGACTCGCCGGTGGCGAAGATGGGCTTGAGCCGGGCCACCGCGTTGCCGCATTCGGCGAAGAAGCTGCGGTGCGAGAGGACGCAGCCCTTGGGGCGGCCGGTGGTGCCCGAGGTGTAGACGATGGTGGCGGGGGAGTCCGCGGTGGCGAGCGAGGAGCGCTCGTCCACCGTCTCGTCCGTGACGTCCGAACCCAGCGCCCGCAGTGTCCCGATCGCGTCGTCCTCGATCTGCCAGATGTGCTTCAGACCGGGCAGGGTGTCCCGTACGGACTCCACGGCCGCCTCGTGCACCCCGGTCTCGACGAGGGCCGCGACCGCGCCCGAGTCGCTGAGGATCCACCGCACCTGCTCCGGCGAACTCGTCTCGTACACCGGCACGGTGATGGCGCCCGCGCTCCAGATGGCGAAGTCCAGCAGCGTCCACTCGTAGCGGGTGCGCGACATCAGACCGACCCGGTCGCCCGGCGACACCCCGGCCGCGATCAGGCCCTTGGCGGCGGCGCGCACCTCGGCCAGGAAGTCCGCCGCGGTGACGTCCTCCCACCGGCCGCCGACCTTGCGGCCGACCACCGCCACATCCGGATGCTGCGCCGCGTTGCGTTGGATGAGGTCCGTCAGATTGCCGTCGGCCGGAACCTCGTACAGGGCCGGAAGGCTGAACTCGCGCAAGACTGCTGCTCCTCATGGGCGCCGGCGCCGCTGCAGGGCAATGGGGGGTGGACTGCCCGGACGTTACCCATCGGTATGGCTCCGGGATAGGGGTTTCCGTACAGATGTTTTATGCGTCACACACCGCCTTCATACTGCCCGCAGACTAGTCGACGGCCACCGTGGCCGGTAAGGAACCGCAGGTGGACGCGGGTCACGGCGGACGGAACACCTTACGGACGGATGGCCACAGGTCTTAGGGTGACACGCATGCGAGTCCACGTGGTGAGTGACGTGCACGGGAACAGTCAGGATCTGGAGAAGGCGGCGGACGGGGCGGATGCCCTGGTCTGTCTCGGCGACCTCGTCCTCTTCCTCGACTACGCCGACCACTCCCGCGGCATCTTTCCCGACCTCTTCGGCGTCGAGAACGCCGACCGCCTGGTCGAACTCCGCACCGCCCGCCGCTTCGAGGAGGCCCGCGAGCTCGGCAACCGGCTGTGGGAGGGGATCGACCGCAACACGGCCATCGAGTCCGCCGTACGCAGGCAATACGCCGAGCTGTTCGCGGCCTTCCCCACCCCGACGTACGCCACCTACGGCAATGTCGACATACCAGCACTCTGGCCGGAATACGTCGAATCCGGCACCACGATCCTCGACGGCGAGCGGGTCGAGATCGGCGGCCTCGTCTTCGGATTCGTCGGCGGGGGCTTGCGCACGCCGATGCGCACCCCGTACGAGATCGACGACGAGACGTACGCCGAGAAGATCGCGGCGCTCGGCGGCCGCGGCGAGGTGGACGTGCTGTGCACCCACATACCGCCGGAGGTGCCGGACCTCTGCTACGACACCGTCGCGCGCCGCTTCGAGCGCGGCAGCGAGGCGCTGCTGGACGCGATCCACACCCTTCGTCCCCGTTACTCGCTTTTCGGCCATGTCCATCAGCCGCTCGTCCGCCGCATGCGGATCGGCGCCACCGAATGCGTCAACGTCGGACACTTCGCCTCCACCGGCACCCCCTGGACCCTGGAGTGGTGACCCGCGCGCGATAGCCTTCACCGGCAGACACCCCATGCGGCGGACCGGTACGGAGGAGCCACGGCGATGGCGGAACACACCAGCTCGAGCATCACGATCGAGGCGGCACCGGCCGACGTGATGGAGGTGATCGCCGACTTCGACCGTTACCCGGAGTGGTCCGGTGAGGTGAAGGAGGCCGACGTCCTGACCAAGGACGAGCAGGGCCGCGGCGAGCAGGTGCGGATGGTGCTCGACGCCGGGGCCATCAAGGACGACTACACGCTCCAGTACACCTGGGACGGCGACCAGGTCAGCTGGTCCCTGCTCAAGTCCCAGATGCTGCGCACCCTGGACGGCTCCTACCGGCTGGCCGCGCGGGACGGCGGCACGCGCACCGAGGTGACGTACCAGCTCACCGTCGACGTCAAGATCCCCATGCTCGGCATGATCAAGCGCAAGGCCGAGAAGGTCATCATCGACCGCGCGCTCGCGGGTCTGAAGAAGCGGGTCGAGGCCGCGTAGTTCCGCTTCGGCGCGCGGCCGCCACCATGGGGCGGGGAGCGGGCCGGTGGCGGGGTACGCTCCGGCGGAGGCGGCCACCGGGAGCCGCACCGCACACCCACGAAACATCCCGCCGGAGGCTCCTTTCATGCGTACGGTCCTCGTCACCGGTACGGGCGGCGCGGGCCGCACCACCGTGGCCGCCGCGACCGCCCTCGCCGCCGCCCGCGAAGGACAGCGCACCCTGCTGCTCACCGCGGACCGCGACGGCACGCCCGAGGCGCTGCTCGGCATCGGCCCGCTGCGCGGCGGGCCCGGGCGCAGCGCCGACCGGCTGCCGTGGTCCGTACCCGTCGCGCTGACGCCGGGGCTGTGGGCCGCCCGGATCGTCACCGAGGAGTGGTTCCGCGACGAGCTGACCGCCCTGCAGGACCGCGGCCACGGCATGCTCGACATGCTGGGCTCGACCCCGCTGGACGGCGAGGAGGTCACCGCGCTCCCCGGGGCGGAGTCGGTCGCGCTGCTCCGCGCCCTGCGCGCCGCGCAGACCGCGCCGCCCGGCACCGGCTGGGACGTTCTCGTGGTCGACCTGCCGCCCGCGCCGGAGACCGTCGCCCTGCTCGCCCTGCCCGAACAGCTGCGCCGCTATCTGCGGCGGCTGCTGCCCGCCGAGCGGCAGGCGGCCCGCGCGCTGCGGCCGATGCTGGCCCAGCTGGCCGGGATGCCGATGCCCGCGCAGAAGCTGTACGAGACGGCCGAGCGCTGGGAGCGCGAGCTGGCCGCCGTCCAGGACGTCCTGGAGTCGGAGGCCACGACCGTACGGGTGGTGGTGGACCCCGGACCGCTCGCCGACCGCGCGCTGCGCACCGCCCGCGCCGGGCTGGCGCTGCACGGCTGCCGGGTGGAGTCGGTCGTCGCCAACCGGCTGCTGCCCACCGGCACCCCCGACCCGTGGCTCGGGGCGCTGTCCGGTCAGCAGCAGGCCTCGCTGAAGGAGCTGTACGAGCAGTGGACGCCGGACGTGCCGATCCGCGAGCTGCCGCATCTGGGCCGCGATCCGCAGGGGCTCGGCGACACCGCCGACAGCGGCCCCGGTGACGCGTCCGGCGGCCCCGGTGACGTCTCCGGAGTCGTCTCCGGAGTGGTGGTCTCCGGCGGGGGCGGCGGCCCCCGCCCGGCCGCCGGACTCGCCGCGCTGGCCGGGCCCGTCGGGGCGCCCGACCCGCGCCCTGACCGCCCGGCGGCCGACCCGTGGAGCGTCGAGGACCGGCTGGCCGACGAGGGGGCGCTGCTGTGGCGGCTGCCGCTGCCCGGCGCCGACCGGGACGGGCTGAGCCTGGTCCGGCGCGGCGACGAACTGATCGTCACGGTCGGGCCGTTCCACCGCGTGCTGCCGCTGCCGTCCGCGCTGCGCCGCTGCACGGTCTCCGGGGCCGGGTTGCGCGACGGCCATCTGCAGGTCCGCTTCACCCCGGACCCCGACCTGTGGCCGAAGCGGCCCTGACCGCTTCCGGCGGAAGGACCCTCGCCCGTCATTCCGGTAACGTCGAGAACAAGCCCGGTTGAACGAACGGACCGGGCAGCCAGCCTCCCCGCCGCAGGAGTTCGCCATGAGCGATGCCACCGAGCGCCCCGCAGACGCCCCGGGCACCGACGTACCGGTCACCGAGATCGACCCCGACGCCTGGGAGCGCGCCTGCGCCGAGGACCTGGCCGCCGAGAAGGCCCGGCGGCAGGCCCGCGGGGGCGGCGAGGAGCCGGGCAGCGCCGCCGAGGAGCTGCGCAAGCTGGCCGACGCCGTCGCGGAGAAGCTGGCCGGGCTGCAGACCCCGCTCGCCGGTACGGCGGTGGAGGGGGCCGTACAACAGTTGATCGCAGGAGCGAAGGCGGCCGTCGAACCGGTCATCGAGCGCAATCCCGACGTATTCGAGCATCTCGCCAGCGCCGGAAGCGAACTGCTCGCCGCCTACCGGGCCGCCGTGACGGGCCAGGAGCAGCGTTGGGCCCAGAGCGGCGACAGCGGGCGGACGTCCGGCGGGGACGAAAGTCAGAGTTCGAGTAGTGAACACATCGACCTCGATTGAGCGCTACCTCCGGTACCGTTAGCCGTGGCGGGGTTCGACCAAATAACTGAGGGACTCATGGGACTCACCATCGGCGTCGACATCGGCGGCACGAAGATCGCGGCCGGCGTGGTCGACGAAGAGGGCTCGATTCTCGAAACGAGCCAGGTTTCGACCCCGCCGACCCCCGAGGGAGTCGTCGACGCCATCGCGGACGCCGTGCGCGACGTCAGCACCGGTCATGACATCGAGGCCGTCGGCATCGGCGCGGCCGGTTATGTGGACGACAAGCGCGCCACCGTGCTCTTCGCGCCCAACATCAACTGGCGGCACGAGGCGCTGAAGGACAAGGTCGAGCAGCGCGTCGGCCTGCCCGTCGTCGTCGAGAACGACGCGAACGCGGCCGCGTGGGGCGAGTACCGGTTCGGCGCCGGAGCGGGCCACGACGACGTCGTGTGCATCACGCTCGGCACCGGCCTCGGCGGCGGCATCATCATCGGCGGCAAGCTGCACCGCGGCCGCTTCGGCGTCGCGGCCGAGTTCGGCCACATAAGGGTCGTCCCCGACGGTCTGCTGTGCGGCTGCGGCAGCCAGGGCTGCTGGGAGCAGTACGCCTCCGGCCGCGCCCTGGTCCGCTACGCCAAGCAGCGTGCCGCCGCCACCCCGGAGAACGCCGAGATCCTGCTCGGCCTCGGCGACGGCACCGCCGAGAACATCGAGGGCAAGCACATCAGCGACGCCGCCCGCCAGGGCGATCCGGTCGCCATCGACTCCTTCCGCGAGCTGGCCCGCTGGGCGGGGGCCGGGCTCGCCGACCTCGCCTCGCTCTTCGACCCCTCGGCGTTCATCGTCGGCGGCGGGGTCTCCGACGAGGGCGATCTCGTCCTGGAGCCGATCCGCAAGTCGTTCCGCCGCTGGCTGGTCGGCAATCAGTGGCGGCCGCACGCCCAGGTCCTCGCCGCCCAGCTCGGCGGCAAGGCCGGGCTCGTCGGCGCCGCCGACCTCGCACGCCAGGGCTGACGTTCAAGGGGGGAGCGTGGTGCTCGCGGATCTGCCCGCCTCCACCACCGGCCCGGACGCGGCCGTGGTGCGGGTGCTCAGCTACAACGTCCGCTCGCTGCGCGACGACCGCGAGGCGCTGGCCCGGGTGATCCGGGCCTGCGCCCCCGACGTGGTCTGCGTCCAGGAGGCGCCGCGCTTCTTCCGCTGGCGCAAGGCCGCCGCGTGGCTGGCCCGGGAGACCGGCCTCGTCTACGCCACGGGCGGGGCCACCGCCGCCGGACCCATGATCCTCACCTCGCTGCGCGCCCACGTCGAGCGGTCCGAGGACATCCTGCTGCCCCGCGTCCCCGGCCTGCACCGGCGTGGCTTCGCCACCGCCGTGCTGCGCTTCGGCGGCGGCCACCGGGACCCCGAAGGCACGGGTGGCACCGAAAGCACGGGCGGCGCCGAAAGCACGGGTGGCACGGGTGGCACGGGTGGCACGGGCGGCACCGGCGCCATCCGGCTCGGGGTCATCAGCTGCCATCTGAGCCTGGCCGCGGCCGAGCGCTACGACCAGGCCGGGATGCTGCTGGACCGGATCGCCGCGCTCGGCGTGCCGTACGCCGTCGCCGCCGGTGACATCAATGAGCAGCCCGACGGCCGCGCCTTCCGCCGTATCGCCGGAACGCTGCGGGACGGCTGGGCCACCGAGCCGTGGGGGAGCGAGGCCACCTTCGACCCGGGCGATCCGCGCCGCCGCATCGACGCGCTGTTCGCGACCGACGGCATCGAGATCATCGGCTGCGGGGTGCCGTCCGGGCTGCCCGGCGTCGACGACGCCGACCTGCGGGCGGCCACGGACCACCTCCCGGTCCTGGCCGCGCTCCGGCTGCCCCGCACGCCCGCGTCGTCCGCGTAAACGTCAGCCGATCAGCCGAGAGGTTCAGACGACGGCACCCCGGCCGGGGTCCTCGTCCTCCTCGTCGTCGCTGTCCTTCATCCGCATGACCAGCGTGACGAAGCCGCCCAGGAAGCCGCCGACGCCCAGCGTCGTGATCCACCAGGTCAGCTCCACCCGGAACAGCACCACGCCGAGCAGCAGCAGCGGCCCGCCCAGCACGCCCAGCCAGGCGAACCGGGACGTGGTGTCGGACTCCGGGAGCGGCGGCGGCTCGGGCGGGACGAAATGGCCCTCGTCGGTCTCGTCGAAGTCGCTCTCGGAGGGCTCCTCGGCGTCCCAGTCGCGCGGGCCCACGCCCGGCGCATACACGATGAAGCTGCCGACGGGCTTGTCGCCCTTCGTGTCGGGCTTCTCCGTCTTGGTGAGGGCGTCCGGCGCCGCCGCGCCCGGGCGCTCGTCCTCGACGTCGGGGTCGAAGTCGTCCTCGAACCGGTCTTCCGGCCCGTCGTCCAGCTCGCCCAGCGGGTCCTCACGCCGGGAGTCCTCGCGGCCCCACTTCTCGGTCAGATTCTCGGCCGCGGGCCACCGCTCCGCGCCCGGCGGGTCCGGCGGCTCCTCCCCGTACGCGGCGACGATCGCCGCGAAGGCGGCATCGTCGTCCCGGCGCGCCCCCGCCTCGTTCTCGTTCGAATCGCGCTCAGCCACTGGCCGCTGCCCCCTCCCTCCCGCTGATGTCCCCGGGATGTCCCCCGTTGTCCTGTCCCATACCCGCGGTCAACCGGGTGATGAACGTGTCCGTCTCCTCGAAGATGAACTCGGCGTCGTAATCCAGCGTCGCCACGTGGTAGCTGTGCTCCAGCAGCCGTTCGGTGACGTCCCGGGACGAGACCTGGCTGAGGATGCGCTCGGAGTCGGCCGACGGCACCACATGGTCCTGCGGGCTGTGCATCACCAGCAGCGGCTGGGTCACCTGCGGCAGTTCGGCGTCGACCACCCGGTAGAAGCGGCGCATCGAGTGCACGGCGTGCAACGGCATCCGGTCGTATCCGCATTCCTGGGAACCCGGCTTGGCGATGTCGCTCACGATCCCCTTGACGGAGGGCACCAGATGACGCAGCACCGGAAGAGCCACGGCCAGCGGATCGTGGATCCGGTTGGCCGGATTCACGACGGCGACACCGCTGATCCCCGCGCCGTGCTGGGCGGCCAGCCGCAGCGCCAGCGCGCCGCCCATCGACAGCCCGCAGACGAAGACCCGGGCGCACCGCTCGCGCAGCGCCCGCAGCTCCCGGTCGACCTCGGCGTACCAGTCCTGCCACCCGGTGACCGCGAGATCCTGCCAGCGGGTCCCGTGGCCGGGCAGCAGCGGAAGCGAGACGGTCAGCCCGCGCCGCGCCAGGTGCTCGGCCCAGGGGCGCACCGACTGCGGGGAACCGGTGAAGCCGTGACAGACGAGGACGCCGATCTCTCCGCCGTCGTGGCGGAACGGCTCGGCTCCGGGGAGGAGCGGCACCACGGATCTCCGTTCGGTGGTGAAGCGGTCAACGGGACCTCAGCGTACGCGGCGCGCCGCACCGGGGGTAGGCAGGTTAAGGTCTCCTCGTCGGATACAGGAGGTTCTCGGTTGTTCTACGGTGCAATGAAGCTGTCGGTGGGTGGGACGTTGAAGCTCGCCTTCCGGCCCTGGGTCGAGGGACTGGAGAACGTCCCCGACGAGGGGCCGGCCATTCTCGCGAGCAACCACCTCTCCTTCTCCGACTCCTTCTTCCTGCCCGCGATGCTCGACCGGAAGGTCACCTTCATCGCCAAGCAGGAGTACTTCACCACTCCGGGGATCAAGGGCAGGCTGACGGCCGCGTTCTTCAAGGGCGTCGGCCAGCTGCCGGTGGACCGCTCGGGAAGCCGGGGCGCGGGCGAGGCCGCGATCAAGGCCGGCATCGAGGTCATCAAGCGCGGTGAGCTGTTCGGCATCTATCCGGAGGGCACGCGCTCCCCGGACGGCCGGCTCTACCGCGGCAAGCCCGGCGGTCTGGCGCGCGTCGCGCT
This sequence comes from Streptomyces sp. NPDC007983, assembly GCF_042958345.1. NCBI lineage: Bacteria > Bacillati > Actinomycetota > Actinomycetes > Kitasatosporales > Streptomycetaceae > Streptomyces > Streptomyces sp. NPDC007983. Next base: position 693,644 of record NZ_JBIBJI010000002.1, read on the forward strand.
GGCGACGGGCGCGCCGGTGATCCCGGTCGCGATGATCGACACCGAGAAGATCCAGCCGCCGGGCAAGGTGATGCCCAAGCTGATGCGTCCCGGCATCAAGATCGGCAAGCCGCTGGACTTCAGCCGCTACCACGGCATGGACGGCGACCGCTTCATCCTGCGCTCGGTGACCGACGAGGTCATGTACGAGATCATGAAGCTGTCCGGCCAGGAGTACGTCGACATCTACGCGACCGCCGCCAAGCGGCAGATCGCGGACGCGGAGGCGGCCCGGAAGCAGGCCGAGAAGGCCGAGAAAGCCGAGAAGGCCGAGACGACTGCGGACAAGGACAAGGACAAGGGCAAGGACAAGACCGGGGCGTAAAGCGCGCCGGACCCGGGGGTGGGGGGAAGTTGGCGCCGCAGCCCAAGCGCGAGCGTGTCGTACGCATGTCCGTGGAGCAGCCGCTGTGGCAGGCGCTGACCGCCTACCGGGTGCTCACGCTGATCTACGCGCTCTGTCTCTTCGTCTACTCCTTCTACGGCTACGACCGTCCGATGGGCGCCGCCGCCTATATGGCGGTGCTCACCGTATGGACGGCGCTGACGTTCCGTATGGTCTCCTCCGCCGAGCGCTGCACCCGGCGCTTCCTGATCGGCGACCTCGCGGTCGCGATCACCGGCATCCTGCTCACCCCGCTGGTCGACACCCACGACCGGATCGCCGAGGGCACGCCCACGCTGCCGTCCATATGGACGGCGGGCGCGGTCCTCGGCTTCGCCATCAAGGGCGGCTGGCGGTGGGCCGCGTGGGCGTCGACGATCGTGTGCGCGGCGAACATCATCGAGCGCGGCGGGTTCGCCCAGGACACCGTCCACATGCTGATGCTGGTGTGGGTGGCGAGCGTGGCCATCGGGTACGTCGTGGAGGTCGCCCGCGCCAGTGAGCGCACCCTGGCCCGCGCGCTGCGCATCGAGGCGGCGACCCGCGAACGCGAGCGGCTGGCCCGGGACATCCACGACAGCGTCCTCCAGGTGCTGGCCATGGTGCAGCGGCGGGGCGCCGCGATCGGCGGCGAGGCGGCCGAACTGGGCCGGATGGCGGGGGAGCAGGAGATCGCGCTGCGCTCGCTGGTGGCCACCGGTCTGGTCACCCCGCCGCGCGGCGCGGCCGACGACCGTACGGATGCCACGGACCCGCAACCACCGTCCGCTCCCGTCGCCGCCGCCCCTCGGCCCGAGCTGCCCGAGGACGCCGACGAACCCTGCGATCTGCGAGCCCTGCTCGCCCCGCACGCCGGATCGCAGGTCACCTTCTCCGAACCGGGTGCCCCGGTGATCCTCCCGGCGGCCGCGGCGGGGGAGTTGGCGGCCGCTGTCGGTGCGGCGCTGGACAATGTACGGGTGCACGCGGGCGAGGGGGCCCGGGCCTGGATCCTGCTGGAGGACGAGCCGGGCGCGGTCATGGTCACCGTCCGGGACGACGGGCCCGGCATCCCGGAGGGCAGGCTCGCCGACGCCGAGCGGGAGGGACGGCTCGGGGTCGCCCTGTCGATCCGGGGCCGGCTGCGCGACCTCGGCGGCACCGCCGAGTGGATCTCGGCGCCGGGCCAGGGCACCGAGGTGGAGCTGACGGTTCCGAAGCTTGCGGCGAGTGGGAAAGGGACGACTGCACGATGACCGACGACCGGGAAGCCGCACGGCCGGTGACCGTGATGGTGGTGGACGACCACCCGATGTGGCGCGACGCCGTCGCCCGCGACCTGGCCGAGGCCGGGTTCGACGTGGTGGCCACCGCCGGGGACGGGCCGCAGGCGGTCCGCCGGGCCAAGGCCGCCGAGCCCGACGTCCTGGTGCTCGACCTCAACCTGCCCGGGCTGCCCGGCGTCGAGGTCTGCAAGGAGGTCGTCGCCGCCCACCCCACGCTGCGGGTGCTGGTGCTCTCCGCGAGCGGTGAGCACGCGGACGTCCTGGAGGCGGTCAAGTCCGGCGCCACCGGCTATCTGGTGAAGTCGGCCAGTACCGAGGAGCTGCTGGACGCGGTGCGCCGTACCGCCGTCGGTGACGCCGTCTTCACCCCGGGCCTCGCCGGTCTGGTGCTCGGCGAGTACCGGCGGCTGGCGAGCGAGCCCGCCCCCGTCACCGCCGACCAGCCGGTCGCCCCGCAGCTCACCGAGCGGGAGACGGAGGTGCTGCGGCTGGTGGCCAAGGGGCTCTCGTACAAGCAGATCGCCGAGCGCCTGGTGATCTCCCACCGCACCGTGCAGAACCACGTCCAGAACACCCTGGGCAAGCTCCAGTTGCACAACCGGGTGGAGCTGGTCCGGTACGCCATCGAGGCCGGGCTCGACGACGCCTGAGGCCCACCCGCTCGAACGGGTGAAGTTCAAAACCAACTCCCCTGGGCGGAGCGGGAATCGCTTTCCGCCCCATCCCCTGTGACCTGGATCACCGTTAGCGTGGCCCCGTACCGGGCCCAATCTCGGGATTTCAGCGGCAGAAGGGATGAAAAGGATGCGGGTCGGAGTGCTGACCGGCGGCGGTGACTGCCCCGGGCTCAACGCGGTCATCCGCGCCGTCGTGCGCAAGGGCGTGAAGGAATACGGCTACGACTTCGTCGGCTTCCGGGACGGCTGGCGCGGTCCCCTCCAGAACGACACCGTTCCCCTCGACATCCGCGCGGTACGCGGCATCCTGCCGCGCGGGGGCACCATCCTCGGCTCGTCCCGCACCAACCCCTTCAACAGCGAGGACGGCATCCGCCGGGTCAAGGAGACCCTGGCCAAGCAGGAGGTCGACGCGCTCATCGCGATCGGCGGCGAGGACACCCTCGGCGTCGCCTCCCGGCTCTCCGGCGACTACGGAATCGCCTGCGTCGGCGTTCCCAAGACCATCGACAACGACCTCTCCGCCACGGATTACACCTTCGGCTTCGACACCGCCGTCAACATCGCCACGGAGGCCATCGACCGCCTCCACACCACCGCCGAATCCCATATGCGGGTGCTGGTGGTGGAGGTGATGGGCCGCCATGCGGGCTGGATCGCCCTCCACGCCGGACTCGCCGGCGGCGCCAACGTCATCCTCATCCCCGAGCAGCGTTTCGACGTCGACCGCATCTGCGCCTGGGTCGAATCCCGCTTCAAGATCCGCTACGCCCCGATCGTCGTCGTCGCGGAGGGCGCGATGCCGAAGGGGGGCGACGCGGTGCTCAAGGACGAGTCCCTGGACTCCTTCGGTCACGTGCGGCTCTCCGGTATCGGGGAGTGGCTGGCCAAGGAGATCGAGAAGCGCACCGGCAAGGAGGCCCGTACGACCGTCCTGGGTCACGTGCAGCGCGGCGGCACCCCCAGTGCCTTCGACCGCTGGCTGGCCACCCGCTTCGGCCTCCACGCGATCGATGCCGTCCGGGACCAGGACTTCGGCAAGATGGTCGCCTTGCGCGGCACCGATATCGTCCGCGTCCCCCTGGCCGAGGCGACGGCCCGCCTCAAGACGGTGGACCCGTCGCTGTACGCGGAGGCGGAGGTCTTCTTCGGCTGACGGTTCCTCAAGTCCGCTGCTCCCGCCGGTGCGTCGCCCGGCGGGAGCAGTGCTTTTCGGTGGTCGCGCCTGAGAGAAATTCTGTCAGTGCTAGACATCGGGCTCTCGCTATGTCTAGCATTGCTAGCAGGTTGAGCGGCGCTCGACAGGGGGTCGGCGCCGCGACGAGAGGGGAACACCTGCCATGCCTACCGCCGCCACCACCGCCGCCACCGTGATCACCTGGGCGATCGCCGTCGGGATCATCCTCATCGGCGCCCGCAGCCTGTGGGTCCCGGAGGCCGCGGCGGACTTCGGTATACCCGGCACCCGCACCGAGGACCCCAGCGTCCGCGCCTGGCTGTCCGTCCTGGCCGTCCGCGACATCGGCTACGGCCTCTTCCTGCTGATCGTGCTGCTCGGCGCAGGCACGCACCTGCGCGGCTGGATGATGCTGGCCGGCTCACTCGTCACGCTCGGGGACACGCTCATCACGAAGCTCAGCGGCGGACCCGCCAAGGCGTACCTCGGCATCCACGCCACCACCACTGTGGTCATGGCCGCCGCCGGCGCCGTGCTGCTGCTGTCCTGACCGCGGCCACCGACGCTCCCCCGCGAGGGGATGCCCGCCGAGGGGAGCACTCCGGTGCTCCCCTCGGCGGGCATCTCGGTGTCAGACCCGCACAGCCGCCAGCAGGTCCGCCACCAGCACCGCCCCGTTCCGCGACAGCACCGACTCCGGGTGGAACTGCACCCCGGCGAAGCCCGGCCCCCGCAGGGCGTGCACCTCCCCGTTCACCGCGTCCCGGCTCAGCTCCACCCGGTGCATCGCCAACTCCGCCTCCACGCCCTCATCGCACCGCGCGGTGAAAGTGTTGTAGAAGCCCACCGTCTCCTGGCGCCCGAAGAAGTCGATCCGCTCCTGCGCCCCCTGGAACGGCACGTCCTTCCGTACGATCTCCAGCCCCAGCTCCGCCGCGATCAGCTCGTGCCCCAGGCACACCCCGAGCAGCCCGTGCCGGTGCCCGGCCACCAACTCCGCCGTGAGCCCCCGCAGGAACCGCATCTTCGGGTCCGTGGAGTCACCGGGGTCCCCCGGCCCGGGGCCGAGCACGACGGGCCCCTCGTGCGCCAGCGCGGCGCCCCGCACGCCCGGCTCGTCATACCGCCGCACCGTCACCGTCAGCCCCGCCATCCGCAGCAGATGCGCGAGCATCGCCGTGAAGGTGTCCTCGGCGTCGATCACCAGCGCGTGCCCGGACAGCAACCCCTCCGCGGACTGCATCCGCAGCCAGAACGGCGCCAGGTCCGCCCGCCGCGCGTCCAGCGCCGCCCGCACCCGCGGATCGTCCGCGAGCCGGGGGCGCGGGCCCGCCCCGGCCCGTACGGGCGCCTCCCGCACACCCAGCGCGGTCAGCACCCCGGCTGCCTTGGCGTGGGTCTCGGCGACCTCCCCGCGCGGGTCGGAGTGGCGCACCAGCGTCGCCCCGACCGGTACCCGCAGCACGCCGTCGCCGTCGATGTCGGCGGTGCGGATGAGGATCGGCGAGTCGAGGGTCTGGGCGCCGCCGCCGTCGCGTCCGATGAGCGCGAGCGCCCCCGCGTAGTAGCCGCGGCCCTCCGGCTCGTAGCGCTCGATCACGCGGCACGCGTTCTGCACGGGTGAGCCGGTGACGGTCGCCGCGAACATCGTCTCCCGCAGCACGTCCCGTACGTCCAGCGAGGACCGCCCGCGCAGTTCGTACTCGGTGTGCGCGAGGTGCGCCATCTCCTTGAGCCGCGGTCCGACGACGACACCGCCCATGTCGCCGACGGTGCACATCATCTTCAGCTCCTCGTCCACGACCATGGACAGCTCCTCCACCTCCTTCGGGTCGTGCAGGAACTCCAGCAGCCCTTCCGCCGTCGCGCCGCCCGCCGGATAGCGGTACGTCCCGCTGATCGGGTTCATCACGACCGTGCCCCCGGACATCCGTACGTGCACCTCCGGGCTGGCCCCCACCAGCGTCCGCCCGCCGCCCAGCCGTACGACGTACGTCCAGTACGCGCCCCGCTCACCGGCGAGCAGCCGCCGGAAGAGCGCGAGCGCGTCGGTACTCGCGAACCCCGGGATCTCCCCCTGAAAGGTCCGTCGAATGACGAAGTTCGCCCCCTCACCGGTGCCGATCTCGTCCTCGATGACCCGGCTCACGATCTCCGCGTACGCGTCGTCGTCGACATCGAAGCGCCCGCCCTCGACCCGCACGTCGTGCGCGGGCAGTGCGTCCAGCAGCTCGGCGAGCGGCAGCGCGTACGTGGTCTCGGGCCGCAGTACGGCCAGCGGCGTCCCGTCGTCCCGGACGTCGAACCCCCGCTCCCGGATCTGCCGGAACGGCACCAGCGCGAGCGCGTCGCTCACCGCGCCGCCGCCCTCCGGCGCCCCGGTCGGCAGCGGGATGTCGGTCAGCCGCTCCACCTCACCGGCCGGGCCGATGAGCACGTCCACGGTGTCGGGCGCATGGCCGGGCGTACGGCGGTGCAGCAGGGCGAAGGGCGGGCAGTCGTCGGCGAGCAGCCGGGCGACGACGGCCTGGGCGTCTGCGTTGTGCATGGCGGGTTCCTTCCGGAGAGGAGGAACGACCCGCGGAAACGCCGAAGGCCGCCCCTCGGGCGGCCTTCGCGTGAGTCTGTCTCAGTGCGCGCGATTCAGTGGGCCGCCGGATGAGCGGTCCACCACCAGGTCATGGTCAGTCGCGCGAACATGGTCCGGACTCTACCTCAGTTCCACGGGTTGGCGGGCTGGTCGTTGATCGCCGCCCAGAAGCGGGTGCCGTCGGGTACGTAGCCGTACGCCCAGAAGGACCAGCCACCGCTGGCCTCCAGGTTGGCGCCGTAGCGGCCGTCGTGGAACTCGGCCATCCGCCAGTCCGCGCCGTAGTACTGCGCGCATACGGCGTCCGCCGTCGCCCGGCTGGTCAGCGACTTGCCCAGCACGGGCGGCGTCGCGGCGACGGTGCCGCGCGCCCAGCCCGCGTAGAAGTCCGGAGTGATCCCGGCGGGCACGGCGCTGCCGCTGACTCTCAGGCACAGCATGGGCAGCGTCGCGGTGGCGGCGGTGTCGCCGTTGTACGCGTCGGTCGCGGAGTCGGCGCCGACCCGGATGGTGCCGTTGCCCTTGGCGAGCACGGTCCACGTCATCCCGGACGGGATGGCGGACGAGTCCGCCTGGGCGGGTGTGGCGCCCAGCGACATCAGTACGAGCGAGGCGGCGGCCGCGAAGGCGGCGGCACCGCGGCGGAGCAACTTCCTCATGGGACTACTCCTTCGGATGGGGACCGGCCACGGGGGCGGGCCGGTCACCCGAACAGCGTCCGAGGAAGGCACGGTTCCATCGCGGCTTCTTCACGGTATGGCCGTAAGTGGCTGACGGACGCCCGAACGCCCGTCCTTGCGCAAGGCGTCTCGTGTGTGCTTGGTACGGACCTTCGTTATGCGGAACGCCTGCCGACGGAGGTGAGGTCGATGTCGAGGGTGAAGGGCGTCGTGACCTTGAGCTGGTTGTGGTGGATGCCGGTCGAGGAGAAGCCTTCCGTGGCCGGGTCGCGCTCGTAGACGTAGACCACGGTGCGCCCCTTGTCGTTCTCCACCCGCCAGTAGTGCCGGATGCCCGCCTTCGCGTACTTCCGGGGCTTGGCGTCGCGGTCCCGCTCCTCCGAGTCCGGCGACACGGCCTCGACGGCCAGCACGACGTCCTCCGGGAGGTAGTACGTGGACGGCTCGTCCCGCTCGTACGCCTCGCTGGTCACCACGACGACGTCCGGCTCGGGAGCCTGGCGCTTGGTGAGCCGCACGGTTATCTCACGATCGGCCCGCAACCCGCCCGGTGCCTGCCGGGAGCTCGGTGTGTGGGGGGAAGTCCAGGCAGCCGCAGGAGTCCTCGGCGGTGAAGCCGCCGGGAGGCGGTGCGGTGCTCATGGCTGCGGCACGGTTCCCTTCCGTGTGTGTGGACGGTGTGGAGGCCGCCACCCCGGGCGCCGGGGCTGTCGGTGGGGGCCGTTAAGTTACAGGGCCCGCGTATCGGTCTGATGTGTGGTCATCGCCATGCTCTTCAACAGGGGGAACCGCTCTGTCCACGAACGCACCGCCGCCCCAGGGCCACAGCCCTTCCTACCCGGCGCAGCAGCCGTACCCGTACGGTCAGCCCCAGTACGGCCAGCAGCCGTATGGTCAGCCGCAGTACGGCCAGCCCCACCCGGGCGCGCCCGCCCCGCCGCCTCCGCCCCGGCCCAGCCGCTTCGGCCGCCTCAGCCGTCAGACGAAGATCCGTCTGATCGCTATCCCGCTGGCCGTGATCGCCTACGGCATCTGGTACGCCGTGGGCGACCACGACAGCTCCAGTCCGACCAGCCCCAACACGGACAGCACCAGCGCGTCCGCCGCCGACGTCGGTGACTGCCTCCAGAACAAGGGCTCCGAGAGCGACCCGGACCTCACCATCGTGGACTGCGGTGGCGCCACCGCGGACTACAAGGTGAAGCAGCGCGAGGCGCTCGACTACACCTGCGATCCGCAGTACGCCACGTACCAGCTGACGCGGAACGGCAGGCCGCAGTTCACCTTGTGCATGGAGCACATCAGCAAGTAGGCCGGTGCGCTCGGGGCTGTGAGGTGAGCTGTGAGCTGTGAGTCCGGGGCCGTGTGCTCCGCCGGAGGGCGGAGCACACGGCCCCGGAGTGTCTTGTGGGCCTCGTGGGCGTCGTGCGCCTCGTGGGCGTCGTGGGTGGGCGGAACGGCCGGTGGCGCCCTGGCCGGATGCCGGGTGCGGGTCTCGTCTCGGTTCCGGTGATTGGAGCATTAGGGGCGGTGGGGGCCGCAGCCCGCCGTTGCCTTCGGGCGGTTCGCTCTGGCTGGGGCCGGTGGCGGCTCCGCGCCCTCGTGGCGTGGGCGGTGTCGGGCTGCGGGTGCGTCAGGGGCACCCCAGAACCCGGTTGAGGTGGTTCACAGACACCGGCACCGTGGTTTTCCGGCGTGGCGGTGTCCGTAAGCTGCCTCAATGTCACCGGCCGTGGTGTGCCGGGCCACTTGCGGTGCGTTTGGGTCGTGTTGATGCGTCAGATGCACCGCTGGTGTGGACCAAAGCCACCGCAATGCCGTCAGACGGCGACGGCGCGGCGTGGCCACCGGGCCCTGCCAATGCTCCATCGCCGAAGGCGCGACGAAAGCCGCGCCTTCGGGATCAGAGTTCGCCGTTCGCTGTCGCGGTGACGAAGTCGCCGAAAGCGGCGGGGGAGAGGAGCAGGACGGGCCCGTCGGGGTTCTTGGAGTCGCGGACGGCCACCCGGCCGGGTATCTCGGCGACCTCGACGCATTGGCCTTGGTCGCTGCTGTAGCTGGACTTGCGCCACTTAGGACTGCGTTCCATAGCGTTCCTCCATTACGCGGGCGATGAGATCTGCCGAGTCCTGGATGGACAGGGCGGCAGCCTGGAGGTGAGCGTAACGGAGCGTGCGGGCGGTGATGTCCTCCGGATTCGCGGTCAAGTGGCCAGCTTCGTAACCCTCGCTGAAGGCGAGATCTGGCCCGTTGCGGAAGCGGAAGAGAGTGAACGCACCTGTGAGACCCACGTGTGCGCCAGCGGTGAAGGGCAGCACCTGGATGTGTACTGCTCTGTGGTCGCGGAAGGCCAACAGATGGGCGAGTTGGCTTCGCATGATCTCCCGGCCGCCGACGACCTGATGCAGCGCGGCTTCGCCGAGAATCACCCAGATCAGCGCCGGGTTCTGCCGCTCCAGGATGAGTTGACGATCCAGTCGGTTCGCCAGCTTGGCGCTGAGCTCGTCTTTGTGGAGGACACCGAGCACCTCCTGCGCGTACCCCTTGGTCTGGAGAAGGCCATGCACCACTGACGGCTCGAAGAAGTACGCCTGGGCGGCCTCCGCCTCCAGGTCGTCGATTTCCTTGGCTTGCAGCGGCACTTGGAAACACAGCGCCATATCCAGCAGCCTCAGCAACGCGCCACCCGTGTTCAGCACGTCGTCCAGCTGCATCGTGAACCGCCGCGTCGGAATCTTCCGCGCCGTCTCGTACTGGCCGATGAGCGAACCCGTGCAGTACACCTTCCCGCCCAACTGATCCTGGGTGAGGCCCGCGGCCTCCCGGTACCGGCGTAGCTCCGCACCGAGGTGATGCATCGGAGACGTAGTCGGGTCCAGCTTTCGGATGTTCGGCATGACAGCCCCCCAACAACCAGCACGTTGTGTTCGCGAGGTAGCCCACGGTAATCGTCTGAATCCATCCTTGTGGCGTGAACGAAGACATTGCGTACCCACCGCCCCACTACCACCTGAACTTCACCGCGCTGTCCGCGCACGCGGCCTGCCACATCCGCCGTATCGTCCGTACGTACCTCGCCATGTGGGACATGCCGCACCTGGCCGAGCCCGCCGGGCTCGCCGTGACGGAGCTCCTCGCCAACGTGATCAAGCACGTGCCGGACCGGAGCTGCACCGTGGCGCTGCTCGCGCAGGAGGGGAAGCTGCGGGTCGAGGTAGGGGACAGCTCGACCGCCGTACCCGCGAAGCGCGCCGCGGGGCCGTGGGACGAGAACGGGCGGGGGCTGGCGATGGTGGAGCTGGTCACGGACGCGTGGGGCGTGGAGCGAACCCCGGGGGCGCCGGGGAAGACGGTGTGGTTCGAGCTCAAAGCGTGAGGCGGGGCGTCTCATACCGTGGGCGGCGGGCTGGACACGGATGAAGACCCCGTAACCTTGTCCGGGTGACCGTGAACGCTGAATCCCACGCCGGTGGCAACACCTGGCAGTCCCTTCCCGCGGCGCAGCAGCCTGACTGGCCGGACCAAGAGGCTCTGCGCGATGTGATCGCTGAGCTCGAGGCCTATCCGCCGCTCGTCTTCGCGGGCGAGTGCGACCAGCTGCGGCACCGTCTGGGGGCCGTGGCCCGGGGCGAGGCGTTTCTGCTGCAGGGCGGTGACTGCGCCGAGGCCTTCGACGGTGTGAGCGCCGACCACATCCGTAACAAGCTGAAGACGCTCCTGCAGATGGGCGCCGTGCTGACCTACGCCGGGTCCGTCCCGGTGGTGAAGGTCGGCCGGATCGCCGGCCAGTACAGCAAGCCGCGCTCGAAGCCGACCGAGACCCGCGACGGGGTCACCCTGCCCACGTACCGCGGGGATTCGGTCAACGGCTTCGAGTTCACGGAGGCGGCGCGGATCCCGGATCCGCAGCGGCTGAAGCGGATGTACCAGGCGTCGGCCTCGACGCTGAACCTGGTCCGCGCCTTCACCACCGGCGGCTACGCCGATCTGCGGCAGGTGCACGCCTGGAACCAGGACTTCGTGAAGTCGTCCCCCTCGGGGCAGCGCTACGAGGCGCTGGCGCGCGAGATCGACCGGGCGCTGAACTTCATGAACGCCTGCGGGGTGGACCCGGAGGAGTTCAAGACCGTCGAGTTCTTCTCGTCGCACGAGGCGCTGATCCTGGACTACGAGTCGGCGATGACCCGCACCGACTCGCGGACCGGCGACCTGTACGACGTGTCCGGCCACATGGTGTGGATCGGCGAGCGCACCCGGCAGCTGGACGGGGCGCACATCGAGTTCGCGTCGAAGATCCGTAACCCGGTGGGTGTGAAGCTCGGCCCGACGACCACGCCCGAAGAGGCGCTGACGCTGATCGAGAAGATCGACCCGGACCGGGAGCCGGGCCGCCTCACCTTCATCACGCGGATGGGCGCGGACAAGGTCCGCGACAAGCTGCCGCACCTGGTGGAGAAGGTCACCGCGTCCGGTGCGCAGGTGGCGTGGATCTGCGACCCGATGCACGGCAACACCTTCGAGGCCGCGTCGGGCCACAAGACGCGCCGCTTCGACGACGTGCTGGACGAGGTCAAGGGCTTCTTCGAGGTCCACAAGGAGCTGGGCACCCACCCGGGTGGCATCCATGTGGAGCTGACCGGTGACGACGTCACGGAGTGCGTGGGCGGCGGCGACGAGATCTTCGTCGACGATCTGCACCAGCGCTACGAGACGGCCTGCGACCCGCGGCTGAACCGCAGCCAGTCGCTGGACCTGGCGTTCCTGGTCGCGGAGATGTACCGGGACCAGTAGAGATCATTTCTATGCCTGTGGGGCGCGGATCACATCGATCCGCGCCCCGCGGCGTTGTAAGGCTCCGGCATGGCAGGTAAGGTAAGGGTTACCTTATTGATCAACGCTGGAGAGTCTGCCCGTGTACGTCTGCTCATGCTTCGGCATCACCGAGAAGCAGGTGCGCGAGCACGCCGCCAAGGGCGCGTGCACCCCGCGCCAGATCGCCGGTGCCTGCAAGGCGGGCACGGACTGCGGTTCCTGCGTACGCAAGATCCAGGCGCTGCTGGGCCGGGGCGGGTGCCCGCGCCGTGACGCCCCGCTGGAGCCCGTCACGCTGCCTGCTGCTGCCGCCGCCGCGACGGTCGAGGCCGCCGAAGCCGCCTAGCCGCGTCAGCTGCCGCTCGGCTGCTCGATCTGCTGGGCGATGTAGAGCGGCTCGCCCAGCTTCTCGATCAGTGCGAGCTGGGTGTCGAGGTAGTCGATGTGCTCCTCCTCGTCGGCGAGGATGCTCTCGAAGATGTTGGCCGAGGTGATGTCGCCCTTGGACCGCATCAGCTCGATGCCGCGCTTGAGCCGGTCGATGGCCTCGACCTCCACCTGGCGGTCGGCCTGGAACATCTCGGTGATCGTCTGGCCCACCCGGACGTGGAAGAGCCGCTGATAATTGGGGAGACCATCCAGAAGGAGGATCCGGTCGGTGAGCATCTCCGCGTGCTTCATCTCATCGAACGACTCCGACCGGGTGTATGCGGCCAGTCGTGTCCAGCCATTGTTGTCCTGCATCTTCGAATGCAGGAAATACTGATTGATGGCCGTCAGCTCGCCGGTCAGCTGCTCGTTGAGGAATTCCAGAACCTCGGGGTCGCCCTGCATCGAAGGGGCTCCTTCCCATCAGAAGGGGGAATGCCAGGTTCCGGCATCGTTGCATCGTCGCAGCTGGGGCGTCCAGCAAGGGCACGCTTAGTGCGAGTTGCCCCGGCGCCGCATGCCCTGGTCCCGACCACCCCCGGCGGTCTGAGAGCATGGAGTCCATGGGTCAGCCGGAGCACCGTGAGGGAGAGCTCGCGCAGCTGCCTCCGGGCCAGCGACTGCAGCGCGGGTGGCCGGTTACGCACTATGGACCGGTCCCGAAATTCCGGCCGGACCGCTGGGAGTTCCGGGTCTTCGGCGCGACCGCGGACGGGGAGAAGCGCCGCTGGACGCATGAGGAGTTCTCCGCCCTGCCTTACTCGACGGTCGTCGCCGATCTGCACTGCGTCACCAAGTTCTCCATGCTGGGCGCGGAATGGGGCGGCGTCGCGGCGAGCGAGATCATCGAGCTCGCGCCGCCGGCGCCCGACGTCACGCACGTCATGGTGTGGGCGGAGTACGGCTTCAGCTCGAATCTGCGGCTGTCGGACTTCATGACCGAGGCGGTCATGTTCGCCACTCACAAGGACGGCGAGCTGCTGACCGCCGAGCACGGCTTCCCGCTGCGGCTGATCGTTCCGCACCTCTACGCGTGGAAGGGCCCGAAATGGGTCCGCGGCGTCGAGTACATGACCGCCGACCGGCGCGGCTTCTGGGAAGAGCGCGGCTACCACAACGTCGGCGACCCCTGGCGCGAGCAGCGCTACACGTACCAGGAGGAGCCGGGCGACGGCCCCGAGCTGTAGGGCCGCCGTGCCGCTCAGTTGGTGCGGCTGGACCAGCCCTCGGGGAGGGCGCCGGGCGCTGTCGCGATGACCGATTCGTCGTCCGCGCCGACGTGCTCGAAGAGGGTGATCCTGGCGAACTCGGGGACGACGTACACCGGGTACGTCGGGCCCTGGTCGCGGTAGGCGCGCATCGCGTCGAGGTGGTCGTTCTGGTAGCAGACGGTCCGCTCGCCGTGCTCCTCGACCCAGTGCGGGAAGAAGATCACGCCGTGCAGACGGCGCTTGCGCGGCATGACGTTCACCGAGACGGAGGTGCCGGTGGGCTCGTTCCAGGAGACCTTGAAGCTGTCGTCGTCCAGCTGGACCAGATCCACGTGCTGGTCCTTGACCCAGCGGCCGCCGACCATGCCGGAGTGAATGCGGTAGTCGATGGTGTGGTCGTTCTTCACGTACATCTCGTACTGCCAGCCGTTGGCGTAGGTGTAGATGAAGCGGTGTCCGACGATCCCGGAGAGGTCCTGCGGGGGGACGGGGCCGGCGACGGTGGTCATGGTTTGTACTGCCTCCTCGGGGTGGGATCCAGGGTCACCTCTCCATTTTGCAACAAAACTGTTTTGAGGCAAAACCAGTGGCCCCGGCAGAATGGGGTCCATGGACACCGCGACTGAGTTCGGCCGACTCCTCGGCCCCTTGCGCAGGGCCGTCCTGCGCACCCGCCACACCGCAGGGCTCCCCGAACTGCCCGAGGCCCAGATCGAGCTGCTGCGGGTGCTCGCCGCGGGGGACGCGACCCCGCGTGAGGTCGCGTCCCGCCTGCGCGTCGCGCCGTCCACCGTGAGCAATCTGGTCCGAACGATGACCGCCGCCGGCCTGGTCGAGCGCACCCCCTCCACCGTCGACCTGCGCACCGTCCGGCTGACCGCCTCGCCCAAGGCGCTGGACATGCTCGACGCCTACGACCGCACCAGCACGGCCGCCCTGCGCCGGGCCCTGGACGGCCTCGCCCCGTCGAGCCGCGAGGCGCTGGAGCGGGCGCTGCCCGTGCTGGACGATCTGCTCATCGCCCTGGAGGCGGAGGCGCCGGGGGAGGGGTGACCGGGCCGGGTCAGTGGTACTGATGCACCACCGCGTGGCCCTTCCCGCGCCCGATCATCCACTTGTTGACCGGCGTGGTGATGACGAAGGCGACCGCGAAGGACAGGGCCAGGCTCAGCCAGAACAGGGCGTCGGAGAGGGTCGCGTCCATCGCGCCCGGGAACAGCAGGATCGTTCCGTTGTCCGCCAGCTCCATCACGATGATCGATACGGTGTCCGCCGCCAGGGCGACCCGTAGTGCGCTCCGCAGGTCGAGCCCCGCGCGGAGGACGCCGCGCATCGTGAGGGAGTAGCCGAAGACGAAGGCCAGCACGATCGCCAGGATCATGGTCGGGGCGTTGTGCCAGGCCAGAGCCGTGCCGATGGCCATGCCCAGGATCTCGCCGATGGCGCAGCCGGTGAGGCAGTGCAGGGTGGCCTGGGCGGCCATGGGCCAGTCGGCGGGTGCGGGGCCGTGGTGGTGGCCGTGGCCGGTTTCGCCGTGCGCGTGGTGCTCCATGTGATCCATGTCGGATGCCCCCATGGGGTAGTAGCGATCCTTCGGCAGAAGGAACGCTATACCCCTGGGGGGTATTCCTCAACGGGTGTGCCGTTATCCGTCCCGCAGGGCCTTGAGCCGTGCGACGTCCGCCGCGTGCCCCTCGGTCCCGCCCGGGGTCTCGATCACCAGCGGCACCCCCTGCGTCGCCGGATGCGTGAACAGCTCCCGGAAGGGCTCCTCGCCGATGTGCCCGGCGCCGATGTTCGCGTGCCGGTCCTTGTGCGCGCCGACCACGTCCTTGGAGTCGTTCGCGTGGATCAGCTTCAGCCGCCCCGCGCCGGTGACGTCCACCAGCTCGTCCAGCGTCTGCTTCATCCCGCCGGGGGCGGCCAGGTCATGACCGGCGGCGAAGACATGGCAGGTGTCGAGGCAGACGCCCAGCTTCGGATGCCGGTCCAGCGCCTCGAAGTACGGGCCGAGATCCTCCACCAGCGCGCACAGGGATGTGCCCTGCCCCGCGGTCGGCTCCAGCAGCAGGGGCGGGTCGTCGTCATGCGTCAGCTCGTCCAGCAACGGCAGCACCCGCTCCCGCACCTGCGCCATCGCCGTCCCCCGCGCCCGCCCGCCGGTCGCCGAACCGGTGTGCACGACGACCCCGAGCGCCCCGATGTCCCGGCCGCGGCGGAGCGAATGCCGCAGCGAATCGACGGAGCGCTCGGCGGTGGCCTCGGTGTGCGAACCGAAGTTGATCAGGTACGGGGCGTGGATGTACACCGGCACCGACCGCTCGGCGCACCCGGCGCGGAACGCCTCGTCCTGGGCCGGGGTGCCGGTCGGCGTGGCCCAGCCGCGCGGATTGGCGACGAAGACCTGCACGGCCTCGGCGCCGATGTCGCGCGCGTGCGGAAGGCCGGTGGTGGCGAGGCCACCGGCGACGCGGATGTGGCCGCCGATGGGGTTGCGGCTGCGGTTCGTACTCACCCCTCCAGCATCCCAGCCCACCCAGGGGGCTCCGTCAGGAGGAGTGGCCAGGGTCGCGGAAGCATCGGGAGTACACGGCGAACGAAATGATCGGGTCGTCTCGCTTCCTGAAGGTGGCTTCCATCTGGGTATGCGTTTTGGGGTGAACAGCAAGAATCTCCCGGTTTCGATTCTTGCTCGCGTCCGGCCCGTCCTTCACGACCCGCCATCCCTGCTGCGGCAACTGGTCCGCGAGGTTGTTCATGCCCTTCTCAAGGGTCTTGTTGTCCACGTCGTAAATGGACCAGGGGTGTCGAACGCTGCGATACTTTTTCGTGTCGTCGCCGCCTACTTGGCAGGAGCTGGCCATGGGGGCAAGGTCGGTCACCTTTCCCTTGATTTTCAGCATCTCGAGCAGCCTGCTGGAGAGCGTGCCGACTTCCTCTTCCACTGCTCGACTTTTGCGGACCTGTGGTTCATAGCCCAGTCCGCTCGACTTGTCGTCCACCGAGGAACACCCCACCGTCAGCATCAGGGCGCCCAGTAGCGCCAGACTTGCGCAAACCTTCTTTCCGCCCGGCAGAGTCACTCGCGAGCCTCCTGCTTCAGTTGAACTTCGTCATACTCGCCCACAATGACACCGGCTTGATTTGTCAGACTCTTCGAGGCCCCACCGCTGTTGTAATTCCAGTATCCGCCATGGCCCTCGGTGTCCGTCGTCATGATATTGGCGCCGAACTCCGAATCCGAGGGCACGATCCTGTCCTCGCCGAGCCCGGCCGACTTACCCCAGCCCGGTACAGTGTCGTCCGGGGAAGCCATCGCCCAGAAGTGTTTGGGGTCGAGGCCCATGTCGCCTGGCGACGTTGCCTGCACGCCAGGGCTGGCTACCGTCATCACGTCATCCACCGGCAGGGGATCGGCGGCCCAACCCTCATGGTAGGGAGGATCGACCTTGGCGGCGTCACCTATGACCGTAGTGCCGTAACTGTGGCCCATGAGCGTGCTGTGCCCCTTTTCTCCCGTGGCCGTCTCGTGTGCCGCCGCATTGCCGTCGAGGAATTGTCGGAGGCGTGGAGCTCCTTCAGCTGCTTGATCATCGGACATGGCTTCGGGGAGAACGTCGTGTTCAATCATAGGTTTCACTGAGCGTGGAGCGTTGTAGTCGAACCACGTGATCGTCGACACGGAATCTTTGGGGCGCAGAGCGGAACTCTCCCGCCATAACGTCTCGCTCTTGTCCAGCTCGTCACCGATGTTGGTCTGATCCGTCTTCGAGCCCGGTACATACGTTGCGGTGTGGTCGGCGGTGTCCGGATTGCCGTTGGCGATGATGACCCTGCCGTCGGTATTCGCAAAGGGATCGAACCCGAGGAGATACGCCTCGGGAAGGTTATTCGTCCCCGTCCTCTCGAAGCGCTTCTCGATGTTGTCCATGCCGGCCAGCGCCTTGTCCAGCTGCTTGGCTCGATTCTCGTATTTGTGGTGCCAGGCGAGCCATTCGTCGGTGTACACCGCCTCGACCTTGGGGCCGAGAGACCTGAATTTCGTGGGCTCGGACGGGATCGCGTCCCGCTCCGTCTGGTACTGGGCGCGTGCCTCGCTCAGTACGGTGCGGTTCGCCTCGTCGCGGACTTCGGCGGGAAGTCCGTCCGTCTTGCCCAGGCCGGCCGGGTCCAGAGCGATCAGGGCTTCCTGTTGATCTTTGGACAGACCCTTCCACCACTGGGCGGTCAACTTGGGATCGCCGTTCTTGGGCCTGACCCTGATGGCGTCCAGGTAGTCCTTCGCGGCCGTCCTGACGCCTCCGGTGTCCTTCTTGGTGTCGATCCAGTCGTCATCGGAGACCGTCAGATCGTCATCGGCCTTCAGCGACCGCAGCTTCGGGGCCCACAACTCGTCGGCTTCCGCCGCCTCCTGGATCGCCTGGGCGATGCGGTCGGCGCACTCCAGGGCCCGGGCATGGTTCGGGTTGGGGTCAAGGTTGGCTGCCTGTCGGGCCACGGACCTGGCCGCGTCCGACGAATCATCGGCGTCCGAGAGCGGCCCCTTCGGCGATGGCTTTGCGATGCCGGAGACCTTTCCGCCCTCCGGAGTCTTGCCGTCCTCGCCCTTCTCGCCCCCCGCCGGATAGCTCACCGAGCCATCCGCGTTCACCGTGAGCTTCTGCTCCTGCGCATCGGCCACAGCGGAGTCGAGCTTGTTCTTCGCTGCCCGGAAGTCGCTTGCCATGGCGTTCAGCGCCGTACTGACGAGACCGCACTCCACCTGGATGTAATGGAAGTTCTGCCCTAATTTCCGTAACTGAGTGAGGGCTGCCGAAGCGGCCTCGCCCTCAAGAGCCGCCTGCATTTTGCCGGCGATCCGCCGCTCAACCGTCTCCCT
This sequence comes from Streptomyces sp. NPDC007983, assembly GCF_042958345.1. Taxonomy (NCBI): domain Bacteria; kingdom Bacillati; phylum Actinomycetota; class Actinomycetes; order Kitasatosporales; family Streptomycetaceae; genus Streptomyces; species Streptomyces sp. NPDC007983. The sequence goes on from NZ_JBIBJI010000002.1 coordinate 711,788, forward strand.
GGCGTGGTCGGCCATGTTGCTGACGGACTGATAGCCATCGGCGGCGTCCTCGAACTCCGACGGCTTGAGGGACTTGAGAGTCGCGTAATCCACTGCTCCCCGTCACCTGCCCCGGCTCTTGCCGCCGACCGGCTTCGTGTCCTTGTATGCGCCGTCCAGTCGATCGAACGTGTGCTTGGTGGCCTCGTCATTCTTGTGGTGTTCATCCCCGGCCTTCTCCAGCCGGTCCTGGAGGGTGCCGCATTTGCCGCTCACGCCCTTCAGGTAGCGCGTCCAGGAGTGGTAGAGCTCCCGCTGGGCCGCCCCGCTCTTGGTGCTGCCGCCGGTCTCGCCGCCCGCGCCGAGGCCCTTCTGCCCCTCCTCCAGCTTTGTGAGCGCGGTCCTGATGTTCCCCCGAAGCCTGCCGACCTCCCTGCCCGCCGTCGTCCACGCGGTCTTGCTGGACTTCAGCTTTCCCGAGCCGTCCCGTCCCCACTCGGCGTTGAACGACATGTGCTCCCCCTCTGTAGCGCCACGCGACTGACAGTGATCGAGGCCTCAGTGTAGGGAGCCGGGCGGGACGCCTCCATGAGTGTGCGTACTCAGACGCCGGTCCAGGTGACCGGTAGGGCGTGGACGCCGTAGATGTTCATGTCGGTCTTGAGCCTCACCTCGTCCGCGGGGATGGCGAGCTGGAGGGTCGGGAAGCGGCGCAGCAGTCCGTCGAAACCGGCGCGCATCTCGATGCGGGCCAGTTGCTGGCCGAGGCATTGGTGGACGCCGTGGCCGAAGGACAGGTGGCCGCGGGCCTTGCGGTGGATGTCCAGGGTGTCGGGGTTGTCGAAGCGCTGGGGGTCGCGGTTGGCGGCCAGTAGCGAGACGACGACGGTCGATCCCTTACGGATTGTTTCCCCGCCGAGTTCGATGTCCTCCGTGGCGTAGCGATAGAAGATGTCGGCAACGGACAGGTAGCGCAGGAGTTCCTCGACGGCGTCGGGGAGCAGATCCGGGTCGGCGCGCAGTTCCGCCAGCTGCTCGGGGTGCTCCAGGAGCGCGAAGGTGCCAAGACCCAGCATGTTGGCGGTGGTCTCGTGGCCCGCGAGCAGCAGCAGGAAGGCGACGCCGGCCAGCTCCTCGATGGTCAGGTCGTCATCCCGGGCCAGGTCGGACAGCAGGTCCTCGCCGGGTTCGGCGCGCTTGCGCGTGACCAGTTCGGACAGGTACGCGGTCATCGCGCCGAACGCGGCTATCTTCTTGTCGAGCGTCTGGTCCTTGACCATGATCTTGGCGGAGTTGACCTGGAAGGTGTCGCGGTCCGCGTAGGGGACACCGAGCATTTCGCAGATCACCAGCGAGGGCACCGGCAGCGTGAACTCCTGGACCAGGTCGACCGGTGGGGTCAGGCGCGCCAGCTCGTCCAGTTGCCGTTCGGTGATCTCGATGATGTGCTCTTCGAGCATTTTCATGCGTTTGACGGTGAAGGCGCCGGTGAGCTTGCGCCGCAGCCGGGTGTGGTCCGGCGGGTCCATGGAGATGAACAGGCCCGGCGACTGCGGCACGGGCTCGGTGGGGGCGGGCATGCCGGAGATCTCGTACGGCACGTGGGGAATGCCGATGTCCCGGCGGGAGCTGAACCGGGTGTCGGCCATGAGCCGGCGAACCGCGTCGTAGCCGGTGACGAGCCAGCCCTCATGACCATCGGGGAAGTTCATGGGACTGACGGGGCGAGCCTCGCGCAGCCGGGTGATCCGGCGGGGCGGGTCGAAGGGGCCCGCGTCGCGCTCCAGGGGGAGGCCCTGCGGGATGGGAACCGTTCGACTCATCGGGATCCTTCCGTGGCGGTCGTTGTGGCCACATTCCCCGACGGGCCTGACAAACGACTGACACGGCTCTGATATCGGCCACAGCGGGGCGGCCCTAGAAGACGCCGCCCTTCACCTTGATCGTGATCTCACTGCCCTTGGGCGCCTTGTCGCCGCCGGACACCGACTGGTCCTTCACCGTGTCGCCCGGGAACAGCAGCGGCTTGTCGACGTTCACCGTGAAGCCCGCGTCCTCCAGCTTCCGCTTGGCGTCGTCGACCTTCTCGCCCTCGACGTCCGGGACCTCGATCATCTGCTGTCCCTTGGAGAGGGTGAGGGTCACCGTGTCGCCCTTGGCGCCCCTGGTGCCCTCGCCCGGGGACTGTTCGGCGATCGTGCCCCTGTCCTCGTCCGAGAACACCCGGCGCTCGGCGAACTCGACCTTGAAGCCCGCGTCGCGCAGCTCGGACCGGGCGTCGGCGGGGTCGTCGCCGATGAGGCCGGGGATGTCGATGGGCTCGCCCTTGCTGACCACGATGTTCACGGCCGTGTCGGGGCGGCGGACCGCGTCCGGCCCTGGGGTGGTGGAGAGCACCGCGTTCTGCGGGGTCTCGGTGCTGAAGCTGCGGGTGACGGTGCCCACCCTCAGCCCGGCGTCGGCGATCTTCTGCTTGGCCTCGGTGAGCGGCCGGCCGACCACGTTGGGCACCTCGGCCCGCGGCGGGCCCTGGGAGACGTGGATGATGACGGTACCGGTGGAGCGGATGCGCTCACCGACGCCGGGCTTGGTGCTGATGACCTTGTTCTTGTCCACGACGTCGCTGTAGTCCTGGACGACCTTCACGTCCAGACCGGCGCCGTGGAGCTTCTTCTCCGCGTCCGAGCGGGTCATCTTCAGCACGGACGGCACGTTGGTGAACTGCCCGGCGCTGATGTACCAGACCCCGGCGCCGATGCCGAGGGCCAGCAGCACGGCGGCGACGATCGTCACCACGCCGCGGCGCGGCATCCGGCGGCGCGGCCGGGGCTCGGGCGGGTCCGGGGGGAGGTCGAGGCGGCTGGTGTGGTGGAGGTCGTCCTGGGCGGACGCGGCGGCGGCCCCGGCGGGGCGGGGGATCACCGCCGTACGGTCCTCGGAGCCGTCGCCGGGGGCGTCCTCGTGGGCCTGCGGCGGTACGGCGTCCAGCTGGGCGTCGGTGAGGGCGGCCCGCGCCGTCCGCACCTGGCCGAGGAGCGCGACGGCGTCGGCGGGACGCAGGGACACATCGCGCGCGGTGGCGGAGGCGACCAGTCCGTCCAGCTCCGGCGCGACCTCGGGCGCGGCGACGGACGGGGGCGGGACGTCCTCGTGCAGATGCTGGTAGAGGACCTGCGCGGGGGTGCTGCCGCCGTGCGGCTTGGAGCCCGTGAGCATCTCGTACAGGACGACGCCGCACGCGTAGACGTCGGCGCGGGTGTCGGCCGTGCCGTGCTCGATCTGCTCGGGCGCGAGGTAGGACACGGTGCCCAGGACGGAGCCTGTGGAGGCGCTGGTGTTGGTGTCCACCGCCCTGACCAGGCCGAAGTCGGCGACCTTGACCCGGCCGTCGTCACCGATCAGGACGTTCTCCGGCTTCATGTCGCGGTGGACGAAGCCCGCGCGGTGGGCGGCGCCGAGGGCGGCCAGGACCGGTTCCAGGATGTCCAGGGCGGCGCGGGGCTGGAGGGCGCCGCGCTCGCGCAGCACGTCACGCAGGGTGCACCCGGCGACGTACTCCATGGCCAGGTAGACGTGCGCGCCGTCGGTGCCCTGGTCGTAGACGCCGACCACGTTGGCGTGCGCGAGTCTGGCGACGGACTTGGCCTCGCGGATGAAGCGGTCCACGAAGGCGGCGTCCGAGGCGAGGCTCTGGTGCATCACCTTCAGGGCGAGGACGCGGTCGAGCCGCGTGTCGACGGCCCGGTAGACCGTCGCCATCCCGCCCACGGCGATGCGCGCCTCGACGCGGTAGCGGCCGTCGAGCACCTGCCCGACAAGGGGGTCCTGGAGCGTCGTATCCACGAGAGTGCAGTCTACGAGCCGTCACCGCCGCGTCGGACCGGTCGCCCCATGTCCGCTACGTACTGCGACACAACGGTGACCTCGCCGTCAGTTGTGCGAGGCGGCGGCCAGGGCGGCCAGCTCCTCCAGGGCGGAGGTCCAGGCCAGGGCGGCGTACTCGGCGTGCTTGGCCTTGGCCTCGTCCGGGAGGTCGAGCGCGCGGATACCGGTCTCGGCGAGGCGGAGGCGGGTGCCCGCGCCCTCCGGGGAGAGCGTGAACTCGACCACGGTGGTCTGGCCGGGCCCGAGCGGGGCGCGGTCGGGCGCGTGGGCCAGCCGGAAGCGGAAGAGGGCGTCGGGGACCGCCCGCTCGACCCGGCCGTGGAACTCCCCGTGCTCGTCCCAGCGGAAGCGGACGGTGCCGCCGGGGTGCGGTTCGATCTCGCAGCCGCCGGGGGCGTACCAGGTGCGGATGTGCTCCGGCGTGGTCAGCACCCGCCAGACCCGGTCGGCGGGGGCGGCGACGTATGTCTCGCGTTCGATCCGGTCGGCCACGGCCACGGTCACGGCGACCACCTCCGCTTCCCACGGTAGGACGCCCCGTCGTCGTCCGTTACGCGAACGCGGGCCGCTCCGGGTCGAGGGCGGCCAGGCCCTCGGCCGGGGACGACGCCTCGGCGAAGTGGCGGCGCGGGATGCGGCCCGCCCGGTGCGCGAGCCGCCCCGCGGTCACCGCGTGCCGCATGGCCCCCGCCATCAGCACCGGCTCCTGGGCCCGCGTCACGGCCGAGGCCAGCATGACGGCCGCGCAGCCCAGCTCCATGGCCAGCGCGGCGTCGGACGCCGTGCCCGCGCCCGCGTCGAGGATCACCGGCACCCCGGCGCGCTCGGTGATGAGCTGGAAGTTGTGCGGGTTGCGGATGCCGAGGCCGGAGCCGATCGGCGAGCCCAGCGGCATGATCGCGGCGCAGCCGACATCCTCCAGCTTCCGGGCCAGCACCGGATCGTCGTTGGTGTACGGCAGGACGGTGAAGCCGTCGTCCACCAGGGTCTCGGCGGCCTCCAGCAGCTCGATGGGGTCGGGGAGCAGGGTGCGCTCGTCGGCGACGACCTCCAGCTTCACCCAGTCGGTGCCCAGGGCCTCGCGGGCGAGCCGGGCGGTCAGCACGGCCTCCCCGGCGGTGAAGCAGCCCGCGGTGTTGGGCAGCGGGCGGATGCCGTGCCGGTTCAGTACGGACAGCACCGAGCCCTGCACCGTGGGGTCCAGGCGGCGCATGGCGACCGTGGTCAGCTCGGTGCCGGAGGCGAGCAGCGAGCGCTCCAGGACGTCCAGGCTGGGCGCGCCGCCGGTGCCCATGATCAGGCGGGAGCCGAAGGTCGTATCGGCGATGGTGAGCGGATCGGCGTCGGTGAGGACCTCGTCGAGCGTCGTGGCCTGTGGTGTGGGGTGAGACATCTGGTTCAGCCTCCTTGGACCGCGGTGAGGACCTCGACGCGATCGCCGTCGCCGAGCGGGGTCGCGGGCCACTGGCCGCGCGGGACGACCGTCTCGTTGACGGCCGCGGCGACGCCCGAGGGCGCCTGGGTGAGGGTCGCGACGACCCCGTCGAGGGTGGTGCCGTCGGGCAGCTCGCGGGGCTCGCCGTTCACGGTGACGGTCATGCGATGTGCTCCTGTACTGCTGCGGTGTGGGGCGCGGTGGCCGCGAAGCGGCGCGGGGAGAACGGCCGTGCCTCGGGCGGCAGTTCGCCGCTGGTCAGCACCTCGGCCATGACATCGCCGGTGATCGGGGTGAGCAGGACGCCGTTGCGGTAGTGGCCGGTGGCCAGCTGGAGGCCCGGCAGCGCGGTCGGTCCGAGCAGCGGGGCGTTGTCGGGGGAGCCGGGGCGCAGCCCGGCGCGGGTCTCGACGAGCGGCAGCTCGGTGATGCCGGGCACCAGCTCGTGCGCGTCGCGCAGCAGCTCGTACACCCCGCCCGCGGTGACCGTGGTGTCCCAGCCCAGCTCCTCGGTGGTCGCGCCGACGACCAGCTCGCCGTTCTCGCGCGGGACGAGGTAGACATGCCCGCCGCGCACCACGGCCCGCACGGTCCGGGACAGGAAGGGCGCGTACGGGCCGGGCACCGACAGCCGCAGGACCTGGCCCTTGACGGGACGTACGGGCGGCAGGACCTCCTCGGGGACGCCCGGGAGCCGCCCGCTGAGGCTGCCGGCGGCCAGCACGGTCTGCTCGGCGGCCAGCCGGGTACCGTCGGCCAGCTCGGCCCCGGCGGCCCGGTCGCCGTCCAGCAGCAGCCGCTCCGCGCGGACGCGGTGGAGGGCCACCCCGGCACGCTCGCACGCCGTCAGCAGCGCCGCCGCCAGCCGCCGCGGGTCGACCTGGTGGTCGCCGTCGACGCGCAGGCCCCCGCGCACGCCCGGCGCGAGCATCGGCTCAAGGCGCCGGCATTCGCGGCCGGTCAGCCACTGGGCGTCCAGCCCGAGCCGCTGCTGGAAGGCGTGCAGCTCCCGCAGATGCGCGCGGTCGTCCGCGTCGAGCGCGACCGAGAGCGTGCCGCAGGTGCGAAAGCCCAGGTCGTGGCCGCTCGCCTCCTCCAGCTCCGCCACGAAGGACGGATAGCGGCGCGCCGAGGCCAGATTCAGCCCGAGCAGGGTCTGCTCGCCGTAGTGCAGCTCGGTGACGGCCGCCAGCATCCCGGCCGCGACCTGGGCGGCCCCGCCGCCGGGCGCCGGGTCGGCGACGGCGGTGCGCAAGCCCCGCTGGGCCGCCCGCCAGGCCGTGACCAGGCCGATGATGCCGCCGCCGATGACGAGGACGTCGTACGGCGCGTCACCGGTGGGTGCCTCACGTGCTGTGTGTGGTGGCGTGTGCATGGGCGGTTGCCCCCTCCCTTCGCCGGCATGACCCGGATCAGGTTCGTACGGTCGGAGGCCGCGCCAGCCTCCCTCTCAGCCCGGTGCGCCCGGGCTCCCGCGAGTGCTCTGTCCCGCCACCCTAGTACGCGCCCCGAATCGCCCGGAAGGGAGCGCCCCGGGCGCGGCAGGGGCGCCGGGCCCCGCGGCCCGCCCGTACGACGGCCGTCCGGCCGGCCGGGCTGTGCCCGAGATCTCGTCGTGCGCTCTGCGGTCCGCCCCACCTGCCGCAATACAGTGATCGTGTGAGCGATGAGACGACGAAGACGATGGCGTCCTCGGCGGGTGGCGGCGGACAGCGGGTGGTGATCGTCGGCGCGGGCATGGCGGGGGTGCAGACCGCCGTCGCGCTGCGGGAGCAGGGCTGGGCCGGGGAGATCCTGCTGCTGGGCGCCGAGCCCCATCAGCCGTACGACCGGCCGCCGCTGTCCAAGGCCGTGCTGCTCGGCAAGGCCGAGGGGTCCGCGTTCGACGTGGACTTCGCCGCGCTCGGCATCGAGCTGCGCCTCGGCGTCCCGGTGACCGGGCTGGACACCGGCGGGCGGACGGTGGGGACCGGATCGGGCCCGATCCCGTACGACGTCCTGGTGATCGCCACCGGCGCCGAGCCGATCGCCCTGCCCGGCAGCGAGGACGTGCCGGGCGTCCACCTCCTGCGCACCCTGGACGACGCCGAGCGGCTGCGCCCGGTGCTCGCCGGACAGGGCGAGATCGTGGTGGTCGGGGCGGGCTGGATCGGCGCGGAGTTCGCGACCGCGGCCCGCGAGGCGGGCTGCACGGTGACGGTCGTCGAGGCCGCGGACCGGCCGCTCGTCGGCGCCCTCCCGGCGGAGGTCGCCGCCCATATGACCGGCTGGTACGCGGACTACGGCGCCACCCTGGTCACCGGCGCGCGGGTGACCGCGCTCGACCGGAACGGGCTGCAGCTCGGCGATGGCACCCGGCTGCGGGCCGGTGCGGTGGTCGTCGGCATCGGCGCCCGGCCCGCGACCGGCTGGCTGGCCGGTTCGGGCGTGGAACTCGCCGAGGACCGGTCCGTCGCCGCCGACGAGGGGCTGCGCACCTCGGCGCCGGACGTGTACGCCGTCGGCGACTGCGCGTCCTTCCCCTCCGCCCGTTACGGGACCCGGCTGCTGGTGCACCACTGGGACAACGCGCTCCAGGGGCCGCGGACGGTCGCCGCCAACGTGGTGGGCAGCCGCACCGCGCACTTCCCCGGCCAGGTCTACGACCCGGTGCCGTACTTCTGGTCCGAGCAGTTCGGGCGGTTCGTGCAGTACGCCGGACACCACTCGGACGCCGACGAACTGGTCTGGCGGGGCGACCCGGACGGCGCCGCCTGGTCGGTGTGCTGGCTGCGGGACGGGGCCCTGGTCGCCCTGCTGGCCGTCGGCCGTCCGCGCGATCTGGCCCAGGGCCGCAAGCTGATCGAACGCGGCGCCCGGCTGGACCGGACCCGGGCCGCGGATCCGTCGGTGCCGCTGAAGTCGGCCGTTCTGTGACCCGCCGGTGCCCCCGGGCGGGGGTGCGGGGCCCGGCGGCCCCCGCACCCCGCGGCCCGCGCGGCGGACGCCCGGCTACCCACTGTCAGTCCCAGATGGCAGGCTTGTTCTGTGACCGAGATTGACGCAAAGATCGATGCTCTCGTCCCCGCCTGGCTCACTCTCCCCGACGTCGCCGACCGGCTGGGCGTCGAGGTGACCCGCGTGAGGCAGTTGGTCAAGGAGGGCCAGCTGATCGCGGTGCGCCGTGGCGAGAACCGGGTGCTGCAGGTGCCCGAGGACTTCGTCGGTGACGGGAAGATCGTCAAGGGCCTCGTGGGCACCCTGACCCTCCTCAAGGACGACGGCTTCAGCGACGAGGAGATGCTGGAGTGGCTCTTCACTCCCGACCCGAGCCTGCCGGGCACCCCGGCCCAGGCGCTGCGCGAGAATCGCGGCACGGAAGTGAAGCGGCGCGCGCAGGCGCTCGCCGTCTGACGCCGCCCGCCGCTCCCTGAACCACCGGGTTCCTGCACCATCAGGTTCCCGCACCGTCTCCGAACCATCAGGCGTACGGGCCGCACGGCCGCCGTCCCCGACGGCGCCCCGGCCCGTACGCCGCACGACCAGGGGGAAAAGCCACCCATGTCCGCACGTGAGCAGCTGGCCGACGCCCGCCTCTACCTGTGCACCGACGCGCGCAAGCGCCAGGGCGACCTGCCGGAGTTCCTGGACGCCGTGCTGGCGGCCGGGGTGGACATCGTCCAGCTGCGGGACAAGGGCATGGAGGCCGCCGAGGAGCTGGACCACCTCGCCGTCTTCGCCGACGCCTGCCGCCGCCACGGCAAGCTGCTCGCCGTCAACGACCGGGCGGACGTCGCCCACGCCTCCGGTGCCGACGTGCTCCACCTGGGCCAGGGCGATCTGCCGGTCCCGGCGGCCCGCGCCATCCTCGGGGACGGCCCGCTGATCGGGCGTTCCACGCATGCGGAGGCCGAGGTGGACGCGGCCCTCGCCGAGCCCGGCGTGGACTACTTCTGCACCGGCCCCTGCTGGCCCACCCCCACCAAGCCGGGCCGCCACGCCCCCGGCCTCCCCCTGGTCCGTCACGCGGCCGCCCGGCGCCCGGACCGGCCCTGGTTCGCGATCGGCGGCATCGACGCGTCGAACCTGGACGAGGTGCTGGAGGCGGGAGCGCGCCGGGTCGTCGTGGTGCGGGCCATCACCGAGGCCGCGGACCCGGCGGCGGCCACGGAAGCGCTGGTGAAGCGCGTCCGAGCGGCAGATGTCCCGTAGGTGTCGGAGGTGAGCCCGGCTCGATGAGTCTGTCCGCATTGCGGACTGGATCCCGGCAAAGCCCCCATAACCACGTCGCCGGGTGGGCGACGGCCACCCGGCTGGCTAACCTTCCCGTATGGCCCTAGGCACCGCTTCCACCAGGACTGATCGAGCCCTTACCGTGCGTGACCTGCTCGCATCCGGCGAGCAGTCGTATTCCTTCGAATTCTCCGCCCCGAAAACGGACAAGGGGCAGCACACGCTGTGGAACGCCATCCGCCGGCTGGAGGCCGTCTCACCGACCTTCGTCTCCGTGACCTACGGCGCCGGAGGCTCCTCCCGCGAGGGCACCGTCCGCGCCACCGAGCGCATCGCGACCGAAACCACCCTCACCCCGGTCGCCCATCTGACCGCGGTCAACCACTCCCTCGCCGAGCTGCGCAACATCATCGGCCAGTACGCCGGGGCCGGGATCCGCAACATGCTCGCCCTGCGCGGCGACCCGCCCGGCGACCCGATGGCCGACTGGGTCAAGCACCCCGACGGCATCACCTACGCCGCCGAGCTGGTCCGCCTGATCAAGGAGTCGGGAGACTTCTGCGTCGGCGTCGCCGCCTTCCCCGAGATGCACCCGCGCTCGACGGACTGGGACACCGACATCCGTCACTTCGTCGACAAGTGCCGCGCGGGCGCCGACTTCGCGATCACCCAGATGTTCTTCTACCCGGAGGACTATCTGCGGCTGCGCGACCGGGTCGCGGCCTCGGGCTGTACGACACCGATCATCCCTGAGATCATGCCGGTCACGAACGTCAGGCAGATCGAGCGGTTCGCGCAGCTCAGCAACGCCGCCTTCCCGCCGGAGCTGGCCGAGCGCATCCTGGCGGTCAAGGACGACGCGGCGGCTGTACGCTCGATCGGGATCGACTACGCGACAGAGCTGTGCGCGCGGTTGATGGCCGAGGAGATCCCCGGGCTGCACTTCATTACCCTGAACCACTCCACGGCGACGCTGGAAATCTACAAGAATCTGGGACTGCACCAGCGGTCCTGATGACGGCCGCCGAGGGGCAGCCGCACTGAGAGGGGCGGGCATGGGCTGGACGGTCCTCTACATCGCTTTCGGCGTCGTGGCGCTGTGGCTGTTGGGAGAGGTACTGCTGCAGTACAAGGCGCGGCTGCGCTGGCGGCTGCTGGCCTTCGTCGGCTTTCTGGGCGTCGTCGTCGGGGTACTGATCCCCTCGGTGGTGGTGATCGCCATCGGCGCGATCGCCTTCGCGGTCGGCCAGACCTACGTCACGCTCTCCTTCCGCCAAGGCTTCGAGAAGGGCTGGGCGCTGGACGGCATCCCCGGGGTGCCGGGGCTCGGCCGCGGACGCGAGCGCGGGCCCGGTCCGGGGCCGGACGATCCGGAGCCCGAGCCGGTGCTCCAGGTCTCGGGCCTGGAGGACGTCCAGGTCTCCCGGCCCGAGCCGCCCACCTATCGGCCGGAGCCGCTGCCGGACGACACCAGCGAGTACGGCGTTTACGAGGAGCCGTCCCCGTTCACCCCCGCCTCCGGCGCCTACGCGGACCCGAACGCCGGCTACAGCGCGTACGAGACGTACGCCGGGTACGGCGCGCAGGACGGCCAGGGCGCTCAGGGGCAGGGCCAGGGCTACGGTGACGTGGGCTACGGCCAGGGCCAGGACGTGTACGCGGACGCCGGGCAGTACGGCTACCAGGACCAGGCGTACGCGGGCTACCAGCAGGACCCGTACGCCGCTTCGTACGACCAGCAGTCCTACGGTCAGCAGCAGCCCTACGGGCAGGCCCAGTACCCCGACCCGTACGCGGGCTACCAGCAGGACCCGTACGCCGCCGGTGCGTACGGCGGCGACCACTACGCGGCGGACGCCTCGTACGGCTCCCCGCAGCAGTACCCCCCGGGCGCCGACGCGATGGAGCCGGGTGGCTCCTGGGTCCCGCAGCAGCGCGAGGGCGACGCCCCGCCCGGCCAGCAGGACCAGCCGCCGTACCCCTACCAGCAGCAGGGTTTCCAGCAGGGATACGACGAGCAGTACCGCTTCTGACGGGGCGCGGACCGGGGAGCGCGGCGCACTACTGTGAGCCGCGCCAGTCCTGGCCCTCGACGATCAGGCCCGCCACCAGCGCCCCCGACATTCCGGCGTGGGCCAGCCCACCGCCCGGATGGGACCAGCCGCCCGCCAGATAGAGGCCCGGGAGCCGGGTGAGGTTGGCGGGGTGCAGATACCGGCCCCCGGCACCGGCCAGCGCCGGGCCCGGCACGGAGCCGCCCGCGACACCGGTGTCGGCGGCGATGTCGCGGGGGGTGCGGACCTCGCGCCACAGGATCCGGTCCCGCAGCCCCGGTATGGCCGCCTCGGCGGCCGTGATCAGCCGGTCCGCGGTCTGCCCGGCGGCCTCCGCGCCGGTCCAGTCGTCCGGTCCGTGCGGGGCGACGACCGCGCCGAGGGTGACGGCCTCGTGGCCGTCGTCGGGGCGGGTCGCGGGATCGTCCGGCCGCAGGACGGTGACGGTGGGGTGAGCAGAGGGCTCGCGCAGGCCGTCGCGGTCACCGCTGCCCTTGCCCTCGGTTTCGCCGAAGACGGCGGTCAGCTCCGCCTCGCGGTCCGGGGTGTGCACCACGGTCCGGTGCACCGCGTCCTCGGGGCGGCCGCCGCGCAGCGCCAGGAAGACGCTGAGCCGGCCGGGCGGACCGCTGCCGGGCCGCCCCCGCCCGGGCGTCACGTCCTCGCCCTCCCGCCAGGGCTCCTGGCCGCCCAGCAGGGCGGGCAGCAGCGCCGGGTCGATGCCCGCGACCACCGCGTCCGCCTCGGCGACCGTGCCGTCGGCCAGCTCGACGCCCGCCGCCCGGCCGTCCTTCTCGACGATGCCGGTGACCTCGGCCTCGAAGCAGAATTCCACCTTCCGCTTGCCGCAGCGCTCGTACAGCGCGTCGGCGAGCGCCCGCATCCCGCCGCCGACGTACCAGGTGCCGAAGGTCTGCTCCAGATAGGGCAGCACGGTGGCGCTCGCGGGGGCGGCGCGCGGGTCCAGGCCGTACGCGAGGGCGTGGCTCTCCAGCAGGGCGACGGCCCGCGGATCCACCAGCTCACGCCGCGCCACCTCGGCCAGGGTGGGCACCCGCGGACGGCCGCCGCCGCGCGCGAAGAGCCCGCCGAACCAGCCACGCCGCACGGGGGCGGCCGCCGGATACGGATCGCCGCCCAGCGCCTGCCAGTCGGTGCGCAGCGGCTCCTCCAGCAGGGGTCGGCGGGTGGCGTCCCACGCCTCGCGCGCCCGGTTGACCAGATCGCTCCAGCGCTCGCCCGCGCCCGCGCCGAAGGCGCCGTCCAGCGCCCGGAGCACCCCGGCGCGCGAGGCGTTGGGCAGCAGGACGTCCGTGCCGTCGGCGAAGAGATGCCGCGCCGCCGGGTCGACCTGGGTGAGCCGGACGGTCTGCTCCAGGGTCTCCTTGCCGGTCTTCACGAACAGGTCCCGGTAGACGGCGGGCAGCCGCAGCAGCCCCGGGCCCGTGTCGAACCGGAAGCCGTCCCGCTCGAACAGCCCCACCGCGCCGCCGTGGGTCCGGCCGCGCTCGTACACCACCACCCGGTGGCCCGCGACGGCCAGCCGGGCGGCAGCCGCCATGGCGCCCATCCCGGCGCCGATCACCGCAATCCGTGCCATGCCAGTGACTTTATCCGGCCCCGCCGACAGCCCCGCGCTCGTCCCCAGGCGAACGCTGGGCGGGTGCGCGCGGACTGAGTACCCGTACCTAGTCGCCGAGATGAGTAGGCGCGCGGATGGGCGGCGACCCCCGTGAACGAGAGAGTGGAGCACACGGAAGGGACGCGGACCTGACCGCCGACACGGGGCGGCGGTACGGCACGGTGGCTCTTCCGGACGGGGGAGCCGCCGGGGAATTCGCCCCCGGGGGCTCTCACGGGGGAAACACGGGGGAAAGTACGGGGGAAACGGGGGAAGTACGGGGGGAGGCGCTGTTCCGAGGCGGGTCGATGGGGGTCGAACCGCTCCGGAACAGCGCCTTCTGTTTCGTGCGGGGGACCCTCCGGCGGCCGCTGCCGTACGGCAGCGTCAGCCCGGAGCCGGCGCCCCCTTGGCCAGGGCTCCGCCCACCCGGCCCTGCAACAGCCGCGACAGGGCGGCGTGGACGTCGTCCAGCGACCGCTCCGGCTGGTAGGACTGCCAGTCGAGCGCCGCCACCAGCACCATCCCGAACAGCGCCGAGGCGGTCAGCGGGATGTCGATGTCGTCGCTCAGCTCCCGCGCCGCCACCCCGGCCCGCAGCTCGGTCTCGATCACCGCTATGGCCTGCTGCCTGACCATCATCAGCGTCGACTGCCAGACCCGGTTGGTGCGCCACAGCTCGGCCACGTACAGCTGGGTCAGGGCCGGATACCGGGAGATGAAGTGCAGCCCGGCCCGGACCATGGCGTCCAGCGCGTCCACATGGCTGCCGCCGCGCTCGGCGTTCTCGTCGGCGGCGTTCTGCAGCGAGGCGGTCAGCAGCTCGACGCCGTGCCGCAGCAGCTCCTCGAAGAGCACGGTCTTCGACGCGAAGTTGTAGTACACCGTGCCCTTGGCCACCCCCGCCCGCTCGGCGATCTCGTCCACGGTGGTGGAGGAGAAGCCCTGTTCGGCGATGAGGGTGACCGCTGCCTCGAAGAGTTTCTGCCGGGTGCCCTGGCGGCGCGTGCTGCTGTCCATGGCGCCGATTCTGCCCGCTGCCGGAGTGGTCCCGCTCACAGGGCGCTCACAGGCCGGGTCGCTCACGGGTCCGGCCCGCACGGATCCGCCCCGTACGGATCCGGCCCTCACAGGGACAGCTCCGGGTGCAGCCGGTCGACCGACCATACCTGCCTGCGCCGCGCCGACCACGCGGTGAGCGCGAGCGCGGCCGCGGCGAAGCCGAGCAGCACCCCGCACGCGACCCACACCGGCCCGAGCCCGCCGCCCGTGATGAGCCGCCGCAGCCCGTCCACGACGTAGCTCATCGGCAGGAACGGGTGGATGGCGTTGAAGAACCGGGGGCTGGTCTGCACCGGATAGGTACCGCCCGCCGAGGTCAGCTGGAGCATCAGCAGCGCCAGTACGAGGATCCGCCCGGCCGGTCCGAAGCGGGCGTTCAGCCACTGCACGATCGCCGCGAAACAGGCCGCCACCAGCATCAGAAAGCCGACCGTGGCCGCGGCCCGCACCATCTGCAGCCCCACCGCCCAGTGCAGCACGGCCATCAGGGCCGCCGTCTGCAGCGCGCCGATCGCGGCGACCGGCAGCCATCCGGCGAGCGCGACCCGCCAGGAGGAGGCCCCGGCGGCGACCGCCCGGGCGTTGAGCGGCGGGATCAGCATGTAGGCCACCATCGCGCCGACCCACAGGGACAGCGGGATGAAGTACGGGGCGAAACCGGTGCCGTAGTTGGGCGCCTTGTGCAGCGCCTGGCCGGCGAGCTGGACGGGGTCCGCCATCACCCCCGTGCGGGCGTCCCGGTCGTGCTTGTCGTACGCGGGGATCTTCCCGGCGCCGTCGTGCAGCCCGCCGGCGAGCGTGCCGGAGCCGTCGGCCAGCTTGACCAGACCGCCCTTCAGGGAGGTCGAACCGGTGCGCAGTTTCCCGATACCGCTGTCGAGGGTGGACGCCGCGCCGTGGGCGGTGGTCAGTCCGCTGTGGAGCTTGCCCGCGCCCTTGGCGACCTTGTGCGCGCCGGAGTTGAGGGCGTTCACCTTCTCGACGGCGGAGTCGAGGTCGGTGCCCAGGTACGGGGCCTTGTCGGCGAGCAGCCGCGCCTTGTCGTGCAGATCGTTCAGATCGGTTGCGAGGGTGTCGAGTTGTCCGGTGTTGTCCTTGACGAGCTTGTTGACGTCCTCGGCCACGTCGGCGGCGCGGTCGGCCGCGCCCACCGCCTTCTTCAGCGCCGGGCAGTCGGGGGTGGTGGTCACCGGCCCCTCGCAGCGCGTCCGGTAGTCGGCGGCGAGGTCGTCGGACGCCTGACGGGCGTCGGTGGCGGCGGTGGAGGCCTCGTCGGGGAGGTCGTCCAGGTGGCCGGACGCCCGCTGGGAGGCGTCCGCGACCAGCCGGGCGACGTCGCCGATCTCCTTGCCGTGCTTCTTGAGGAACGGACCGGCCTTCTCCGAAACGCCGTTCACCGTGTCGGCCAGGGTCTGGGTGCCGTCGGCGACCCCGCCCGCGCCCGTGTCCAGCGTTCCGGCGCCCTTGTTGAGCTTGCCCAGCCCGGACGCCAGGCCGTGGCTGCCCTTCTTCGCCGTCCCCAGGCCCTTGGCGAGGTCACCGGCGGCCGTCCTGGCCTTGCCGATGCCCTGGCCGAGCTGGTCGGCACCCTTGGCGGCCTTCTCGGTCCGGCCGTGGATGTCCGCGAAGGAGACGAAGATGTTGTCGTAGAAGCCCCGGGACGCCTTGGTGGAGGCCGCGGCGCGCACCTCGGAGAAGACGCTGCGGGAGATCTGGCCGACGATGTAGTTGTTGGCGTCGTTGGTGCGCACTTCGAGGGCGCCGGTCTGCGGGCTCGCGCCAGAGCTGGAGGCGATCCGCTTGCTGAAGTCCTCGGGCACGGTGAGCGACAGGTAGTACGTGCCGTTCTCGACGCCCTTGCGCGCCTCGGCGGCGCTGGTGCGGTGCCAGTCGAAGCTCTTGCCGCTGCCGAGCAGCCGGTCGGTGAGGTCGTCGCCCGCGGTGAGGTGCTTGCCCTTCACGGTGGCGCCGCTGTCGGAGTTGACGAGCGCGACCGGGATCTTGTCGAGCTTGCCGTACGGGTCCCAGAAGGACCACAGGTAGAGCGCGCCGTACAGCAGGGGCAGCAGGAGCAGGGCGGCGAGCGCCGCCCGGGGCAGCTTCCCCCTGCCGAACCGCTTCAGCTCAAGCGTGGCCAGTTTCGGCGAGCGCATCCGCCGCCCCCTCCTCGTCGTCCCCGTGGTCGTCGTCGCGGTCGTCGTGCTGGGTGTCGTCCTGGGTGTTGTGCCGGGCGTCTGCGGCGGTCGAGATCACCACGGCGCCCTCCGGGGCCTGGCTGCACACCGCGAGGACCGTGATGCCGCTCTCCGTGATCTCCCGCAGCAGCGCCCAGGCGCGCTCGCGCTCGGCGTCCGAGAGCTTCAGGTCGGTGTCGTCCACGGCCAGCAGGCGCGGCCGGGAGATCAGCGCGAGCGCCACCGACAGCCGCAGCGCCTCCAGCCGCTCCAGGTCCCGTACGGCCGTACGCGCCCCCTTGGGCAGCGCCTCCAGGCCGAGCCCCGCCGCCGTGAGGGCCGCCTCGATCGCGGCCCGGGAGGCGGTCGCGCGCTCCCGTCGCGGCCGCAGCAGCCCGCGCGGCGAGTCCCCGAACCGGCGCTGGAGCAGGGCCCGCTCGCGCAGATGCTCGGCGACCGTCAGCGCCGGGTCGAGTTCGGTGACGCCCGGCACATGGGCGAGCGCGCTGATGCGACGTATATGGCGCATCTGCCGGGGAACCCGGAAGCCGCCGACGGCGGCCTCCCCGGTGGTGGGGCGCATCCGGCCGGTGAGTGTGAGCAGCAGACAGGTGCGGCCGGAGCCCGAGGGGCCCTCGACCGCGATGAGTGCTCCGGGGTCCGCGGTGAGGGCGACATCGCGATACGCCCAGCCGTGTGAGCCCTTGACGCCGAGTCCGCCGGCCGTCACCGCCGCTCCGGCGCCCCGGTCCGGGGTGCCCGTCACGTGAACCACTCCCTGTGTGAATCATCAAGTTTTTGAACTGACCAGTCAGTTCAATTCAGTATGCGGGATCAGTGAACGGGTATCCGCACGGGGGTGGAGCGAGAGCCGAAAGGCACAGGTCAGGGCCGATTGTCAGTGGTGTGCCCCACGATGGGTCCATACGGCGGTCGCTGTGTCAATCGGCCCGGCCGCCACGCGACGACAGGAGGTTCGTCATGGCCAGTACCGCCGCAGAGCGCCGGCACCGTGCCGCCGCCCCTGCCCCTACCCCTGCCCCTTCGTCGACTGGCCCCGCGAGCGACGTCCACCCCGTTCTGCGCCGCTCCGCGGCCCCGCCCGCCGCACTCGACCTCCTGACCCAGGCCCATCAGGGGCTGGAGGAGGCCGCCGTGCTGGAAACCGCGAACGAGCGATTCGCCACCGCGCATCTGGCCGCCCTGCGCACCGCGGCCGCCGTGCTCGCCGCACGGGGCCGCCCCGAGACCACGGCCCGCCGCCGCGCCCGCATCCGCAGCACCTGGGACGTGCTCCCGGAGGTCGCCCCCGAACTGACCGAGTGGAGCGCGCTGTTCGCCTCCGGCGCCGAGCGCCGGGCCCGCGCCGAAGCCGGGATACGGGGCGCGGCCACCTGCCGTGACGCGGACGATCTGCTGCGCGCCGCCGCCATGTTCCTGCGGCTGGTCGAGCGGATGCTGGTGCTCCAGCCCGCGCTGCCCCGGCAGACGCCGTCGGCGGACGGCAGGCCGGGCCGCTGAAACCACCACCGGACCGGCCCGGGCTCCGGAGGCAATAGGCTGGGATCGACGTCAGTAACCCGTCGTCGCCGCCCCGTGCGGTGACGGCACCGCGCCGAGGAGCCACCCGCCGTGTCAGACCCGCAGCGCCCCCGTGCGTCCCTCCGTACCGCCGTGGTGTGGGAGGTCCTGAAAGACGCCCTGGAACGGCGGGCCAAGGCCGCGGGCCGGGAGCCGGGGGCGGCCGAGGGGGCCGAGCACGGGGCGCTCGACGTGCTCGACACCGGAGGCGGCAGCGGGAACTTCGCCGTGCCGGTCGCCCGGCTGGGCCACCGCGTCACGGTCGTCGACCCCAGCCCCAACGCGCTGTTCGCGCTGGAGCGGCGGGCCGCCGAGGCCGGGGTCGCCGACCGGGTGCGCGGCGTCCAGGGCGATGCCCACGGCCTGTTCGACGTGGTCGAGCGCGGAGGCCACGACGTGGTCCTGTGCCACGGCGTGCTGGAGTACATGGACGACCCCGCCGAGGGCCTGCGGAACGCGGCGGACGCGCTGCGCCCGGCCGGAACCCTCAGCGTGCTCGCCGCGGGGCTGGGCGGCGCCGTGCTGGCCCGCGCCCTGGCCGGACACTTCACCGAGGCCCGGCAAGCGCTTACCAGCCCGGAGGGGCGCTGGGGCGACGGCGACCCCGTGCCGCGCCGCTTCACCGCCGACCAGCTGTCCGAGCTGGTCGCCGCGGCCGGGCTGGAGATCGCCGCGGTGCACGGCGTACGGGTCTTCGCCGATCTGGTGCCCGGAGTGCTCGTCGACACCGAGCCCGGCGCACTCGACGCGCTGCTGCGGCTGGAGGAGGCCGCCGCCGAGCTGCCCGCCTTCCACTCGGTCGCCACCCAACTGCACGTCCTCGCCGAGCGCGACTGACGGCCTCGCTCGACCCCGCCTCCTTCCGCCCCCTGTTCCGCCCCTCGTTCCGTCCCCGTTCCGCTCCCGTCGCGTGACGGACGGCGCAGGTGGAGTAGGCCACAGGGCCCCCGCGCGGCCGTCCGGCCCCGTATGATCGGGGTACACCGTCCGGCATGGCGAATCGGCGGGAGGGGAATGGACGTCTCAGCGTCAAGTTTCGTCACACACCTAACGGTGGGCGAATTGGCGTTGAGGGGCGGGTTTCACGGGGGCGATTCCCTGCCTATCCTGAAAGGGTCGCACCCCGGTCGCCCCCCGCGACCGACGAGTAGGAGGACTCCGTGCCGCTCTCGGAGCACGAGCAGCGCATGCTCGAGCAAATGGAGCGAGCGTTGTACGCCGAAGATCCCAAGTTCGCGACAACGCTTGAGGGAAGCGGCCTGCGCACGTACACCCGGCGACGGGTCTACCAGGCGGTCGCGGGATTTCTGGTCGGCATCGCGCTCCTGATGGTCGGAGTGATCGTTCCGCAGATCTGGATCAGCGTGGTGGGCTTCCTCATCATGCTGGGATGTGCGGTGCTCGCCGTGACGGGCTGGCGCAAGGCGCCCAAGCCGGGCGAGGCGCAGCGGGCAGGAGGCGGGGCCGGGCCACCCCGCCGTCAGGGCCGCCAGCGCCGCTCCATGATGGACCGCATCGAGGAGCGGTGGCAGCGCCGCCGCGACGAGCAGGGTCACTGACCTGACCCCGGGGGCCCTGGCCGCATCGGGCCCACCGGCTGAGAACTCATGGGTGAGGGGCGGTCGCCACCGGCGACCGCCCCTCACCCATGTCCCGGGCCGTATCCCGCACCGGAGCCGTGCCCCGCACCAACCGTCCTCGCACCGGGGCACCGGTCCGTCCCGCTGCCCGCGGCGCGGCCCGGTCCCTCGGCGGCCTCCCGGGGCCGTGAGGCCGCTTGGGAGGCCGCTTGTGGGACCGGCTCAGCCCCGCTCGCCGCGGGGCCCTCGGAGCTGGGCCGCCCATCGGGCCCACCGGGGCGCTCCCCACCGCTCGGTCAGCGCGGACCAGCGCCGCGAGGCCGCCCACACCAGCTGGACCGCCGAGCGTGGCGCCAGCAGCGCCCGCAGCCGCTCCCGGCGCCCGGCCCCGGCCTGGAGACCGGCCAGGACCCGCCGCACATCGTCGGCGACCCCGGGGACCGGCCGGGGCCGTGGCGCGTACAGCACCTGCTCCACGGCAGCGGCCACCCGCTGCGCCGCCTGGCTCGCCTCGTCGTCCAGCTCGGTGAGCCGCACGATCCGGGCCACGGCCTTGCGGGAGGTCTGCGAGTCGTCCGGCATGACGCCGAAGTCCCAGGCCGAATCGACCAGTTCGTGCCAGGCGGCCAGGATCCGGTCGGTGGCGTCCTGTTCGGTGCGCCCGCCGGAGCCGTCCAGTCTGCGGGCCCGGATCCGCCGCCGCCACAGCATGGGCAGTAGTGGCACCACGAGCAGCAGCACCGCCAGCGACGTCCAGCCGGTGACCGTGGTCACCGACAAGCCGCCGCCCGAGGCGCCGTCGCCGGGCTGCTGGGCCGCGGCGGCCTCGCAGCCGCCCTGCTTCCGCAGCTCCGGCGCGCAGCTGTCCGAGGCGGACGGCGCGGCCGTCGGCTCGGAGCTGGTGTTCGGCTCGGCCGTCGGCTCGTCCGGGACCTCGCCCGACGGGGTCTGCTCCATCGTGTAGTCGGGCTGGGTGCCACGGCTCGGAGTGGGCTCGAAGCGGGTCCAGCCGACCCCCTCGAAGTACAGCTCGGGCCAGGCGTGGGCGTCCTTGAGCCCGACCGACACCGAACCGTCCGCCTGCGAGGTGCCGGGGGTGAACCCGACGGCCACCCGCGCCGGGATGCCCAGCGTCCGGGCCATCGCCGCCATGGAGAAGGAGAAGTGGACGCAGAAGCCCGCCTTCTGCTTCAGGAACTTCGCGATGGCGGTCGAACCGCTGCCGGACTGCACCTCGGTGTCGTACCGGAAGCCCCCGTTCACCGCGAACCAGTCCTGGAGCTTGACCGCCTTCTGGTACGCGTTGGACGCGCCCGCGGTCACCTCGCGCGCGGTCCGGGCGACCACGGGCGGCAGCGAATCCGGCACCTCGGTGTACTCGCGCTGCAGCCGCGGCGGCGGTGGCGGGGCGCCGGCCAGCTGGTCGGCGGTCGGCTCGACCAGCAGGCTGGTGACCCGGTAGCGGGCGCCCCGGGTGGTCTGGCCGCGGTCGCCGACCAGCGTGCGGCCCTCGGGTTCGTACCGCCAGCGCCCGTCGATCTGCACCTTGTCGGCCGGGTAGGGGAGCGGCAGCCAGTTCTGCGCATACCACTCGGCGGCCGAGATGGACGTGTCCACGGAGGTGGTCCGGACCGCGGGGCCGAGGCCCGTCGGCGACGGCAGCCGGCTCGGCACATCGGTGACATGCCGCTCCGAGGACTTCCACGAGGCGCCGTCGAACTTGTCGAGCGCCACGATCCGCAGATACATGTCCTGGGTGGTCTGCGAGGAGGTGCGATACCGCAGCACCTCCCGGTTCTCCGGCTGGTTCAGGCTGTCCTGCAGCGACACCAGCGGATTCACCGCCGAGATGGTGCCGCCCCCGCCGCCCGGCCCGCCGCCGCTGCCCTGCCGGTCCAGCAGCCCGCCGTCCAGCGACGGCAGCACCGCGGGCACCGCGACCGCGATGCCCAGGGCCAGCACGCCGATGCGGTGGCCCGCCCGGACCGGGGCGGACGCGGGCCCGCCCCCGGCCCCGGCCAGGCCCGAGGGCGGCATACCGGACGCACTCGGGGCGCCGCCGCTGAAGACGCGGCCCCACTGGGAGAGCCGGTCCCGGCCCTCGGCCAGGAGCAGCAGCAGATAGCCCGCCGCGGCCACCAGGAACCACAGCCAGTCGCTTCCGTCGTCCGACAGGCCCGCCGCGACCGAGTACAGCGCCAGCAGCGGTAGTCCGGCCGGGGCCGCGCTGCGGTACGTCACCGCGAGCGCGTCGACCACCAGCCCTATCAGCAGCACCCCGCCGACCAGCAGCAGCCGGATGCCGTCGGTGACCGGCGCCGGGGTCGCGTACTGCCCGACGTCGCTGGTGCCCTCGCGCAGCAGCAGCCCGAACTCATGGAGGGCCTGCGGGCTCGGCAGCACCCCGGCGAACGCCTGTCCGGACGTGAAGACGACCGTGAGCAGCAGCGTCATCACCACGCCCTGCACCGCCACCGTCAGCGGTCGGGCCAGCGGCACCCGGCGGGCGGCCACGCCCGCCGTGCTCTGGACCGCCAGCAGGAGGACGGCCTGCAGCAGCCAGCCGGCCGGATTCACCAGCGGCAGCAGCGCGCACGCGGCCGCGGCCGTGGCCAGCGCCGCGCAGACGGCCAGCCGAACGCTCCCACTCATCCCCAGCTCCCTGTCATGCCGCCGACGCCCGGACGCCCGGCGTCGGCCCGGATGGCGCCCTGCCCGTCGGCCTGCCGCCACAGCTCCGCCATCGAGGCGCCCGGGGCGACCGGCAGCGCCGTCCACCCCGCTTCGCGCAGCCGCCGCAGCCCGTCCTCCAGCTGCCGCGGGTCGGCGGGCTCCATCCCACGCGACCAGGCCGGGCCGTCCATGACGAACGCCACCGCCGCCATGGAACGGTGCCGCATCCGCCCGACGAGCGCCGCCTGCTCCTCGTCCAGATCGCCCAGGAAGGCCACCAGCAGGCCCTCGCCCCCGCCGCCCAGTACGTCGTACGCGAGGGAGAGCCCGTCCTCGTCGGAGTGGTCCACCACCGCGAGGGTGTCCAGCATCAGCCCGGCCGTCTCCGCCGAGTCATGCGTGGAACCGGTGAATCCGCCTCCGCCGTCCGGGCCGGGCACCGAGCTTCCGGTGTCGGTCAGCAGCCGGACCGCGTAGCCGCGCTCCAGCAGATGCACCGCGGCCGACGCCGCGCCGCACACCGCCCACTCGAAGGGCGAGTCGGGCCCCGCGCCCTCGTAGGCGCAGCCCCGGGTGTCCAGCAGCACCGTGCAGTGGGCGCGCCGCGGCTGCTCCTCCCGGCGCACCATCAGCTCCCCGTAGCGTGCGGTGGACCGCCAGTGCACCCGGCGCAGGTCGTCGCCGTGGCGATAGCCGCGCGGGATCACATCGTCCTCACCGGCCAGGGCCAGCGAGCGGTGCCGCCCGTCCCCGTACCCCGCGGCCTCGCCGGTCAGCGGTATCGCGGGCAGCGGCTCGACCCGGGGCACCACGGTGAGCGTGTCGTACGCGCTGAAGGCGCGGGTCAGCTCGCACATCCCGAACGGGTCGTTGAGCCGCAGCTGCAGCGGGCCCAGGGGATAGCGGCCGCGCAGATCGGAACGGACCCGGTAGGACACCTCGCGGCGGCCGCCCGGCTCCACCCGGTCCAGGACGAAGCGGGGGCGCGGCCCCAGCACATACGGCACCCGGTCCTGGAGCATCAGCAGCCCGGTGGGCAGCCGAGAGACGTTGTCCATGCGCAGATGCACCCGGGCCTCGGAGCCCGCCGGGACCCGCGCGGGCGCGAGCCGGCGGCTGCCCGCCACCCGGTACCGGGTGCGGTGGACGACGGCCACGCACACCAGGGGCAGCGCCGCCAGCAGCAGCCCGACCCGCAGCAGATCGGACTGGCCCAGCACATAGCTGCACACCGCGGCGGCGACCCCGGCGGCCAGGAAGGAGCGGCCGCGGGTGGTCAGCCCGGCGAGCGCCGCCCGGATCGTGCCCCGGTCCTCCTCGCTCGCGGCGCTCCCGGGGACCGCGCCCGTCCCCCCTGTGGTCATCACAGCCTCCGTGCGCCCGGCTGCTGCCCGTAGTCGACCGGGGGCATGGGGGGCACCGGAGGCACGTGTCCGCCGGTCCGCTGCGACGAGGTGGGCACCGGGGTGCGCTGCAGGATGTCCCCGACGACCTGCTCCGAGGTACGCCGGTTCAGCTGGGCCTGGGCGGTGGGCAGCAGCCGGTGGGCCAGCACGGGGACGGCGAGCGACTGCACATCGTCGGGGAGGGCGAAGTCCCGCCCGGCCAGCGCGGCCGCCGCCTTGGCCGCCCGCAGCAGGTGCAGGGTGGCCCGGGGCGAGGCGCCGAGCCGCAGGTCGGGGTGGTTGCGGGTGGCGGACACCAGGTCCACCGCATACCGCCGGATGGCCTCGGCCACGTGCACCGAGCGCACCGCCTCGACCAGCTTGACGATCTCGTGGGCGTGCGCGACCGGCTGCATGTCGTCCAGCGGGGAGACCCCGCCGTGCACGTCCAGCATCTCCAGCTCCGCCTGCGGGCTGGGGTACCCGATGGAGACGCGCGCCATGAAGCGGTCGCGCTGCGCCTCGGGCAGCGGATAGGTGCCCTCCATCTCGATGGGGTTCTGGGTGGCCACCACCATGAAGGGACCGGGCAGTTCGTAGCTCTTGCCGTCGATGGTGACCTGGCGCTCTTCCATCGATTCAAGGAGCGCGGACTGGGTCTTGGGCGAGGCGCGGTTGATCTCGTCGCCGATGACGATCTGGGCGAAGATCGCGCCCGGCTTGAACTCGAACTCCTTGCGCTGCTGGTCGTAGATGCTCACCCCGGTGATGTCCGACGGCAGCAGGTCGGGGGTGAACTGGATACGGCGCACCGAGCAGTCGATGGACCGCGCGAGTGCCTTGGCGAGCATGGTCTTGCCCACGCCAGGGACATCCTCGATCAGCAGATGTCCCTCGGCGAGCAGTACGGTCAGCGAAAGCCGTACGACCTCGGGCTTGCCCTCGATCACACCCTCCACCGACCGGCGGACCCGCTCCGCTGTGGTGGTCAGATCGCTGAGGCTCGCTCGTTCGTCATAGGTCGTCACCCGGCCCTCCTCGGCCCGTTCTCAGGGCCGTTGTCCACCAAGGACGGACCGGCCCACCGCAAACGCTGCCACCGTCCCCCGCGGGGTTGCGGGGGACGATGTCATCTACGCATTCTTGCGGTCTTCGCCGTCTCGCGTCACTCGGCTGTGGATAACCCGGGGTTATTTGTCACGCTTGTACGAGTTAGGGCTGAAAATCCACTCAGCTGCGCGGCTCGACCTCACGCAGCAGACCGGTCGTCACATCGAAGACGAAGCCCCGCACGTCGTCGCGGTGGAGCAGGAACGGCGAGGTGCGCACCCGCTCCATCGACTGGCGTACGTCGGCGTCCAGGTCCTTGAACGCCTCGACCGCCCACGACGGCCGCTGGCCCACTTCCTCCTCCAGGTCGTGCCGGAAGTCCTCGGTGAGGTTCAGCAGACCACAGCCGGTGTGGTGGATCAGCACGACGCTGCGGGTGCCCAGCGCGCGCTGGCTGATGGTCAGGGAGCGGATGATGTCGTCGGTGACCACGCCGCCCGCGTTGCGGATGGTGTGGCAGTCGCCCAGCTCCAGGCCGAGCGCCTCGTGCAGATCGAGACGTGCGTCCATGCAGGCGACGATGGCGACGTGCTGCACGGGGCGCGCGTCCATACCGGGGTCGGTGAAGTTGGCGGCGTACTGACGGTTGGCCTCGACGAGCCGGTCGGTGACCGAACCGGCGGTGCCGGCGGCGCTGTCGGAGGGCTGGGGCAACGGCTGCGACGCAGATATCGACATGGCTATGACCCTAATCCCACCAGGAGATTTTGTCTTTTCTTTAGGTTACGCAAACGAGGGCATCGGGTGCTCCGAAGGGGTGATTGTGAGCCACTACACACCTCCGCGCGCCCCTTCCCGCCGCCCTCGGAGGGAACCGTTCCGCTCCGGTCCACTCCGTCGGCGGGGCGCGCTGGCCGGTTGGTTGACCGAGGGGACGAGTGGACTAAAGTGGCGCGAAGTGGGAGGCGTGACGCTCCCCTTGGATCCCGGAATTTTCGCGTGAGCGCGGTGCGTACGTACCCCTCGGCCTCCTCCCGCTCCGGCCGCCTGACGTCACTTCCCCGGCGCCAGTCGGCCGCTTCCCCTTCGAGCGGGTGGGGACCCGGCGGTGCGTACCCGCCACGCCCGACCCTCAGAAGGGCGCACGAGCAGCGCAATGAGCAGCAACGCTCTCCACGTTCCCGTCATGCTTCAGCGCTGCCTGGACATGCTGGCCCCCGCCCTCGCCGAACCCGGCGCGGTGGTGGTCGACTGCACGCTCGGCCTCGGGGGGCACAGCGAGGCGCTGCTGCGCAGCTTCCCCGCGGCCCGGCTCATCGCCCTCGACCGCGACACCGACGCGCTCCGGCTGGCCGGTGAGCGCCTGGCCCCCTACGGCGACCGGGCGACCCTGGTGCACGCCGTCTACGACGAGCTGCCCGAGGTCCTGGACCGGCTGGGCGTGCCGCGCGTCCAGGGCGTCCTGTTCGACCTCGGCGTCTCCTCCATGCAACTGGACGAGGCCGAGCGCGGCTTCGCCTACGCGCAGGACGCCCCGCTGGACATGCGGATGGACCAGACGGCGGGCATCAGTGCCGCCGAGGTGCTGAACACCTATCCGCCGGGCGACCTGGTGCGCATCCTGCGGACGTACGGCGAGGAGAAGTTCGCCAAGAAGATCGTGGACGCGGTGGTCCGGGAGCGCGACAAGGAGCCGTTCAGCAACAGCGCCCGGCTCGTCGAGCTGATCCGCGAGGCCCTGCCGCAGGCCGCCAAGCGCACCGGCGGCAACCCCGCCAAGCGCACCTTCCAGGCGCTGCGCATCGAGGTCAACGGCGAGCTGGCCGTCCTGGAGCGGGCCGTTCCGGCGGCCGTGGCGGCGCTCGCGGTGGGCGGGCGGATCGCCGTGCTGTCGTACCACTCGCTGGAGGACCGGCTGGTCAAGCGCGTGTTGGCGGCCGGTGCCGCCAACACCGCGCCGCCCGGTCTGCCGGTCGTCCCGGAGCGCTATCAGCCCCGGCTCAAGCTGCTCACCCGCGGCGCCGAGCTGCCCACCGAGGAGGAGATCGCCGAGAACCGCCGCGCCGCCCCGGCCCGTTTCCGCGGAGCGGAGCGCATCCGCGAGGACGCCCTGTGAGCGGGGCTGGGCCGAAATGGCCGGCCGGGGCCAAAAGGCTGGCGAAAGGGGCGGCGGCGCCAGGGGCGGTCACGGCCCGGCGCGCGCCCTTCGTGCTGCTCGTCGTCGTCCTGCTCGGCTCCGGCCTGATCGTGCTGCTGCTGCTGAACTCCTCCCTCAACCAGGGCTCGTTCGAGCTGAGCAACCTGGAGAAGCAGACCGATGAGCTGAGCGACGAGCGCCAGTCGCTCCAGCAGGAGGTCGACCAGCTCTCCGCCCCCGGTGCGCTGGAGCAGCGCGCCCGGGAGCTGGGCATGGTGCCCGGCGGCAGCCCGGCCTTCCTCAACCCGGACGGCACCGTGGCCGGCGTGCCCGCCCCCGCCACCGGGCAGCCCTCGGTGGCGCACGCCCCCGGCCCGCTGCCCCCGCTCGTGCTGGACCCCACCCCGGCGGCCTCCACCCCGGCGCCCGCACCGGCCCCGGCCGTACGGCCGTCGGCGAGCCCCCTGACCCCGGCGGCCGGCAGCGGCGGCCCGACCACCCCGGCCTCTGGCAGGTGACACGGTGACGCGACCCCAGGACCCCCGCCGGCGGGTGCCCGGCCCGGCGGCACCGCGCGGCGACCGTGACCGCCGCCCGCGCCAGGGGGCGCAGCGCCGCCCCTCGGGGCGCGGGCCGCGCCCCGGCGCGCAGCGCGGCGGGCGCCCCGGCGGCGCCCAGGCGCAGCTGCGGCTGGGCAGCCCGCGCCCCCGGCTGCGGCTGATCAGCCTCGGCCTCACCCTCGTCATGCTGGTCTTCGTCGTACGGCTGCTCCAGGTGCAGGCCGTGGACGCCTCCGCGTACGCCGCCAAGGCCAACGTCAACCGCTACATCCCGGTGAAGCTCTCCGCGGAGCGCGGGTCCATCACCGACCGCGACGGCGTCAACCTGGCCACGACCGTGGACGCGTACGACATCACGGCCGCCCCCGATCTGCTCACCCCGCGCAACGCCAAGATCAAGGACGCGCCCCGGCAGGCGGCCGCCCTCCTCGCGCCGATCCTCGGCAAGAACGAGGCGGACCTGGAGAAGAAGCTCACCGACAATCCGAAGTCGCAGTACGCCGTGCTGGCCCGGCAGCAGACTCCGCAGGTCTGGAACCAGATCAAGGACCTGAAGAACGCCCTGGACGACAGCGCGAGCAAGGGCAAGGGCACCAACGTCCTGGCCGGGGTCAACCGGGAGTCGCACAGCAAGCGGGTCTACCCCGGCGGCGACCTCGCCGCCGGGATCCTGGGCTTCGTGGGCGCCGACGGGCGCGGCGCGGCGGGGGTCGAGCAATACCTGAACAACAAGCTCGCGGGCAAGGACGGCAAGCGCGTCTACGCCCAGTCCGGCGGCCACCAGGTGCCCACCGGCGACCTCAGCGAGAAGCCCGCGGTGCCCGGCAACGACGTCGAGCTGACGATCGACCGCGACATCCAGTGGGCCGCCCAGAGCGCCATCTCCGACCAGGTGAAGAAGTCGCGGGCGGACCGCGGCTACGTCGTCGTGCAGGACACCCGCACCGGACAGCTGCTGGCCATGGCCAACGCCCCCGGCTTCGACCCCAACGACATCTCCGCCGCGGACGGCGACGCCCTCGGCAACGCCGCCGTCTCCGACGCGTACGAACCGGGCAGCGTCAGCAAGCTGATGTCGATGGCCGCCGTACTGCAGGAGGGCGCCGCCCGCTGGGACACCCAGGTGGAGGTCCCCAACCGGCTGCCGCGCGCGGGCCGCGCCTTCGCCGACGACATCGACCACCCCACCTGGTACCTCACGCTCAACGGGGTGCTCGCCAAGTCCAGCAACATCGGCACCATCCTCGCCACCGAGCAGCTGGGCAAGACCGAGAAGCAGAAGAACCGGATCCTCTACCGCTATCTGCGGCGGTTCGGCATCGGACAGCCCACCGGGCTCGGCCTCCCCGGCGAGACCCCGGGCATCCTGGCCAAACCGCAGGACTGGAGTGCCTCGCAGGGGTACACCATCCCCTTCGGCCAGGGACTGTCGCTCAACGCCGTCCAGGCGGCCTCCGTCTACTCCACCGTCGCCAACGGCGGCCAGCGCATCGCCCCCAGCCTGGTGCGCGGCACCAGGGGCCCCGGCGGCCACTTCACGGCCGCCCCGGCGCCCGAGAAGAACCGGGTGGTGAGCGCGAAGACCGCGAAGACGCTCGCCGAGATGCTCGAATCGGTCGTGGACGACCAGGAGGGCACCGGCAGCAAGGCGAAGATCCCCGGCTATCGCGTCGCGGGTAAGACGGGCACCTCCAACCGCGTGGACCCGAAAACCGGCCGTTATCACGGATACACCGCTTCCTTCGCCGGTTTCGCACCAGCTGACAAACCGCGCCTCACGGTCTACTGCGCGGTGCAGAATCCGACCCGGGGCAGCTATTTCGGCGGGCAGGTCTGCGGTCCGGTCTACAAAAAAGTCATGGAGTTCGCGCTCAAGTCGCTGCAGGTCCCGCCGACCGGGAAGCAGCCCAAGCGGCTCCCCGTGAGCTACAGCCCGGGCCACTGAGCGGATTCAGCCGTGACGACGATCACGCCGGAGCCAGGGAACCAGGGCCCGGTGCGCCGCTGCTCCGCCGCCGGATTTCGCGACGGAGCGGGTGGGCCGGGTACGCTCACCGCCGTGCCCCAAGCTGATCAGTCCCAAACCCCTCAGAAGGACGTTTCTGTGGAATACCCGGGAGCGCCCCGCCCTCTCCAGGTCCGCCCCGTACCGCTCGCGGAGCTGGCAGACCAGCTGGGCGTCGATGCCTCCGGAGTCCCGGCCGAGGCCGCGGTCACCGGGATCACCCATGACTCGCGCGCCGTGCGCCCGGGCGATGTGTACGCCGCGCTGTCCGGCGCCCGGCTGCACGGCGCGGACTTCGCCGCCCAGGCCGCCGACCTCGGCGCGGCCGCCGTGCTGACCGACCCGGACGGCGCCGAGCGCGCCGCCGCCACCGGACTGCCGGTCCTGGTCGTGGACAACCCGCGCGCCCGGATGGGCGCGCTGGCCGCCACGATCTACGACGAGCCGGGCCACAGCCTGCTGCAGATCGGCATCACCGGCACCTCCGGCAAGACCACCACCGCCTACCTCGTCGACGGCGGGCTCCGGGCCGCCGCCGCGCAGGCCGGGGGCGGCCCCACGGGGCTCATCGGCACCGTCGAGATGCGCATCGGCGACGAGCGCATCAAGTCCGAGCGCACCACCCCCGAGGCCACCGACCTGCAGGCGCTGTTCGCGGTGATGCGCGAACGCGACGTCCACTCGGTCGTCATGGAGGTCTCCAGCCACGCCTTGGTCCTCGGCCGCGTCGACGGCTGCGTCTTCGACGTCGCCGTCTTCAACAACCTCTCCCCGGAGCACATGGAGTTCCACTCGGGGATGGAGGACTACTTCCAGGCCAAGGCCCAGCTGTTCACCAAGGCCCGCAGCCGGGCCGGAGTGATCAACTACGACGACGAGTACGGCCGCCGGCTCATCGAGGAGTCCGAGGTCCCCGTCACCACCTTCTCCGCCGAGGGCCACCCCGACGCCCACTGGCGCGCCGCGGATGTCGAGGTCGGCCCGTTCGGCTCGACCTTCACCGCGGTCGGCCCCAACGGCGAGACGGTGCGGGCCGCCGCTCCGATCGCGGGCCCGTTCAACGTCGCCAACGCGCTCGCCGCCCTCGTCGCGCTCGCCGTCGCCGGGATCGACCCGCAGACGGCCGCGGACGGCATCGCCGCCGTCCCCGGCGTGCCCGGGCGGCTGGAGCGCATCGACGTGGGCCAGCCGTACCTCGCGTTGGTCGACTACGCACACAAGACCGACGCCGTCGAGTCGGTGCTGCGCGCCCTGCGCAGGGTCACCGACGGCAAGCTGCACGCCGTCCTCGGCTGCGGCGGCGACCGCGACCGGCTCAAGCGCGGGCCGATGGGCTCCGCGGTGGCCCGGTACGCCGACACGGCCGTACTGACCTCGGACAACCCTCGTTCCGAGGACCCGCTCGCCATCCTCGCCGCGATGCTCGCGGGCGCCGCCGAGGTGCCCGCCCACGAGCGCGGCGACGTCCTGGTCGAGGAGGACCGGGCGAACGCCATCGCGGCCGCCGTCGCCCGCGCGGAACCCGGCGACACCGTGATCGTCGCGGGCAAGGGCCATGAGCAGGGCCAGACGATCGCCGGGGTGGTTCGCGCCTTCGACGACCGTGAGGTCCTGCGGGAAGCCATCGAGCTCAGCGAGCGAGCCAAGGGGCGCGGTCCGCGACGCCCCGAGGCGAGCGAACCGCACGGGCACACCCATCAAGACAACCAGGGATGACAGACCGCCATGCGCGCACCAGCCCCCTCCAGGCAGCTCTCCCGCACGGCCGGAGGTGATCAGTGATCCCACTGTCCCTCACCGAGATCACCGGCCTCGTCGGTGGGCAGCCGCACGACATACCGGACCCTGACCTGAAGGTCACCGGACCCGTCGTGATCGACTCCCGCGAGGTGCGGCCCGGGAGCCTGTTCGCCGCGCTCCCCGGCGAGCGCGTGGACGGCCACGACTACGCGCGCGGCGCGGTCGAGGCGGGCGCGGTGGCGGTCCTGGCCACCCGCCCGGTCTCCACACCGGACGCCCCGGTTCCGTCGATCGTCGTCCCCGACGTCGTCGCCGCCATGGGCGCGCTCGCCCGCGCCGCCGTCGAGCGGCTGGGCACCACCGTGGTGGCGCTCACCGGTTCCGCCGGGAAGACCAGCACCAAGGACCTCATCGCCCAGCTGCTCGAGCGGCACGGCCCGACCGTATGGACGCACGGCTCGTTCAACAACGAGATCGGGCTGCCGCTGACCGCGCTGCGCGCCGATGCGACGACCCAGCACCTGGTGCTGGAGATGGGCGCCCGAGGCAAGGGCCACATCCGTTATCTGACGGACCTCACCCCGCCCCGCATCGGGCTCGTCCTCAACGTCGGCACCGCCCACATCGGCGAGTTCGGCGGCCGCGCGCAGATCGCCGAGGCCAAGGGCGAACTGGTCGAGGCGCTGCCCTCCGCCGAGGACGGCGGGGTGGCGGTGCTCAACGCCGACGACCCCCTGGTGCGCGCCATGGCGTCCCGTACGAAGGCCCGTACCGTCCTGTTCGGCGAGGCCGAGGACGCCCACGTACGTGCCTCGAATGTCCGGCTTGCCGACGGTGGCCGCCCCGCCTTCACGCTTCACACCCCTACCGGGTGCGGTGACGTGACCATGCGCCTGTACGGTGAGCACCACGTGTCGAACGCGCTCGCCGCGGCCGCCGTCGCCCATGAGACGGGCATGTCCGTCGACGAGATCGCCGTGGCGCTCTCCGAGGCGGGGCAGCTCTCCCGCTGGCGGATGGAGGTCACCGAGCGCTCGGACGGCGTGACGGTCGTCAATGACGCCTACAACGCGAACCCCGAGTCCATGCGAGCCGCGCTGCGCGCGCTGGCCGCGATGGGCGCCGCAACACCGGGGCGTCGTACGTGGGCGGTGCTGGGCCCGATGGCCGAGCTGGGCGATGAGTCACTGGCCGAGCACGACGCGGTCGGACGGCTGGCCGTCCGGCTCAACGTCAGCAAGCTCGTGGCGGTCGGCGGCCGGGAGGCCGCGTGGCTGGACATGGGCGCCAAGAACGAGGGTTCGTGGGGTGAGGAGTCGGTGCACGTGTCCGACGTGCGGGCAGCGGTCGATCTGCTGCGGAGCGAGCTGCGACCGGGGGATGTCGTGTTGGTGAAGGCGTCCAGGTCGGTCGGCCTGGAGGCACTCGCGCAGGCGTTGCTCGAGGGTGAGGTCGCCGGGCGATGACCATGGGGCAGATCCTCCTCGCCGGTGGCCTCGCCGCGGGAGAAGACCACGTACCTGCCATGAGGCAGATCCTCTTCTCCGGAGCCATCGGGCTCTTTCTGACCCTGATCGGCACCCCGCTGCTGATCAAGCTGCTCGCCCGCAAGGGCTACGGCCAGTACATCCGGGACGACGGCCCGCGGACGCACGGCAGCAAGAAGGGCACGCCCACCATGGGCGGTATCTCCTTCATCCTGGCCACGCTGATCGCCTACGCGGTGACGAAGGTGATCACGGGCAGCCAGCCCACCTTCTCCGGTGTGCTGGTGCTCTTCCTGTTCGCGGGCATGGGCCTCGTCGGCTTCCTCGACGACTACATCAAGATCGTCAAGCAGCGCAGCCTGGGGCTGCGGGCCAAGGCCAAGATGGCCGGTCAGCTGATCGTCGGTGTCGCCTTCGCGATCCTCGCGCTGAACTTCGCCGACGCCCGCCAGCAGACCCCGGCCTCCGACCGGCTCTCCTTCGTCCAGGACTTCGGCTGGTCCTTCGGCCCGGTGATCTTCGCGATCTGGGCGCTGTTCATGATCCTCGCGATGTCGAACGGTGTGAACCTCACCGACGGCCTGGACGGCCTGGCCACCGGCGCCTCCGTGATGGTCTTCGGCGCCTACACCTTCATCGGCGTCTGGCAGTACCAGGAGTCCTGCGCCAACGCGGACACCCTCACCAATCCCTCGTCCTGCTTCGAGGTGCGCGACCCGCTCGACCTCGCGGTCGTCGCCTCCGCGCTGATGGGCGCCTGCTTCGGCTTCCTGTGGTGGAACACCTCGCCCGCCAAGATCTTCATGGGGGACACCGGCTCGCTCGCGCTCGGCGGCGCCCTCGCGGGCCTCGCCATCTGCTCCCGTACGGAGCTGCTGATGGCCATCCTCGGCGGGCTGTTCGTCCTGATCACCCTGTCCGTGGTCATCCAGGTCGGCTCGTTCCGGCTCACCGGGCGCCGGGTCTTCCGGATGGCGCCACTCCAGCACCACTTCGAACTCAAGGGCTGGAGCGAAGTCCTGGTGGTGGTCCGGTTCTGGATCATCCAGGGCATGTGCGTGATCGTCGGACTCGGCCTCTTCTACGCGGGCTGGCGGGCTTCGTGACCATCGACGTCACCGACCTCGCCGGACGGCATGTCACCGTCGCCGGACTCGGCGTCTCCGGGGTCCCCGCAGCGCGTGCGCTGCGGGGCCTCGGGGCCACGGTGACCGTCGTCAACGGAAGCGACGGCGAGCCCCAGCGCGCCCAGGCGGCCGAACTGGAGCCGCTCGGCATCACGGTCCGGCTCGGTGACGGGGACACACTCCCCGAGGGCACCGAACTGGTCGTCACCACGCCCGGCTGGAAGCCCACCAGCCCGCTCTTCCTGGCCGCCGAGAAGGCGGGCGTCCCGGTGTGGGGCGATGTGGAGCTGGCCTGGCGGCTGCGCGGCCCGGACTCCGCGCCCTGGCTCGCGGTCACCGGCACCAACGGCAAGACCACCACCGTGCGCATGCTGGCGTCCATCCTGGAGGCGGCCGGACTGCGCACCGCCGCCGTCGGCAACATCGGCGTCTCGCTCCTGGACATCGTGCTGGGCGACGAGCCGTACGACGTGCTCGCCGTCGAGCTGTCCAGCTACCAGCTGCACTGGGCGCCCTCGCTGCGCGCCCACTCCGGCGCGGTGCTCAACCTCGCCCCCGACCACCTCGACTGGCACGGCTCCATGGCGGCGTACGCGGCCGACAAGGGCCGGATCTACGAGGGCAACCAGGTGGCCTGCGTCTACAACGCCGCCGACCCCGCCACCGAGGACCTGGTCCGGGCGGCCGACGTCGAGGAGGGCTGCCGGGCGATCGGCTTCACCCTCGGTACCCCCGGCCCCTCCCAGCTCGGCGTCGTCGAGAACATCCTCGTCGACCGGGCCTTCATCGCCGACCGCCAGAAGAGCGCCCAGGAGCTGGCCGAGGTCGCCGACGTCAACCCGCCCGCGCCGCACAACATCGCCAACGCGCTCGCCGCCGCGGCCCTGGCCCGCGCCTTCGGCGTGCCGCCCGCGGCCGTACGGGACGGGCTGCGCGCCTTCCGCCCCGACCCGCACCGGGTGGAGCACGTCGCGGACGTCGAGGGCGTGCGTTACGTGGACGACTCCAAGGCCACCAACACCCACGCCGCCGAGGCGTCGTTGGGCGCGTACGAGCACATCGTGTGGGTCGCCGGCGGCCTCGCCAAGGGCGCCACCTTCGACGACCTCGTCTCCACGGCCGCCCAGCGGCTGCGCGGCGTGGTGCTGATCGGCGCCGACCGCGCCCTGATCCGGGAAGCGCTCGCGCGACACGCAGCGGATGTCCCGGTCGTGGACCTCGACCGGACCGACACTGGGGCGATGGCGGCGGCTGTCCGGGAAGCGGCCCGGCTCGCCCGGCCGGGCGATACCGTCCTTCTGGCCCCGGCCTGCGCCTCGATGGACATGTTCACCAACTACAACAAGCGGGGCGACGCCTTCGCCGCGGCGGTTCGCGACCTGGCCTCCGGCCCGGTCACGGACGAGCAGTAGCCCGCAGGTCCCCCGCGAGGACCACCGCTCGCGCGGAGAACCTGGAGGGGATTCGACATGACGCCTGACCAGCCCGCGGCGCCGCGGTCCCGGCAGGCCGCGGCCTCCGGCCGCCCCGGGCCGCTGGCGGGCGCCGCCGCGCGGCCACGGCCCGCGGTGTCGCGGGGCGGGGAGCGGTCCGCGGCGCCCGCCCGCCCGCAGAGCGGCCGGGGCAAGGCCGCGGCCACGACCCCCCAGGGCAGGGACAAGGCGGGCAAGGGCCGTCAGAGCGCACCCAGGGTGCCCCGCCGCCCGGCGATCCGCGCACCCCGCCGTCCCTCCAAGGGCAGCCTGCTGGACGCGCTGCGGGGCGCACAGCAGCGCGCCAAGAAGGCCTGGGACCGGCCGCTCACCGCGTACTACCTGATCCTCGGCGGC
Source organism: Streptomyces sp. NPDC007983 (assembly GCF_042958345.1). NCBI lineage: Bacteria > Bacillati > Actinomycetota > Actinomycetes > Kitasatosporales > Streptomycetaceae > Streptomyces > Streptomyces sp. NPDC007983. Next base: position 747,364 of record NZ_JBIBJI010000002.1, read on the forward strand.
GCCGCCCTGATCACCGTGCTGGGCCTGGTGATGGTCTACTCCGCCTCCCAGATCAAGGCCCTTCAGTCCGGCCTCGCCCCCTCGTACTTCTTCCGCAAACAGCTCTTCGCCGCGGCGCTCGGCGGCGCGCTGATGCTGCTGGCCGTGCGCATGCCGATCAAGCTGCACCGCGCCTTCGCCTATCCGCTGCTGGCCGCCTCGGTCTTCCTGATGTGCCTGGTCCAGGTGCCGGGGATAGGGATTTCGGTCAACGGCAACCAGAACTGGATCTCCTTCGGCGGCCCGTTCATGCTCCAGCCGAGCGAGTTCGGCAAGCTCGCGCTCGTCCTGTGGGGCGCCGATCTGCTCGCCCGCAAGCAGGACAAGCGGCTGCTCGCGCAGTGGAAGCACCTTCTGGTGCCGCTCGTCCCGGCGGCGGCCCTGCTGCTCGGGATGATCATGCTGGGCGGCGACATGGGCACCGCGATCATTCTCTCGGCGATTCTTTTCGGCCTGCTTTGGCTGGCGGGCGCCCCCACCCGGCTCTTCGCGGGCGTGCTCGCCTTCGCCGGCGCGATCGCCATTTTACTGATCAAGACCAGCCCCAACCGGATGTCCCGGCTCGCCTGCATCGGCGCCACCGAGCCCGGAGCCAACGATCAGTGCTGGCAGGCGGTGCATGGGATCTATGCTCTGGCCAACGGCGGATGGTTCGGCTCCGGACTGGGTGCGTCCATGGAGAAATGGGGCGAACTCCCCGAACCGCACACCGACTTCATCTTCGCCATTACCGGGGAGGAACTCGGCCTGGCGGGGACGCTGTCGGTGCTCGTCCTCTTCGCGGCTCTAGGCTATGCGGGTATCCGCGTGGCCGGACGCACGGAGGACCCCTTCGTGAGGTACGCCGCGGGAGGCGTGACCACTTGGATCACGGCCCAGGCCGTGATCAACATCGGTGCGGTGCTCGGTCTGCTGCCGATCGCCGGGGTCCCGCTCCCGCTGTTCTCCTACGGAGGGTCCGCCCTGCTGCCGACCATGTTCGCCGTAGGTCTGCTGATCGCCTTCGCCCGGGCCGAGCCCGCCGCGCGGGCGGCGCTGGCCATGCGACAGCCTGCTTTGCGGAAGAAGCTGGCTCGGGTGAGACGGAAGACGATGAGACGGCGCGTCAAGGAACGGCCGTCCGGAGAGCGGTGAATTTCGGTGCATGTCGTACTCGCCGGTGGGGGGACCGCCGGCCACATCGAGCCCGCGCTCGCCCTCGCGGACGCCCTGCGAAGGCAGGATCCGACCGTGGGGATCACGGCGCTCGGCACGGAGCGCGGGCTCGAGACCCGGCTCGTGCCCGAGCGCGGCTACGAACTCGGGCTGATCCCCGCCGTTCCGCTGCCACGCAAACCCACCCCCGAGCTGATCACCGTCCCCGGGCGGCTGCGCGGCACGATCAAGGCCGCCGAGCAGATCCTGGAGCGCACCAAGGCCGACTGCGTGGTCGGTTTCGGCGGCTATGTGGCCCTGCCCGGCTATCTGGCCGCCAAGCGGCTGGGTGTGCCGATCATCGTCCATGAGGCCAACGCCCGGCCCGGGCTCGCCAACAAGATCGGCTCCCGCTACGCCACGTCGGTCGGGGTCTCCACCCCGGACAGCAAGCTCCGGGGCGCCCGCTACGTGGGCATCCCGCTGCGCCGCTCCATCGCCACCCTGGACCGGGCGGCGGTCCGCCCCGAGGCGCGCGCGGCCTTCGGCCTCGACCAGAACCTGCCGACGCTGCTGGTCTCCGGCGGCTCGCAGGGCGCACGCCGGCTGAACGAGGTGGTCCAGCGGGTCGCCCCGTTCCTGCAGCGGGCCGGGATTCAGGTGCTGCACGCGGTCGGCCCGAAAAACGAACTGCCGCATGTGGACAACATGCCCGGAATGCCGCCCTATATCCCGGTACCGTACGTGGACCGGATGGACCTCGCGTACGCCGCGGCCGACATGATGCTCTGCCGCGCGGGCGCGATGACCGTCGCAGAGCTGTCCGCCGTCGGGCTGCCGGCCGCCTACGTCCCGCTGCCCATCGGCAACGGCGAGCAGCGGCTCAACGCCCAGCCGTTGGTCAAGGCGGGCGGCGGACTGCTGGTCGACGACGCCGAACTGACGCCCGAATGGGTGCAGAGCAACGTACTGCCGGTGCTCGGCGACCCGCACCGGCTGTACGAGATGTCGCGGCGCGCCGCCGAATTCGGCCGCCGGGACGCCGACGAGCTGCTGGTCGGCATGGTGTACGAGGCAATCGCGGCACGCCGCCAGGCGTGAGAAGGCAGGGAGCGTGGCCGGACCGACGACCGCCGAGAGCGGCACCCGAAGGAGGTCGCCGTCCGGCCCGCCCCCGCGCCTGTTCGCGGCGCGGCGCAGGTTCCGCCTGCCCAGCCGCCGCACCCTGGTGATCGCCGCGGTGGCGGCCGCCCTGCTGGGCGGCGGGACCGGCTGGCTGCTGTACGGGTCGAGCTGGCTGCGGGCCGAGCGGGTGACGGTCACCGGCGCGGACGTGCTCACCCCGGACGAGGTCCGGAAGGCCGCGGCCGTCCCGCTGGACACCCCCCTGGCCACGGTGGACATGGACGCGATCGGTCGGCGACTGCGGGACCGGCTGCCGCGGATAGCGAAAGTGGACGTATCCCGGTCATGGCCGCACACCATCAGTCTTGATGTGACGGAACGCAAGGCCGAAGTGATTGTCGAAGAGGGCGGGAAGTTCCGCGAAGTGGACGCCCATGGCGTGCGGTTCTCCCGCGTGACCAAGCGGCCCAAGGGCGTTCCACTGCTCGAATTGGAGCCGGACCGGTCGCCGAGTTCGCGCCATTTCGGCCCTGCGCGACTGCGCCGCGAGGCCGTCCGGGTGGTCACCGGGCTCCCGGCGAAGGTCCGTACGGACATGCGCTCGGTCCGGGTCCGCTCGTACGACTCGATCACCCTGGAGCTGTCCCGGAGCCGTACGGTCGCGTGGGGGAGCGATGAGCGCGGAGCCGCGAAGGCCAAGGCGCTCACGGCGCTCATGAAAGCGCGGCCCGACGCCGGTCACTTCGACGTCAGCGCGCCGAGCGCGCCCGCGGTGTCCCGTAGTTGACGGGCATAGCGGCAGGCCAGCACCCTGGTTGGCTGGACCACTGGGTGATCACATAGGGTGAAAAGAAAAGCGGGAGGTTCGGCGTGTTCATTGAACGCGCGCCACTTGTCGACTTAGTGTCCTGTTCCGAAGACTCCGGGAAACAGAGGCACTGGTAACCCTAAACTTCAGCGTTAGGGTTGGGGTCGGCAATCGGAACCGTCCCATTCGGCATCAGTCGGCGCACCGCGGCAACAGCGGGGTGACGACACGTAACTCGAGGCGAGAGGCCTTCGACGTGGCAGCACCGCAGAACTACCTCGCAGTCATCAAGGTCGTCGGCATCGGCGGCGGTGGCGTGAATGCCATCAACCGGATGATCGAGGTCGGGCTCAAGGGCGTCGAGTTCATCGCGATCAACACCGATGCGCAGGCCCTGCTGATGAGTGACGCGGACGTCAAGCTCGACGTCGGCCGCGAGCTCACTCGTGGACTGGGCGCCGGCGCCAACCCCGACGTCGGCCGGAAGGCCGCCGAGGACCACCGCGAGGAGATCGAGGAGGTCCTCAAGGGGGCCGACATGGTCTTCGTGACGGCGGGCGAGGGCGGTGGCACCGGAACCGGTGGCGCCCCCGTGGTCGCCAACATCGCGCGCTCCCTGGGCGCGCTGACGATCGGTGTGGTCACCCGTCCGTTCACCTTCGAGGGCCGCCGGCGCGCCAATCAGGCCGAGGACGGCATCGCGGGACTGCGCGACGAGGTCGACACCCTCATCGTCATTCCGAACGACCGGCTCCTGTCGATTTCCGACCGTCAGGTGAGCGTGCTCGACGCGTTCAAGTCGGCGGACCAGGTACTGCTGTCGGGTGTTCAGGGCATCACCGACCTCATCACCACCCCCGGCCTGATCAACCTCGACTTCGCGGACGTCAAGTCCGTGATGTCCGAGGCGGGCTCGGCGCTCATGGGCATCGGCTCGGCGCGCGGCGACGACCGCGCGGTGGCCGCCGCCGAGATGGCGATCTCCTCGCCACTGCTGGAGGCGTCCATCGACGGCGCCCGCGGGGTGCTGCTCTCCATCTCCGGCGGCTCCGACCTCGGTCTGTTCGAGATCAACGAGGCCGCCCAGCTGGTGAGCGAGGCCGCCCACCCCGAGGCCAACATCATCTTCGGCGCGGTGATCGACGACGCGCTCGGCGACGAGGTCCGGGTCACCGTGATCGCGGCGGGCTTCGACGGCGGTCAGCCGCCCGCGAAGAACCAGAACCGCGACAAGGTGCTGGGCTCGTACAACGGCGGTCGCGAGGAGAGCGCGAGCGGCCAGGCCCCCCGTCAGTCCGCCCCGGAGCCCGGCCGTCCGTCCTTCGGCGGCCTCGGCAGCGTCACTCCGCGTGAGGAGGAGCCCGCCCCGGCGGAGCCCGCTCCGGTCGCCGAGGTCCCGCCGCCGCCCCCGGTGTCCACTCCGCAGGTCCCGCCGGCCCGTCCCTACCAGGACAGCCAGGCCGAGGAGCTGGACGTGCCGGACTTCCTGAAGTGAGCCCGCTGCCATGGCTCCACGGCGACCCTGAAGCGATCCCGCAGTGATAGCGCAACAGCACGACGCGAGCGGCGCGCACTTCGCCTTCACCGACCGGTGGGGCGGGGTGAGCGCCGCTCCGTATGACGAGCTCAACCTCGGCGGCGCGGTGGGCGACGACCCCCAGGCCGTGACGGCCAACCGCGAGCTGGCGGCCAAGGCGCTCGGCCTGGAGCCGTCGTCCGTCGTCTGGATGAACCAGGTGCACGGCCGGGACGTGGCCGTGGTCGAGGGTCCCTGGGCGACCGGTGAGATCCCCGCCGTGGACGCGGTGGTGACGTCGCGTCGAGGGCTCGCCCTCGCCGTCCTCACCGCCGACTGCACCCCGGTGCTGCTGGCCGATCCGGTCGCCGGTGTCGCCGGTGCCGCCCACGCGGGGCGGCCCGGGCTGGTCGCCGGAGTGGTCCCGGCGGTGGTCGAGGCGATGACGGCCCAGGGCGCGGACCCGGCCCGGATCGTGGCCCGAACCGGTCCCTCCGTTTGCGGCCGGTGCTACGAGGTCCCCGCGGCCATGCGCGCCGAGGTCGCCGAGACGGTGCCCGAGTCCTGGGCCGAGACCAGCTGGGGCACCCCGGCGGTGGACGTGGCGGCTGGGGTGCGGGCCCAACTCGCCCGGTCCGGTGTGGAGATGGATGGACAATCTCACATCTGCACGCTGGAGTCGGCGGACCACTTCTCGTACCGGCGGGACCGCACGACGGGGCGGCTCGCGAGCTATGTCTGGTTGGACGGCTGAGCTGTGACGGATCGCAAGACGGAACTGGCCGCGAACCTGGCACAGGTGGAGGAACGTATCTCTGCCGCCTGCGCCTCGGCCGGTCGCAAGCGCGAAGACGTGACCCTGATCGTGGTCACCAAGACGTATCCGGCGAGCGATGTCCGTTTGCTCGCGGAACTCGGCGTCCGGCACGTCGCGGAGAACCGCGATCAGGAGGCTGCCCCGAAAGCTGCGGAATGCGCTGATCTGCCATTGATCTGGCACTTTGTCGGGCAATTGCAGACCAATAAGGTGCGTTCTGTATGTAGTTATGCCGATGTGGTGCAATCGGTTGATCGCAAGCGATTGGTCGACGTGCTCTCGGGGGCGGCCGTGGGGGCCGCGCGCGAGCTGGGTGTCCTGATTCAAGTGGCGCTCGACGCGGACTCCGATGAGCGGGGTCAGCGGGGTGGCGTCGGTCCGGACGGTGTGGGCGCTCTGGCCGACGCAGTGGTCGCGGCCGACGGGTTGCGGCTGGACGGTCTGATGACCGTGGCGCCGCTGACCGGCCCCTACGCGGACCGGCCGCGGGCGGCCTTCGACCGGCTGATGGAAATCTCATCCGGCCTGCGCGTGGCTCATCCGGCTGCGAACATGGTCTCGGCGGGAATGAGCTCAGATCTGGAAGAAGCGGTTGCGGCGGGGGCGACACATGTGCGCGTCGGCACTGCGGTACTCGGAGTCCGCCCCATGCTCCGGTAACGTCGCGAAGAAGTCGGACCACAGCAGAAAATATGGTCATTCCCGTCAAAAGACGGGCAGGCCACGTGGATCCAAGGCATCCGGTGGCGGAGCCGATCCACCACAGAGCGGAGGACGCAGAGAATGGCCGGCGCGATGCGCAAGATGGCGGTCTACCTCGGCCTCGTGGAGGACGATGGGTACGACGGCCGGGGGTTCGACCCCGACGACGAATTCGAACCCGAGCCGGAGCCCGAGCGGGAGCGCCGGCGTCATCCGGCGGTGGAGACCGAGCCGCGGCCGGAGAGGGGCGAATCTGTGCGAGTGGTCCACCCCCCCGCACAGCGTGAACCGGCTCCGCTTGTAACGGAAAACAGACAACCCGCGCGAATTGCCCCCGTGGCGTCTATCACACCTGAACGTCAGAACTTGGAGAAGAACGCACCGGTGATCATGCCCAAGGTTGTGTCCGAGCGGGAGCCGTACCGCATCACCACACTGCACCCTCGGACCTACAACGAGGCCCGTACTATCGGGGAACACTTCCGTGAGGGCACCCCGGTGATCATGAATCTGACGGAGATGGACGACACGGACGCGAAGCGACTTGTCGACTTTGCCGCCGGACTCGTGTTCGGTCTCCATGGGAGCATTGAGCGAGTGACGCAGAAGGTGTTCCTGTTGTCTCCTGCTAACGTCGATGTCACGGCGGAGGACAAGGCCCGTATCGCAGAGGGCGGGTTCTTCAACCAGAGCTGAGACGCAACACGGCAACACCGAGTCATCCGAGGCCGCAAGGCCGCGTACGAAACAGGGGAGAGGGACGCGCGAGATGGGCATCGCACTGCAGGTGATCTACATCGCGTTGTACTGCTTCCTGATCGTGCTGATCTTCCGGCTGGTGATGGACTACGTCTTCCAGTTCGCACGCTCGTGGCAACCCGGTAGGGCGATGGTGGTCATCCTCGAGGCCACCTACACTGTGACCGATCCGCCACTCAAGCTGCTGCGGCGGGTCATCCCGCCGTTGCGTCTCGGGGGTGTGGCGCTCGACCTGTCCTTCTTCGTGCTGATGATCATCGTCTGGATCCTGATCACCGTCGTGAGCAATTTTGCGAGCAGGGTGTGAACGATACGGTCTTGCCGGTTGCCGACGACTACGTTGAGGTGAAGTAGAGATGCCGTTGACCCCCGAGGACGTGCGGAACAAGCAGTTCACGACCGTCCGCCTCCGAGAAGGCTATGACGAGGACGAGGTCGATGCCTTCCTCGACGAGGTCGAAGCCGAACTGACCCGGCTGCTGCGGGAGAACGAGGACCTGCGCGCCAAGCTGGCCGCAGCCACCCGGGCCGCCGCACAGAGTCAGCAGCAACAAGGCATGCGCAAACCTCCGGAACAGCAGGAGCGACCCGGCGCCCCTGTTCCCGCCGCCATATCCGGACCGCCGCAGCAGCAGGGTCAGCCCGGCCCGCCGCAGCAGCAGCAACAGCAGCAGCAGATGGGCGGCCCGCCGCAGCTTCCGGGCGGTGCCCCGCAGCTGCCGGCCGGTCCGATGGGCCAGGGCGGCCCCGGCCCGATGGGTCAGGGTGGTCCCGGTGGCCCCGGCGGTCCTGGCGGCCCCGGTGGTCCCGGTCCGATGGGCCAGAACGGCCCCATGGGTCCCGGCGGGCCCATGGGTGGCCCGATGGGCGGCCCCGGTGGTCCCGGCGGCCCGCAGCTGCCGCAGCCGGGTCAGGGCCCGGGCGGCGACAGCGCCGCGCGCGTGCTCTCGCTCGCGCAGCAGACCGCCGACCAGGCGATCGCGGAGGCCCGTTCCGAGGCCAACAAGATCGTCGGTGAGGCCCGCAGCCGCGCCGAGGGCCTGGAGCGCGACGCCCGCGCCAAGGCCGACGCGCTGGAGCGGGACGCGCAGGAGAAGCACCGTGTCGCGATGGGCTCCCTGGAGTCCGCTCGCGCCACGCTCGAGCGCAAGGTCGAAGACCTGCGCGGCTTCGAACGCGAGTACCGCACGCGGCTGAAGTCGTACCTGGAGAGCCAGCTGCGCCAGCTGGAGAACCAGTCCGACGACTCGCTGGCCCCGTCGCGGACTCCGGCGACCGCCTCGCTGCCGCCGTCCCCCTCGATGAGCGGGTCCATGGCTTCCTCGGGTGCCGGCTCGATGGGTGGCCACACCATGGGCGGCAACCAGTCGATGGGCGGCGGCCACAACCAGAACGGCGGCGCGCCGTCGTACGGTGGGCAGCAGCAGATGTCTCCCGCGATGACCCAGCCGATGGCACCGGTGCGGCCGCAGAGTCCGCAGCCGATGCAGCAGGCGCCGAGCCCGATGCGGGGCTTCCTCATCGACGAGGACGACAACTGACGCGTCGCGCGTAGGCGCGCGTTCGGCAATCACGAAGGGCTGGGCCCCGGGAGCGGATCGCTCCCGAGGCCCAGCCCTTTGCCGTGCGTGGGGCCGACGGCGGTCTTTCCCCTACCCGCCCCTCCGCAACCGGGGCTCCGCCCCGGACCCCGGTCCGCAAACGCCGGACGGGCTGGAATGCGGGCGCGCTCCGCCCCGGGCCCCGGACGCCTTTCGGGCGTGTCCTCAAACGCCGGACGGGCTGACATCAGCCCGTCCGGCGCTTGAGGACCGGGGGTTCAGGGGGCGGAGTCCCCTGGTCGGGAAGGGGCGGAGTGGGGAACAAAACCCCGCGGGGCGTTACGCCTTGCGGAGGCGGAAGGTCAGGCCCAGGGCAGGGTCCTCGAAGGGGGTGCCGTAGGCGGCGTCGGCCTCGCCGGAGGCGAAGTCCGTGGCGAGGACCTCGTCCGCGATCAGCCCCGCGTGGTCCGTGAGGGCCTGGCGGAGTTCCTCGTCGGCGGACACCCACCGCAGGGCGATCCGGTCGGCGACGTCCAGGCCGCTGTTCTTACGGGCCTCCTGGATCAGCCGGATGGCGTCCCGGGCGAGGCCCGCGCGCCGCAGCTCCGGGGTGATCTCCAGGTCGAGGGCGACCGTGGCGCCGGAGTCGGAGGCGACCGACCAGCCCTCCCGCGGGGTTTCGGTGATGATGACCTCGTCGGGGGAGAGGGCGACCGTCTCGCCGTCCACCACGACCGACGCGGTCCCCTCGCGCAGCGCGACGGACAGCGCGGCCGCGTCGGCGTCCGCGATGGCCTTGGCGACCGGCTGGGTGCCCTTGCCGAAGCGCTTGCCCAGGGCACGGAAGTTGGCCTTGGCGGTGGTGTCGACCAGCGAGCCGCCGACCTCGTTCAGCGCGGCGAGCGAGGAGACGTTCAGCTCCTCCTCGATCTGGGCGCGCAGCTCGGGGCCCAGCTTCTCGAAGCCGGACGCGGCGACCAGCGCCCGCGACAGCGGCTGGCGGGTCTTCACGCCGGACTCGGCCCGGGTGGCCCGGCCCAGCTCCACCAGGCGCCGTACGAGGGCCATCTGGGCCGAGAGGGCCGGGTCGATCATGGCCTGGTCGGCCTCGGGCCACGAGGCCAGGTGGACGGAGTCGGGGGCGTCCGGGGTCACCGGGACGACCAGGTCCTGCCAGACGCGCTCGGTGATGAACGGCACCAGCGGGGCCATCAGCCGGGTGACCGTCTCGATGACCTCGTGCAGGGTGCGCAGCGCGGCCGCGTCGCCCTGCCAGAAGCGGCGGCGCGAGCGGCGCACGTACCAGTTGGACAGGTCGTCCACGAACGCGGACAGCAGCCGCCCGGCGCGCTGGGTGTCGTACGCCTCCATCGCCTGGGTGACCTGCTGGGTGAGCGTGCCCAGTTCGCCCAGCAGCCAGCGGTCCAGCATCGGGCGCTCGGCCCGGGCCGGGTCGGCGGCGGACGGCGCCCAGCCCGAGGTGCGGGCGTACAGGGCCTGGAAGGCGACCGTGTTCCAGTAGGTCAGCAGCGTCTTGCGCACGACCTCCTGGATGGTGCCGTGGCCCACCCGGCGGGCCGCCCACGGCGATCCGCCGGCGGCCATGAACCAGCGCACGGCGTCGGCGCCGTGCTGGTCCATGAGCGGGATCGGCTGAAGGATGTTGCCCAGGTGCTTGGACATCTTCCGGCCGTCCTCGGCCAGGATGTGACCGAGGCAGACCACGTTCTCATAGCTCGACCGATCGAAGACGAGCGTGCCGACCGCCATCAGCGTGTAGAACCAGCCGCGGGTCTGGTCGATGGCCTCGGAGATGAACTGCGCCGGGTAGCGCTTCTCGAAGACCTCCCTGTTGCGGTACGGGTAGCCCCACTGCGCGAACGGCATCGAACCCGAGTCGTACCAGGCGTCGATGACCTCCGGCACCCGCACGGCCTCCAGGGAGCAGCCCTCGGCGGTGCAGGTGAAGGTGACCTCGTCGATGTACGGGCGGTGCGGGTCGAGCCCCGTCTGGTCGGTGCCGGTCAGCTCGGACAGCTCGGTGAGCGAGCCGACGCAGGTCAGGTGGTTCTCCTCACAGCGCCAGATGGGCAGCGGGGTGCCCCAGTAGCGGTTGCGGGAGAGGGCCCAGTCGATGTTGTTGTTCAGCCAGTCGCCGAAGCGGCCGTGCTTGACCGAGTCCGGGAACCAGTTGGTCTTCTCGTTCTCCCGCAGCAGCGCGTCCTTGACCGCGGTGGTGCGGATGTACCAGGACGGCTGGGGGTAGTAGATCAGCGGGGTGTGGCAGCGCCAGCAGTGCGGGTAGCTGTGCTCGTACGCCAGGTGCCGGAACAGCAGGCCGCGCTCGTCCATGTCGCGGACCAGCACCTCGTCGGCCTTCTTGAAGAACTGGCCGCCGACCAGGTCCAGCCCCTCCTCGAAGGTGCCGTCCGTGCGGATCGGGTTGACGATCGGCACGCCGTAGGCGCGGCTGCTCTTGAAGTCCTCCTCACCGTAGGGCGCCTGGTGGACCAGTCCGGTGCCGTCCTCGGTGGTGACGTAGTCGGCGTTGACGACGAAGTGCGCGTCGGGGATCTCGACCAGCTCGAAGGGGCGCTGGTACGTCCAGCGCTCCATCTCCGCACCGGTGAAGCTCTGGCCGGTTGTCCGCCATCCCTCGCCGAGCGCCTGCTCGACCAGCGACTCGGCGACGACCAGCTTCTCGTTGCCGTCCGTGGCGACCACATAGGTCACCTCGGGGTGGGCGGCGACGGTGAGGTTGGCGACCAGCGAGAACGGGGTGGTCGTCCATGCCAGCAGGGACGCCTCGCCCGCCAGCGGGCCGGAGGTCAGCGGGAAGCGTACGTAGACGGAGGCGTCGACGACGGTCTCGTAGCCCTGCGCCAGCTCGTGGTCGGACAGCCCGGTGCCGCAGCGCGGACACCAGGGGGCGACGCGGTGGTCCTGGACCAGCAGGCCCTTGGTGAAGATCTCCTTGAGCGACCACCACACCGACTCGACGTACTCGGGGTCCATCGTGCGGTAGGCGTCGTCCAGGTCGACCCAGTAGCCCATGCGCCGGGTCAGTTCGGCGAAGGCGTCGGTGTGCCGGGTCACCGACTCCCGGCACTTGGCGTTGAACTCGGCGATGCCGAACGCCTCGATGTCCTTCTTGCCGTTGAAGCCCATCTCCTTCTCGACCGCCAGCTCCACCGGCAGGCCGTGGCAGTCCCAGCCTGCCTTGCGGGCCACGTGGTAGCCGCGCATGGTGCGGAAACGGGGGAAGACGTCCTTGAAGACGCGCGCCTCGATGTGATGGGCGCCCGGCATGCCGTTGGCGGTGGGCGGGCCCTCGTAGAAGACCCACTCCGGCCGGCCCTCGGACTGTTCGAGGGTGCGGGCGAAGATCTTGTTCTCCTGCCAGAAGTCGAGCACGGCGTGCTCGAGGGCGGGCAGGTCGACCTGGGCGGGCACCTGGCGGTACTGCGTCATCGGAATGCGTCCTCCGGCGGATACGTCTCGTCGTTTCCGTCGGAGGGACGAGAGCCTCGGCGCTCCCGCGGTACCACCCTCCTTGGCCGCGAGCAGTGCGCTCCCGGCCCCCTCATTAGGGGCGCGATGCCGGTTCTACTGGCCCAGGGCGGGTGTTCTTCCGGCGGCTCCGGGGTGATCCTTCACGTCGCGCTCGCCCCCGGGCTCACACCGTCCCCGGGTCGCTCGTGGCCGCGTACGCCGCTACTCGTCCCCATCCACGCCTTTCGCTGCGCCCAGTGTACGTGGCCGGACGGACCGCGGCCGACCGATTTCCGCCGCTGCGCCGACTGGGGGAGGGGCCGGACCCGAGATGACCCGAATGCCGATACGCCGGGTGCTGCAGGGCGGGAGTCGTCGCACGTCACTCTCCGGTACCGGTTCCCGGCCGGATTACCGGGCGGTGGGTGGGGCACAACCGTGGAGACCGGATTGCCGTACGGGCAAGCCGGGCGAATCGGGCGGCGTGCCCCGTTGCCGCGTGCCCGGAGTCGATTTATCGTTCCGGAACGATTCGCGAGCAAGATCACAATATGTGAAGGGGCCGCGGCCATGGTGGCGAGGAAGACCGCCGTGCAGAAGAGCACGGCGAAGGCGACGAAGGCCGCGTCCGCGAAGAAGAGCGCCTCGGCGGGCAAGGCCGCGTCGGCCTCCGCGCAGGACGAGAAGGCCGCGAAGGTCACGAAGAAGGCGGCCGCCAGGACCACGGCCAAGAAGACCACGGCCAAGAAGACCACGGCCAAGAAGACCACGGCCAAGAAGACCACGGCCCATCAGGCGACGCCCAAGAAGACCACGAAGGCCGCGGTCAAGAAGGCCACGGCGAAGAAGACCGCATCGGCCGCATCCGCCAAGAAGGCGGTGCCCGCGAAGAAGACGGGAGCCAGGAAAGTGGTTGCGAAGAAGACTCCGGGCGGTGCGCCGACCGCCAAGCAGACCGCGCCGTCGTTCCCGCCGTCCGGCGTGCCCAAGGCCCGGGCCGGCGGGCCCGTGGACCCCGGTGAGCTGGCCGTACGCCCCGGTGAGGCCCCCTGGTCGGCGGAGGAGGTGGACGAGGCGCGCACCGGGCTGCTGGCCGAGGCCGGCCGGCTGCGCACCGAGATCCTCGCCTCCGAGGAGGCCATCACGGGGCTGATGCGGGACTCCGGCGACGGTGCGGGCGACGACCAGGCCGACACCGGCACCAAGAACATCACCCGCGAGCACGAGATGGCCCTGGCCGGGAACGCCCGCGAGATGCTGCTGCAGACCGAGCGCGCCCTGGAGCGGCTGGACGCCGGGACCTACGGCCTGTGCGAGAACTGCGGAAACGCGATCGGCAAGGCCCGGATGCAGGCGTTCCCGCGCGCGACGCTGTGTGTCGAGTGCAAGCAGCGTCAGGAGCGCCGCTGACCGTCCGCACGCCTGTGTCGTACCCTCGTCTGAGCCAGGGGGAGACTGGCCCGACGATGAGGGAACATACGTTGACAGAGGCGGAGCAGGCCATCGGTACGCCAGATGCGGGGAAGGCCGAGGAGGGCGCCGGGACCAGCGCCGCCGGGGCCGTGGCCGGAGCCGGGAAGAGGCGGCGGATCGGGGTGCTGGCCGCGGTCGCCGGGTTCGCGTACCTCCTGGATCTGTGCAGCAAGCTGGCCGTGGTCGCGAAGCTGGAGCACCACGCTCCGGTCGAGGTGATCGGCACCTGGCTGCAGCTGGAGGTGATCCGTAACCGCGGTGCGGCCTTCGGCATGGGCGAGGCGATGACCATCGTCTTCACGGTGATCGCGGCCGGGGTGATCGTGGTCATCGCGCGGCTGGCCCGCAAGCTCTACAGCCTGCCCTGGGCCATCGCGCTCGGCATGCTGCTCGGCGGCGCCTTCGGCAACCTCACCGACCGGATCTTCCGGACCCCCGGCGATCTGCAGGGGGCGGTCGTGGACTTCATCGCGCCCGCCCACTTCGCGGTCTTCAACCTCGCCGACTCGGCGATCGTGTGCGGCGGCTTCCTGATCGTGATCCTGTCCTTCCGCGGCCTGGACCCGGACGGCACGGTCCACAAGGACTGACGCCCGGCGCCGCTGACGCGGGGCCGGTATGCGACGGGCGTACGAACCGGTGCGCGCGGTCCGTCATACTCGACGGGTGAGTACGATTCCCGAGATCCGCACCCTGCCCGTACCCGACGGACTGGAGGGCGAGCGCGTCGACGCCGCGATCGCCCGCATGTTCGGCTTCTCGCGGACCAAGGCGGCCGAGCTGGCCGCCGCCGGGAAGGTGCAGGTCGACGGCAGCACCGCTGGAAAGTCCGACCGGGTCTCCGGCGGGGCCTGGCTCGAAGTCGAGATGCCGCAGGCCGCGCCGCCGGTCCAGGTCGTCGCCGAGCCCGTCGAGGGCATGGAGATCGTCCATGACGACGACGACATCGTGGTCATCGCCAAGCCGGTCGGCGTCGCCGCCCACCCCAGCCCCGGCTGGACCGGCACGACCGTGATCGGCGGGCTCGCGGCCGCCGGTTTCCGCATCGCCACCTCGGGCGCCGCCGAGCGTCAGGGCATCGTCCACCGGTTGGACGTGGGCACCTCCGGTCTGATGGTCGTCGCCAAGTCCGAGCGCGCGTACACCCTGCTCAAGCAGCAGTTCCGGGAGCGCACGGTCGAGAAGCGCTACCACGCGCTGGTCCAGGGCCACCCCGATCCGCTCAGCGGCACCATCGACGCGCCGATCGGGCGTCATCCCCAGCACGACTACAAGTGGGCCGTGACCGCGGACGGCAAGGCGAGCGTCACCCACTACGACCTCATCGAGGCCTTCCGCGCCGCCAGCCTGCTCGACATCAAGCTGGAGACCGGGCGCACCCACCAGATCCGGGTGCACATGTCGGCCCACCGCCACCCGTGCGTCGGCGACCTCACCTACGGGGCCGACCCGACGCTCGCCAAGCGGCTGAAGCTGACCCGGCAGTGGCTGCACGCGATGCGGCTGGGCTTCGAGCATCCCTCCGACGGCAGCTGGATCGAGTTCGAGAGCCCCTACCCGGACGATCTGCAGCGGGCGCTGGACATCGTGCGCGCGGAGAGCGCGTGACCACGGCGGGCCCGTACGCGATCGAGGTCGTGACCGACGGCGACCTCACGGCCTGCCACGCCGTGCGCCACGAGGTCTTCGTGGTCGAGCAGGAGATTCCCGTGGAGGAGGAGATGGACGCGTACGACGCGCACGCCGTCCACCTCCTGGCCTTCTCGGCGGGCCGCCCTGTGGGCACCGTCCGCTTCCTGCACGGCGCGGCGGCCGACAAGAAGTACGGCCACGCCGGGGTGAACGGCGCCACCACCGCCGCCCTCGGCCGCCTCGCCGTGGTTCCCGCGGCGCGCGGCACCGGGCTGGGGGCGGCACTGGTCCGGGCGGTCGAGGCGGAGGCGGGGCGGCGCGGGCTGTCCGGGGTCTACCTGGAGGCGCAGACGCACGCCCTCGCCTTCTACGAGCGGCTGGGCTACGAGGCGTTCGGGCCGGAGTTCGACGAGGGCAGCGGCATTCCGCACCGTGCGATGCGGCGGGCGCTGTGAGGCGCTGAGCCCCGTGCGCCGCGGCGGTCAGCCCTTGCGGAAGCCGTCGTCGAAGCGGGCGAAGTGGTCCTCGCGCCGGGAGCCGGACCGGGCGGCGGTCGCCGTCGCGGGCAGCTGGGCCTGCACCGCTGGCGCGGTCGTGATCCGCGGCAGCGCGTACGGATGCTCCGTGCGCAGCCACGTGATCATCTGCTCCCGGATGTCGCACCGCACCGTCCACGCGTCGTCGGAGTCCCGCGCGGTCACCAGCGCCCGCACCACGATGGTGCTCGGGCTGGTGTCGGTGACGACCAGGCTCCAGTCCCGCCCGTCCCAGGCCGGGGACTTCTGCACGATCTCGCGCAGCTTCGCCCGCATCTCCTCGATCGGGGCGTGGTGGTCGAGGTGGAAGAAGACCGTGCCGGTCTTCTGGGTGCCGCCGCGCGACCAGTTCTCGAACGGCTGGGCGGTGAAGTACGACACCGGCATGGTGATCCGGCGCTCGTCCCAGGTCCGCACCGACAGGAAGGTGAGGGTGATCTCCTCGACCGTGCCCCATTCGCCGTTGACCACCACCGTGTCGCCGATCCGCACCATGTCGCCGAAGGCGATCTGCAGTCCGGCGAAGAGGTTGCCCAGCGTCGACTGGGCGGCGACACCGGCGACGATGCCCAGGATTCCGGCGGACGCCAGCATGGACGTGCCGACGGTGCGCATCGCGGGGAACGTCAGCAGCATCGCCGACGCCGCCACCACCCCGACCACCGCGGCCACCACCCGCTGGATCAGCGTGACCTGGGTGCGCACCCGCCGCACCCGCGCCGGGTCGTGCGCGCTGGCGGCGTAGCGGGAGTACGAGGACTCCACGATGGCGCCGGAGACCCGCATGGCCAGCCAGGCCGTCGCCGCGATCAGCACCAGGGTGAGCAGCCGGCTGATCGCCGTCTGGTGTGAGGTGATGGCCTGCGCCTTGATCGTGTCGTACGAGCCGCGCAGCAGCGCCGTGCACACCGTCACCTGAAGGGGCAGCCGGCAGCCGCGCAGCAGGTCCCACAGCGGGGTCTCCGGGTGCCGGGCGTCGATCCGCCGCAGCAGCCAGTCGGCTCCCCAGCCGATGAATACGGTGATGGCGAGGGAGCCGCCGATGACGATGACGGGACGCAGCACGTCCTCCATGAAGATCTTCCTTGTCCTTCCGTCGGAGGTTCTCGATTTCCGCCTTCCCGGGCCGTACCTGGCACGATGGGCGAAGCGCGTTCCACCCACAAGGAAGTGACCACTGTGACCGGTTCCCCGATCCTGCTCCTCCATTCCATGTACGGCCTGCGGCCCGCGGTGCACGCGGCCGCGGACCGGCTGCGCGCCGCGGGGCACGAGGTGCACGTACCCGATCTGTACGAGGGGCGGACGGCGGCCACCGCGGAGGAGGGCATGGCCCTCAAGGAGGAGATCGGCGGGGACGAGCTGCTGAAGCGGGCGGTGCGGGCCGCGGCGCCGGTCTCGGACCGGGGTCTGGTCTACGCGGGCTTCTCGCTCGGCGGCTCGCTCGCGCAGAACCTGGCGCTGGCCGACGACAAGGCGCGCGGGCTGCTTCTGCTGCACGGGACGTCGGACATCGCCGACGACACCACGACCGATGAGCTGCCGGTGCAGCTGCACGTCGCCGACCCCGACCCGTTCGAGCCGCACGACTGGCTGAACGCCTGGTATCTGCGGATGGGGCGGACCGGGGCCGATGTGGAGGTCTTCCGCTATCCGGGAGCCGGGCATCTGTACACCGACCCGGAGCTGCCGGACTACGACGAGCAGGCCGCCGAGGCCACTTGGCGGGTGGCCCTCGGCTTCCTCGAAGAACTGGGCTAGGCGAGCTCGGGTAGGGCTCAGACCACCGGCTTGTCGGCGCGCTCGACCCGCTGGGTGCCGGAGCGGGTCAGGTAGGACCGGCTCCAGGACGCCGTGGCGCGCGGGTCGGCCTTGTCGGAGACGGCGTAGTAGTCCATCTGGGCCCGTTCGGCGGTGACGTCGAGCACGCCGTAGCCGTGGGCGTCCATGTCCAGCCACTTCACGTGCCGGTTGGCGGCGCGGAGGGCGGCGGCCGCGGCCAGGGAGACGGTGTGCGCCGGTATGTGGAGCAGATCGTCCAGGTTGTCGGAGGTCACCGAGGTGACCACGAACTCGGTCGCGGCCGAGTCGGACAGCGGATAGGTCGCGGCCTTTACCGGCACGTCGTTGGCCCACGCCATGTGGATGTCACCGGTGAGGAAGACGGTGTTGCCGATGGCGTTCCCGGTGAGATGGGCGAGCAGTTCGCGCCGGTCGTCGGTGTAGCCGTCCCACTGGTCGGTGTTGATCGCCAGGCCCTCCTCGGGCAGCCCGAGCAGCTCGGCCAGCGGGGCGAGCACCTCGGCGGGGAGCGCGCCGAAGGCGACCGGCGAGATCATCACCGAGTTGCCCACCAGCCGCCACGTGGCGTCCGAGCCGCTGAGCCCGGACTTGAGCCAGTCGAGCTGGGCGCGCCCGGTGACCGTGCGCTCCGGGTCGTCCACCGCGCCGCTGCCCACGGACACCTGCTGGGAGCGGAACGAGCGCAGGTCGAGCAGGTGGAGGTCGGCGAGGGTGCCGTAGCGCAGCCGCCGGTAGGTGGTGCCCTCGGTGGAGGGGCGCACCGGCATCCACTCGAAGTACGCCTGCTTGGCGGCGGCCATCCGTGACGCCCAGGCGCCCTCGGTGCCGGGGGTGTGGTTCTCGGCCCCGCCCGACCAGGCGTCGTTGGCGAACTCGTGGTCGTCCCAGATGGCGATCATCGGCATCGCGGCGTGCAGCGCCTGCAGATCGGCGTCCGTCTTGTACCTGCCGTGCCGGGTGCGGTAGTCGGCGAGGGTGGTGATCTCGTGGGTGGGGGCGTGCTGCCGGACCGTGTACTTCCGGTCGGGGTATTCGCCGCTCTGGTACTCGTAGATGTAGTCGCCCAGGTGCAGGACCGCGTCCAGGTCGGTGCGGGCCGCGAGATGGCGGTACGGGGAGAACCAGCCCGCTTCCCAGTTGGCGCAGGAGACCACGCCGAAGCGGATCCCGGGGGCCGCGGCGTCGGCCGCCGGGGCGGTGCGGGTGCGTCCCACGGGGGAGTACGCGCCGCCGTCGGCCCGGAAGCGGTAGAAGTAGTCGGTGGCCGGCCGCAGTCCGCGCACATCGGCCTTGACGGTGTGGTCGGCCGAGGCGGTGGTCTTGGCGGTGCCGTGTGCGACGACCGTACGGAACTCCCGGTCCGTGGCGACCTCCCAGCCGGTCTCGACGGCCGGGCCGAGCCCCGAACCGGGCACGGCGTCCGGGGTGGGGGTGACGCGCGTCCACAGCAGGACGCCGTCGGGCAGCGGGTCGCCGGAGGCGACGCCGTGCAGGAAGGCGGGGCCGGTGTCGGCGTGGGCGGCCGTCTGGGCGGCCAGGGGCAGCAGGGCGGCGGTGGCCGCTACGGCCGTGACGGCGCTGCGGCGGGATATGTGGTTTTTGGCGTCGGTCACGGCCGACGACATTACTGGCAAGTAGGCCCGAAGGGCAGGTCTTCCGGGGGAAGTTCGCCCGCGCGTCGCCGCCAGGTCACGTCACCGCCGGGCCGGCGGGCGCGCCCCCGGGGTGTTCCCCGGTGGCGCGCCCGCGCGGGCCCGGCGGTGCGGGGCGGCTACTTCTTGAGGCCCTGCTTGACGAGCGGGGTGAACTGGTCCGGCGTCATCGGCGGCTTGCCCTGCTCGACCTCCAGCTTCTTGCCGTTGAGCTTGAAGGACGGGGTGCCGGTGATGTCCTTGGTGTCGTTGAACGTCTTGGACATGGCCAGGGCCCACCGGTCGTATGTGCCCTTCTTCACGGCCTTCTCGAAGGCCGTGTTGCCCTTCAGCTCCTTGACCTGCTGGGCGACGTCGATCAGCTTCTGGTCGCCGGCGAAGGCGTCGTTGGTCTCGTCCGGGTGGTTCTTCGGGGAGTACAGCGCCGTCTTGTAGTCCAGGAAGGCCTGCGGGCTGACGTTGAGCGCCGCGCCGAGCGCGCTCAGGGCGTTCTTGGAGCCGGCGCCGGGCATCTGCTTGTTGTCGTCGAGGAAGGTACCCATCGTGAACTGCGCCTTGTAGGTGCCGTCCTTGATGTCCTTGAGCACGGTCGGGCCGGTGTACTTCTCGAACGTGGCGCACACCGGGCAGCGCATGTCCTCGTAGACATGCAGGGTGTTCTTGGCCTTCTTGTCGCCGATGATCACCGTGGTGCCCTGGGGGCCGCTGGTGTTGGCGGGCTTCACCAGGGACTGCTTCTCGGCCGCCGTCCGCCACTTCTGGTTGACGTCGTCCGTGTTCATGTTGGTGACGGCGTAGCCTATGCCGCCGGCTATCGCGAGGACCGCGACGACCGCGCCGCCGACGAACAACTGGCGGCGCACCCGGTCCTTCTTGGCCTGACGCTCACGCTCGGCGCGCAGCCGCTCGCGCGCGGCCTGCTTGTTCTGGTGGCTGTTGCGGTTGCTCATAAGTGATCGATCTCCGTCGTTCTACGTCGGTCGGTAGTGCGTACGTGGAAGGGAAACGCTGTGCTCAGGCGGCGACTGAGCAGGGCGGTCCACGACGCACGACGGAGTGCACCAGAAGGGGGAGCGCGGGGGCCGGACGCACCGGGCGTATCGGCAGCGCGGCCGGGGTCCGCGGCCGCAGGGCCGCGGTGACGACCGCGACGGCCAGCAGCAGCGGCCGGAAGGCGAAACCGGCCAGGGCCCCCAGCAGCCGCCCGAAAGCGGCCTCACCGCGCCGCAGCCAGGCCGAGGCGATCAGCCCGACAGCCACATGGGCGGCGAGCAGCAGCCACGGGGTGGCGGAGCTGACGACGGCGGCCAGGGGCGTGCCACCCCCCGAATGGGTGACCCCGGCCAGCGGAGTGCCCACGTCACCGCTGCCGCAGAGCAGGTCGACACCCATCGAGCGCAGGGGCCCGGCCACCGGGCCGCCGGACTGGCCGTAACAGGCGTCCTGGCCCGTGGTGAAGATCGTGTCGGCGGCCAGTTCCAGCGGGACCAGCAGGGCGGCGATGCCCCAGAAACCCCGCTCCCGGCCCGCGAGCGCGTAGGCGAGGGTGAAGACGGCCGCCGAGAGCGCCGCGACCGTGGGAAGCGGCAGCGGGACGCGGGAGAGCAGCACATGGGACGTCGAGGACAGGGTGACGCACAGCGCTGTGAAGAGCGCCGCGCGCAGGGCCCTCAGCCGGGGCCCGGTGCCGCCTGTGCCGACGGTGCCGCCCATGCCGTCCATAAGGTCGGATTGTGCCACGTTCGCCTGTAGGAGTGACATCAAGAGGTCGAGAGGTCGAGAGGTTGAGGGGGCAAGGGGTCAAGGGGTCAAGAAGCGGAACGGGACCGTGGGGTGCCCGCCCGGCGGGCACCCCACGCTCCCGGCGCCGCGCCGCTCAGAGGCCCGGGATGCGGCCGTTGCGGAAGAGGTCCACGAAGATCTGGTGGTCGGCGCGGGCCCGGGCGCCGTAGGTGTGGGCGAAGTCCACCAGCAGGTCACCGAAGCCGTCCTCGTCGGCGGCGATCACCGCGTCGATGGCGCGCTCCGTGGAGAACGGCACCAGGGAGTGACCGCTCTGGTCGTCGGCGGCGGCGTGCATGGTGGCCGTGGCCCGCCCGAGGTCGGCGACGACCGCGGCGATCTCGGCCGGGTCGTCGATGTCGCCCCAGTCCAGGTCCACCGCGTACGGCGAGATCTCGGCGACCAGCTGCCCGGCCCCGTCCAGCTCGGTCCAGCCCAGCCACGGGTCGGCGTGCGCCTGGAGCGCGCGCTGTGAGATGACCGTGCGGTGGCCCTCGTGGTGGAAGTACGCGCGGACCTGCTCGTCGGTGATGTGCCGGGAGACCGCCGGGGTCTGCGCCTGCTTCATGTAGATCACCACATCGTTCTCCAGGGCGTCGCTGTTGCCCTCCAGGAGGATGTTGTACGAGGGCAGCCCGGCGCTGCCGATGCCGATGCCCCGGCGGCCCACGACGTCCTTGACGCGGTAGGAGTCCGGACGCGCGAGACTGGACTCGGGAAGCGTTTCCAGATAGCCGTCGAAGGCGGCCAGCACCTTGTAGCGGGTCGCGGCGTCCAGCTCGATGGAGCCGCCGCCCGGCGAGAAGCGGCGCTCGAAGTCGCGGATCTCGGTCATCGAGTCGAGCAGCCCGAAGCGGGTCAGCGAGCGGGCGACGCGCAGCGCGTCCAGCAGCGGACCGTCGGCGGTCTCCAGCGTGAAGGGCGGCACCTCGTCGTTCTTGGCGCCGGTGGCCAGCGCGTGGATCCGCTCGCGGTAGGCGGCGGCGTAGACGCGCACCAGCTCGGTGATCTTCTCGTCGCTGAGCGCTTTGGTGTAGCCGATGAGCGCGACGGAGGCCGCGAAGCGCTTGAGGTCCCAGGTGAAGGGGCCGACGTACGCCTCGTCGAAGTCGTTCACGTTGAAGACCAGACGCCCGTTGGCGTCCATGTAGCTGCCGAAGTTCTCGGCGTGGAGGTCACCGTGGATCCACACCCGGCTGGTGCGGTCGTCCAGGTACGGGCCGCCGGCGCGCTCGCGCTCCACGTCGGAGTAGAACAGGCAGGCGGTGCCCCGGTAGAAGGCGAACGCCGAGGCGGCCATCTTCCGGAATTTCACCCGGAAGGCGGCCGGGTCGGCGGCGAGCAGCTCGCCGAAGGCGGTGTCGAAGACGGCGAGGATGTGTTCGCCGCGCTGTTCCGCCTGGGTCTGCTGGGTCGACATCGCGGAGCGCCTCCTGGGGCATGGGGATCACGGCGTGGTGACGTGGTGATGGCTTATACGACTGGGTGTTTTTCATCCCGTGCGACATACGTTCCGACGTATAGGACGGGACGGAGGATCCCGAGAGGATCAGCGTCTGAGGCTACTCGCCCGCGCCCGTCCGCTGTCAGTCCGGAGGGGTAACCTTCGGTCCTGTCCCACCCACCTGTCATCGACCGTTCGCCGGAGGTCTGCCACCGTGACCAAGCCGCCCTTCACGCACCTGCATGTCCACACCCAGTACTCGCTGCTGGACGGTGCGGCGCGGCTCAAGGACATGTTCAACGCCTGCAACGAGATGGGCATGACGCACATCGCCATGACCGACCATGGCAACCTCCACGGTGCGTACGACTTCTACCAGCAGGCGACCGGAGCCGGGATCACCCCGATCATCGGCATCGAGGCGTACGTCGCCCCGGAGTCGCGGCGCTACAAGCGACGGGTCCAGTGGGGCCAGCCGCACCAGAAGCGCGATGACGTCTCCGGTTCCGGTGGTTACACCCACAAGACCATCTGGGCGACGAACAAGACCGGTCTGCACAACCTCTTCCGGCTCTCCTCCGACGCCTACATGGAGGGCTACTTCGTCAAGTGGCCCCGGATGGACAAGGAGACCATCGCCCAGTGGTCCGAAGGGCTGATCGCCTCCACCGGCTGCCCGTCCGGCGAGCTGCAGACCCGGCTGCGGCTCGGCCAGTTCGACGAGGCCCTGAAGGCGGCCTCCGAGTACCAGGACATCTTCGGCAAGGACCGCTATTTCCTGGAGCTGATGGACCACGGCATCGAGATCGAGCGCCGGGTCCGGGACGGGCTGCTGGAGATCGGCAAGAAGCTGGGCATCCCCCCGCTGGTCACCAATGACTCGCACTACACCTACTCCCGCGAGTCCGTGGCGCACGACGCGCTGCTGTGCGTCCAGACCGGCAAGAACCTCTCCGACCCGGACCGCTTCCGCTTCGACGGCACGGGCTACTACCTGAAGTCCACGGAGGAGATGTACGCCATCGACTCCTCGGACGCCTGGCAGGAGGGCTGCCGCAACACCCTCCTGGTCGCCGAGCAGATCGACAACACCGGCTGGTTCGAGAAGCGCGACCTGATGCCGCGCTTCGACGTGCCCGAGGGGTACACCGAGGTCACCTGGTTCCAGGAGGAGGTCCGCAAGGGGATGGCCCAGCGCTTCCCCGGCGGCGTCCCCGAGGACCGGCAGAAGCTCGCCGAGTACGAGATGGACGTCATCATCCAGATGGGGTTCCCGGGCTACTTCCTCGTGGTCGCCGACTTCATCATGTGGGCGAAGAACAACGGCATCGCGGTGGGCCCCGGCCGAGGCTCCGCGGCCGGTTCGATCGTGTCGTATGCGCTGGGCATCACCGACCTCGACCCGGTCGAGCACGGGCTGATCTTCGAGCGGTTCCTCAACCCCGAGCGCGTGTCCATGCCCGATGTCGACATCGACTTCGACGAGCGCAGGCGCGGTGAGGTGATCCGGTACGTCACCGAGAAGTACGGCGCCGACAAGGTCGCCCAGATCGGTACGTACGGCACCATCAAGGCCAAGAACGCGATCAAGGACTCCGCCCGGGTGCTGGGCTACCCGTACGCGATGGGCGACCGCATCACCAAGGCCATGCCCGCCGACGTCCTCGGCAAGGGCATCCCGCTGTCCGGCATCACCGACGAGAAGCACCCCCGCTACAGCGAGGCGGGCGAGGTGCGCGGGATGTACGAGAACGAGCCGGACGTGAAGAAGGTCATCGACACCGCGCGCGGTATCGAGGGCCTGGTGCGGCAGATGGGCGTGCACGCCGCGGGCGTGATCATGTCCAGCGAGACGGTGACCGACCATGTCCCGGTGTTCTCGCCGAAGAACGACGGCCAGGTCGTGACCCAGTGGGACTACCCGACGTGTGAGTCGCTGGGCCTGCTGAAGATGGACTTCCTCGGCCTGCGCAACCTCACCATCATGGACGACGCGGTCAAGATGGTCCGCGCCAACAAGGGCATCGACCTCAAGCTGCTCGACCTGTCGCTGGACGACCCCAAGACCTTCGAACTGCTCTGCCGCGGCGACACCCTCGGCGTCTTCCAGTTCGACGGCGGCCCCATGCGCTCCCTGCTGCGCATGATGAAGCCCGACCACTTCGAGGACATTTCCGCCGTCTCGGCCCTCTACCGGCCGGGCCCGATGGGCATGAACTCGCACATCAACTACGCCCTGCGGAAGAACGGCCAGCAGGAGATCACCCCGATCCACCCCGAGCTGGAGGAGCCGCTCAAGGAGGTCCTGGGCATCACCTACGGCCTCATCGTGTACCAGGAGCAGGTGCAGAAGGCCGCCCAGGTGCTCGCGGGGTACTCGCTCGGACAGGCCGACCTGCTGCGCCGGGCGATGGGCAAGAAGAAGCAGGAGGTCCTGGACAAGGAGTTCGTGCCCTTCCAGAAGGGCTGCCGCGAGCGCGGCTACTCCGACGAGGCCATCCAGGCGGTGTGGGACGTGCTGGTCCCGTTCGCCGGATACGCGTTCAACAAGGCGCACTCCTCCGCGTACGGCCTGGTCACCTACTGGACCGCGTACCTCAAGGCCAACTACCCCGCCGAGTACATGGCGGCGCTGCTCACCTCGGTCCGTGACGACAAGGACAAGTCGGCGATCTACCTCAACGAGTGCCGCCGCATGGGCATCAAGGTGCTCACGCCGAACGTCAACGAGTCGGAGGCCAACTTCACCGCCCAGGGTGACGATGTGATCCTCTTCGGCCTCACGGCGGTCCGCAACGTCGGGCAGAACGTGGTGGACGCGATCATCCGCGGCCGCAAGTCCAAGGGGAAGTACACCTCGTTCCCCGACTACCTCGACAAGGTCGAGGCGGTCGTCTGCAACAAGCGCACCACCGAATCGCTCATCAAGGCGGGCGCCTTCGACGAGATGGGCCACACCCGCAAGGGCCTCACCGCGCACTACGAAACGATGATCGACAACGTGGTGGCGGTGAAGCGCAAGGAGGCCGAGGGGCAGTTCGACCTCTTCGGCGGTATGGGCGGCGAGAGCGGCGGCGGGGACGCGCCGGGCTTCGGTCTCGACATCGAGTTCTCCGACATCGAGTGGGACAAGACCTATCTGCTCGCCCAGGAGCGGGAGATGCTGGGCCTCTACGTCTCCGACCACCCGCTCTTCGGCATCGAGCACATCCTCAACGACAAGGCGGACGCCGCGATCTCCCAGCTCACCGGCGGCGAGCACGCCGACGGGGCGATCGTCACCATCGGCGGCATCATCTCCGGCCTCCAGCGCAAGATGACCAAGCAGGGCAACGCCTGGGCCATCGCGACCGTCGAGGACCTGGCCGGGTCGATCGAGTGCATGTTCTTCCCGGCCACCTATCAGCTGGTCTCCACCCAGCTCGTCGAGGACGCCGTCGTCTTCGTCAAGGGACGGCTCGACAAGCGCGAGGACGTGCCGCGGCTGGTCGCCATGGAGCTGATGGTCCCCGACCTGTCCGAGGCGGGCGCCAACGCCCCCGTGACGATCACCATTCCGACCGTCAAGGTCACCCCGCCGCTGGTCGAGAAGCTGGGCGAGGTGCTGACCCACCACCGCGGTTCGACCGAAGTGCGGATCAAGCTGCAAGGGGCCCGCAAGACCACCGTGCTGCGGCTCGACCGGCACCGGGTCACCCCCGACCCGGCGCTCTTCGGCGACCTCAAGGTGCTGCTCGGAGCCTCCTGCCTGGCGGGCTGAGGACGGACAGACGGACAGAGGTGAGGGGCGCGCCCGGACTGCCGGGCGCGCCCCTCAACCGCTCATGGGCGGCGGTCAGTTGTGGCCGAAACTCTTCTGGCGGCTCTTCCGCGCCGTCGAGGGGGCACCCTCCGGCCCCATCTGCTGCGGCTGCGCTTCCATCGAGGACTGCTGCGTCTGGTCGGCCTGACCGCGGTTCTGCTGGTTCCGCTGCTTGCGATCGCGGTTCTTGTTCTTACCCATGGTGGTGTGCCTCCAGTTGGGATCAGCCCCCGGGAAGAACAGTGACACGCCTTGGTGACCCGTGCATTTCGGGCAATTACCGTGAGTGAGAAGGGCGGTCTTGCCGAGGAGGCCGTATCCGCCACGCCGGTGATCCAGTTCGGACTGATAACCCCCGTACGGTCGGGCAGACTCGAAGGGAGGACGAAGAAAAGATTCGGGGCACGGCTGTGTCGGGGGGCGACCGACGACTGGACTTCAGGAAAGAGGGTGGAACGTGGACCGCTGCGTCGTCCTGGTGGACGCCGGTTATCTGCTGGGCGCCGCCGCGAGCCTGCTGGCCGGGGAGCCCGCCCGCTCCCGCATCTCCGTCGACCACGCGACCCTGATCCAGGGCCTGCGGGAGCGCGCCGAGGCCGACACCGAGCGCCCGCTGCTGCGGATCTACTGGTTCGACGGCGCCCCCGACCGCGTACCCCAGCCCGAGCACCGGCGGCTGCGGGTGATGCCCCGGGTCACCGTCCGGCTCGGCGCGCTGACCCGCAGCGACGGCCGCTGGGCGCAGAAGGGCGTGGACGCCGCCATGCACGCCGAGCTGACCGAGCTGGCCCGCAACCGCGCCTGCTCCGACATCGTGCTGGTCACCGGCGACGGCGATCTGCTGCCCGGGCTGATGTCGGCCAAGGAGCACGGGGTCGCCGTCCACCTGTGGGCGGTCCAGGCCGCCGACGGCGACTACAACCAGTCCGAGGACCTGGTCGCCGAGGCCGACGAGCGGCGCGTCCTGGACCGGGCGTGGATCACCCGGGCGGTGCGCGCCAAGGAGCTTCCCGGGCCCTGCGCCCCCACCACCGAGCCGCGCCCCGAGATCGCCGCCATCCTCGCCGCCCCGCTGCCGGAGACCGCCGCGGCGGCCGCCGCCGCGGCAGCGGCCGGCGAGTCGCCCGCCGCGCGCAACGGCACGGCGCGGCCCGCGGCGGGCGCCCCGGGCGCCGCCGCCCCCGCCGCCGAGCAGGACGCCCGGACGGCGCCCGGCCCGGCCCCCGCCGGCGAGCAGGACGCCACGACCGCAGGCGGAGCCAGAGGCGTGCCCACCCCGAAGGACCTCGCGGGCCTGGGCCGCGGGCCCGGCGGCCCCGCCGCACCCCACCCGGCCCCCAGCGCCACCCTCCGCTGGTCCTCCGACAAGGGCTGGATCGACCGAGGCCCGGGCTCCGGGGTGGGCGAGCCGCCGGAGACCGCCAATCTGCCCATGCTGGCCCAGCTCACCAGCGCCGAGCAGCGCTGGGCCGACCGCGAGGAGGACATCACCGCGGTCAGCGGCGACCCGTTCGAGGTCGGCCAGGTCTTCGCCCGCCGCTGGATCGAGCGGCTCTCCGACGCCGGACACCTCCACCAGCTGTCGACGGAGTACCCGCGCATCCCGCACCGCATCGACGGCGAGCTGCTGCGCTACGCCGCCCGCTTCGGTCTGCTCGCCCACAAGGACGACCAGATCGACGAGCACGACCGCTATGCCATCCGGGCCGGGTTCTGGCGCGAGATCGACGTCCGCAGCGCCGCCGAGCACGCCCCGGCAGGGGAGTAGGCCCCGCGGACCCCGGGCGGGACCCGGCCCCCGCGGACGGCTCCGGGTGTTTGGGCGCGTACCCTCATAGCTCGTGAGGACGGGCGCGAAACAGGCGACGGCAGGCGATGTGGTGTGCACCGTGCGTGGCCTGGTCAAGACCTATCCCGCGGCGCGTGGCCGCCGCGGTGCGCCCGCCACGCCCGAGGTCCGGGCCAGCGACAGCATCGACCTGGACGTGGTGCGCGGTGAGGTGTTCGGGCTGCTCGGGCCCAACGGCGCCGGGAAGTCGACCCTCGTACGCCAGCTCACCGGCCTGCTGCGGCCCGACGAGGGCCACGTGAGGGTGCTCGGCCACGACCTCGTACGCCACCCCGAGCGCGCCTCCCGCCTCCTGGGCTACCTCGGCCAGGACTCCACCGCGCTGGACGAGCTGACCGTCGCGCTCGCCGCCGAGACCACCGCACGGCTGCGCGGGCTGGACGCGCGCGCCGCCCGCGCCGAGCGGGACGCGGTGATCGAGGAGCTGGGGCTCACCAAGATCGCCGGGCGGCCGCTCAAGAAGCTCTCCGGCGGTCAGCGCCGGCTGGCCTGCGTCGCCGCCGCCCTGGTGGGGGAGCGGCCGCTGCTGGTGCTGGACGAGCCGACCACCGGGATGGACCCGGTGGCGCGGCGCGCCGTCTGGGCCGCGGTGGACCGGCGGCGGGCCGAGCGCGGGGTGACCGTGCTGCTGGTGACGCACAACGTCATCGAGGCCGAGACCGTGCTCGACCGGGTCGCGGTGCTCGACCGGGGCCGGGTCATCGCCTGCGACACCCCCGCCGGGCTCAAGGCGATGGTCGCGGACGAGGTACGGGTGGAGCTGGTGTGGCGCGCCGAGGCGCCGCTGCACATCCCCGGGGTCGCCGCGCTGCGGGACGCCGCGCACGCCTCCGGGCGGCGCTGGACCCTGCGGCTGGCCCCGGACGCGGCGCGCGCCGCGATCGCCACCGTGACCGGCGGGCCCGCCTTCGCCGCACTGGACGACTTCACCCTCGCCACGCCCAGCCTGGAGGACGTGTACGTGGCGCTGGGCGGCCGTACGGAGGGCGCGGAGGGGCTGGTGAAGACGTGAGGGACGGTATGAGGTGAACGCACCCGTGAACGGGACCGTGAACGCGACCGTGATCATGTCCGTAACCAAGCCCGTGACCAAGCCAGACGGAAGAGGAGCAGCGCAGACGTGAGTGTCGTGCCCGCGCAGGCCATGCCCGGCAGCATGCCGAAGTCCGGTGCGCCGGCCGAGGAGGCCGGCGGCGCCGTGCCCCGGTCAGCCGACGGCGTTCCCGCCCCGCTCGCGGCCTCCGCGCGGCTGCTGCCCGCGCTGGTCGCGGTCTACCGGGCGCAGCTGTCGCGGGCGCGGGTGGCCCGGATTCCCCTGCTGTTCGTGGCCACCTTCCAGTCCGTCGGGATCATGGTCCTGATGCGCGGTGTGGTGGACGAGGGCGGCGGCGCGGCGCGCTCCGTGGTGGCCGGGTCGAGCGTGCTCGTCGTGGCCTTCGTGGCGCTCAACCTGCTCGCGCAGTACTTCGGCCAGCTCCGGGCGAGCGGCGGGCTCGACCACTACGCGACGCTGCCGGTGCCGCCCGCCGCGGTGGTGCTCGGCGCGGCCGCCGCGTACGCCTCCTTCACCGTGCCCGGGACGGCCGTCACCGCGGTCGTCGGCAGCGTGCTGTTCCAGCTGCCGCTGGGCCATCTGTGGGTGCTCGCCGCGGTGATCCCGCTCTCCGGCGCCGCCCTCGCGGGCCTGGGTGCCGCCCTCGGACTGCTCGCGCCGCGCCAGGAACTGGCCACGCTGCTGGGACAGCTGGGGATGTCGGCCGCGCTGCTGCTGGGGGTGCTGCCCGCCGCCCGGATGCCGGAGGTGGTGTCGTACGCGCGCGATCTGCTGCCGTCGACGTACGGTGTGGAGGCCCTGGCCCGGTCCTTCGACGGGCAGCCCGACTGGCTGGCGGTCTGCGCCGACCTCGGGGTGTGCGCGGGGGTGGCCGTGGTGTCGCTCGCCGCCGCGACCTGGGCCTATCGACGGGCCGCCGTGCGGTGACGCGCCGCAGTGAACCTCCCGCCGACCGAAGTACACCATCCGCCTGGCACGATGACGGAGTGACCGCACCGTTGACGCCACATGATCAGCCCTCGCCGCACGACGACTCCGAGCACGGACAGCCCGCACCGGGCGAACCGGCCGCGCAGGGGCATCCCGAGCCGTATCCCGCCGAGGAGTCCGAGCACGCCGAGCACTCCGAACCGGGGGAGGAGCTGCGCGCCGAGCTGGTGCAGGCCTCCGTGGTGGCGATCGCGGTGGCGGTCGCGGGCGTGCTGCTCGGCCTGCTGTGGCTGTGGCTGGCGCCTCGGGTGGGGCTGATCTCGGACGGCAAGGCCGTTTATCTGAAGAACTCGGAAGGCGAGGACGCGGTCGGCGCGGACGGGGTGTTCGTGCTGGGCGCGCTCGCCTTCGGCCTCGTCTCGGCGCTGCTGACCTTCCTGTTCTGCCGGCGCGGCGGGGTCGCCCTGGTGGTCGGGCTGGCCATCGGCGGCGTCCTCGGCTCGGTGATCGCCTGGCGGCTGGGAGTCTGGCTCGGGCCGTCCACGGACGTCGTGGCGCACGCCCGTCAGGTCGGCAAGGGCGTCACGTTCGACGCCCCGCTGAAGCTGAACGCCAAGGGCGCGCTGCTGGCCTGGTCGGTGGCCGCGATGGTCGTGCACCTGGCCCTGACCGGCCTGTTCGGCCCCCGCGACGAGGAGCCGGAGACCTACTACCAGGCCTCGACCACCGCGTAATCCCTAGCCGTCGAACCGCGCGATCGGCGCCACCACCGCTTCCGTCAGCGCCGCCAGGTCCTTCGGGGACAGCTCGACCTCCAGGCCCCGGCGGCCCGCCGATACGCAGACCGTCTCGTGGCCGTCGGCGGAGGCGTCCAGCGCGGTCGGCAGCCGCTTGCGCTGGCCGAGCGGGGAGATGCCGCCGCGTACGTAGCCCGTGGTGCGCTCTGCCGCCGCCGGGTCCGCCATGGTGGCGCGCTTGCCGCCGACCGCGGCGGCGAGCGCCTTGAGGTCGAGCGAGGCCGATACGGGCACGATGGCGACCGTGAGCCGGTCGTCGACGCTCGCGATGAGGGTCTTGAACACCCGGCCCGGCTCCACGCCCAGCGCCCGCGCGGCCTCCTCACCGTACGAGGGGGCGGCCGGGTCGTGGTCGTAGGAGTGCACGGTGAAGGCCGTGCCCGCCGCGGTGAGGGCGGTGGTGGCCGGGGTGCCGGTGGATCCGGAGGAGTTCTTCTTGGTCTTCTTCGCCATGGTTGAGGTGAGTCGGCGTCAGTTGGGGCTGGTGGGGCGGCGGGTGAGGTCGACGGCGGGCAGGGACGGGAGCTTACCGATGACCGCGCTCTCGGAGCGCAGCATTTTCAGCTCCTCGGCCAGCCGGCTCGCCGTATCGGGCGCCTGGAGCAGCCGCTGCTTGGCCGGGGTGTCGAGCACGGCGGCGGCCGCGACCAGGTAGGAGAGCACCGAGGGCTCGCCCGGCAGGTCCTGTTCGGCGGCGAGGGTGCGCTCCCGGGCGCCCGCCAGCCGCTTCTGGTACGTGCGGAAGGCCCGTACCACCCCGGAGGCCAGCGCTCCGGCGCCGTCGCCAGGCTCCTCCTCCAGCTCGTTGACCTCGCCCATCAGATAGGGGCCCGTGGAGTCCACGGACAGCAGCTCGAACCGGGTGGTGCCGGTGGCCAGCACCTCGAAGGTGCCGTCCTCCTGCTCCCGGATGGTGGCCGCGTCCGCGACACAGCCCACCCCGTAGAACGACTTGGCCGGGTCCGGGCCGAAGCCCGCCGCCGGGCCCCGGTCGGGCGTGGGCGCCGACTCCGGGAGGCCGATCGCACTGGGCGCGACCTCGTGGCCGTCCCTGATGGCGATCACCCCGAACCGGCGCGGGGCGTCCTCGGGAAGCGCCGAAAGATCGCGCATCAGGGAGCGGTACCGCTGTTCGAAGACGTTCAGGGGCATGACGAGCCCCGGGAACAGCACCGTGTTCAGCGGGAAGAGCGGAAGGCGCGCGGAGGTCACGGGGTGTAAGCCTAATGGCCTCACGCGCGTCTCTTCACTGACGGCGCAGCAGACGGGACGCACCGGCCGCCACGGTGGTGGCCAGCACCCAGCCGAGCAGGATCATCACGATCGACGCCCACTGGATCGCGCCCGCGGGTTTCCAATAGCCGTCCTGACCCAGATTGATGACCGGGATCAGCAGATCGAGTGCGTAGAGCGAGGCGTTCCAGTGCGGGGTCTCACCCGGTTTGATGGCCTCCGGTCTGTTGTGCGCGAAGAACACCGAGCCGACCGCCCACAGCACCGCCATCCACACCGCCGCCCGGCCGGGCCGGTAGCCGTAGGCCACGGTCCAGTCCTGCAGATAGCCCCACATCTTCCCGGCGAGCGGCAGCGTCTCGCGGCGCCGCCGCTGCTTGGCGAGCAGCACCTCGCGCGCGTCGGCGTCCTCGCCGCTGGCCCGCATCGTGTTGGCCAGCATCTCGTACGGCTCTGGCGCGTACTCGGGGGTCGCGGCGGCCACCCACTCCAGCCGCCGGGACAGTGGGAAGTGGCCGCGCGGGATCAGGTTCTCGTAGCAGAAGCCCGCCATGGTCAGCCCGCCCGGGCCCGGCCAGCTCACCGACTTGTCGACCAGGTTGACCACCCGGGCGCCGGAGAGGATCACCCGCCCGCGCTGCGGCCGCTCGCCCAGGAAGCGCAGCTCGGGTGTCTGCACCCGGCGCAGCGACAGCTCCTGGTCGTTCTCCATGACGAAGCGCGCCTGGTCGAAGTCGATGGCGTCGCCGATCCGCCCGTCGTCCAGCCGGACCCCGCCCTCGCATTCGAAGCGCTGGATGCGGGTGCCGCGGGTCGGCGTGCTGGTGGTGCCGTACGGCGGCGTCGAACCGCTGGAGTAGGTGCTCACCCCGCCCGCGGTGAGGTACAGGCTGCGCTCGACGGTCAGCTGCGGCGCGTTCAGCGCCCGCCGCCCGTACGGGTTGCGCAGCCGGCTGCCGCGCAGGCTGAGCGACACGCCGATCTGGGCGCCGCGCAGACTGATCTCGCCGTACGACTCGATCATGTCGGCCTGGAAGTCCTGGGCCACGGTCAGCCCGTCGGCCGTGATCGACATGCCCCGGCGGTCCCGGCGCACGATCAGCTGGTTCAGGAGTAAATCGGTGCCGATGTGGGCGTCGGTGAGCCGGATGCCGTGGTCGACCACGCAGCGCGGCAGATGCAGATCGCCCTCGGTGCTCAGCCGGGCCGCCTCCAGCCGGGGGAGCGAGCAGCCCACCAGGCGGAGCGTGGTGAAGTGGGATTCCGGGAGCAGCACCTCCCGCTCGAAGCGGCAGTTCTTCAGCTCCACATACGGGTCGATGGTGCCGCCCGCCAGGTCGAGGGTGCCGGTGATGTGCACCCCGTTCAGCTTGAGCGCCGCCACCCGGCCCGGCTGGGCGGGCGGCCCGTCCAGCAGCAGCAGGGCCACGACCCGGGCGCGCACACTGCGCTCCGGGCCCCAGGCGTACGGGCCGGAGGGGTCGTTCCGCTGGGGGTGGGAGGTGCGCAGATCGTGCGTACTGCCGTTGCGGAACGCCTGCCACATGCCCCACTCGGCGGTGGTCAGGTCGAGCCCCGGGGGAGGATCGCCGTCGCGTGGCTCGGTCACAGCCGTGTCGCCTCCTGTCCTCCGTATCCCCGTACGGATCCACATTCCCGCTGAGTAACCGCTTGAACGCCAACGGTCAGGATCAACTTAGGGGTTCCGTATCACTCACTGATACGGGGGGCGGGACGCCGGAACACGTCTGAGACAATTGATCGCGTGATCTCCCGTATCGATCTGCGCGGCGCCGCCTTCCCGGGCGGCGGAATCGACCGCGACCTGCTGCCCCGTGCCGAGCTCGACGTCGAGGCCGCCCTGGAGAAGGTGCGGCCCATCTGCGACGACGTGCGCCATCGCGGCACCGCTGCACTGATCGAGTACGCGCATCGGTTCGACGGCGTGACCATGGAGCGGGTGCGGGTGCCCGCCGAGGCCCTGACCAGCGCCCTCGACGAGCTGGACCCGGCCGTGCGCGCGGCCCTGGAGGAGTCCATCCGGCGGGCCCGGCTGGTCCACCGGGAGCAGCGGCGCGCCGACCACACCACGCAGGTCGTGCCGGGCGGCACGGTCACCGAGCGCTGGGTGCCCGTCGAGCGGGTCGGGCTGTACGCACCGGGCGGGCGGTCCGTCTACCCGTCGTCCGTTGTGATGAATGTGGTGCCCGCGCAGGAGGCCGGCGTCGCCTCGATGGCCGTCGCCTCCCCGCCGCAGGCGGAGTTCGGCGGGCTGCCGCACCCCACGATCCTGGCGGCCTGCGCGCTGCTCGGCGTCGACGAGGTGTACGCGGCGGGCGGCGCCCAGGCGGTCGCGATGTTCGCGTACGGCACCGAGGAGTGCCGTCCGGTCTCCATGGTCACCGGGCCCGGCAACATCTGGGTCGCCGCCGCCAAGCGGCTGCTCAAGGGCCGGATCGGTATCGACGCCGAGGCGGGCCCCACCGAGATCGCGATCCTCGCCGACGCCACCGCCGACCCGGTGCACGTCGCCGCTGACCTGATCAGCCAGGCCGAGCACGACCCGCTGGCCGCCTCGGTGCTGGTCACCGACTCCGAGGAGCTGGCCGCCGCGGTCGAGAAGGAGCTGGACGTCCAGGTCGCGGCCACCAAGCACGTCGAGGACCGCATCGCCCCGGCGCTGGCCGGGCGGCAGTCCGGGATCGTGCTGGTCGACGGCCTCGACCAGGGCCTCGCGGTGGTCGACGCGTACGCGGCCGAGCACCTGGAGATCCAGACCGAGGACGCGGCGGCGGTCGCGGCCCGGGTGCGCAACGCCGGGGCGATCTTCGTCGGCGCGTACGCACCGGTGTCGCTCGGCGATTACGCGGCGGGCTCCAACCACGTCCTGCCCACCGGCGGCTGCGCCTGCCACTCCTCCGGCCTGTCGGTGCAGTCCTTCCTGCGCGGCATCCACGTCGTGGACTACACCCGCGAGGCGCTGGCCGAGGTCGCGGGCCATGTGGTGACGCTCGCCGACGCGGAGGACCTGCCCGCGCACGGCGCGGCGGTGAAGGCACGGTTCGACTGGAAGGTACCTGGGAGCAAGTGACCGGCAACCCCTCTGTGTCCCCTTGGGACGAGCTCCCCATCCGTGACGAGCTGCGCGGCAAGTCCCCGTACGGCGCGCCGCAGCTGGACGTACCCGTACGGCTGAACACCAACGAGAACCCCTATCCGCTGCCCGAGCCGCTGGTGGAGCGGATCGCCGAGCGGGTCGCCGAGGCGGCCCGCCAGCTCAACCGCTACCCGGACCGGGACGCGGTCGAGCTGCGCACCGAGCTGGCCCGCTACCTCACCCGTACGGCGGGGCTCGCGGTGGGACCCGAGCAGGTGTGGGCGGCCAACGGCTCCAACGAGGTGCTGCAGCAGCTGCTGCAGACCTTCGGCGGGCCGGGGCGCACCGCGATCGGCTTCGAGCCCTCGTACTCGATGCACGCGCTGATCTCGCGCGGCACCGGCACCGGCTGGATCTCCGGCCCGCGGAACGACGACTTCACCATCGACGTCGAGACCGCGTGCCAGGTGATCGCCGAGCGCAAGCCCGATGTCGTCTTCATCACCTCGCCGAACAACCCGACCGGTACCGCCGTCGGGGCCGAGACGGTGCTCGCGCTGTACGAGGCGGCGCAGGCCGCCAAGCCGTCGCTGGTGGTCGTGGACGAGGCGTACGCCGAGTTCAGCCACCGCCCGTCGCTGCTGCCGCTGATCGAGGGCCGCCCGCATCTGGTGCTCTCCCGGACGATGTCCAAGGCGTTCGGCGCCGCCGGGCTGCGGCTGGGCTACCTCGCCGCCGCCCCGGCCGTGGTCGACGCCGTCCAGCTCGTCCGGCTGCCGTACCA
The DNA here is from genome assembly GCF_042958345.1 of Streptomyces sp. NPDC007983. Classification (NCBI taxonomy): domain Bacteria; kingdom Bacillati; phylum Actinomycetota; class Actinomycetes; order Kitasatosporales; family Streptomycetaceae; genus Streptomyces; species Streptomyces sp. NPDC007983. The sequence continues at coordinate 783,165 of NZ_JBIBJI010000002.1, forward strand.
CCTGTCCGCCGTCACCCAGGCCACCGCGCTGGCCGCCCTGGAGCACACCGATACGCTGCTCGGGTACGTCGACGCGCTCAAGACCGAGCGCGACCGGCTGGTGCGGGAGCTGCGCGCCATTGGCTGCGACGTGACCGACTCGGACGCCAACTTCGTCCAGTTCGGACGCTTCGAGGACGCCCATGCGGCCTGGCAGACCCTGCTGGACCACGGCGTGCTGGTCCGGGACAACGGCGTACCGGGCCGGCTGCGGGTCACCGCGGGCACCCCGACCGAGAACGACGCGTTCCTCGACGCGGTTCGCGAGCTGATGAAGGAGAAGAGCGCATGACCCGCGTGGGCCGCGTGGAGCGCACCACCAAGGAGACCTCGGTCGTCGTCGAGATCGACCTCGACGGGACCGGCCAGGTCGATGTGTCGACCGGCGTCGGCTTCTACGACCACATGCTCGACCAGCTCGGCCGCCACGGCCTCTTCGACCTCACGGTCAAGACCGAGGGCGACCTGCACATCGACACCCACCACACCATCGAGGACACCGCCCTCGCGCTCGGCGCCGCCTTCAAGCAGGCGCTCGGCGACAAGACCGGCATCTTCCGCTTCGGCAACTGCACCGTGCCGCTGGACGAGTCGCTGGCGCAGGTGACCGTCGACCTCTCCGGTCGCCCGTATCTCGTGCACACCGAGCCGGAGAACATCGCGCCGATGATCGGCAGCTACGACACCACGATGACGCGGCACATCCTGGAGTCCTTCGTCGCCCAGGCGCAGATCGCCCTGCACGTCCACGTCCCGTACGGGCGCAACGCGCACCACATCGTGGAGTGCCAGTTCAAGGCGCTCGCCCGGGCGCTGCGGTACGCGAGCGAGCGCGACCCGCGCGCCGCCGGAATCCTCCCCTCCACGAAGGGCGCCCTCTGAATGAACGGGCTGTCGACCGTCTTCATCCTGCTCGGGCTGTTCCTCCTCGGCGGAGTCATCTCCTTCGCCAAGCAGGGGCTGCCCAAGGGCGTGATCGTGCTGCTGGGAGTGGGCGCCACGATGTCGCTGCTGGCCGGGATCCTGCGGCTGGAGGTCTGGAATTGAGCACCAGTACGAAGAGCGTGATCGTCTTCGATTACGGCTTCGGCAATGTCCGCTCCGCCGAGCGGGCCCTCGCCCACGTCGGCGCGGACGTCGAGATCAGCCGCGACTACGACCGGGCCATGGCCGCCGACGGCCTCCTCGTGCCCGGCGTCGGCGCCTTCGGCGCCTGCATGAAGGGGCTGCGCGAGGCGCGCGGCGACTGGATCGTGGGCCGCAGGCTGGCCGGCGGCCGCCCGGTCATGGGCATCTGCGTCGGCATGCAGATCCTCTTCGGCCGCGGCATCGAGCACGGCGTCGAGGCCGAGGGCCTGGACGAATGGCCCGGCACCGTCGAACCGCTGCGCGCCCCCGTCGTCCCCCACATGGGCTGGAACACGGTCACCGCGCCCGGCGACTCGCGGCTCTTCGCGGGGCTGGACAAGGAGGAGCGCTACTACTTCGTGCACTCCTACGCCGTCCGCACCTGGGAGCTGGAGGTCAGCAACCCGCACATGCCCGGCCCCAAGGTCAGCTGGACCACCCACGGCGAGCCGTTCGTGGCCGCCGTGGAGAACGGCCCGCTGTGGGCCACCCAGTTCCACCCCGAGAAGTCGGGTGACGCCGGGGCCCGCCTGCTGCGCAACTGGCTCGACACGCTCTGACCGGCCCGTCCCGCCCGTACCCGCTCCGTCCTCACCGTAAGGTTCCCGCATGCCAACGCACCGCCTCGAACTCCTCCCCGCCGTCGACGTCCGCGACGGCCAGGCCGTCCGCCTCGTCCACGGCGAGTCCGGCTCCGAGACGTCGTACGGCGACCCGATGGAGGCCGCCCTCGCCTGGCAGCGGGCCGGCGCCGAGTGGCTGCACCTGGTGGACCTCGACGCCGCCTTCGGCACCGGCGACAACCGCGAGCAGATCGCCCAGGTCGCCCGCGCCATGGACCTCAAGGTCGAGCTGTCCGGCGGCATCCGCGACGACGCCTCGCTCACCGCGGCCCTCGCCACCGGCTGCACCCGCGTCAACCTCGGCACCGCCGCCCTGGAGACCCCCGAATGGGTCGCCAAGGTCATCGCCGAGCACGGCGACAAGATCGCCGTCGGCCTCGACGTCCGCGGCACCACCCTGCGCGGCCGCGGCTGGACCCGCGACGGCGGCGACCTGTACGAAACCCTCGCCCGCCTCGACTCCGAGGGCTGCGCCCGCTACGTCGTCACCGACATCGCCAAGGACGGCACCCTCCAGGGCCCCAACCTGGAGCTGCTGCGCAACGTCTGCGCCGCCACCGACAAGCCCGTCGTCGCCTCCGGCGGCGTTTCCTCGCTCGACGACCTGCGCGCCCTTGCGACCCTGGTACCGGAAGGTGTCGAGGGCGCCATCGTGGGCAAGGCGCTCTACGCCAAGGCGTTCACCTTGGAAGAGGCGTTGGAGGCGGTATCCGCATGACCTCACCCGATAGCTCAGCCGAGAACCCACGCGAGAACTCACCCGAGGTCCCGCCCGGGGCGACCACGCGGCGCGTGCAGACCGGTAGCCCCTGGGAGGAGAGCATCGGCTTCGCCCGGGCCGTCGCCGCCGGGGACCTGGTGGTCGTCTCCGGCACCATGCCGCTCGCGGAGCGCGGCGTACTGGAGGGCGAGGGCGATCCGTACGAGCAGACCCTCGCCGCCTTCGGCCACGCCCTCGACGCGCTGAAGGAATTCGGCCTCGGCGTCGAATCGGTCATCCGCACCCGCATGTACCTCACCCACGCCCGCGACGTGGACGAGGCGGGCCGCGCCCACAAGGAGATCTTCGACGCCGTACGCCCCGCCGCGACCCTCGTCGTGGTGTCCGGCTTCGTCGACTCGCGCGTGCTGGTGGAAGTCGAACTGGAAGCATTCCGAGGAGCCCGAGCGTCATGACCCTGGCGGTCCGAGTCATCCCCTGCCTGGACGTGGACAACGGCCGGGTCGTCAAGGGCGTCAACTTCCAGAACCTGCGGGACGCCGGTGACCCCGTCGAGATGGCCCGGATCTACGGCCAGGAGGGCGCCGACGAGCTGACCTTCCTCGACATCACCGCATCCTCCGGCGACCGCGAGACCACCTACGACGTGGTGCGCCGCACCGCCGAGCAGGTCTTCATCCCGCTGACCGTGGGCGGCGGCGTCCGCACCCCCGAGGACGTCGACAAGCTGCTGCGCGCCGGAGCGGACAAGGTCGGCGTCAACACCGCCGCCATCGCCCGGCCCGACCTCATCCGCGAGATCGCCGAGCGCTTCGGCAGCCAGGTCCTCGTCCTGTCGGTCGACGCCCGCCGCTGCCCGACCGGCACGGAGACCGCGTCCGGCTACGAGGTCACCACCCACGGCGGCCGCCGCGGCACCGGCATCGACGCCGTGGAGTGGGCCCACCGCGCGGCCGAGCTGGGCGCCGGGGAGATCCTGCTGAACTCGATGGACGCGGACGGCACCAAGGACGGCTACGACACGGCGATGATCGAGGCCGTCCGCAAGCACGTCACCATCCCCGTCATCGCCAGCGGCGGCGCGGGCAAGCTCGCCGACTTCCCCCCGGCCGTCGCGGCGGGCGCGGACGCGGTGCTGGCCGCCTCCGTCTTCCACTTCGGCGACCTGCGCATCGGCGAGGTCAAGGGCGCGCTGCGGGACGCCGGGCACCCGGTCCGGTGAGGACGTGACGAACCGCGGCGGGGGGGGGGGGGGGGGGGGGGGCCCCCCCCCCGGGGGGGGGGGCGCCGGGCCCCCCCCCCGGGGGGGGGGGCCCCCCCCGCGACGCGGGCGGGCGCCACCCCC